>NZ_CP128474.1:0-674068 GCF_030369635.1 Microbacterium arborescens | reverse complement strand
ACGATCGTGGTCGCCGCCGAGATGAGCCGCACGACATGCATCGTGTCGGCACCGGCCCGCCCGTTGGCCGCGTTGGCGAGGTGGAACGCGATGTTCGCCGCCTCCTCGTCGGGCACCGCCACGCGCATGCGCTCCCGGAGCAGGTCGACGCCCCGCGATCCGACGGCGTACTCGTCGGGGTAGACGGTGCGCAGTTCCCAGGCGAGCCGGTTCACCACGACGAGACCGCGGCGGTGCCGTTCGACGGCGAAGTGGAGGTGGTCGGTGAGCGTGAGGTAGATGTGCGGGTCGAGGTCGAGACCCGACGCCACCGCGTCTCGCACGATCTCCCGGGTGAGCTCGACGAACTCACCCGGGATCTGCGCGAGCAGTTCGACGAGGTTGCGCTGATCCGCGTCGTCGAGCGCGACGAACACCCGGTCGGTCGCGCCCTCGTCGACGACGTCGCCGGGCTTGGCACCGAAGCCGATGCCCTTGCCCAGCAGCACCCGCTCGACGCCGCGCTCGTCGTCGACGAGCACGACGCTCGAGTTGAGCACCTTCTTGATGATCTGCATGCCCGTCCTCATCGACCCGGCCTCACGCTCGTGGAGCAGTGGGGTCACCCGAGATCTGCACCGTTCGTGGCGATCACCCGCTGGTACCACCAGAACGAATCCTTGCGTCGACGCTCACCGCTGCCCTGGCCGAGGTCGTCGAGGTCGACGTGAATGAAACCGTATCGCTTGGAGATCTGCGACGACGACGCGCTGATGATGTCGATCGGTGCCCAGCTGGTGTACCCCATCAGCTCGACGCCCTCATCGACCGCCCGGATCATCTCGCGGAAGTGCGCGCGGAAGTAGTCGATGCGGTACGGGTCGTGGATGCGTCCGTCTGCGGTCAGCTCGTCGCGCATACCGAGTCCGTTCTCGACGATGAACAGCGGCTTGCCGTAGCGGTCGTACAGATCGATGAGCGAGATCCGCAGTCCGACCGGGTCGATCTGCCACCCCCATTCGCTGGACTCGAGGTAGGGGTTCTTGACCCCGAGCACCGTGTTGCCCGGCGTCCGCTCGGCATTCGGGTCGACCGACTCGGCGAGGGTCATGTAGTACGACAGCGAGATGAAGTCGACCGGGTGCTCGCGCAGCAACTCGGCATCCCCCGGGGCGAACGGGATCTCGACGCCCTGTCGCGCGAGCGCGTTCAGGGCGAGCCGGGGGTAGGCACCGCCGGCCTGGACGTCCGTGCACAGATAGAGCAGCCGGTCCTTCGCCTGCGTCGCGGCGATGTCGTCGGGGTGGCACGTCAGCGGGTAGGTCTTCAGCATCGTCAGCATGCACCCCATCTGCGACTCCGGCCACATCTCGTGCAGCATCCGGGTCACCGAGGCCGAGGCCACGAACTGGTGGTGGAGGGCCGTGTAGCAGGCCTGCAGGACGCTGCCCTCGACGGTCTCCTCGATGATGCCGCCCGAGGTGAGCGGGTGCCGCACGATGCCGTCGATCTCGTTGAACGACAGCCACAGCTTCACGAGATGCCCGAAGCGTTCGAAGCACGTGCGCGCGAAACGCTCGAACAGGGCGATCGTGCTGCGATCGACCCAGCAGTTGTTCTTCAGGGCGAGAGCGAGCGGCGGGTCGTAGTGCGAGAGCGTGACGAGCGGCTCGATGCCCAGCCGCCGCATCTCGGTGAACAGCCCCTCGTAGAAGGCGATGCCCGCCTCGTTCGGCTCGGTCTCCTCACCCGTCGGGTACAGCCGCGTCCAGGCGATCGACACGCGCAGCACCGTGAAGCCCATCTCGGCGAACAGCGCGAGGTCTTCGGGGTACCGGTGGTAGAAGTCGATCCCGCGGCGCTTGGGGTAGTAGGTCTCGTCGTCATCGGCCATCGCCGCCGTGATGCTCTCGACTGTGTGCGCGTGATGGATCGCGTACTCGCGAGGATCGACGTTCGGGCGGTACTTCGCGATGTCCGAGACGGCCGGCCCGCGGCCGCCCGCGCGCCACGCGCCCTCGGCTTGGTTGGCGGCGAGCGCGCCGCCCCACAGGAACGATTCAGACAGTGCCACGAGCGGCCTCCTTGGTGCGTGCGGTGAAGATGCCGGTGCCCGCCTCGACGGGGCCGGTGAGAGCCTCGACCACGTCGAACGCGTCGCCGTTGAGGACGACGACCGGGGTGATCGTGTCGAACCCGGCGAGATGGATCGCCTCGAGGTCGGCCTCGAGGACGAGCTGACCACGCTCGACGCGATCGCCCTGCGCGACGTGGGCGACGAAGGGGGCACCGTCGAGCTTGACGGTGTCGAGCCCGACGTGGACGAGGACCTCGACGCCGTCGTCGCCGGTGATGCCGAAGGCGTGCTTCGAGGGCAGCAGGCTCGAGACCACCCCCGACAGCGGCGCGTACACCGAGCCGGCGCTGGGACGGATCGCGACGCCGTCGCCGAGGATGCCGCCACCGAACACCGGATCGTCGACGCGGTCGAGCGGGACGACCTCGCCGGCGACGGGGGCGACGAGCCTGCCGTCGGCGACCGGTTCGGCCGCGATGTCGCCCGCGCTGCCGGCCTGAGCCTCGAGCGCGCGGATCGTGCCCGAGTCGGAGTCCTTCCAGATGACGAGCGCGACGACGAAGGCGGTCGCGAAGGCGACGAGGGCCCCGATGACGGCGTGGATGAGGTTCCACGGGTTCAGCACGTCGATGAACATCGAGATGCTCGCCGCTCCGGGGCTGACGAGGGCGAAGGCTCCGACAGCAGCGATGCCGAGGTAGACGCCGCCGGTCAGCGACCCGGCGATCACCGCGAACAGTGCTCGGCGGTTCTGCAGCGTCACGCCGTAGAGCGCGGGCTCGGTGATGCCGAAGAACGCGGAGATGCCCGACGAGATGGCCGTGCCGCGCAGCGTCTTGTTGCGGGTGCGGATCGCGACGGCCAGGCTCGAGCCCGACTCGGCGATGTTGTGGGCGAGTGAGGCCACGAGGTAGAAGGGGTCACGTCCCTGCTGCGCGACGGTCGCGATCGTGGGCGGGATGAAGGCCTTGTGCATCCCGACCGAGATGATGAAGGGCAGCACGACGGCGAGCAGTGCGATGGCGACCCAGCCGAGAGTGCCGTACAGCCAGAGCATTCCGCCGGTCAGCAGCGACCCGAGTCCGTAGCCGAGCGGCCCCAGGGCGAAGATCATGATCGGGGAGACCACGATGAAGCACAGGAGCGGCACGAAGAAGGTGCGGATGGGCCCGGGCGTGATCTTCGTCGCCAGCTTCTCGACGGGCCACAGCAGCAGCACAGCGAGGATCGGCGGGAACACCTGGGCGTTGTAGGCGATCGCCGGGATCGGCAGGCCGAACAGCGCGACGCCACCCTCCTGGGTCAGCAGCCCGGAGAAGGCCGGGAACACCAGCAGACCGACGATGCCGAGGGCGAGGGGGATATTGACGCCGAGCTTCTTCGCGGCGGTGTAGGTCACCAGCAGCGGCAGGAAGAAGAACACCGCGTCGGGGATCGCCGAGAGTACCTGATAGCTGGGATCGGTCGTCTGCATCCACCCGAGCGCGGAGGCGAGGATCAAGAACGACTTGAAGATGCCCGCGCCGGCGATCGCGGGGATGATCGGGGTGAAGACGGCCACGACGAAGTCCATGATCGCCGAGCCCGCGCGCTTCCACGTCAGCTTCTGCCGGGTCTGCCCCGCCGCACGACCGGCCGCGCGGCCGCCGCGCAGTCGCTCGATCTCGGCGAAGTAGTCGCTCACCTTCGACCCGACGATGATCTGCGTCTGGGGGCCGCGCACGACGCCGATGACGCCGGGCACCGCTTTCAGGGCCGCCTCGTCGGCGCGGGCATCGTCGACGAGATTGAACCGGAGCCGCGTCGAGCAATGCTGCAGCGCGGCGATGTTCTCGGGTCCGCCGACATGCTCGAGGATCGCGCCCGCGGCATCCTTCGTGGTGGTCATCTTCGTTTTCCTCCTGTGGAATCCCGGACCGTGCCGCCGGAGCGGCTCCGCTCCGGACCCGGTCGGAGGCAATAAAAAAAGGACCCGAGCGTCGTGCGATGCACGTACGTTCGGATCCTGCCTGCATGACCAGTCACATGTCCGAGATGATCGTCGCACGTTCGGCGGCGGGGTGCAAACGGACGCGGCCGCGGAGCGTGCGGATGGGACGATGGGTGCATGACGAAGACGCATCTCATCACGGGGGCGGGTTCGGGCATCGGCCTCGCGATCGCCCGCCGGCTCGCCCACCGCGGCGACCGGCTCGTGCTCCTCGGCCGCGACGAACCCCGAGCGTTCGAGCTCGCGGACCTCTTTCCGGGCGCCGTCGGCGTCGCTGCGGACCTGCGTCAGCCCGCCGAGCTCGCGGCGGCCCTCGCCGATCGCGTGCCCGATGCGATCGATACGGTGATCCACGGCGCGGGCATCGTCGAACTCGGCCCCGTCGCCGACCTGCCGGTCACCGCGTGGGTCGACCAGCTCACCGTCAACCTCATCGCCGCCGCGGAGCTCACCCGCATCAGCCTGCCCGCGGTACGCGCCGCGCGCGGTCAGATCCTGTTCGTCAATTCCGGCGCAGGCCTCACGGCACACCCCTCCTGGAGCGCGTACGCCGCGTCGAAGCACGGCCTCAAGGCCCTCGCAGACGCGCTCCGCGGCGAGGAGGCCGCGAACGGAATCCGGGTGACGACGGTGTACCCGGGGCGGACCGCCACCCCGATGCAGGCGGAGGTGCACCGTCAGGAGGGCCGCGACTACGACCCCGCCGCGTTCATCGACCCCGAGTCGGTCGCGACGACCGCGCTCGCCGCACTCGACCTCCCCCGGGACGCCCAGGTTCCGGACGTGTCCGTGCGTCCCGGACCGCGGTGACCACGCCGTGCCCGTCTCCGATCTTCCTCCCGGACGTCACCTCGCGCTGACCTGGGGCATCGCCATTCCCTACGGCGGTATGACGACCGCGATGCTCGACCGCAGCCGCCTGTTCGCCGACGCGGGAACACCGGTCGACGTCCTGACCCTCGACGACCGCGCCTTCCCCCTCCCGCCCATCCCGGGCGTCGGAGTCGAGACGTCCGTGACCATCCGCAACCTCTACGACTGGCCGCGCACGGGTGAGGTTCCGACCGGCTCCGGGCTGCCCGACGCCCCGGCGCCGCTCGACCCCGACGGCGACGACATCGTCTGCGATGAGGCCGGCGGCGTGCTCCTCCGCCGGCTGCGGCTCGGCGAGGACGGCAAACCCGTCGACATCGACCACCTCCGCCCCGACGGCACGATCGCGCTGTCGGAGCGACGTGTCGGGGCGCGCGGCCGCGTCCTCCTCGCACGCGACGCCGGCGGCCGGCCCATCCGGGCCTGGCGTCGGCGATACGACTTCTACGCGGACTGGCTCGACCACATCGTGGGCGAGGACGAAGCGTTCCTGATCGTCGACAGCAAGACCGTCGCCCCCTTCGCCGCAGGCTACCGCCGTCGCCGCGTCACGACCGTCCACGTCGTGCACGGCTCGCACCGCGGCCCGACACCCGGCTCGGTACGCGCATCCCGGCAGCCGGTGTTCTCGCGGCTCACCGATTTCGACGCCGTCGCGTTCGCGACCGAGGCCCAGGCCGCCGACGTCCGCGCGATCGTCGGGCCACACCCGTTCCTCACCAGCGTCGCCCACCCGGTCGCCCCCGTCGACGTCTCCGCGCTGCCGCAGGAGTCCGAACGCGAGGACGCCGTCGTCATCGCCCGCCTCGAACCCATCAAGCGCGTCGAGGATGCCATCGCCGCGATGCGCCGGGTCCACGGTGACACCCGCGGCCACACCGCGATGCGCCTCGACGTCTACGGCACCGGGTCCCAGGCCGACCAGCTCGTCGCGCTGGCTGCCGACGACGACGGCATCCGCTTCCACGGTCACACGGACGACCCCGCCTCGGCGATGGCCACGGCGAGCCTGCTCCTGCTCACGAGCCGGTCCGAGGCGTTCGGCCTCGTCCTGCTCGAAGCGATGGCCGCGGGCTGCCTTCCCATCGCGTACGACATCGCCTACGGGCCGGCCGAGCTCATCCGCCACGGCGAGAACGGCTGGCTCGTGCCCGACGGCGACGTCGACGCACTCGCCGACGCCATCCGGGCCGCAGCGGCGCTCGACCCCGCCCGACGAGCCGCGATGCGGCGGAGCGCGCGAGCGACGGCATCCGCCTACAGCGACGCGCGCATCCGCAGCCGCTGGGCGAGCGTCCTCCGGACGGCGCGCCGCCGCCGGCGGACGCGAGGCGGGCTGCGTCGCCTGGCGGCGACCGCACGCCGGATGACGGGCGCGCTGCGACGACGCCTGCGTCCTTCGCGCCGTTAGCTCGCCCACGTCCGGCTCGTCAAGGGCCACTCGGAACGGCGAGCGGGTGGTGCACCCTGTCGTGGCACGAGGGGAGGCGAGCACCGCGATGGGCGTACTGAGATACGGGTCGGACCTGATCCCCATCGTCATGCCCGACGATGTGCTCGCTCATCTTCAGCTCGTGGTCGCGGCCAAGCTCGGCGCAGGCGAAGGGTTCACGGTGAGCTGGCGACACGGCGACGGACAGGGGCGGAGCACGCTGTGGTTCGAGCGCTCGATCCCGCTCCGATTCGACTTCGCATCGCCGCACCCGGTCGTCACTGACCCGCGGCGCGTGCGGGCAATGATCACCGAGGCCGCTGCGGTCACCGGGCTTTCGCTCGGCACGCTGCCTTCCGAGGCCTCATGACCGGGATCCTGACGTCGCACGCCGACGCCCGCTGGCTCGTCGCGACTCCCGAGTACGCCGGTGTCACCGCTTACACCGGCGGGATCGGCCGCCACTACGCTGCCCTCCTTCCGGCCCTCGCGCGCCAGGGGATCGCGGTCGATCTCGCGATCGAGACGAACGACGAGCTCGTGTCCGACGACGTGGGCGACGGCATCCGCCTGATCGGCGGCGGCGTGCGGCGCGCCTACCGATCACGCCGCCATGACGTCGTCTTCGCACCCGAGTGGCGAGGCCTCGCGGCCATGCTCCCCCGCACGGCGCCGCTATTGACGAACCTCGCGACCGGGGTCCGGCTCGCCGACGAGGTCTCCGGGTTCCGTCCTGCCGACCTGCCGATCGGGCAGCGTGTCGTGCGTGCGCGGCAGGCCGCCGCCGAACGGCGCCAGCTGTATCGCTCCGCGGGTCTCATCTCCATCTCCCGCGCGATGCTCGAGCGCACGAGCGACCTCTACCCGGGATTGCCCCCGGCTCGCGTCGTGCGCAACTGCATCGACGTCGACGCCGTGGCCGCCGCCGCGGCACGCGCCGGGGTCCCGCAGGGCTGGCCGGACGATGAGGCGCCGGTCGTGCTGTTCCTCGGACGGTCCGAACGTCGCAAGGGCATCGAAGACGCATTCTCGGCCTTCCGGCGCGTGCACGAGGAGCTACCGCGGGCGCGGCTGGTCGTCGCCGGGGCCGGCGGCGATGCCCGCTACGAGCCGACGCGTGCCGCGCTCGTCGAGATGCTGCCGCCGTCGGCGCGCGACCGCGTGACCTGGCTCGGGCACGTGCCCGGTGACGAGCTCTACGGGGCCATCGCTCGCGCCGACGTCGTCATCTGCCCCTCGCGCTGGGAGGGATTCGGCAATGTCGCCCTCGAGGTCAAGACCATCGGAACCCCGCTCATCGTCACCTCCGGCAGCGGGTACGACGAATTCTGCACCGACGGACAGGACTGCCAGAGCGTGCCGCCCGCGGATCCCGAACGCCTCGCCGCCGCCATCAACGTCGCGGTGCGCCATCCGGCGTGGGCACGCACCCTCGCCGAACACGCCCGCGCTCAGGTCGCCGACTTCGCCCCCGACCCCGTCGCCCGCGACCTGATCGGCGCCGCGACCGACCTCCTCGCCGGCGCGATCAGGCCGAGGCTCGACGCCAGCCGTCGTCCCCGCTGACGATCGCTCCGGCCCGCTCGAAGGCTTCCAGCCAGCCCGTCATGGGCCACTCGCCCCACTTCCGGGCGAAGAGGGCACCGTTGCGCAGGATGTCGTCGAGGTGCTGCCACGGCGGCGAGGACGTCTCGTGATACTGGTGGTACGCGTCGGCACCGCCCACCCAGATCATCGGGATCGATGCACGCCGCAGGGAGAACGCGAAGTCGGTGTCCTCACCCCCGTATCCCTCGTACCTCTCGTCGAAGCCGCCGACGGCCCGCCACACGGCGGGCGTGGTCGCGAACGACAGCGACCAGAACAGCGGGTACTCCTCCGGGGCGGCGCGTTGCAGGGCGCCCGCCGCCGGAGCCGGGCGCGCCGCGTGGGGCGCGGTGGCCGCGCGGAGGGAAGCCGCATCGAGTGCGGCTTCGGCGGGCAGATACGTCACCGGCCCGCACAGGACCGCATCGGGGTGCTGACCCGCCGCATCGCGGTAGCGACCGACGAGCTCGGGCCCGGGAATGCAATCGGCGTCGAGGAAGATGAGCAGTCTCGCCCCGAGGGCCTCCGCGGCGCGGGCGCCGGCATTGCGCGCCGCCGCGAGCCGCAGGCCGGCCGCTCCCGGAGCGACGCGCACGACGCGCTCGGCATCGAGGTCCGGCGCATCGTCGTCGCCGATCCACACGACGACGCGCGCCAGGCCCGCCGTCGCACGCAGCTGATTGCGCAGGTGCCCGAGGCGAGGCGCCGAACAGAGCGTCACGATCGCGACATCGCTCATCGAGCCTCTCCCGTCCGCAGCTCGGCGCTGATGACCGCGGCAGCGCGCTGCGCCGCTCCTTCGGTGCGCCACGCAGCCCAGGCCTCGCCGCCGCGGGCGGATGCCTGCCCCAGCAGGTCCGGCCACCGCGCCGGCTCGGGCCACCCGGTCAGGGCGACCGCGAGGCCCGAGCGTCCGAGCGCCGACGCCGTCGCGTGCTGCTCGGCGAACGGGCGTTCCTGCGGGATGACGACGGCGGGCGCGCCCGCCGCAGCGAGGTCGGCGACGGCGTTCTGGCCGCACCACGACACGACGACGGATGCCGTCGACAGCGCCTCCCACGGATCGGCCGTCCATGAACCCGACCCGGCGCCGAGCACGCGCCACGGACGCCCCGACGCGCTCTCCGCCGCCGCGATGTCGTCAGCGGAGACGTCGGCTCCGCCACCGCCCCCGAGCAGGACGACCTCACCACCGCGTGGGCGGGCCGGGCGTGCGCGGCCCGCGAACCGCGATATCCCGCCCACGAACGCGACACGGTCACCCAACGAGGTCAGATGCCGGGGCGCGTAGAGCTCGACCGGCCACGGCGCGATGACGCGCCGTGCCGCCGCGAAGGCCAGCCGGTGGGGCTCGTCGATGCGGTCGCCGGGCTGCGTGACGATGATCACCGGGACGCCGAGGAGTCGGACGAAGAGCGTCACCTCGGCAGAGACGTCGACGACGAAGGCATCGACGTCTCCCATCGCGACCGCCGCCGCGATGACGGCGAGCCGAGACCGATGGCCGGCGTGGCGCAGGGGCGCCCAGTGCAGGAGGCCGCCCGCCGTCGGATCGTCGCCGGGGAGAGCCGGGGCCGGCTGGTCATCGCGCGCGAGGCCGACCCACGAGACGTTCGCAGGTAGGTCGTCGGGAGCGGGCAGCGAGCTGAAGCAGACGACGTGGGCATCGAGATGGGGCGCGATCGCCCGCATCCGCGTGAGGTGCCCGCGGCCGTGATGATGGACGTACCAGCCGATGCGCCCCGTCATGCCGGCAGCTCGGCGGGCGCGGCTTCCGTGCTGAGCGACGCGAAGATCTCCTCCAGGGCGGTCGTCCGCGCATCGAGGGAGAACCGATCGACCGCACGCGCGCGGACGGCTCGACGGAAGTGCGGATCACGGCCGTGCCCCCACATCGCCTCGACGGCATCCGCCATCGCCGCGACGTCCCCGGCACCGACCAGACGCATACCGATGCTCGCAGCGGCGATCTCGGGCACGCCGCCCACCGCGAAGCCGACGACCGGCGTTCCGCACATGAGGGCTTCGGGCCCCACGAGCCCGAACGGCTCGGCCCATGCCGGCGTGGCGAGCGCGACCGCGGACCGGCCGACGAGCACGGCGAGCTCGCGCGGCGTGAGCTCGCCGACGAGGGTCACGTCATCATCGAGCAGCGGGGCGAGCACCTCGTCGGCGTACGCGCGATCACCCACGCGACCCGCGATCGTCAGGCGTCTCCCGAGCGCGCGGGCGACGGCCACCGCCAGGTGCGGGGCCTTCTCAGGCACGATGCGGCCGAACCAGACGAGGTCGTCGCCGCCCGGACCGATCGTCCACACTCGGGGGTCCACCCCGTTGGCCAGCAGAGTCGAGGCGACTCCCGCGTGCTGCCATTCGCGGCGGGTGTGCTCGCTGACGGAGAGGAACGTGCTGCCGCGGCCCGCAGCAGCACGATGCGCGCGCACGAAATCGTCGTCCACCGGAGTGTGCAGGGTCGTGACCATCGGCACATCGAGCTGCGGGGCCATCTGCAGCGGCAGAGCATGCAAGCAGTGGTTCGAGATCACGTCGACATCGGCGGCGCGCGACCCGAGGGTCTCGAGGGCGCGGCGGAGCTTCGGCACGCTGAGGGTCTCGTAGGCGGGCGGATACGTCTTGTCGGTGCGCACCGCGTCGGCATCCCAGCCCAGCTCGGGCATCTCCCACACGCTTCCGGGCTCGACGTGGTCCGACCCGGTCACCGCGACGACCGTCACCTCATGGCCACGGGCGCGCAGGGCCTCGACCTCCGACCACACCGCGGCCTCGAGCCCGCCGGCGTGGGGCCTCCGGATCGGGAAACGCAGCGGGGCGATGACGGCGATGCGCAGCGGACGCCCCGTCACGAGGCACGCTCGCTGCGCAGCCGGCGGTACAGTCCGGCGTGCGCTGACGCCGTCGCGGCATCCTGCTCCCGGCGTCGCGTGCGACGCTGTTCGATCAGCTCGGCGCGCGCGATCGAACCGGGCCGTGCCGCGTCGTCGCACGACAGCAGTGACCGCAGCGCCGCCGTCAGAGTCTCGACGTCGCCCGGACGGAAGCTCGCGGTCGAGGCGTCGTCGTGCTGATCGGCGAAGTGACCGACGTCGGGCACCGCGACGGGCACCCCCAGGTCCCAGCACAGCTCCAGCCACCCCGAGTGGCTGCCGTAACGGTAGGGCAGCACGCAGACGTCGAGCCCGCTGAGCGCAGCGTTCAAGGCGGCGTCGGGAAGCCGGCCCTGCTCCACGAGGACGGCGTGAGGGTGACCCGCCACCGCGGAACGGACTTCATCTCGCGCGTCCTGGTCGCGCACAGACCGGTGCATGCGGATCTCAGCGACGGCGTGGTGTCCTTCGGCACGCAGGCGCTCGATCGCCGCGACCAGCGTCCGGGTGCTCGTGGGTCCATCGGTTCCGGGGCGGAGGTCCTTCAGGTGCATCCCGACCCGGAGCTCCTCGCTCACGGCCACGACGGAGGGGCTCTCTCCCTCGTGGAGGATCGCCGGGTGCGGCAGCACGAGCGCATCGCGCCCCCAGCGATCCCGCACCTCGGCGGCGGCCCCCGGTGTCAGGGTGACGAGCGCATCGGCCAGCGGCACGAGCTCGTCGAGCTGCGCGGCGTAGGTGCTCTGGTCCGAGAGCTGCGGATGCGTCAGGTCATGAACGGTGAACACGACGGCCCATCCCGCCGCGTGTGCTTCCTCGACGCAGGCCGTCAGATGCCCGGCCGGGAACGACTCGGTGCCGAAGTGGACGTGCAGGATGTCGGCGCGGTCGGCGTTCCGACGGATCCAGTCGGGGTCGAGAGCCACGGGAGGCCACCAGACCCCCTCCGCCGCCCCCGGCACCGGCGGATCGGGCAACAGATCGATGCCCGCGGCATCCGTCACACGCCGCGCATACGGATGCCCGGCGGGCACCGCCACGACACGCACGTCGGGTGCACCGGACATCTCGTCCAGAGGCGCGCTCGCGGTCACGATGGTCACGGTTCTCCTTGCTGGAACCGCCGAAACGAGGCGATCCGAGTCGGACGCTAGCCCAGCGCATCCCCCGGCGCTTCGCACTTGCGCGAACCTCAGACGACCGGTAACGATGACCGGATGCCCGCCGCCGCCCCTCCTCTCTGCCTCGTCTGGGGTCCCGCCGGACACGGGGTCACCGATTACGGCTCCGACGTCGTCGCCGCCGCCCGCCGGCTCGACCCGAGACTGCGCAGCGTCGCTGTGTCCGATCTCGACGGCGCGCTGGGGGCGATCGCGCCGGGAGAGCACGTGCACCTCCACGCGACCGATCGACTGCTCGGCTCGAGCCTCGAGGCCGCCGCCGCGGCGGTCGAGGCGCTCAGCCGCGTCTGCCGGCTGAGTCTCACGCTGCATGATCTGCCGCAACCGTCCGACGGCACGAAGTACGACCGCCGCGTCTCGGCCTACCGCCGCTTCTTCGACGCCGCCGACGCCGTGGCCGTCAACAGCGACCATGAGCGTCTGCTCGTGTCGGAGCACCTCGGCGACGGGCTGCGGCCCCACGTGATTCCGCTCGGAACCCGCGTCGGTGCAGCTCCGGTGGTCGACGTTCCGGCCACCGTGGCCGACCTCGTCGTCCTCATCGCCGGGTTCGTCTACCCCGGAAAGGGCCACGAGCCCGCCCTCCGCGCCGCCGCCGCGGCGGTGGACGCGCTGCGCGCGTCGGGCCGGCCGGTCGGCGACGCCGTCGTCCGCGCCCTGGGCGCCGCTTCGCCGGGTCACGACGACGACGTCGCGGCTCTTCACCGCCTCGCCGCCGACCTCGGCGGCAGATTCGAGATCACCGGGTTCCTCGGCGACGACGACTTCAGCGCTCGGTTGCACGAGCCCGGCATCCCCGTCGCCGCGCATGAGCACGTCTCGGCGTCTCGGTCGATGCTCGACTGGATCGAGGCGGGACGCCGACCACTCGTCGTCCGCTCGCGGTACAGCGACGAGATGGACCGGTTGCGGCCCGGCACGTCGATCCTGTTCGATCCGGCCGAACTCGCCGGTCTCCTCGCGGCGGCGTGGGAGGACCCGGCCACGACGCGCCTCGAACCCGGCCACCCGCTGCGTCCCGATCTCGCCGATGCGGCCGGGTCGTACCTCGCCTGGTGGCGGGGGATGTCGCGGTGACTGCGGCCACTCCCGCCGGCACCCCGCTGCCCGGTAACCGGTGGGATCTCCTCGACGGCCGCTGGCCCGACGAGCCGCCGACGGTGTCGGTGATCGTCGCGCACTATCGCCAGCCCGAACAGCTCGCCCGTACTCTCGCCGCCCTGCGGTTGCAGGATCATCCGGCCGACCGGCTGCAGATCATCGTCGCCGACGACGGCTCGCCCGAGCCTCCCGCCGTCCCGGCGGGCGTCGAGCTCGTGCGCCACGAGGACCGGGGCTTCCGGCTCGCCGCCGTCCGCAACCTCGGAGCCGCGGCGGCGCACGGCGACGTGCTGGTGTTCCTCGATGCCGACACCGCCCCCGAGCCCGCCTTCGTGCGCGAGCTGACCCGCCTGCCCGCACTCGCACCCGACTGCGTCACGGTCGGGAGGCGGCGGCACGCCGACCTGTCGGGGGTCGATGCCGCCCGACTCGCCGAGCAGGCGGAACAGCGGGCGTTGCCCGAACCCGGCTGGCTTGCCGCGGAATATCGCCGCACCGAGAACCTCCTTCTCGCCGACGACCGCAGTTACCGCCACGTCATCGGCGCGGTCATCGCGTGTTCGCGCGTCTTGTTCGACGCGACGGGGGGCTTCGACGAGACCTTCACGACGTACGGCGGCGAGGACTGGGAGTGGACCTATCGCGCGTGGCTGCACGGTGCGCTGCTCGCCCACGTGCCCGCAGCGGTCGCCTGGCACGACGGACCGGATGCGGCCGGGCGCGATGAAGGGGCGGTCGCGCGCCGGAACGCCGAGACGATCCGACTGAGCGATCTCATCCCCGTCGTGGGGTCCGCCGGCCGCGGCCTGCGTCCGACGCACCCCGACATCGCCGTCGTCGCACCGTCTGATGCGAGCGCCGGGCAGCGGTTCCTCGCTCTGGACAGCACGTTGGCGGCACTCGGCGCAGCCTCGGGCCGCGCTGCCGCGCTTCCGCAACGCCCTGATGCGGATGCCGACGCGGATGCCGCGTTCGACCGGGTCCGGGTCGTCATCGAGCTGCTGCGTCCCGTGCGTGTCGCCGCCGACGCCGATGTCCTCGCCGCGTCACTGGCGCGGATCGACGACGAGGTCCTCGGGCAGCTGACGCTGCACTCGCCCGATGGCGAGCCGCTGGTGCGGATGACCTCGGTGCGCGCCCGAGCCCGCGCGGAGCGCTGGCAGCGCTCCGACCTCTTCCCCGCGGCGTCGGCGACCACCTCGGCGATCCGTGTCGTCACCGACGAGCCGGACCTCGCCGCCTACCTCGGCGGCTGGGGCTGAGCGGCGGCGGCATCCCACCAGTGCAGCACGCGTGACGCGATGAACGTCAGCCACGGCGACGGTTCCCCCTCGGCGACGTCGATGTCGAACCAGACGCGCCCGGCCAGAGGCCTCCCCTGGTGCCACGTGCCGTCGGCCGCGCGCGCGGCGCGGACCATCTCGATCGCCTCCGCCATCCGCGGGTCGGGGGCCACACCCTCAACGAGCGCGGCGGCGCGAAAGTGGTCGAGGGCGACGAGCACGCTGTAGCGGTGGCGGTTGGGGTAGACGAACTCCGTCACGAAGTCGCCCACCGGCTCGCCGGTCGAGGCACGGAAGGCCAACCGCCGTGACAGCAGGTACTCCTCGCCCCGGTGCCGGCTCTCGCGGAGGGCCGGATCGCCCGTGATCTGCTCCCACGCGAGCATGCCCCGCAGCGCGTTGAGCGTCGAATGGAACGACCCGCGGGTCGACCGACCCTCCTCCGCCTCGCAGTTCCACCCGCCGTCGGCGAGCTGATGCTCGGGGAACCACCGCGCGAGCCGGCTCACGTCGACGCCCAGCCAGGCACCGGTTGCGAGCGTGTACGAGTTGATGCACACATCGATCTCGCCGTCCCAGTAGGGCAGGTCGTCGTACTCCCACCGGCTGTTGCGCCGGAGCCGTTCCGCGGTGTCGCCGAGGACGGCCGCATCCAGACCCCACTCCCGCAGGTCTTTCAGGGTCCAGGTGGTCGCCGTCCAGGGCTGTCCCGGCGCGCGCACCTCGGGGCTGTCGAAGAACCCCGCGGGGAAGTAGGCGCCGCCCTCCCACTGGCCGTCCTCGCCCTGCTCGCGAAGCAGGCGCGCACCGTTGCCCTCCGTGGCGACGCGGGCACGCGTTGCCTGCCACACCGCAGGTGGAGCGCCGATAAGGTCGCGCTCCACCTGCCAGCGCAGCGACGGGTCGGTGTCCAGAAGCCACGCCAGCGTGCCGTCCGTGTCGGTCATGCGGTCATTGTCGCGCGGCTCGGCCCTCCTGCGCGAGCACCGCGACACCGCGGGGAGCGATCGTGACCGCGTCCGACGCACCGCGCTCGGCGGCACCGGCGAGCAGGTCACCGGCCGCAGTCACCACGACCTCCGCATCCGTGCGGTTCGCCAGGAACACGTAACGTCCGTCCTCGTGGCGGCGGACGATCACGTCGATGTCCCCGTCGGCCGCGAGCGGGTCTGCCGCGAGCGCCGGGATGTCACCGGCCAAGCGCCGCATGACGTCAGCGGCCCCCGCGCGCCCGATCGCAGCCGACACGTACGTGGCGCTCCCGGCGCCGCCGTCCTGGCCGCCTCGGCGGCGCGTGACGGCCGGGGCGCCGTCGAGGTCGCCACCGACGTACACGTCGAGCACGTCGACATCCGGCTCGACACGCGCGATGCGCTCGCTCCAGTCGCGGACGACCGCGCCCGACGCGAGGGATGCCGTCTCGCCCGGCAGCATCGGCACGAACTCCTCGATCGTGATGCCGAGCAGGTCGCGCAGCGCACCCGGGTAGCCGCCGAGCCACACCCGGTCGTTCTCGTCGACGACACCCGAGAAGTAGGTGGTCACGAGGTGCCCGCCCGCCGCGACGAAAGCGGTCAGACGCTCGCGCAGCGCCGCCGGGATGACGTGGAGCATCGGGGCGACGACGACCTCGTAGCCGGCGAGGTCGGTCGCGACGGGAACGACGTCGACGCGCACACCGAGGTCGAGGAGCGCCCGGTACCACAGCAGGGTCTCGTCGTCGTACGCGGGCGACTCGGAGGGGTGCGAGTCGCGTCCGCTGACCCACCACGACTCGTAGTCGAACACCAGCGCGACGCGGGCCCGCTCGCGCCGGCTTCCGGTGACGGGAGCGAGGTCGCGCAACTGCGACCCGAGGTCGACGACGTCTCGGAACACCCGGCTCTCGGCGCCCGCGTGCGGGACCATGCCGGAGTGGTAGCGCTCGCCCCCGGCGCGCGACTGCCGCCACTGGAAGTAGCAGACAGCGTCCGCACCGTGCCCGACATGGGTCAGGGCATCGCGCACCAGTTCGCCGGGACGCTTGGGCGGGTTCACTGCACGCCAGTTCACCGCGCTCGGCGCGTGCTCCATGAGGAACCAGGGCCGGCCGCCGGCGATGTTGCCCGTGAGGTTCGACCAGAACGACAGGTCGTCGCGCCCGAGCTCGCCGGGACGCAGGTAGTGGTCGTTCGAGACGAAGTCGACGTCGCCGACCCACGAGGGGTAATCGATGTCGCGGACGTTCTGGGCGACCATGAAGTTCGTCGTGCGCGGGATGCCCGGGGTCACCTCGGCGAGCACCGCGTTCTCGGCGCGGAGGTGGTCGCGCACGGCATCCGACGAGAAGCGCTCGAAGTCGAGCTGCTGCCCGGGGTTGCGCTGCGTCGGGGCGGCGCGCGGGGGCAGGATCTCGTCCCACTCCTCGTAGTGCTGCGACCAGAAGGCCGTGCCCCAGGCCTCGTTGAGCGCGTCGAGGGTCGTGTAACGCTCCTGCAGCCACACCCGGAACGCGCGGGCGGCGTCATCCGAGAAGTCGTAGAGGTTGTGGCAGCCGAGCTCGTTCGAGATGTGCCAGGCCACGACAGCCGGGTGGTCGGCGTAGCGCTCGGCGAGCGCACGGGTCAGCCGCAGGGCGTACTCGCGGAACACCGGCGATGTCGGCCGCCAGTGCTGCCGTGCTCCCGGCCAGAGCGTCGTCCCGTCGATCGTCTGCGGCAGGATCTCGGGGTGCAGCTTGGCGAGCCACGGCGGCGGCGACGCGGTCGCGGTGGCGAGATCGACGTCGATGCCGTTGGTGTGGAGCAGCTCGATGACCTCGTCGAGCCAGCCGAAGTCCCACTGGCCGGGGCGCGGTTCGAGCAGCGCCCACGAGAAGATGCCCAGCGAGACGATGTTGACCCCGGCCTCGCGCATCAGCCGGACGTCCTCGTCCCACACCTCGCGGGGCCACTGCTCGGGGTTGTAATCGGCGCCGTAGCGCATGCGTCCCGGGCCGAGCGCCCCGTCCTTCACCCAGCGGTATGTCGTGTCATCCGTTGCCATGCGATCAGCGTAGACCCAAACACGTGCAGATGCACGGGATTGGCGTGTTCTACGCTCGGGTCATGGCATCCGACCCCGCCCACCCTCGCGGGCCGTACGCGAAGAGCGCCGCTCGCCGCGCCGAGATCGTGGCGTCGGCGACCGTCGTGTTCGGCACCCACGGGTACCGCGGCGGGTCGCTCCGCCAGATCGCCAAGCAACTCGACCTGAGCCTGACGACCGTGATGCACCACTTCCCCACGAAGGTCTCGCTGCTGGCGGCGGTACTCGAGCAGGAGGATGCCGCCGACACCGACTTCCCCGCGCGCGCCGCGCGCGACGGGTTCATCCCGAGCGTGCTGGCGATCGTCGAACGCAACCTCGCGCGGCGCGAGCTCGTGCGCATGTTCTCGATCGTGTCGGCCGAGGCCACCCACCCCGAGCACGAGGCGCACGCGTGGCTGCTCGAGCGCTACCGCGCGGTCACCGAGACCTACGCCGCGGCCATCGCCGACGACTGCGCCCGCGGCCGCCTGGAGGCGCGAGACGACCCCCGCGCCCTCGCCGACCTCGTGATCAGCGGATGGGAAGGCATCCAGATCCGCTGGCTGACCGACGACACCGACCCGGTTGCGGCGATGCGCCTGCTGCTCGTCGGCCTGCTGCGTCCGCGCTCGGCCTGAGCCTGCCCGGCCTGAGCCGATACATTCGTCGGACCGCCGGGACTGGTGTGGCCTCGCCCGCCGTCGCAGGCGACACCAGCACCACCAGTCCGACAGCTGTATCGGCTCGCTCGGCTCTTCTCGACGATCAGCCGCGGTCGGCGATGACCTGTCCGTAGCCCTCGACGAACGTCGGGAACGTGAAGTCGATCATCGCTGCGAGGCGCGAGCCGTCGAGCACCTTGCCGCGATCCGCGTCCGGACCCGCCTCCGCGCGTGGCGGTGCGGCGACGCCGAGGCGGTCGGCGATGAACTCGACCACCTCTCCGAGGGTCGCGGGTCGCCGGTCGACCCCGTGCAACAGCGACGGCGGCGCTTCCGCGTCGAGAAGCCGCGCGAGAGCACGGACGAGGTCGACCTCGTGGATGCGGTTGGTGCGGCGATCGTAGTCGACCGCCTCGCCCGCGACGACCTGGCGGATGAGGCGTTCGCGCCCGGGACCGTAGATCCCCGCGGGCCGCACAACGATCGCGTCGAAGAGGTCGCGTGCCGCATTCTCGCCGTCGACGAGCTGTTCGCCGCGCGCGCTGGTGGGCCGGGGCTCGTCTTCCTCGTCGAGGGTGCGCTCGGGCCCCCAGCCCTCGAAGACGCGCGTCGACGACACGAAGACGGTGCGCTCGGGCGGCTTCGGAAGGGCCCGCGCGATCCGCTCGAGCGCTGTGCGGTAGAAGCCGGGGTCATCCCCCGGCGGAAGCGTCACGACCATCGCGTCGACGGCCGGCAACGCCATGTCGAGGGGCGCCGCCAGATCGGCGACGATCGGGGTGAACGCGGGACGGATGCCGGCGGCGCTCCGCCGGATCGCAACGACCTCCTGCCCCGCGTCGACCAGGCTCTCGCCGAGACGTGTAGCGACCTTGCCGGATCCGACCAGGAGCGTACGTCGAGCAGTCATGCCCCCATCCTCGCAGGGTGCGGCGGGGGCGGGGCCGAGTTCAGGGGCGCCCGGCCTCCACCGGCAGAACCCAGCGACGCCATTCCTCCTGGGGCCGATACCCCTCGGCCGCCCAGACGCTCTGGCCCAGCGCGTTGCCCTCCAACACCATCGCGTCGAGGCGAGTAGCGCCGAGTGCGCTCAGGCGGTCGTGGGCACG
This sequence comes from Microbacterium arborescens, assembly GCF_030369635.1. Classification (NCBI taxonomy): domain Bacteria; kingdom Bacillati; phylum Actinomycetota; class Actinomycetes; order Micrococcales; family Microbacteriaceae; genus Microbacterium; species Microbacterium arborescens. The sequence goes on along the minus strand of NZ_CP128474.1, from coordinate 654,861 downwards.
CGCGAGAAGGCGGCGCCCGATGCCTCGACGGCGTGCGTCGGGGTGCACCGCGAGCCGGTAGAGGTGCGCCCTCCAGCCGTCCCACCCGGAGATGAGCGAACCGACGATGCGGCCGTCGAGTACGGCGAGGTCGAGCGCGTCGGGGTCGCGCCGCAGCAGCGCCATCACCGCCCCGCGATCATCGGCGGCACGGGCGTCGTTCTCCGCCGCCTGCTCCCACAGCGCCAGGATTTCGGTCGCATCCGCCTCTGTCGCGACGCGGAAGCTCAGGGTCTCGGTGCCGGCGTCCACGGCCACAGTCTAGGCAAGGCGAGCCGCCGAGCCAGCGGCCGAGAGACGACGAAACCCCGGCGAACCGGGGCTTCTGTCATGGCGGAGACGGAGGGATTTGAACCCTCGGTCCCCTTACGGGGACTCCACCTTAGCAGGGTGGTGCACTAGGCCTGACTATGCGACGTCTCCACGGCATCCGACGCGAGACGGCGCGGATGCACCCGGCAATCATAGCCCGCTCCGACGCAGGCTCCGAATCGAGCGCCGGAAAGCCCCCGTCTCAGCGCGAGCTGACGGTGCACGTCACCTGCGCCGCGGTCTGGCCCGTGACCGACTCGGGCAGCACGACCGGCGCACCGGCCTCGGGCGCATCTGTCGCGGGCGCATCCGTGGTCGCCTCCGGGTCGGCGGGCGCCGCGGAATCCGTCGGAGCAGGGGCGGGCGGTGCCGCCTCACCGACGACCTCGGTGCCGTAGCCGTCGCTCGTCGAGCCGCTCAGCTGCACCGGCTGGTTGGCGGCGAGCGCGTCGAACAGCACCTTCGCGGCGCTCTCGACCGGCTGCACGCGCGACCCCCCGTTGACGTAGGCCGTGGGGTACTGCACGAACACGATGTCCTCGTAGGGCACGCTGCGCATGGCGAGAGCGATCTGCACCATCCGCTGCGGGCTCGACAGCGACGAGCTGAGCTTGATCTGTCCGGTGGCGACCTGGTCGACGGCCGTGGTGGCGAGGTTGAGCAGCGCGGCCGGGTTGCCGAGCACGCCGTCGGACTGCAGCTTGCGCACCATCGAACTCATGAACTGCTGCTGGTTCGAGATGCGACCGAGGTCGGAGCCGTCGCCGATCGCGTATCGCGTGCGCAGGAACTGCAACGCCTCCGTGCCCTGGAGGGTGTGGTTCCCCTTCGCGAGGCTCAGACCCGTGTGCACGTCGTTGACGTCGTCGGAGACGCAGACGTCGACCCCGCCGATAGCGTCGGACATGTTGATGACGCCGGTCCAGCGGGTCGCCGCGGCGAACTGGATGTCGATGCCCGTCAGCTCTTCGATCGTGCTGACCGAGCACGCGAGGCCGCCGTACATGTACGAGACGTTGAGCATCTGCGCGCTCATCGCTGAATACTGGGTGCCGTCCTCGCCGGTGCAGGCCGGGATGGGCACGACCATGTCGCGCGGGAACGAGATGACGGTCACTCGTCGCGGCTCGTCGCTGATGTGCACGAGCATCGTCACATCGTTGCGCTCGCCCTCGGTGTCCTTGTTCTTGCAGGCCGACGAGAGTTCGGCGTTGGCGCCCTCGCACGAGTCCGTTCCGACGACGAGCATGTTCACGCCGCCCTCGATCTCGCCGATGGTCGGGGGCAGCTGCGTGTCGTCGTCACCGATCGAAACGCCGGCGTCGGCCACGACCTGGGTGGCGTTCCACACGTAGAAGCCGCTCACGGCGACACCACTGACGACCACGACGGCGACCATGACACCGAGCACCGCGAGGATCTGCGTCAGCGGGTTCGGCGACCGCAGCTGGCCGTGCCGGGCGACGGGACGACGACGGCGCCGCGACGCCTTCGCATCGGAACGTGCGCTCACGGGTGTCCTCTCGACGGGCCGGTGAGGAGTGCGTTCGGGTGGACGCTGCTCGCGTCGTACGGACACTCCCGGGTGACCGACTCATCATAGGGACGGATGTCTGGAAAGTCCGTGAGCGCCCCGGACACGCGAGGCGGCGACGCCCCCCATTTTCAGTCGCCACCGCCTGGCGTGCTGGTCGCTCATGTGCACGCTAACGAGCCGCACGCCGCGTATGGGCCGAAGCGCCTCGAAACTGGTAGCCGCTCCCAGGGGGCGAGACCGCGATGGCGGTCAGGCGGGTTCGAGCAGACCGCGCTCGGCGACCAGCTCGGTGGCCAGCACCTTGTACCCCTGCGATTCGAAGAACACCGTGACGCGGTCGTCCTCGACGGCCATGACCGTCCCCTCGCCCCATTCGTGGTGGCGGACGACGTCGTCGACGTGGAAGGGCGCGTCCGCATGGTCGCGCCCGTCGTCCTCGCGCACGGCGCGGTCGTTCGCGGATGCCGCACACGTGTCGCAGCTCTCGCACGGCTCGACGTAGTCCTGCCCGAAATACCCGAGCAATGTCGCACGCCGGCACCGCCGGGTCTCGGCGTAGCTGCGGAGCATCTCGATACGGGACGCGTCGATGCGCTCCCGCTCCGCGGACCGCTCCAGCGCCGCGTCCACCGCGCGCTCGACCGTCATCCCCCGCCGCAGCGCCACCCCGGCACGACTCGTGCGCACCGCCCCCGCGTCGACGAGCACGGTGAGCAGAGCGGTCACGCGACGCGCCGACAGCCCACCGGCCGCCGCGAGCTCGGCGCGCGACTTCTTCGAACCGGCGATCGCCTCCACGAGCCGCGTGAGCTCGCCGCGCTTGGGAGCGGATGCCGCGAAGAAGCGTCGCAGCGACAGATCCTCGGGCCGGTAATGGAGCGTGGCCGTCGCGGGTTCGCCGTCGCGACCGGCGCGACCCAGCTCCTGGTAGTACGCGTCGATGGAATCGGGGATGTCGGCGTGGACGACGAAGCGCACGTCGGCTTTGTCGATCCCCATGCCGAAGGCCGAGGTGGCGACGACCACGTCGACCTCACCGTCGTGGAAGGCCTCGTGCACGCGGTTGCGATCCTTCGACGACAGGCCGGCGTGGTAGGCGACGGCATCGATCCCGCGCTCCTGGAGCGCCTCGGCGTACTCCTCGGCGCCGCGCCGTGTCGCGGTGTACAACAGTCCCGGCGTCGGCAGGCCGGCGACCTCGTCGAGCACCGCGTCGCGTTTGCCCGACTTGTCGGCATGACGCCTGACGTTCAACTCGATGTTCGGACGGTCGACATCCCCGACGAGGATGGCGGGGTCGTCCATGCCGAGCCGCTCAGTGATCTCCGTGCGCACGGGGCTCGTGGCCGTCGCCGTGAGCGCGAGGATCGGCGGTCGCCCCAGACGCTCGGAGACCTCACCGAGCATCAGGTAGTCGGGGCGGAAGTCATGCCCCCACGCGGCGATGCAGTGCGCCTCGTCGACGACGAGAAGTGAGACACCGGCCTCGGCGAGCTCCGCGACGACATCGTCCTTCGCGAGCTGTTCGGGCGCGAGCAGGACGTAGGAGGCCTCTCCCGACCGGATCGCGTCCCACGCCTCGCGCTGGGCCCGCGCGCCGCGGCTCGAGTTCAGGGCGACGCCGTCGGGGGCGTCGGGCGCTTCCTCGATGCGCGCGAGCTGATCCTCCTGCAGCGCGATGAGGGGCGACACGATCGCGGTGAGGCCGGGGCGGAGGGCCGCAGCCACCTGGTAGACCGCGGACTTCCCGGCGCCGGTCGCCCAGACGACCATCACGTCGCGCCCGGCCACCGCCGCCTCGATCGCATCGAGCTGTTGCGGTCGCAGCTCGTCGATGCCGAAGGACTCACGGGCGACACGGGCGATCTCGTCGGGCTGCACGTCCTCAGTCCATCGCGGAGGCCGCGACCTCGCATGCCGGTTGCGCCGGCGCCTCCGGTGTGGAAGACGCGACGCGGCCTGGCGACGCGTGCCGCTGCACGCGGTCGTACGAGGGCTGCCGCAGGGCGCGCACCCAGGGATAGACCCGGGTTCCGGGCAACACCCGTCGTCCGGCGTCGAATCGGGGCTGATCGCCCGGCCACACCTCACGATGCAGCCCCAGCAGCGCGAACGGCCGCCAGGGGCCGAGCGGCGAGGCGAACGAGAGCACGAGCCTCCAGCCGCCGGCATCCGGACCGCCGTCGACGGTCGTCGCCGACAGGAGCACGGGCCCGCGGCGCCCCCGGTACGGCAGCAGGATGCCGAAACGCGCGCGCTCGGGTCGGCGCCGGGGCAACAGGGCGTATCGGAGCGGCACCCCGCGCCCCGTCGATGCGAACTCGATGTCGGCCGCATCGGTCTCGGGCGCTGCGGGATCGCCCGGGATGCGGAGGGCGAGCCCGAAGATGTCCGGCACGGCGTCGGGGAACCCGAGCGACCGCGAGAGCCGGGCGATGACGGGTGTCTCGCCCGAGGGTGGCGGATCGTCGATCCAGGAGATGCCGGAGTGACGCACGGGTCCCACCCAGCGCAGCGTTCCGCTGAACATGGTGCCGTGCACGTGGATGGGCCGGGGCCGCCGCACGGCCAGCGACGCGGCGAAGAGCCCGCGGAGCAGCGTCCCGGCGATGCGGGCGACAGGCGCTCGACGAAGAGCAGTCATGACACGATCGAACCCGGTCCGCAGATTTCTGCGCACAGGGGTTGCGCTGACACCTCGATGCGCTATCGCGGTGATGAGACCGCTCCCACTACACTCGGGGTCGCCCTTCCGGACGCCATGTGAACAGCCCGACGCTCCCGCACCCGACGCCGCGACGCGACATCCAAGGCCTTCGGGCCCTCGCCGTCCTCGCGGTCATCGGCGCGCACGCGGTCGGGTGGCCGCGCGGCGGGTTCGTGGGCGTCGACGTGTTCTTCGTCGTCTCGGGCTTCCTCATCACCGGAGCGCTGCTGCGCGAGGTGCAGCTGACCGGCGGCATCCGCCTGGCCGCGTTCGCCGGCCGGCGCGCCCGCCGCATCCTGCCGCTCGCCGTCGTCGTGCTCGCCGCCACGACCGCGAGCGCATTCCTCGCCTTCAACCGCCCGCGGGCCGAGCAGACGCTTCTCGACGGGCTGTGGTCGGCGGGCTTCGCGGCGAACTGGCGTTTCGCCGCGGTGGGCACGGACTACTTCCATGCCGACGACGCGGTCTCGCCCCTGCAACACTTCTGGTCGCTCGCGGTCGAGGAGCAGTTCTACCTCGCGTGGCCGCTGCTGCTCCTGCTGGTGGTCTCGCTGCTGCCCGCCGCCCGGCGGCGCAGTAGGGCGGCGGCCGGTGCCGTGGCGACGCTGGCAGCGGTCGTCGTCGCTGTGTCGTTCGCCTGGGCGCTGGTGCAGAACGCGGATGCCGCCGTCCCGGCCTACTTCTCGACGCTCACCCGCGCCTGGGAGCTGGCGGCCGGGGCGCTCATCGCCGCGGCAGTGCCGCTGCTGCGACGCATCCCGCCCGTCGTCGGCGGGCTCGCGTCGTGGGCCGGTCTCGCGGGACTCGTCGCAGCGTTCGCCGTCATCGATCCCGAGGCGGGCGGGTTCCCGGCTCCGTGGGCAGCCCTCCCGGTCGCCGCGACGGCACTCGTCCTGGCCGGCGGCGTGCCGGGCGATCCGCGGCACCGGCACCTCTTCCCGCTGACGAACCCCGCGAGCGTCTTCGCCGGCGACGTGTCGTACTCGCTGTACCTGTGGCACTTCCCGGTCATCGTGTTCGCCACCGTGCTGCTGCCCGCCCGCGACGCCACGACGGCGCTCGTGCTCGCGATCACGGCCGTCCTCGCCGTCGCCTCGTACCACCTGGTCGAACGGCCCTTCCGGTTCGCGCCGTACGGGGGCTCAGCGGTACGAGGGGTGCAGGCGCCGCCCGAGGAGGTCGTGTCGGCCCCCGCGTCCGTTCCGGCTCCCGCTGCCGCGCCGATTCGGGATGCCGCACCCGCCCCGCGCGCGCTCAGCACCCGTCCCGCAGGCTGGACACCCGGGACGCGCTACTACCCGGGAGCGAGCCTGCCCGCATCCCCGAGCCCGTCGAGCCCGCCGAGCCCGGTTCCTGCGCCGCTCGAGGTCGCCGCCTCGCCCGAGACGCGCGAGCTCGCTGCGCCCCAGACTCTGGCAGGCCCCGAGCCGCATACCGTGCCCGCCGCCGCCCCCTGGGCCGCGTGGCGCGCCCGTTTCGGCCCGCCGGCTGTGCTCGCGGCATCCGGTCTCGGCATCGCCGCCCTCGCCGTCGTGCTCGTCGTCCAGAACGTGTTCGGCGGCCTCACGGCATCGCTCGTCGCCTTCCCTCCTGCGGGCGCGGCAGACGCCGCGGGCGACGCCGCCGCAGCCGACCCCGGCGACCCGGTCGCCGCCCTGCAGGCGGAGCTCGCCGAGGCCGCGACCGCGACCACGTGGCCCGAGCTGCACCCCTCCCTCGACGAGGTCATGACCCGGTCGTCGGCGAGCAACCCGGCGCGCGACTGCTTCTCACCCGACACCACTCCGACCGCGGCGGGCTGCAGCACCGGCGATCCGGACGCCCCCACGCACATCTACCTCGTCGGCGACTCGACCGCGATGGCCTACGCGCCCGCGTTCCGCAAGCTCGCCGACGACAGCGACGGCGGCATCCGCGTGACGACCGTGGGCCTCTACGGATGCCGCTTCACCGACGTCGCCGTGCAGAACGACGGCGCCGGCGTCATGACCGCGTGCCCGCAGCGGAAAGCCGACGTGCGCGCCATGATCCGCGCCGACGCGCCGACTCTCGTCGTGATGTCGAACGCGTACACGCTCGGCCACACGCCCGAGGGCGCAGACCTCTCGGCCGATGCCCTGCTCGCCGGCCAGGCGGCCGAGGCCGCCACCTACGGGATGCCCGGGCGCATCGTCCACCTGGCGCCGCCGCCCGAGGGCGCCGATCTCGGGCGCTGCTATTCCCCCGCCGCCTCGCCGTACGGATGCGCCGCAGGTGTCTCGAGCACGTGGGGCCAGATGGAATCCGCCGCCGAACGGGTGGCCGCAGCATCCGGCGACCACGCCGTGAGCTCGCTGCCTCTCACCTGCTGGGAGCTCGTGTGCCCCGCCTTCGCGGGCGACATCCCGACGCGCTACGACCGCACGCACCTGACGGTGGCGTACGCCGAGCACATCGTCCCGGCGCTGCGCGCCGAACTCGCCGCACGCGGGCTGCTCTAGCCTGCGGGCAGCCGGGGGCACACGGCTTCATCCGTTTGGATGAATTTCCCCGGGAACATGACGTTCAGCTGCCACCGACGGCACGTCCGGCAACGAGACAACATCCGCGATTCCGCCCGGCTTTCCGGTTGTCGCGGTCACCGGATCGCCCGGGCGAGGACAGGCAGGACCGATTCGCGCGTGCGGCGCGATCTCGCGGGAGGACTAGCTTGAGGTGCCCGCTCGACGTGGCTGCTCTGGGGGCGCCACCTGACGACGATCGTCGTGTCCGCGTGCATCACACCGTTCGATCTGGAGATCCGCATGACCACCACTCCGCCGCCGTTCGGCGCGCCCGAAACGCAGCCCGCCCCGTACTACCCGCCTCAGCTTGCCGGAGCGCCGACGAAGCAGCGCAACATCGTCGGCATCATCGCGCTCGCGATCTCCGCCGTCGGATTCATTTTCGCGTGCGTGCCTGGTGCGCTGATCCTTGGTTGGATCCTCCTACCTGCCGGCTTCATCGTGGGCATCGTCGCCGTCTGCCTGTCGGGGAAGACGAAGTGGCAGGGTCTGACGGCGATCATCGTCTCGGTCGTGGGAACGGTCGTCGGATTCCTCGTCTTCACCTTCGTCGTCGCAGCGGCAGTGTCCGATGCCGTCGATCAGGCAAGCGGCGGCAGCACGATCGTGAATGAGGCTCCGGCTGATGCCGCGCCGCAGGACGAGACGGTCGACGAGGCCACGAGCGACGGCCCCACCGGCACGCGCGAAGACCCGCTGCCGTTCAGCGCCTCGATCAGCAACCGCGAGTGGGATGTGACCCTCAACTCGTTCGAGCGCAACGGAAACGACGCCGTGATGGCCGGGAACCCGTTCAACACGGAACCCGGCGAGGGCACCCAGTACGTGATCCTCGACATGACGGCCACCTACAAGGGAAGCGGTGACGGGGCCTCCTCGCTCGTTCAGGTCGAGTACGTCGCCGCGGACGGCACCGTCATCTCTACCTGGGACAACTTCGTCTCCGGGGTGGAGCCCACCTTCGGCACGGCGAGCCTGCTGGCAGGGGCGTCCGACACCGGCAAGCAGGTGTACCTCGTGCCGTCGTCGCTCGACGGCCTCATCCGTGTGACGCCGGGGATCCTCGCCGACGAGGTCTACTTCCAGCTGCCGTAACCGTTGACCGACTGGCCGGGTACATCAGCGATCCCGGCCAGTCGAGCAGGGGCGATTCTGGCGGAGGGTGTGGGATTCGAACCCACGGGACATTGCTGCCCACCAGTTTTCAAGACTGGATCCTTCGGCCGCTCGGACAACCCTCCCAGCGGCGCGAACCGCTGAGCTTCGATCCTAGCCGCCCGCGACCGCGGTCAGAGCGAGCGGAGGATGGCCGCGACGCCGCCCTCCTGCACCGACACGGTCGTCTCGGACGCCTCGGCGAGCAGCTCCGTCGCGCCCTGCGCCATCGCGATCGCTCGGCCGCCGCGCTCTCGCGCCCACCGGAACATGCCGATGTCATTGCGACCGTCGCCCATGACGAGCACGTCGGCCGGCTCGATGTCGAGCCACGTGCGCACGCGCTCGAGCGCCGTGGACTTGTCGACGCCCTGCGGCGCGATGTCGAGCCAGGCCGACCAGCCCACGGCGTACGACACCTTGTTGAGCCCGATGCGATCGACGAGCTCGACGAAGTCCGAGTCGGTCTCGTCGGGAGAGACCACGACGACGCGGCACACCTCCTGCTCCGACAGCATCGCGAAGGCGACCTTGTCGGCGTCGTGGAGGTTCCAGTCGTGAAGCTCCTCGGTGTAGCGGCGGCGCCCGTCGGGCAGCTCGACCATGTACCGGGCGTGCGGGAGATGCTGGCGCAGCAGGCCGAGCACCTCGGTCGGGTCGAACGTCTCGATGAAGAAGCGCTCGTACGCGAGCACATCGGCGAAGTCGTCGTCGACCCGCTTGAGGATGACGGCGCCGTTCGAGCACACGACGTAGTCGGGGTTCAGCGCGAGCGAAGCGAGGATGCCGTGCGTGCCCTCCCACGAGCGCCCGGTCGCGAGCATCACCTCGTGGCCCGCGGCGTGGGCCTCGGCGACGGCGTCGACCACACCGGGGCTGAGCGTCTCGTCCTCCAGCAGCACGGTTCCGTCGATGTCGAGCACGATCATCAGTCGCGACGCACCGGCGACGGCCGGCATCCCCTCGGCGACGTCTTCGACGATCTCGACCGCGTCACGCGGGGCGACGACCTCGATGCCGCCCTCGTCCGGAAGCGCGTCCGGAACCGCGGTCATCCCGCCGTCGGCACCACCGGTCATGCGAGCGGCTCCGCGACCTCGAGGCCCCCCAGGTAGGGGCGCAGCACCTCGGGGATCACGACCGAGCCGTCCTCCCGCTGGTGCGTCTCGAGGAGGGCCACGATCCACCGGGTCGTGGCGAGCGTGCCGTTGAGGGTCGCCACCGGCTCGGTCTTGCCGCCGTCGGGGCGGTGACGGATGTCGAGGCGACGTGCCTGGTAGGTCGTGCAGTTCGAGGTCGATGTGAGCTCGCGGTACGCGCCCTGCGTCGGCACCCACGCCTCGATGTCGTACTTGCGCGCGGCGCTCGACCCGAGGTCACCCGCGGCGACGTCGATGACGCGGTACGACAACCCGAGGTCCTGCAGCATCCGCTCCTGCATCGCGACGAGCCGCAGGTGCTCGGCCTCCGCGTCGCCGGGCGTGGTGTAGACGAACATCTCGAGCTTGTTGAACTGGTGCACCCGGATGATGCCGCGCGTGTCCTTGCCGTACGAGCCGGCCTCGCGCCGGTAGCAGGTCGACCATCCGGCGTAACGCTTGGCGCCGCGCTCGAGGTCGAGGATCTCGTCCATGTGGTACCCGGCGAGAGGAACCTCGCTCGTGCCGACGAGGTAGGCGTCGTCTTCTTCGAGGTGGTAGACCTCGGCGGCGTGCTCGCCGAGGAACCCGGTGCCCCGCATGACCTCGGGGCGCACGAGCGTCGGCGGGATCAGCGGCGTGAACCCGGCGGCGAGCGCACGGTCGAGGCCGAGCATCATGAGCGCGATCTCGAGGCGCGCGCCGATGCCGCTGAGGAAGTAGAAGCGGCTGCCGGCGACCTTCGTGCCGCGCTCCATGTCGATCGCGCCGAGCTTCTCGCCGAGGGCGAGGTGGTCGAGCGGCTCGAAGTCGAACGAGGGCGGCTCGCCGTGCGTGCGCAGGGTGACGAAGTCGTCTTCGCCGCCAGCGGGCACGTCGTCGATGACGATGTTCTCGATGCGGGCGAGCGCGGCCTCAGCGGCCTCCTCGGCGGCGGTGACGGCCTGCTGAGCCTGCTTGACCCGTTCGCTGAGCTGCTTGGCCTCGGCGACCAGCGCCGCCTTCTCGTCCTTCGGCGCCTGTGCGACCTTCTTGCCGTGAGCGTTCTGCTCGGCACGGAGCCGTTCGAAGGTCGTGATGGCCTCCCGGCGCTCGCGATCGGCGGCGATGGCGTCATCCACGCTCTCCGACGAGTTCCCGCGCTTCACCTGCGAGAGTTTGACCAGGTCGGGCTGTTCACGGAGCAATGCGAGGTCGATCACGCGTCAAGTCTAGGGTCGCGCGCATCCGCGCAGCCGGACCAGCGCGCCCCCGTACCCGCAGCGCGCCCCGGCGCAAGAGGCAATCTCGTATCGGCGGGCGCCCCTATGGTGTAGCCATGGCGACCGAATCCGACGACACCTCCTCGCGCGAGCGTTCCGACGGTGCCACTCCCACGACCCCCGATCCCGCGCAGGCCGCGGCCCCCGACGACGTCATCCGCGAACCCGAGGACGTCGCGCCCGACACGACCGACGGCGAGACCGGCGAAGCACGCCGCGTCGGCCCCGAGGGCGAGACGGAGCCGATGGCGGGCGGATCGGAGAAGCCCAGCCCCAAGGCCGCGCTCGTCTACAACCCGATCAAGGTCGACGGCGATGCGCTGCGCGAGCAGGTTCTCCGCGCCGCCGAGGCCGCCGGGTGGGAAGAGCCGCTCTTCTACGAGACGACGGTCGACGACCTCGGCGACGACGTCACACGTCAAGCGCTCGAATCCGGCGTCAACGTCGTCCTCGTGGCGGGCGGCGACGGCACGGTGCGTGCGGTGTCGGGCGAGATGAGCGGCAGCGGCATCCCGCTCGCCATCGTCCCCAGCGGAACCGGCAACTTGCTCGCCCGCAACCTCGGACTGCCTCTCAGCGAGCCCGAGACCATGATCGAGGCGGCCTTCAGCGGCGACCGGACCGCGATCGACGTCGGCTGGGCGCGGATCACCCGCGAGAACGGCGAGGTCGAGAAGCACGCGTTCGTCGTCATGGGCGGCATGGGGCTCGACGCGGCCATGATCGCCAACACCAACCCGCAGCTGAAGAAGTCGGTCGGCTGGGTCGCCTACGTCGACGGCGCGACGCGCTCGCTCGTCAACGCCAAGCCGTTCCGCGTGGTGTACCAGCTCGACGGGCACCGCATGCACGCGGCTCGCGTGCAGAGCGTGCTCTTCGCGAACTGCGGGTCGCTGCAGGCCGGCATCGCACTCATTCCCGAGGCCTCCATCACCGACGGCCAGCTCGACGTCGTGATCATGCAGCCCAAGGGCTTCTGGGGCTGGCTGCTCGTGTGGCGCCGCGTCGCGTGGGACAACAGCTTCCTGAGGAAGTTCCGCGCCGGTCGCCGCGTCCTCGCGCTGCGGACGAAGGACAACGCGGTCGTCTACTCGCGGGGCCGCGGCGTCGCGCTCGCCCCGCAGGAGCCGCACCCCGTGCAGCTCGACGGCGACGAGTTCGGCGAGGCGAAGCACGTGCAGACCCGCATCGATCCGCGGGGCCTCATCGTCGCCGTGCCCGCCGGCCACACGCTGCCCGGCGACTGAGCCGGCCCGGCACACCCTGTCAACCGTTCGCCGTGGACCGGGCGGCCCGACAGGATGACGGGATGAGCTCGCCCTCGATCGTCTGGTTCCGCGACGACCTGCGCCTGGCCGACCACCCCGCGCTCCGAGCCGCGCTCGACCGGGGCGAACCGGTCGTCGGCCTCTACGTGCTCGACGAGGAGTCCGAGGGCATCCGCCCGCTCGGCGGCGCGGCGCGCTGGTGGCTGCACCACTCGCTCGCATCGCTCGCCGACGATCTGCGTCAACGCGGGTCGCACCTCGTGCTGCGGGGCGGAGCCGCGGCATCCGTCGTCCGCTCGCTCGTCGACGACATCGGTGCGGGCGCGGTCTACTGGAACCGCCGCTACGGCGGGCCCGAGCGCGCGGTCGACACCGAGCTGAAGGATGGCCTGCGCTCCGACGGCGTCGAGGTCGAGTCGTTCGCCGCCAACGTGCTGTTCGAGCCCTGGACGGTGAAGACCGGCAGCGGCACCCCCTTCTCGGTATTCACCCCGTTCTGGAACGCCGCACGCAACCTGCCCGCTCCGCGCGAACCGCTCCCCCGGCCCCGCGAGATCCCGGGCCTGCTCACCGCACCCGCGGGCGACGACCTCGACGACTGGGGGCTGCTGCCCACCGCTCCCGACTGGGCCGGCGGTCTGCGCGAGCGTTGGCAGCCCGGCGAAGCGGCGGCGCGTGCCCGCCTGCGCGAGTTCCTCGACGACGACCTCGGCACCTACGACGCCGCACGCGACGAGCCCAGCGCCGGGGCGACCTCGCTGCTGTCACCGCGGCTGCGCTGGGGCGAGCTGAGCCCGCACACCGTCTGGCATGCAGGTGTCGAGACCGGCGGCGGAACCGGCGCCCACGCCACGTCCGCCTCGCGCTTCCTCTCCGAGCTCGGGTGGCGCGAGTTCGCCTGGCACACGCTGTACCACTTCCCCGACCTCGCGACGAAGAACTGGCGGAGAGGCTTCGACGCCTTCCCCTGGCCGGCCCTCGACCCCGCGCACCTGACGGCGTGGGAGAAGGGCGAGACCGGGGTGCCGATGGTGGATGCCGGGATGCGCGAGCTCTGGCACACCGGATACATGCACAATCGGGTGCGGATGGTCACGGCATCCTTCCTCACCAAGAACCTGCTGATCGACTGGCGGCTGGGCGAGCAGTGGTTCTGGGACACCCTCGTCGACGCCGACGGCGCCAGCAACGCCTTCAACTGGCAATGGGTCGCCGGATCGGGGGCCGATGCGTCGCCGTACTTCCGCATCTTCAACCCGGAGCGTCAAGCCGAGAAGTTCGATCCGAAGGGGCTGTATGTCAGCCAGTGGGCCCCCGACAGCGCCGCCCGCGAGCGGATCGTCGACCTCGCCGCGACCCGCAAGGCCGCGCTGCAGGCGTACGAGGCGGTGAAGCGGGCGCGGTGAGGGCGGCGCGGTGAGGGTGGCGCGGCGACCTGGGGCCGTGAGGCGGGCGCGGGGAATGCGGACGGATGCCGCGAGGTTGAGCCGAGGGATATGTCTGATGCATCCCGCCCCGCCCTGTCCGTGCTCGACCTCGTGCCCGTGCGCACGGGACAGACCAGTGCGCAAGCGATCGCCGCATCGCTCACCGTCGCGCAGCGGGCGGACGAGCTCGGATATCGCCGTTACTGGTTCGCGGAGCACCACAACATGCCCGCCGTCGCCTCGACGACCCCGCCGGTGCTGATCGCCGCCGCGGCGGCGCGCACCTCGCGGATCCGGGTCGGCTCGGGCGGCGTCATGCTCCCCAACCACTCGCCGCTCGTCGTCGCCGAGCAGTTCGCCGCGCTCGAGGCCATCGCCCCCGGACGCGTCGACCTGGGCATCGGGCGCGCCCCCGGCAGCGATCCCGTCATCACACAGCTCCTGCGCCAGTCGGGCACGACGAGCGACGTCGACCGCTTCCCCGACAACGTCCGCGACATCCTGGCCCTCGTCACCGGCGACGGCGCGACGGTGCGGTTCACCTCGGGCGGGACGTACGACGTCCACGCGACGCCCGCGGCCACGACGACCCCGGATGTGTGGCTGCTCGGATCGAGCGACTACTCGGCGCAGCTGGCCGCCGCCCTCGGCCTGCCCTACGTGTTCGCAAATCACTTCTCGGGCGAGGGCCTCGACCGAGCGCTCGGGCTCTACCGCGACCAGTTCCGGCCGTCCGAGACGCTCGAGGCGCCGCGGACGTTCCTGACCGCGAACGCCGTCGTCGCCGACAGCGAGGCCGAGGCCGAAGCCCTCATGCTTCCCCAGGCCCGCATGATGGCGCGGCTGCGCGGAAACCGCCCGTTGGTGGCGCTCGAAACCGTCGAGGAGGCCGCGGCCGCCGAGGCATCCGATCACCTCGCCACCCCGATGCTCGACGCTCTGCGCTCGCGCTGGTTCGTCGGCACCGGGCCCGACGCGCAGGCCGCCCTCACCGCGTTCGCCGCGCAGCACGGCGTGGACGAGGTCATGATCTCGCCGGTCTCGGCCGCGCACGACGGCGAGCAGCCGGACGCCGCGCCCGCCCGCATCCGCACCCTAGAACTCCTCGCCGCCTGACCGACGCCCACCGCTCCCCCTGACCGCCCCGTCGAGTCGCCACGAACCGCGGATCCCGCACCCCCGCCACCCGCACTTTCTGGCGACTCGACCGCGCGCGGCGCCGGCCGGGGCCGGGCGCCGGGCGCCGGGCGCCGGGCGCCGGGGACGGAACCCGTGCCGGATACAGGCTGAGCACCGGCTCAAGCCGGCGGCGGGCCCGCATCACGCCGCTCAGCCTGTGCCGGTACCGGCCGACCAGCTTCCCGAGCTCGCCGGCACCGCTGGACTCCGCGCACGGCCGCCGCTGGGCGGGTCCGTGGTCCGAAGGTGCCGGACACAGGCGGAGCCGGACACAGGCTGAGATCCGGCTCACGCCGCCCATACACCCCTGCGGCCGCGCTCAGCCTGTTCGCGGCACACAGCGCTCAGCTTCCCCAGCCCACCGCAGCAGACGGGGCGTGTCAGGCCTCGGGCTCGCCGGAGATCAGGGCACGCAGCCAGTCGCGCGCCTCGACGAAGACGTCGTCGGAGTACCGCTGCGGGTACCGCACGATAGCCCGGTCGGCGCGCGGGTACGACCCGAGGAACAGCACCTTCGGGCTGAATCGCCGCACGCCCATGAGAGCGTCGGCCATGCGCTCGTCGGCCACGTGCCCGTCGGCGTCGATGACGAACCGGTACCGGCCGAGCGCGTCACCGATCGGCCGCGACTCGATGAGCGAGAGGTTGATGCCGCGGGTCGAGAACTGCTCGAGCAGCTCGAGCAGTGCACCCGGGTGGTCATCGGGCAGCTCCGCAATGAGCGAGGTCTTGTCGGCCCCGGTCGGCGACGGCGGGGCGACGGTGCGGCTCACGAGGACGAACCGGGTGACGGCGTGCTCGTTGTCGCCGATGTCGGATGCCAGCAGCTCGAGGTCGTGATGCTCGAGGATGCCGGGAGGCGCGATCGCCGCATCGGCGTCGCTGACCCCGTCGAGCAGTCCCACCGCAGCGGCCACGTTGCTCGCGGCCGGCAGATGGGCGTGCTCGGGCCGAGCCTTCAGCAGCCACTGCAGGCACTGCGCGTAGGCGACGGGATGCGCGGCGATGAGCGAGACGTCCTCGATCCGCGTGCCGGGGCGCGCCACGAGCACGAAGTTCACGGGCACGAGGTACTCGCCGACGATCCGCAGGCCCGGCATCGTGGCCAGCGCGTCCTGCGCCGTCGAGACCCCGCCGTCGACGGAGTTCTCGATCGCGATCATCGCGGCGTCCGAGCGTCCGTCCACGACGTCCGCGAGGGCTTCGCCGACGTTGCGCACCGAGCGCCAGATCTGGTCGCGCGCCTCGGGCACCTGCGCGAGGGCGGCCTCGGTGAATGTCCCCGCCGGCCCGAGATAGCTGTAGGTGCGGCGGGCGGGCTGGTCGTCGTGCTCGGGCGTCACGCAATGAGCCTAGACCGGCGCACCCGTGGCACGCGCACCGTCGTCACCAGCACGCCGACCACGAGCACGGCCCCGCCGACGATCTCGGCGGGGGCGGGGATCTGTCCGAGCAGAGCCGCGGCGGCCGCCATCGCCACGACCGGTGCCAGCAGCACCCAGGGAACGACGGCCGCCGAGGGGTTGCGCGCCAGCAGGCCGTTGAAGATGGCGTAGCCGACGAGGGTGCACAGCCCCGCGGTGTAGATGGTCGAGACGAGGGCGCGGATGCCGAAGCCGGCGAGCCCGGCGCCGATCGCCTCGGGCCCCTCGAAGATCATTGCCAGCCCGAGCGCGGGCACCGGCACGACGAGGGCGGACCAGACGGTGAGCGAGAGCGCCCCGAGCGGTCCGCGGCCCGTGACGACGCCCGCTCGACGCGCGATCACGTTGCCGACGGCCCACGACAGTGCGGCGCCGAGCGCGAGCACGACCGCGAGGGCGGGGGCGTCTCCCCCGCGGCCGGCGGCCACGGTGGCGAGTCCGGCGATGCCGAGGCCGACGCCGATCACCTGTCCCGGCGTGGGGCGTTCTCGCAGTGCTCCGGCCGCGATGACGACGGTGAACACCGCCTGCGCCTGCATCAGCAGAGCCGCGAGCCCCGGCTGGAGCCCGAGGGAGAGGGCGAGGTACAGCAGCGCGAACTGGCCGAGGCTCATGAAGAGCCCGACCCCGACGATCGCCGTCCAGCGGGCCCGGGGAGGCGGCACGACGATCGCGAAGACGGCGACGGCCGCGAACCGGATCGCCACGAAGAGCAGAGGCGGGATGCCAGCCATGCCCCAATCGATGACGAGGAAGTTGAATCCCCAGAGGGTCGCCACCGTGGCTGCCAGGATCATGTCGCGTCGGTTCACGAGGCTCAGTCCACCGCGCGGGATAATGAACGACAAGCGATGTTTTCTCGACTCGAATCAGTAGCATTGCTTCATGATCGATCTGGATGCCGTGCACTCGTTGCGGACCGTCGCGCGGGAAGGCAGTGTCGCGGCCGCGGCATCCGCCCTGGGATTCACGCCCTCGGCGGTGTCGCAGCAGATCAAGCGACTCGAACGCGAGACCGGGGTCGCGCTGCTCGAGCGCGTCGGCCGCGGTGTCGCGCTCACATCGGCCGGCACGCAGCTCGTCGTCGGGTCGACACCGATCCTCGCCGACCTCGAGCGGCTGCGCGCCGATCTGCACGCCGGCGCCCTCGCGGGCGACGACGGCCGCGTCACCGGCGAGCTGCGGATCGCGGCCTTCTCGACCGTGGTGCGCGGCATGCTCGCCGCCGTGCTCGTCGAGCTGGCCGCCGATCACCCCGACCTGCGCCTCCCCGTCCGCGAGAGCGAGCCGTGGGAGACCGTGGCGCTCGTGGCGTCGGGGCAGCGCGACCTCGGCATCGTCCACCAGTGGGGCGGCGTCGCCCTCGCGATCCCCGAGAACGTCGTCGTCACGCCGTTGTTCACCGACGTCGCCGACGTCATCCTCCACCGCGATCACCCGCTCGCGGGGCGCGACGTCGTGCACCCTGCCGACCTGGCGGACGAGCGCTGGGTCGCCACCTTCGACACGACCATCTGCCGGCAGTGGCTGAGACGGCTGTTCGACGGCATCGGCGGAGCACCGCGGGTGCTCTACGAATCGATGGAGTTCGAGAACCACATCGAGCTCGCCCGCACCGGTGCCGTCGTCGCGCTCGTGCCGCGCCTCGGTCGCGGCGACCTGGGGCCCGATCTCGTCGCGGTGCCGACGGCAGCGCCCGCGTCGACGCGCGACATCGCCGCCGTCCACCGGCGCTCGCAGGCCGACTCCCCGGCGTTGCGCGCGGTCCTCGCCGCGCTGCTCACCGCGGCGAACGCGCACGACCGACCGTGAGTGCCGTGTCAATCCGCCACCGCCGAGCCCGGAAGCGGGCAGACTAAGCATCATGAGCCGTGCAGGAGCGCCCGCAGAAGCATCCGACCTCATCGACATCGATGAGCTGATCGCCGCCTACTACGACCGGAAGCCGGATGCCGCGGTCCCCGGGCAGCGCGTGGCGTTCGGCACGAGCGGGCACCGGGGTTCGTCGCTGTCGACGAGCTTCAACGAAGACCACATCCTCGCTACGACCCAGGCCATCGTCGATTACCGGCGCGCGCAGGGCATCGAGGGGCCGCTCTTCCTCGGGCGCGACACGCACGGGCTGTCCCTTCCCGCCGAGCGCAGCGCCATCGAGGTTCTCGTCGCGAACGGCGTCGACGTCCGCATCGACTCCCGCGACTCGTGGGTGCCGACACCCGCGCTCAGCCACGCGATCCTGACGTACAACCGCGGTCGCGCGCTCGATGACGCAGGCCGCGCCGACGGCATCGTCGTGACGCCCTCGCACAACCCGCCGCGCGACGGCGGCTTCAAGTACAACCCCCCGCACGGCGGGCCCGCCGACACCGATGCGACTTCGTGGATCGCCGACCGCGCGAACGAGCTGATCGCCGCAGGCCTCGAGGGCGTACACCGCACGCGCCATGCCGACATCGACCTCGACACGCTCGGCCAGTACGACTTCCGCGACGCCTACGTGCGCGACCTCGCCACGATCATCGACCTCGACGCCATCAAAGCGTCGGGCGTGCGCATCGGGGCCGACCCGCTCGGCGGCGCCTCGGTGGAGTACTGGGCGCTCATCGCCGAGGTCTACGGCCTCGATCTCACGGTCGTGAACCCCGAGGTCGACCCGACCTGGAAGTTCATGACGCTCGACTGGGACGAGAAGATCCGCATGGATCCGTCGTCGCCGTCGGCGATGGCCGCGCTTGTCGCCCGTCGCGACGAGTACGACATCCTCACCGGGAACGACGCCGACGCCGACCGTCACGGCATCGTGACGCCCGACGCGGGCCTGATGAACCCGAACCATTTCCTCGCCGTCGCGATCGACTATCTGTTCGCGAACCGTCCGGGATGGCCGACGGATGCCGCGGTCGGCAAGACACTCGTGTCGTCGATGATCATCGATCGTGTGGCCGAGTCGCTCGGCCGCGCGCTGCTCGAGGTGCCCGTCGGGTTCAAGTGGTTCGTGCCGGGCCTGCTCGACGGTTCGGTCGCCTTCGGCGGCGAAGAGTCGGCGGGGGCCTCGTTCCTCCGCAAGGACGGCAGCGTGTGGACGACCGACAAGGACGGCATCCTGCTGTGCCTGCTCGCCGCCGAGATCCTGGCCGTCACCGGCAAGACCCCCTCGCAGCGGTACGCCGAGCTCGAAGCGCAGTTCGGCTCGTCGGCCTACCAGCGTGTCGACGCCCCGGCCACGCCCGAGCAGAAGGCCGCCCTCGGCAAGCTCTCGGGCGACGCCGTGACGGCCACCGAGCTGGCGGGCGAGCCCATCACGGCGAAGCTCTCGCACGCCCCGGGCAACGGCGCCGCGATCGGCGGTCTCAAGGTGCAGACCGAGCATGCGTGGTTCGCCGCGCGCCCGTCGGGCACCGAGGACGTCTACAAGCTCTACGCCGAGAGCCTGCGCGGCCCGGAGCACCTCGCCGAGGTGCAGGCCGAGGCCCGCGCCGTGGTCGCGGCCGCGCTCGGCGCCTGATCCCCGCTGGGCATCCTCGCATCACCCCCAATGCACGGCTGAGCGCCGAGTGCACGACCTTCGAGCGTGAGTAGGCCGTGCACGCGCGGCGAAGCCGTGCGCTCGGGCGATGCCGCGGTCAGCGACGCCGGGATGCCGAACGCGGCGGCGCCGCGCGCAGGTGCGCCGTCACGCTGCGAAGGATGCGCGCGAGGTCGGCGGCATCCGCATCCGATAGCGGCGCGAACAGCAGCCGATGCACGGTCTCGATGTGACCGGGGAACACGGCGGCCAGAACGTCGCGCCCCGCACCCGTCAGCGCGACCACGGTGCTGCGCTCGTCCTCCGGAGACGGTGACCGCGTGACGTATCCGCGCTGCTCGAGCAGCGTGGCCTGGTAGGTCAGCCCGCTGCGGCTGTACACCACGCCGTCGGCGAGATCGGTCATGCGCAGGGTGCCGCCCGGGGCGTCGTTCAACCGTGCCAGCAGCTGGAACTGCACGTAGCTCAGGCCGCCGGCATCCTTCAGCTGCGCCTCGACGGCGGGACGCAGCAGGCTGCCCACCTCCGTGAAGGCGAGGTAGGCCTCGAGCTGCGTCGACGTCAGGGAGCGTGGCGCGTTGGTCATGGTCTCGATCTTACCCATTGCTTCACATTCGAAGCAGTGCTACGTTCTCCGTATCGCTTCGAATTCGAAGCAATTCAGCAAAGGATCGCATCATGAATGCAGTGCAGTTCTCTCAGACCGGTGGCCCCGAGGTTCTCGAGATCGTCGACATCGACCGCCCCGAGCCGGCCGCGGGGCAGGTCCGTATCCGGGTCGCCGCGTCGGCGTACAACGCGGCGGACGGCGGGATGCGCGCGGGCTTCCTCCCCATCCCGATCGATCTGCCCCACGTGCCCGGGTACGACGTCTCGGGGCGCGTCGACGCGGTCGGTACGGGTGTGACCGGCCTCACGGTGGGCGACGCGGTGGTCGCGTTCCTCCCGATGGAGCACGACGGCGGGGCGGCGGAGTTCGTGCTGGCCCCCGCCGACGCCGTGGCCGCCGCGCCCACGAGCATTCCCCTCGCCGATGCCGCCGCGCTGCCCTCCGTCGCGCTGACCGCGTGGCAGGCCCTCGTCGACGACGGTCGCCTCGAGTCGGGCCAGCGGGTGCTGATCGTCGGCGCCGGCGGTGTCGTCGGAAAGTACGCCGTCCAGCTCGCCAAGCGCGCCGGCATACACGTCATCGCCACCGCGAGCCCCCGCAGCCTCGACGCCGTCCGCGCGGCCGGAGCCGACCAGATCATCGATCACACCGCGACCGACGTGCTGGGCGCGATCGACGGACCGGTCGACGTGCTGCTGAACCTCGCCCCGATCGAACCCGAGCTTTTCGAGACCTATGTCGGGGCCGTCGCGGACGGCGGCGCGGTCGTCAGCACGACGGCGTTCATGGCCACCCCGGGCGACGAGGGGCGCGGCGTCCGCGCCGCGACGGTGTTCGTCCGCCGCGATCGCGACCGGCTCGCCGAGCTGGTCCGCCTGGTCGACGAGGGCGCCCTCACCGTCGAGGTCACGCGGCGCGTCCCCCTGGCTGAGCTCCCCGCGCTGCACGCCGAGGCGGCTGAGAGCGGCATCGCGGGCAAGGTCATCGTCGTCCTCTGAGCGACGTCATCCTCGCATCACCCCCAATGCACGGCCGAGCGCCGAGTGCACGACCTTCGAGCGTGAGCAGGCCGTGCACTCGCGGCGAGGCCGTGCGCTCGGGCGAGTCAGCGCGCGAGGAGCTCGGCCAGGCGGGGCAGCTGCGACTCGTCTTCCAGGGCGGAGCCGACCGCGACGACGCGCACGCCGGCGTCGAGGAACGCCTCCGCGTTCGCGGCATCCATCCCGCCGGTCGCGACGAAACGCACACCCGGGAACGGCCCGCGGATGTGCCGGAACCAGTCGACCCCGAGCCAGTGCGCCGGGAACGCCTTGAGCCACGGGAGTCCGAGTGCCACGGCCCGCTGCACCTCA
The DNA here is from genome assembly GCF_030369635.1 of Microbacterium arborescens. Taxonomy (NCBI): domain Bacteria; kingdom Bacillati; phylum Actinomycetota; class Actinomycetes; order Micrococcales; family Microbacteriaceae; genus Microbacterium; species Microbacterium arborescens. The sequence continues at coordinate 633,381 of NZ_CP128474.1, read as the reverse complement.
CCCGGGGTCGCGACGCCGGGCAGGATCGGGATGCCGTGTCGCTGCGCCGCACGCACGACCTCGGGGTCGAGCCCCGGCGAGACGACGTAGGCCGCGCCGGCGTCGACGGCGAGAGCGACCTGGTCGACGGTGACGACGGTCCCGGCGCCGACCGCCTTGCCGCGCTCGGCCCCCAGACGCACGACCTCGCGGAGCGCCCGCTCGTCTTCGTCGGTCTGCAGCGGCACCTCGACCGAGTCGATACCCAGGTCCCACGCGGTGGTCGCGAGCCGCACGGAGCGTTCGAGACCCATGCCTCGCAGGATCGCCATGAGAGGGGCGCCAGCGAAGATGTCGTCGAGCGCCGTGTTCGCGTCGGTGTGCAGGGTGGTCATGAGGGAGTCCTCTCGCGGGGTGGTTCGTTCTGGTCGGGCGCCGGGGCGGGGTCGGGGAAGTCGCCCGTCGTGGCCATCGTGAGTGCCGCACGCTCGTGCCCCGACCGCAGTCGGTCGTGCGGCGCGGCGCCGGCGAGCAGCGCCGCGAGGTAGCCGCCCGCGAACGCATCGCCGGCCCCGACGGGCTCGACGACGTCGACGACGAGAGCCGGCTCGAACACGACGTCATCGCCGGCGAAGAGCATGGCCCCGACGGCGCCGTCCTTGACGACGAGCTGCGGGACGTCGGGCAGCAGCGCCCGGACGGCGTCAGCATCCGCCGTGGCCCAGAGCGTCTCGGCCTCGTCGCGTCCGACGAAGACGACGTCTGCACGTCGTGCCAGGTCGAGCAGCGGGCCGGATGCCGCGGTCTCGCTCCACAGGGGCGCGCGGTGATTGACGTCGACGCTGACAGGCACCCCCGCCTCTCGCGCGCGGTCGACGAGTCGTCGTACGAACGCCGGCGCCATGCCGCCGAGCGCGGCCGTGATTCCCGAGACGTGCAGCATCGCCACACCGTTCCACGAGATGGCGTCGGCGTCGGCCTCGGAGAGGTGGGCGGCGGCCGAGCCCGCGCGGTAGTACGCGACGCCGTGGCCGGGGTCCTTCAGGTAGAGCCCGGTCGGGTGCTCGGCGTCGACGACCACGCGCGAGACGTCGACGCCGCGCCGCGCCACCCGCGACACGACGCGCCGGCCGAGGGCGTCGTCGCCGACGCGCGAGAACCACGCGGCGGGCTGACCGGCGGCGGCCGCGTGCGCGGCCACGTTCGACTCCGCTCCCCCGGCGTCGATGCGGAACACCTCGGCGCGCTCGAGCCGCTCGGCAGCGGCGGGCGCGACCATCGCCATCGTCTCGCCCGCCGTCAACAGCACACCGCCCACCGGACCGCTCACTTCAGGGTCGTGACGGGTGCGGCGTCCATGTCGTCGAACGCCTGGTTCTCGCCTGCCATCGCCCAGATGAACGAGTAGGCCGCTGTGCCCACACCCGAGTGCAGCGACCAGCTCGGCGAGATGATCGCCTGACGGTCGGCGACGACGAGGTGCCGCGTCTCCTCGCGCTCACCCAACAGATGGATGACGCGGGCGTCGTCAGGCAGGTCGAAGTACAGGTAGCACTCGGTGCGGCGGTCGTGGGTATGGGCGGGCATCGTGTTCCACATCGACCCCTCGTGCAGGGTCGTGACACCCATCACGATCTGGCAGCTCTTCACGCCGTTCTCGTGGATGTACTGGTTGAGCGTGCGGCGGTTGCTGGTGGCCTGGTCGCCGAGCTCGCGCACGGTGCCCTCGCCGGGCGAGACCAGAGCCGCCGGGTAGGCCGTGTGCGCCGGTGCCGAGAACAGGTAGAACTGCGCACCCCGCTGGCCATCGGCCGCGTCCGCGTCGGCGAACACGATGTCGCGGATGCCGCGACCGAGGTACAGGCACGCGCCCGTCACGAGCGTGTGGACCTCGCCGTCGGCGGTGACCGTGCCGGTGCCGCCGACGTTGATGATGCCGAGCTCGCGGTGCTCCAGGAAGTAGTCGCTGCGGATCTCGGGGTAGCCGGGAAGCGCCAGCTCGCGCCCGGCCGGGACCGCACCGCCGAGCACGATGCGATCGTGGTGGGTGTAGACGACGGTGATCTCACCCGGCACGAACACCTCGGGCACGAGATACTGCTCGCGCAGATCGGCGGTGGTCATGCCGGGGATCTGCGCGGGGTTGGTCGCGTAACGCTGCTGCATGGGGTTCCCTTCTGGGGCGGGCCGGCGGGAGTGCCGGGGGGGGTGAGACGGAGTCGGATCAGCGGACGAGCCAGCCGCCGTCGACGGGCACGATCGCCCCGGTGACGTAGGCGGCGGCATCCGAGGCGAGGAAGACGAAGGCGCCCTGCAGGTCGCCGGGCGTTCCCCACCGGCCGGCGGGGATGCGGGCGAGGATCGACGCCTCGCGGTCGGCGTCGGCGCGGATCGGCGCGGTGTTGTCGGTAGCCATGTAGCCGGGCGCGACCGCGTTGACGGTCACCCCCGACGCGGCCCACTCGTTCGCGAGCGCTTTGGTGAGACCGGCGACCGCATGCTTCGAGGCGGCATAGCCGGGCACGAGGATGCCGCCCTGGAACGACAGCATCGAGGCGACGTTGATGATGCGCCCCGAGCCCTGCGCGATCATGCGGCGCCCGGCCGCCTGCGACAGATGGAACACGGCGTCGAGGTTGACCGCGAGCACGTCGTCCCAGTCGGCGGCCGGGTGGTCGGCGGCCGGGGCACGACGGATGATCCCGGCGTTGTTGACGAGGATGTCGATGCCGCCGAGCTCGGCGACCGTCTCGGCGACCGCGTCGGCGAGCTGCTCCGGCGTCGCGGTGCCGAGATCGAGGCGGATGCGGTGCGCGCGGCGACCGAGGGCGGTGATCGCCTCCGCCGTCTCGGCCGCGTCGCCGCGGTCGAGCAGCGCGACATCCGCGCCGGCCTCGGCGAGCGCGACGGCGGCCCCCTGGCCGAGGCCGCGGGTCGAACCGGTGACGAGCGCGACGCGCCCGTCCAGGCGGAAGGAATCGAGGATCATGCGGGGCCTCCGATGAAGGTGGTGGTCAGTTCGCCGAGACGCTCGATGCGCACGGTGACGGCGTCGCCGCCGCGCAGCGGCCGATGCGCGGCCTGCGCGTCGGGCAGCTTCTGCGGGGTGCCGGTCGAGATGACATCGCCGGGTTCGAGGGTCATGACGCTGCTGAGATACGACACGACGCGCGCGACCGAGAAGATCGTGGTGGCGGTGGACTGCGAGACGGTCACGACACCGTCGCGGACGACCTCGACGAGCATGTCCTGCGGGTCGCCCGCTTCGTCGGGCGTGACGAGCCAGGGCCCGAGCGGCGCGAAACCGTCGAAGCACTTGCCCATCGCCCACTGGCTCTGCCGCCGCTGCCACGAGCGATCGGACACGTCGTTGAGGATCGTGTAGCCGGCGACATGCGCGAGCGCCGTCGCCTCATCGACGTCCTTGGCCTGCTGCCCGATGACGACGGCGATCTCGCCCTCGTAGTCGACGTCGTCCGCGACCGCGGGCACCACGACGGGGTCGGCCGGTCCGCCGAGGGTGTTGGGGGTCTTCACGAAGACATCGGGGAACGCGGGGTCGTCGGCGGTCGGGTCGACGCCGTCGGGCACATGCCCGCGGTAGTTGTAGCCGAGGCACAGGATCTTGCCCGGTCGCACGGGCGCCTCGAGCCGAACCGACGACAGCTCGGGGTCGGTGGCGCCGGCGCGAGCGACGGCCGCGTCGAGGGCCGGTCGACCGGCGAGGATCAGCTCGGGCAACGGAGCCGCGCCCAGGTCGACGACGCGGTCGACGCCGGCCACCGTGACGACGACGCCCGAGCGGATGCCGTCGTCGCCGGCCTCGGCGGCACGGGCAGGGCGGTAGCGGACGAGCCTCACCAGTACGGCTTCCAGTCGGGGCGTGCGGCGCGCACCAGAGCTTCGAGGTAGAAGTAGTCGCCCCACAGCGTGCCCTCGTCGACGCCGACCGACTTCGGCAGGTCGTAGACGCTGTGCAGGAGCACCGCATCGGCGGCTTCGGGACTCTCGGGCGTGTAGTTCTCGATGAGCGACGCGAGGATCTCGTGGGCCGCGGCCCGGTAGCGGGAAGCGGCGTCGGGATCGGCATCCGCCCCCTCGCCGAGCACGCCGGCGAGCTCGAACAGCCCCGACACCGCGATCGCGGCCGACGAGCTGTCGCGCGGCGCGTCGGCGCCGTCGGTGTAGACCATGTCCCAGAACGGCACCCGATCGCTCGGGAGGTGCGACAGGAAGCGTTCGGCGCAGCGCCGCGACGCGTCGAGCAGGGCGGGATCGCCGGTCGCGCGGTGGTTCATCGCGAAGCCGTAGATGCCCCACGCCTGCCCACGTGCCCAGCACGAGTCGTCGAACGCCCCCTGCTCGGTCGCACCGCGCAGGGGCGCGCCGGTCTCGGGGTCCCAGTAGAACGTGTGGAAGGTCGTGTCGTCGTCGCGCAGGATGTGGGTGCGCAGCTGCGTCGTGTGGCGACGCACGGCATCGGCGAAGCGCTCCTGCCCGGTCTGCTCCCCCGCCCAGGTGAGCAGCGGCATGTTCATGAGGCTGTCGACGATCGTGCGTCCGCGCTGCGCGGGATCGGAGAGGTCTCCCCACGCCTGGATGATGCCCGCGGGCTCGAGGAACCGGCGCATGAGGTGATCGGCCGCCGCCAGGGCCGTCTCGCGCGCGTCCTCGTCGCCGAGCAGCCGGTAGGGCGCGACCGAGGCGAGGCTGTACAGGAACCCCAGGTCGTGCGTGTCGAGGTCGTCCTCTTCGCGGATCCGTCGCGCGAAGTCCGCGGCGTGAGCGAGCCCCGCCTCCCGGAAGAAGGGGTCGCCGGTGATCTCCCACGCGATCCACATCATCCCCGGCCAGAAACTGGTCGTCCACCCGCGGTTCGCCCCGGCGGGAAACCCGTTCGCCGCCGGTCGGATCGGATACCGGTCGTCGCGCGTCGTGTCGTCGGGGTAGCGCAGCCCGAACGTCTCGATGTTGCGGCGCAGCGTGGCCACGACGGCCCCGATGGCCGCCTCGATCGCGGCAGTGTCGGCGGCGGTGTCGGCAGCAGTGTGGGCGCCCGTGGGCGCGCCGAGGTCGGTGCCGGGGAGGGATGTCATGTCGAGGGGTTCCTTCGGGGTTCAGACGGCCTGGGGCTCGGGATCGCCGAGCGCCGGACGGAGGATGTAGCGGGCGTTGGCCCAGGCGAGGTAGAGCGCCGGCGCCGAGGTGAGACCGATCGCGATGGCCGGCATCGCGGCGAAGAGGCCCGCTTGCAGCGCGATGACGGCGAGCGAGACCAGGCTCAGCCACCACCGGCGCACGCTCAGGAGCACCGCGGCCCGCGCGATCGAGCGCAGCGAGGCGTCCGGCTCCTCGGCGAGCGCCGCGAACGCGACGAGACCCGAGGCGAGCAGGACCACGGTCAGCACGCCCAGCAGGGGCACGACCGCTACTCCCGCCTGCAGCGGTGCGAAGAAGCGCACGTCCACGAGCACGACGACGAGGGCGGCCACGACGACCGCGCCGAGCACGAGTGCCTTGCGCCACGAACGCTTCCAGCTGCGGACGAATACGCGGACGACCTGGCTCTCGCCCTCGCCGTGAGCACGGAAGGTCGCGAACGCCGCCGCGATCCCCGGCGCGCACAGCGGCGCGACGACGGCCAGCATCGGCCACGACAGCGCGGGGTCGGTGATCACCAGCAGCACGACGAGCGGCAGGCACGACGCGAGCAGCAGCAGATTCGTCATGAGTCCGAGGTAGACGACGCCGAAGAGGGTCGCGTACGTGTTGTGCGAGATGCGCTTCACGGCCTCAGCCCTTCATCCCGCTCGTCGCGATGCCTTCGACGAAGTACTTCTGCCCGACGAGGAAGATGATCGCGATGGGCACCACCGAGATGACGAGTCCGGCGAACAGCAGGGCGTAGTTGGTGTCGTAGAGGTTGCTGACGAAGCTCTTCAGCCCGAGCTGAATGGTCCACAGGTCGGGGTTGCGCAGGTAGATGAGCGGTCCGAGGTAGTCGTTCCAGGTGTTCACGAACGTCAGGAGCGTGAGGCTGGCGAGGGCGGGCACCGACAGGGGCAGCATGATGCGGCGCCAGATGCCGTACTCGCTCAGGCCGTCCAGACGCGCGGCCTCCGAGAGCTCTTCGGGGATCGTCTCGTAGAACTGCTTCATCAGGAACACCCCGAAGGCGCCGAACGCCTGGATGAGGATGATGGCCCACAGCGTGTTCGAGACCTTGACGTTCGAGAGCAGGATGAACTGCGGGATCATGTACGACTGCCACGGCACGGCGATGGTGCCGATGTAGGCGAGGAAGAGCACGTCGCGTCCGGGGAAGCGGATGCGGGCGAAGCCGTACGCCGCGAACGAGCCCGTCAGCACCTGCAGGAAGGTGACGACGACCGCGAGCACGAGCGTGTTGCGGATCCAGGTCAGCATCCCCGACTGGTTCCAGATGTCGACGTAGTTCTGCCAGACGAACACCTCGGGGATCCACTGGATCGGCACCGAGAAGACCTCGTTCGCCGTCTTGAGCGAGCTCATGATCATCCAGAAGAACGGCAGCAGCAGCGCTGCGGCGGCGATGATGAGCGCGATGTAGCCGGCGATGCGGCCCACGCGGCGCAGCGGCGACACGGTGTCGGGTCGATGGCCGTCGGGCAACCCGTCGGCTGCGATCTTGCGCAGCGCCCGGCGGTCGTCTTGGGGTACGAGAAGATTCGTCATCAGACGTTCCTCCGCTTGTTCCAGATGAACTGGAGGATGGTCACGAGGATGCAGAGGAAGAAGAGCGCCACGGCGGCCGCGGAGGCGTAGCCGAACTGGTTCTCCTCAAATCCTTTGCGGTAGATGAACTGCGAGATCACGAGCGTCGACTGACCCGGCCCACCCTCGGTCATGACGAGGATCAGGTCGAAGATCTTGAACGAGTTGATCGTGAGCATCACGGTGACGAAGAACATCGTGGGTCGCAGGCACGGCAGGGTGACGTTCACGAAGCGCTCCCACGCGTTCGCGCCGTCCATGCGGGCGGCCTCGTAGAGCTCGCGGGGCACGGTCTGCAGCCCTGCGAGGAACAGGATCATGTAGTAGCCCATGTCGCGCCAGGTGCTGACGATGACGACGGCGGGCATCGCCCACTCCGACGAGGTGAGCCAGCCGGGCGGGTTGGCGATGCCGACGGCGCGGAGGATCTCGTTGATCGGGCCGTACTCGGGGCTGAAGAGCAGGTTCCACACGACCGCGATCGCGACGATCGAGGTGATGTAGGGGAAGAACGCGGCCGTGCGGAAGAACGCGACGCCGCGCAGCTTGTTGTTCAACAGCAGCGCGAGACCGAGCGACGCGACGATCGTCAACGGGATGTGCAGCGCCGCGTAGTAGAGGGTGTTGACGAACGAGATGCGGAAGCTGCCGTCACCGAGCAGTCGCTCGAAGTTGTCGAGCCCCACCCAGTTCGCCGTGCCGAAGATGTTCCAGTTCGTCAGCGACATGTAGAAGAGGGTGATGACCGGCACGAGGGTCAGCAGGGCGAAACCGACGAAGTTCGGCAGGATGAAGCTCCACCCCAGCAGCGTGTTGCGCAGGGTCAGCTTCGATCTCCTGCGGCGCTGCGCCGGCTCGGGGCGGCGCGCCTTCGGGGAGGCGGCGGTGGTGGTCATGGTGTCTCCTGGGGAGGACGGCGGGGGATGCGGCCGGCGCGGGGGTGCCGCGCCGGCCGCGGGGTGCCGTCGGTCAGGCGACGGCACACGGGATCAGTCGAGACCGACCTCGTTGGCGACACGGTCCTCGGCCTCGGTGATGGCCTGCTCGACCGGGGTCGAGCCCGACAGGATCGCGCTGTGCATGTCGTTGAGGATGTTCTGGATCGCCGCCGTCTTGTTCGACGTCGGGTTCTCGGGGTGGACGTCACCGGTCGACCAGGCGAACTTCGACAGCTCGTCGGTCGGCGCACCCTCGACGGCGAAGTACGCCTCGGTGACGGCGTCGTTCGACGCGGCCGGCGTGATGCCGATCTTCGCCAGCTCCTCGGCGGCTTCCAGGCTCGCGGCGTAAGCGAGGAAGTCCTTCGCCGCCTGCACCTTGGCGCCGTCGATGTTGGCGTTGATCGAGAAGCCGGTCGGATCGCCGAACGTCACCGGCGTGTTGTCCATGCCCGTCGTCGACGCGTCGAGCTGCGGGATCGGGGCGATGCCCCACTCGAAGTCGTTCGCCTCGCCCGAGGCCTGCTGCGAGATCAGGGTCGCGACGTACCACGTGCCCATCGGCAGCATCGCGGCCTTCTGCGTGCCGAACTCGCCCTGGTAGGTGAGCTGGTTGGCCGTCGAGGTGTTGAAGTCGACCTGAGCGCCGGCGTCCTGGAGCGCGAGCACCCGGTCGTAGTAGTCGGCGAAGTAGCCGTAGTCGCCCGAGAGCACGTCGGTGTCTTCCTGCGCCGAGGCGAAGCCCTGCACGGTCGACTGCCAGCGGTGCTGGTAGGCGCCCTTCGCGACGCCCGCGGTGTTGATCGCCTCGGCGGCGGCGTCGTAGTCCCCCCAGGTCCACGAGCCGTCGGGGTACTCCTGGCCCGCCGCGTCGAAGAGCGCCTTGTTGTAGAACAGCACCCAGCGGTCCTGACGGTAGGGCACGCCGTAGGCGGTTCCGTCGACCTCGTACGACGAGGCGCCGCCGACGCCGTCGGGCAGCTCGACGTCGGAGACGTCCATGAGCTGGCCGCCCTCCTGGAACGTCGTGACGAACTTCACCTCTTTCTGGGTGATGATGTCGGGTCCGACACCGGCCGCGAGGTCGGCGGTGACCAGCGTGTTGTACTCGGCCGCGTCGTACTGCTTGAGCTCGACCGTGACGTCGGGGTTCTTCTCGTGGAAGGCGTCGGCGAGCACCTGGAACTCGGGCGTGGTGTCGAGGCTCCATCCCGAGAGGGTCAGGGTGACGGGGCCGTCGGCGGTCTGGGCGGGCTCGGATCCCCCGCCGCAGGCGGCGAGCGACAGGGTGGCGACGACCGCCATTCCCGCCGCGGCTGCGAACTTGCGCTTCATGCGTGCTGCTCCTTTGCGATTGCGTGCGAGGTCCCACGTCGGACCTCGTGGTGCCGAAGCGCCGGGGCAGGCGATTCGGGGTCGGTGAGTCGGCTCACGGTGCGGGCCCTGTCGGGCCAGGTGACCGTGACCGTGGCGCCGTCGATGGCGACGGTCGCGTGCGGCGCGGCGTGCTCGCCGCCGGCGAGATCGAGCAGGGCGACGACGGGCTCGCCGACGCGCACCTCGTGCTCGCTGACGGGCACGAGCGTGCGGACGCCGAGCGGATCGGCGTGCGCACGGGACACGAGCCCGGCGACGCCCGCGGGGAACAGTGCTCGGATGCCGCTGCTGCGGTCCCGCGACGACACCCAGGCTCCGGTGTCGTCGGTGCCGCCGACGACCTCGTCGCCCGAGAGCGGCCAGCCGCCCAGGCGGAGCCGCAGCGACGCGGCATCCTGCCCCGGCGCGAGCGCGTCGACGACGACGATGCGCACCTCCGACGACCCGCGGACGATCGAGGTGGTCGTGATGGTGCCGACGGACGTGGCCTCTCCGGCCAGCCCGGATCCGTGACGGTGCACCGCGGGCGCGGGGTCGACGAGGTGCGCGTCCCAGCGCGATGCCGCGATGCCGACGCGTCCGTCCGCGTCGTCCTGCACGCGCACATCCCGCAGGGTCATCGCCGTGCGGTGCGTCGCGCGTCCGTCGGAGTCGACGAGGGCGACCGACTGTTCGAGGGGCTCGAGCCAGCCCCGGTCGTCGACGATCGGCGAGGTGGCGGTCGAGTAGCCCAAGCGCGCGTAGAGCGGCGAGTCGGTCGTGCGGGCGTCCGGGAACGCGTGGTCGGTGCCGTGGTTGACGACACGGACGATGCCGTCGCCGGCGGTGCCCGCGACGATCCAGCCGGGCGAGGCGATCGCTCGCAGGACGTCGCCCTCGTCGGTCGGCAGCGGCTCGGCCGGAGCGGTCCACACCGGGTGGTCGGCGGGGAGCAGCAGCCCGAGGAAGCCCTTGACCGCCCAGTAGGGCGAGCCGGGACCCGAGTACGACTGGGCGAGGCCCCGCCAGGGGCCGTGCCATCCCATGGTGAGGATGCCGTCGGCGTCGGGGGCGCCGTGTTCGGCGAAGTGGGTCACGATGCGGTCGGCAGCGTGGCGGAGGCGGCCCGGGGTGTGCGAGGGCACATCCGCGATGACGCCGGCCCAGAACGGCGCCGCGGCGGCGAAGCGGTAGATGAGGCTGCGGCCCTGGATCAGGGGCGAGCCGTCGCCGCCGACGAGAGCGAGGGCGTCGTGGAGAAACGCGTCGAGTCGGGCGACGTCGGCGTCCGTCCGGCCCTCGGCGAGGTCGGCGGCCCCTGCCATCCGCGCCCACAGGATCGGATAGACGTGCAGCGCCCAGCCCACGTAGTGGTCGTACGAACGCTCGGCACCGTCGGAGAGCCAGCCGCCCTCGCGCACGAACGAGTCGTGACGGGCGAGGTCGGCGGCGATGTCGTCGGGCGACCAGGGGCCGCCGACCGAGCGCAGGAAGGTCTGCACGACGATGCGGAACCAGACCCAGTTGGTCTGCGGGTAGGTGTCGTCGCCGACGACGGGAGCGAGGTAGTCGACGACGCGCTGTCGGGTGAGCGCGTCGAGGCGGTCCCAGATCCAGGGACGGGTCAGATCGAGGACGAGGGCGATGGATGCTGCCTCGACCTTGGCCTGCGCGTGCTCCGCCATCCGGACCCACCGGTCGGGCGCGTCCGGATCGACTCCCGAGACGATGCCGCGCGAGTAGTGCGCGATGAGTTCGTCGACTCCCTCGCCTCGCGCCCCCGCGATGCGGAACCCGGCGAGCAGGAACGTGCGCGCGAAGCCCTCGAGTCCGTCGACGGCGTGACCGTAGCCGCCTTCGGCGCCCGGGAAGTGGATGCGGCCCGCGCCGGGCGTCGCGTGGCGGAGCGCGGCGTCGAGCAGAACGTCGGCGCGGGCGAGCCAGGCGTCACGCGCAGTCGCGCCGTGGGGCGGGTTCGGGTGCTCGGACGTCACCGGTTCTCCTTCGAAGGGCTTCGCGGTCGTCATCGTTGATCCCGACCGATTCGGAGATTAGCAACCTGATTCGATCATTGCAAGATCTTCTTCGTTTCCTTATGATCGTTTCTGATCGATTCATTCGTTGGACCGGCGACATCGCCGTCGCCCGAAGGAGCAGCCGTGCTGTGGAACACCGAGGGATTCGCCGGCCCGCTCGCGGCGGTGTGCAGCGGCATCCCGGCCCGCCTCCGCCCGCCCGCCGATGCTCTGCCCGTGCCGTCCGCGGAGGGCTGGACCCGGCGCATCCAGCCGTCCATCGCGCGACATTTCGTCGACCTCGCACGCGCCGACATCGACGAACCCTGGCCGCAGCCCCGCGCGAGCGCGGCCGCGCGCGTGCATCGTGACGGCGATCGCGACGGCTACGAGCAGCAGGTCTTCGCGCGGCAGCGGCGGCTGAGCCGGGGGGTGGTCGCAGCATTGTCGGACGACGATCCCCGATACCTCGACGAGGTGGCGGACGGCGTCTGGCTGCTGTGCGAGCAGTCGACGTGGTGCTGGCCAGCCCACGACGACACCTTCGCGCGGCATGGGTCGGTGCTGGCCACCGTCACCGATCCCTTCCTCGATCTCGGTGCGGGCGAGGTCGTCGGGCAGCTCGCGTGGATCGACCACGTGCTCGGGCGACGCCTCGACGATCGCTACCCGGGACTGCGGCAGCGCATGCGTCACGAAGCCCGGTCGCGCGTCATCGCCCCCTTCCTCCGGCGCCGCGACTGGCACTGGCTCGGCCTCGACGGGCACGTCCACAACTGGAATCCGTGGATCCACGGAAACGTGCTGGTGGCCGCGCTCGTGCTCTGCGATGACGGCGCCGAACGCGACGCGGTCGTCGCCCTCGTCGCGCAGGGCCTCGATCGCTACGTCGCAGCACTGCCGGCCGACGGCGCGATCGACGAGGGCTACGCGTACTGGTGGAACGGCGCGTGCCGGGCGCTCGAGGCCCTCGACGTGCTCGCCTACGCGACCGACGGCGCGTGGGACCCGATTCCCGCCGTCACGTCGCTGCGCGAGACGGTCGCGTTCCCCCATCGTTCGCATCTCGGCGGGCCCTGGTACGTCAACGCGGCCGACGGCCCCGCCCGTCCCCCCGCGGACCAGCCGTGGCACGCCCTGCACCGAGCGGCTCGCACGGTCGGTGACGACGACGCGCGCCGCCACGCCGCCGCCCAACGACGCCCCGATCTGCCCGCCACCGAGGATGCCGGGCTCGGCCGCCTGCTGCGCGCTCTGACCGACGACGCCTGGCTCGCCGCCGCTCCCGGTCCGGGGCCTCTCCCCGCAGAGGTCTGGCTGCCGTCGACGCAGGTCTGGCTGGCACGCGGACGAGCGGGCAGCGCCGCCGGGCTCACGGTCGTGCTCAAGGGCGGCCACAACGACGAGAACCACAATCACAACGACGTCGGCTCTCTCATCGTCGCCTCCGACGGCGTGCCCGTCATCGTCGACGCCGGGCGGCCGACGTACACGGCGCAGACCTTCGGTCCCGACCGGTACGACATCTGGACGATGCAGAGCGACTGGCACAGCGTGCCTCGTGTCTCCGGGATGGCTCAAGATCACGGCGCGGCCTTCGCGGCATCCGATCCGGTCATCGTCCGATCGGATGAGATGCGCGCACTGGATCTCGAGATCGGCGGCGCCTACCCCGCCGGGTCGGTACGCTCGTGGCGACGCCGGGCTGCTCTTCACCGCTCGGGACACGTCACGATCGACGACCGCTGGGAAGCCGCCGGACCGGATACCGAGGTGCGCCTGCTTCTCGCGGGCTCGGTGACGACAGGCGACGGGTGGGCTCGCGTGAGACCGCTCGACGGAGCGACCCCGGTCCGGATCACATGGCCCGCCGCGGCACCGCACACCCTCGTCGTCCGTGAGCTCGACGATCCGATGCTGACCGACGTCTGGGGTGAGCGCCTCAGCCGGCTCGCCGTCGACGTCGACGGTCGTGCCGAGCTGCGTGTCACGGTAGAACAGGAACGGAACGAGGACGAGCGACCATGACCGACCCCACACCGGCGCTGCTGGCCGCCGAGCGCCGCGCGCACATCCTGGCGACCATGGAGCGCGAGGGCGCCGTGCGCATCTCGCAGCTGACCGACGAGCTCGGCGCCGCCACCGTGACCCTCCGACGCGACCTCGCGCAGATGGAGCAGGAGGGGCTGCTCCAGCGTGTGCACGGCGGTGCCATCCCCGCCACTGGCCAGCACGCGCACCCGCCGGTCGCGGGCAGCGGTTCCGAGGCATCCACGGGGTCGATCGCCGTGCTCGTCCCCTCGCTGAACTTCTACTGGCCCGGGGTCGTGCGCGGGATGGAGGCCGCCGCGCGCCGTCACGGCCTGAAAGTACATCTGCGGGGAGCTTCGTACGAGCTGCAGGACGAGCGCCCCGTGCTCGAGCGCCTCGTCGCCAGCGGCGACATCCGCGGCCTGATCGTCGCGCCGAACACCGACACACCGCACTCACAGGACGTCGTCCAGTGGCTCGCCGACTGCGGCACGCCGAGCGTGCTCGTCGAGCGCGACGCGATCGTCCAGCCCGCCGGAGTGCCCGTCGAGGCCGTGACGACCGACCACGCCCTGGGGGCCGTGCTCGCGGCCCGCCACCTCGCCTCGCTCGGACACCGCAAGGTCGGGCTGGTGCTCTCACGCAACTCCCCCACCTCGCGCAAGATCGCCGCCGGCTGGCAGGCCGCGTGCGAGGAGCTCGGGCTCACCCCCGCCCAGCACATCGAGACGACGCTTCCCGACCGGGCGAGCGCGGAGTTCTCCGCAGCGGTCGACACGACCCTCGACCGGGCGCTCGGAAGCGGTGTCACCGCCCTTCTGGTGCATTCGGATCCCGAGGCGATGGCGTTCGTCGACCTCGCGCTGAACCGCGGGATCTCGGTGCCCGAAGACCTGTCGATCATCGCCTACGACGACGAGGTGGCCGAGCTGTTCACGCCCGCCCTCACCGCCGTCGCTCCGCCCCGCGTCAGCGTCGGCGAGACCGCGGTGGAGCTGCTGGTCTCGCGGATGGCCGACCCCGACCGGCCGACCCGGCGCGTGCTGCTCAATCCCACCCTCGTGGTGCGCGAGTCGACCGTCGCTCCCCGCGCGGCAGGCACGGCGTGATCGACCGCCACGACTACTCGCCCTGGGACTTCTGGTCGACCGCCTCCGGTGAGAGCCGGCGGCGCCAGAGCGAGCACCAGGCGACTCTCGTGGCGGCCCACGCCGACTGGAGGTTCGGCGACGGCTGCTTCGTCTCCGAGCTCGCAGCGCTCGATGCCGAGACCCTGACTCTGGGCGACCGCTCGTATATCGCCGCGGGGGCGTACCTGACCGGCACCGTACGCATCGGCGCGGATTGCTCGGTGAACCCGTCGACCGTCGTCCGCGGCGACGTGGTCTTCGGCGACGGCGTCCGGATGGGCGCGCACAGTTCGGTGCTCGGATTCAACCATTCGATGGAGCCCGGGACACCGGTCTTCCGGCAGCCGCTCACCAGCCGCGGCATTCGCATCGGCGACGACGTGTGGATCGGCTCGCACGTCGTCGTGCTCGACGGGGTCACCGTGGGGGCGTCGGCGGTGCTCGCGGCAGGCGCGGTCGTCACGAAGGACGTGCCCGCCGGTGCGATCGTCGGCGGCAACCCCGCCCGTCTGCTGCGCTGGAGGGTTCCGCCCGTCGACTCGCCTTCCGAGGCGAGCGGGCTGCACGCCCGCGTGTCCGCGTTCGCCGAAACGGCCCGCTCCGATGCGACCGCCCTGCTCGCCCGCTGTGTCGACCCGGTCTCCGGGCTGTACGCCGACCGGCCGGGCGCGGTTCCGACGGTGCGCGCGCAGGGCGACGCCGTCGAGATCGCCGACCTGCTGCTGGGGTCGACGCCGCCGGGCAGCGATCAGTCCGAGCTGGTCGAGCGGCTGCGCCGCTGGCAGGATCCGGCGACGGGCGCCGTTCCCCCGCTCGGCTCGGTCGACATCGCCGGCTGGGACGACGGCGACACGGCCTATCACGTGCTCTCCGTCGGGTACGCGCTCGACCTGCTGGGGTCGGCGTTCGCCCACCCCGTCGGGCTCGTCACCCGAGCGACGGCCGAGTCCCTGATCGCCAGACTCGATGCGCTCCCTTGGGACACCGATCCCTGGAACGCCGGACACCACGTCGATGCGATCGGCACCGCCCTGCTGTGGGCCCGGCGCCGGGGCGACCGGATCGCGCCGGGCGTGGCCGAGGCCCTCTTCGGATGGCTCGTGACGCAGGCGGATGCCGCGAGCGGCATGTGGGGCCGACCTTCCGCCGACCGCGGCCTGCTGCTCGTCGTCAACGGCTTTTACCGGGCATCGCGCGGGACCTTCGCGCAGCACGGCATCCCGGTTCCCCATCCCGAAGCCGTCATCGACACGGTGCTGCGGCACGCCCGCGACGAGCGGTGGTTCGCCCCGTCACGACTCGACGCCTGCAATGTGCTCGACATCGCGCACCCGCTCTGGCTCACGCGGGCAGCCGGATACCGCCGTGCCGAGGTCGATGACCTCGCAACGCGCCTCCTCGATCAGGTGCTGGGAGGCTGGCAGCCGGGCGCGGGAATGAGCTTCCGGCTCGCCGAGAGGGAACCGGGGCTGCAGGGCACCGAGATGTGGCTCGCGATCGTCTGGTACCTCGCCGACCTGCTCGGCGTCTCGGACGCCCTGGGCTACCGTCCCCGCGGCGTCCACCGGCCTGAGCCCGCGGCATCCTCGCATCACTCACTCAATGCACGGCCAAGCGCCGAATGAACGGCCTTCCTGCGTGAGCAAGTCGTGCGCTCGCGGCGAAGCCGTTCACTCGGGCGAGTCAACGGCCGAGCGCCGCGCCCGCCGCGCGGAGCCAGCGGGCGGGTTCGGCGAGCGAGGCCGCGGCGGATCCTGCGAGGTCAGTGAGCGAGACGGATGACGCGAACGTCGCGGTGTCGGCGTCATCCGCGATCCGTCCCGCGACGAGAGCGACCGGCACCCCGGCTGCGCCAGCCAGTTCGGCGACGAAGGCGGGAACCTTGCCCGCCGCGGACTGCACGTCGAACGACCCTTCACCCGTGATGACGAGATCGGCTCCGGCGATGGCCTCGGCGAGGCCGATGAGCGCTGCGACCTCGCGAGCGCCGGGGCGCAGGCGAGCGCCCCACGCGAGCAGCCCGAACCCGGTGCCGCCGGCGGCTCCGGCCCCCGGTGTGCTCGCGTGCGAGCCGCCCCCGGGCACGAGGCCGGTGAGCCGGCGCAGGGCGGCATCGGCGGCGGCGACCTGAGCCGCGTCGAGGCCCTTCTGCGGTCCGAACACCGCGGCGGCTCCGCCCGCGCCCAGCAAGGGGTTCGACACGTCGCTGAGCACGTCGACGCCGCCCGTGGGGAGAGGCCGGAGCCCCGACAGGTCGGCGTGCGCGATATCGGCGAGGCCGCGGGCGCCGGGAGCGACATCGCGTCCGTCGGCATCCGTGAACCGGGCGCCGAGCGCTCTCAGCATCCCGACGCCGCCGTCGGTCGACGAGCTCGATCCGATGCCGAGCACGAGCCGCTCGACGCCGGCGTCGAGGGCGGCGGCGATCGCCTCGCCGAACCCGGTGGTGTCGGCGTCGAGGCCCCGCCGCCGGTCGCCCAGCAGTTCGATGCCCGACGTCGACGCGAGCTCGACGACGCCCACCGAGCCGCGGCCGGCGGCGATCCCGGGCAGCAGCAGCCACGAGGCTTCGACCCTCGTTCCGGCGGGACCGACGACGCTCACCGGCATCCGTCGCGCCCCGGGGATCGCGGTCGCGAAAGCGTCGAGCGTGCCCTCGCCTCCGTCGGCCATCGGGCGCAGTTCGAGAACGGCGCCGGCGTCGGCGGAGGCCCATCCCGCGGCGAGTTCACGGGCGGCCGCCGCGGCGGCGATGGACCCCTTGAAGCTGTCGATCGCGACGACGACCCGCGTCACGTCACGCGCTCCGTGGCGGGGTGCTCTCGCGCACGAGCACCTCGAGCGGCAACGCGGCCGCGGCCGTGTCGGCGTCGCTGTCGACCGCGGCCTGCAACGCGCTGTACCCGACGTCGGCGAGCGGTACCCGGACGGTCGTCAGAGGCGGGGTCACGTCGCGACCGGTCGGGATGTCGTCGAAGCCGGCGAGGGCGATGTCGGCGCCGGGCTCGCGTCCCGCGGCACGCACCGCGGTGAGGGCTCCGATGGCGACGACGTCGCTGATGCCGAAGACGACCGTTCCCGGTTTCACGCCGTCGGCGAGGGCGGCCGTCATCGCCTCGGCGCCCGCCTCGCGGCTGAAGCCGCCGCGGTAGACGCGCGGCTCTGCTCCGCCACCGTTCGTGAAGCCGTCGGTGAAACCGGCGAGGCGGTCGTCGCTGGTCACGACGCCGTCGGCGGCCGCGAGCACGATCGCCGACCGGTATCCACGCGCGGCGAGCGCGGCCCCGAGCTCGCGGGCGCCGCCGCGGTTGTCGATGGCGATACTGCGGATGCCGGGCGCGCCCGGGCCCAGCGCGACGACGGTTCCGCCGCTCGCGGCGATGAGGTCGAGCTCGGTTCTCAGCTCATCCGACATCTCGCGCGAGGTGCGGGAGGCGGCGAGGATGATGCCGCGGGGACGCTGGCCGCGCAGCGCCCGCACGAGCCGCAGCTCACGCGCGGGATCGCGCTCGGTGATGGCGACGGTGACGACGAGTCCGGCCTCGTCGGCGCCGCGCGCGACGCCGGCCGCGAGCTGCCCGAAGTACGGGTCGGCGATGTCGGCCACCAGCAGCGCCACGATCGCGGCGGTGCCGCGGGCCGTCGCCTGCGCCGACAGGTTGGCGGTGTAGCCGAGCCGGGCCGCGGCCTGCTCGACGCGTTCGCGATAGGCGTCGGCGACCTTGCGGGTCGATCCGTTCAGCGCCCGTGAGGCGGTCGCGAGCGACACCCCGGCTTCTCTCGCCACATCGTGCAGCGTGGCCGAGCCACGCGGCGACATCCCCGTCTGTCCCACGAGCCGAGTCTATGGGGTGGGGGTGCGCGCGCCGGCGAGGTGCGGCGTCACGACGGCGCCGAATGCCTCGGCGGTGCGGCGCACGACGACGGCGGGATCAGCGGCCCAGATGTCGGCGTTGAAGATCTCGACCTCGATATCACGGTCGTATCCCGTCGCCTCGACGGCCCGGGTCAGCGACGCGAAGTCGATGACCCCGTCGCCCGGGTAGTGACGGCTGAGAAGCACGTCCGCGGGCAGCGGCGTCTTCCAGTCGCACACCTGGTAGGTCGCGATACGCCCCTCGCGGCCGGCGCGCTCGATGGCGGACACGACGTCGGGGTCCCAGAAGATGTGGAACGTGTCGACCGTGGCGCCGACGACCTCGGGCTCGAAGTCCGCCGCGATGTCGAGAGCCTGACCGAGGGTGGAGACGACGCAGCGGTCGGAGGCGAACATCGGATGCAGCGGCTCGATCGCCAGCGTCACCCCCGCCGCCTTCGCGTGCGGAGCGAGCTCGCCGATCGCATCGCGGACGCGCTCGCGCGCCCCCGCGATGTCGCGCGAACCCTCGGGCAGCCCACCCGCGACGAGCACGAGGATCGCGGTCGATCCGGGAGCCCCGGCGGCGGCGAGCGCGGCGGCCTCGTCGATCGCGACGCGGTTGTCGTCGATCGACGAGCGCCGGGCGGGCCCCTCCGGCATCGTGAAGAAACCCGCCCGGCAGTGTGTGGTGAACCGCAGGCCCGAGTCGGTCAGCATGGCGGCCGCCGTCGCGAGGCCGACCTCCTGCACGGGCTCGCGCCACAGGCCGATCGCCTCGATCCCGGCCTCCGCCGTGACCCGCAGCGCGGTGGCGAGATCGGCGTACTTGATCGTCGCCTGGTTGATCGACAGGCGCGGGTCGACGCTCATGCCTCGACCCCGTTCAGACGCAGCATCGCGTGCCAGCGGTCGGCGGCGAGCTCCGGCTGCTCGAGTGCGTGCGACGCGTTCGCGAGCTCGACGATGCGCGAGAGGTGCGGGAGGCTGCGCGCCGAGTGCAGTCCGCCGACCATCTGGAACGCCGCCTGGTGACCGTTCAGCCACGACAGGAAGGCCACGCCGGTCTTGTAGTAGAAGGTCGGCGCGGCGAACACCTGCCGGCTGAGCTCTTCGGTCGGTCCGAGAATCGCGAGATACCGGTCGGCATCGCCGTAATCCAGAGCCTGGATGGCCGCGGAGGCGACGGGCGTGATGGCCGCGAACGCGCCGAGCAGCGCGTCCGAGTGCTGGCGCGCCGAGGCCGGGTCGCGGTCGGGCTGGGTCGCTTGCGGCACGTCGGCGCCGCCGATGAGTCCGACGTAGTTGAAGTCGTCGCCGGTGAACATGCGCACGCCCTCGGGCAGGCGCTCGCGCACCGACACCTCGGACGAGGCGTCGAGAAGGCTCATCTTCACGCCCGCGACTCTGTCGGCGTTCTCGCCGATGATCTCGACGAGGACGTCGGATGCCGCGCGCCAGTCGGGCGAGCCGAAGTAGCCCGCGAGGCTGGGATCGAAGGCGGTGCCGAGCCAGTGCAGGACGACGGGGCCGGATGCCGCGGCGAGCACCTCGCGGTACACCCGGCGGTAGTCGTCGGCCGATGACGCCGCTCGGGCGAGGTGCCGCGACGCCATGAGCACGGGCCCAGCGCCCTGCTCCTCGGTGAACGCCAGCTGGCTCTTGTAGGCGTCGATGACCTGGTCGAGCGAGATGTGCTCGTCATCGATGTGGTCGGTGTTGACGCCGACGACGACCGAGCCGCCCTCCTCGCGAGCGACCTCTGCCGAGCGGGCGATGAGCTCGCGCGTGGCGGCGGCGTCGAGGCCCATGTTCCGCTGCGCGGTGTCCATGGCGTCGGCGACGCCGAGCCCCCACGAGTACACGGCGCGGCGGAAGCCGAGGGTGGCGTCCCAATCGATCTGCGCCGGCTGTCCAGGCGTGTTGTCCGCCGAGACGACGGGGACCACATGGGCCGCCGCGTACGCGACACGACTGCGCAGCGCGGTCTTGGGTCGGGCGAAGCCGGGGGCCTCGCCCAGCGGAACGGAGGTGATGGCGCCGTCGGCGCCGAGGAGGGTGAGATCGGTCATCGTGCGGCGCTCAGATGCTGAGGGTCGGCAGCTCGACCTTGCGGCCCTCGCGGCTCGACTGCAGGCCCGCCTCGGCGAGCTGCACGCCCCGGGCGCCGGCGAGCAGGTCGAACTCGTAGGGGGTCTCGGTCACGTACGAGGTGAGGAACTCCTCCCACTGCTGACGGAAGCCGTTGAGGAAGACGTCGTTGGTGGGCACGTTCTGCCAGTCGGCGTCGTAGTCGTGCGTGTCTTCGAGGTCGGGGTTCCACACCGGCTTGGGGGTGGCGTTGCGGGGCTGGATCTTCGCGCCGAACAGACCCACGACGGCGGAGCCGTGCGTGCCGTCGACGTGGAACTCGACGAGCTCGTCGCGGTTGACGCGCACGGTCCACGACGAGTTGATCTGGGCGATCACTCCGCCCTCGAGCTCGAAGACGCCGTAGGCGGCATCCTCTGCCGTCGCGGTGTAGTGCTCGCCTCGCTCGTCCCAGCGGTCGGCGATGTGCACGGCGGCCTGCGCGTAGACGGTCTTGACGTCGCCGAAGAGGTTCTCGAGCACGTAGTTCCAGTGCGGGAACATGTCGACGATGATGCCGCCGCCGTCTTCGGCGCGGTAGTTCCAGCTCGGCCGCTGCGCGGGCTGCCAGTCGCCCTCGAACACCCAGTAGCCGAACTCACCGCGCACCGAGAGGATGCGGCCGAAGAAGCCCGAGTCGATGAGGCGCTTGAGCTTCTGCAGTCCCGGGAGGTAGAGCTTGTCGTGCACGACGCCGGTCTTGACGCCGGCTTCCGCGGCGAGCTTGGCGAGCTCGAGCGCTTCGTCGACGGATTCGGCGGTGGGCTTCTCGGTGTAGATGGTCTTGCCGGCGGCGATCGCCTTGCGCAGCGCCGTCGCGCGGGCCTTCGTGACGAGGAAGTCGGCGTAGATCTCCCACCGGGGATCGGCCAGGGCTGCGTCGAGGTCGGTCGTGTAGTCCTCGATGCCGTGCTTGGCGGCGAGGTCGGCGAGCTTCGCCTCGCTGCGGCCGACGAGGAGCGGCTTGACCGTGACCTTCGTGCCGTCGGGCAGTTCGATGCCGCCCTGGTCTCGGATCGCGAGGATCGAGCGGACGAGGTGCTGGCGGTAGCCCATCCGGCCCGAGACGCCGTTCATGATGATGCCGATCTCGCGGACCTGCGGGGCGGTCGCCGTGGCCGGCGCGGGGCTGAGGGTGGTCGTCTCTGACACGGGCGTTCCTTTTCTTCGTCCGCTCACCGATGAGATGGTAAGCGCTTTCCCATACTGTAGATGGCGGCTTGGTCCGCGCGCAAGCCGCAACGCGTCGCCCCTCCGGAGAGGGGCGCGGGTCAGCCGCCGTCGAGCTCGACGGGGCGGCCGGCGTGGAGCTCGACGCGCGCAGAGCCACCGGGCCACCGCACGAGCCGGCTGCCGACAGCGGCATCCGTCTCCGCCGTCAGGCGCGCGGATGACAGCCGCGCGCCGGTATCCGACATCGCCCACGCGAGGTCGACGACGATTCCCGGCCGGGCGCGCAGGCCCCGGATCCGGCCCCCGCCGATCGAGGCCGGCACCGCGGGCAGCAGCTCGATGTCATCCCGGTGCGACTGCAGCAGGCACTCCGCGATCGCCGCGGTGTAGCCGAGGTTCCCGTCGATCTGGAACGGCGGGTGCGCCGCCAGCAGCGACGGGTACAGCCCGCCCACCTCCGCGTCGCGGGGCAACGTCATGTCGCGGAACACCAGCTTCAGCAGCGCATCGACCCGCTCGGGCTCGCGCAGCCGCGCGCGGAGCGCGAGCTTCCAGGCGAGCGACCATCCGGTCGCGTCGTCGCCCCGCATGTCGAGGAAGCGCGAGGCGGCACGGCGATGCTCCTCGCCGAGATCGTCGGACCCGGGATACACGAACGCGACCGGGGAGACATGCCGATGATGCGGATCGACGGCATCGGGGTCACCGTCCCACTCCGCGATGCTGCCCGAGGCGGTGATGCGGACCGGCGCGAGCACGTCCAGCACCTCGCGGATGCGGCCGGCATCGGCATCCGCCGGGGCGTCGTGCCCGAGCTCCGCGGCGAGCGCGAGGTCGGCCGCGAGGTGCTCGCGGAGCAGCACGAGGTCGAGGGCGGCTCCGGTGGTGACCGCGGCACGTCCCCCGTCCGGGGTGCGGTAGTCGTTCTCGGGGGATGTCGACAGGAGGGTCGTGAACGTGCCGTCAGGAGCACGATGCACCCAGTCGAGCGCGAACAGCGACGCCTGCCGGATGATGCGGTGCGCACGCCGGCGCGAAGCAGCGTCTCCCCCGCCGAACCGGTGCCGCTCCTCGAGGTGTCGGCACAGCCAGAATCCGGCCATCGGCCAGAAGGCCCATTGCGCGTCGTGGACGCCGTTTCCGACCGGCTGCGTGTACGCCCACGCGTCGGTGTTGTGGTGCGCGGCCCAGCCACGAGCCCCGTAGAGGCGACGCGCCGTCTCGCGGCCGTTGTCGGCGAGCGCCTCGATGAGGTCGAGCAGCGGTTCCTCGGTCTCGGCGAGGGCGGTTGTGTGCGCCGCCCAGTAGTTCATCTGCACATTGATGTTGGTCGTGTAGTTCGAACTCCACGGCGGCCGCATCTCGCCGTTCCAGATTCCCTGGAGGGTCGCCGGAAGACCTCCGGGACGTGAGGAGCAGATCAGCAGGTATCGCCCGTAGTGGAAGAGCAGCGCGGCGAGGCCGGGGTCGCGCGCGGGTTCCGCTCCTTCCCCCGCGTCGCCGCCGACATCGATCGCCCGCAGCCGCACGTCGGTGGGAGCATCAGGCGGCGGCGCATCGAGATCGAGCTCGACTCGCCCGTAGAGACGCTCATGGTCACCGAGCTGCGCAGCGCGCACACGGTCGATGCCGTCGGCGAGCGCGCGTTCGATACGGGCGACGGCGCGGTCGGCCACATCCTCCGCCCGCCCCCGCGGTGACACGCCGATGCGGGTGAAGGTCGTCTCGACGGCGATGATGAGCCGGAGCGTGCGGATGCCGCGCAGTGGGCGCTCGGGGTCGCGAGCGTCGGAGACGACCCGCACCACCACGGCCCCCTCGACGACCTCGCTCTCGTCGTACACGATCGGCTCGTCGGACTCGTCGTGGGGCGGAACGACGTCGGAGGGCAGGCGGAAGAGCAGGGTGGTGGCGTCATCGCTCTCGACGCGAGCGAGTTCGCGCAGACCGGTCTCGAGGGCGAGTCCGACGTCGGTCAGGCCGGGAGTATCGATCTCGTGGATCATCACACCGTGCGGCGCGCTGATCCAGGTGCGCTGCGTCGACGGCGCGTCGACGGGTCCGGTGCGGACGGTGTGCGTGGCCGTGCGCAGATCGAGCGAACGCTCGTACCCGG
The DNA here is from genome assembly GCF_030369635.1 of Microbacterium arborescens. Classification (NCBI taxonomy): domain Bacteria; kingdom Bacillati; phylum Actinomycetota; class Actinomycetes; order Micrococcales; family Microbacteriaceae; genus Microbacterium; species Microbacterium arborescens. The sequence goes on along the minus strand of NZ_CP128474.1, from coordinate 609,904 downwards.
CATGCTCGCGCAGGGCGTCCGCGCCGATGCCGGCGACAGACACGCGCAGGGTCGCCACGGGCAGATAGGCCTGCGTGTGCCGGTGCTGGAGGAGACGGACGGCCTCGTCGGCATCGCCGAACCGCTCGTCCCGCATCGCCTCACGGGCACGCGCGAGGGCCGCGGCGGCCGCGTCGGCGCCGACGGTCGGCGGCATCCGCTCGCTTGCGGGGCTGCCCGACCACGCCGTCTCCTCATTGAGGACGAAGACCGCTTCGGCCGGGTCGCCGAAGCACATCGCCCCCAGGGAGCCGTTGCCGATCGGCAGCGCGTCGGTCCACTCCCGTGCCGGCGCCGCGTATCGCAGGACGTGCTCGCTCACGCACCGCCTCCGGTCCGGTCACGGCGCGACTCGGCGTCGAGATCGGCCCACAGCGCGTCGGGCAGCGGCTCGTCGTCGTCGAACGACCCCGGCACCTGGGAGGGGTCGCCGATGCCGAGGACCACGGAGACGACGGCGGGATGCCGCAGCGCGAACACCCGCGCCGCGCGGGACAGCTCGACGCCGTGGGCGGCGCAGACGTCCGCCAGTCGCGTGGCGCGCGCGATGATCTCGTCCGATGCGGGGGCGTAATCGTAGAAGCTCGTCGGCCCGGGGCGCCGGGTCGCCAGAATGCCGGAGTTGTAGACGCCGGCGGCGACGACGGCGACGCCGTGCTCGAGCGCCGCGGGCAGGAGCCGCTCCGATGCCGTGCGGTCGAGGAGGGTGTAGCGGCCCGCGATCATCACCACATCCGCCAGTCCCGTCTCGACGACCCGCGTCGCTGCAGCGGCATTCGTCGTCCCGATGCCGATCGCGGAGACATGACCGGCCTCGCGCAGCTCGACGAGGGCGGGGAGCGCCTCGTTCACGGCGACGTCGAGCTGGTCGTCGGGATCGTGAAGGTAGAGGATGTCGACCGCATCGAGCCCCAGGCGCTCGAGCGATCGCTCCCACGACTCGCGCACGCCACGAGCGGAGAAGTCCCACCGGCGGGCGAGGTTCGCGGGCACGACGAACCCGCCGGGGTCGCGCTGGGCGGCACCACCGGGATTCGGGACGAGCAGGCGGCCCACCTTCGTCGAGACGACGTACTGCTCGCGCGGTCGGTCGCGCAGCGCGTCGCCCAATCTGCGCTCCGCCAGCCCGAGGCCGTAGTGCGGAGCGGTGTCGAACATGCGCACGCCGCGGTCCCAGCTCGCGTCGACGATCCGGCGAGCGCGGTCGTCATCGATCGCAGCGAAGAGGTTGCCGAGCGGGCCGGTGCCGAGCCCCCATCTCCCCATCGCCGAGAGGAGGTCGGGCCTCGATCGCACATCGGGTGTCATCGTGCCTCCAGGAGCATCGGGGCGGGGTCGTGAGCTTTTTTATCAGTGCGAGATATATTCTGCAATGGTCGGACACCATGAGATCGAGGAACGCATGACGCCGGATGAGGCAGCCCCGAGCCGGGCGACGGCCACGACGCGCACCGTGACGCTGATCAATCAGACCGCGATCCTCGATGCGCTGCGCACCCGCGGCCCGCTGGGCCGCGTCGAGCTCGTCGAGGCCACCGGCCTCGCCACCGCGACCGTCCACCGGCTCTGCACGCGCTTGGTCGACGACGGCGCCATCGTGGTCGAGCGCGACCTCGGCGGCGCGATCGGTCGACCGACCCACCGCTACCGGTACGCCGGCGAGACCCGCAGCGTCATCGCCCTCGACGTGACCGACACCTGCGCCCGCGGTGCGCTCATCGACTTGAACGGCGATGTGCGCCACACCGAAGAGCGATCGCTCATCGGTGCGGACGGGGCCCTCGATCCCGCGTCGCGCCTGGACGGCACGCTCCGACTCGTCGACGACCTCCGCACGGCGGCCGCGCTGCGCGGCATCCCGGCCTACGGGGTCGGCGTGGCCGTCCCCGGCGTCGTCGCCCCCACCGGCCACGTCGGCGACTCCGTCGAACTCGGCTGGGTCGACGTGCCGCTGCGTGACCTCATCGCCGAGCGGACCGGCCTGCCCACCGTCGTCGAGAACGACGCCAACGCCGTCGCGGTCGGGGAATGGTCGCACGGAGCCGGGCGCGGAAGCGCGAACCTGGCCACCTTCGTGCTCGGTGTCGGGCTCGGCGCGGGTATCGTCGCCGACGGCCGGCTGCTCCGCGGCGCACGGGCCGCCGCGGGCGAGATCGGACACCTGATCGCCGATCGATCCGGTTTCACCCGCGCCCCCGCGGCCGGCGGCGACCTCGAGAGCCGCATCCTCGAACTCGGGGCGTCCCGTTCCCCGCTGGCCCGCCGGGAATCGACCCTCGGCATCCTCGACGAGTACGCCGACGGCTCCGACGCCGCGCGGGGGCCGGCCACCGAGCTCCTGGACTACATCGCGATGTCGGTGGCAGCTCTGGCGGTGGTCCTCGACTGCGGCGAGGTCATCCTCACCGGCGCCCTGCCCGAACGCGCCGGCGTGCTCGTCGACGAGATCGACCGGCGGCTCACGGGGCGCATCCCCGCGCCGCCGCGCATCCTCATCGGCGAGCTCGGCGAGCGCGCCGCCGTCGTGGGGATCGGGCAGCTCGCGATCGATCGCGTGAACGGAGCGCTCTACCTTGCCTGATCTTCTCCCCCTCCCCGCATCCGGCCCGGTGGTCGGCGTCGACGTCGGCGGGACCAAGACGCAGATCGTCGCCTCCGGCGGTGGAACCGACGTCAACGTGGTCGTTCCCAGTCCGAGCTGGCGGCGCGGCTCGCTGTTCGACGACGTCGCGAACTTCGACCGGCTGAGCGATGCGGTGCTGTCCGCTGTCGGGACGCCTCCGGCGGTGACGGTCGTCGGCGCCCACGGGGTCGACAACGCCGGCCAGCGGCGGCGCGCGAAAACGCTTCTGGGCGAGCGGCTCCCGGGGCTCGTCGACGTCGTCAACGACGCCCTGCTGCTCGCGCCCGCCATGCGGCGCGACACCGCCATCTGCGTCATCGCCGGCACCGGTTCGATCGTCGTGGGCACCGGGCCGGACGGAGCGCCCATCACCGCAGACGGGCACGGCTGGCTCATCGCCGATGATGCGAGCGCTCCCGGCCTCGCCCGCGGCGCGGTGCTGGCCGTCCTGCGCGCCGTCGACCGCGACGGACCCGTGGCACTCGGCGACCCCCTCGCTCAGTCGTTGCTCGATGCGCTCGGCGCGCACGACACCGTCGAACTGGCGCTGCGCTTCCAGGCCGCGGCGAGCGAAGACGCCTGGGGCCGGCTGGCGCCACGGGTGTTCGAAGCTCTCGGCGCAGGATCGCCACTGGCGCGCGGTGTCGTCGAACGCGCAACGGCGCATCTCGCAGACCTCGTGATGGCGGTGCGCGCTCGCGGCGCCCGAGGCCACGATGTCATCGCCGCCGGTGGGGTGATGACGGCTCAGCCCGCGCTCTCGGCCGGGCTGCGGGCGGCCGTGGCCGCACGCGACGGGGCGCTGAGCGTCACGGTCCTCGACACGGCGCCCGCTTTCGGGGCCCTCGCCCTCGCCCACCGTCTCGCCGCCCGCTCAGCAACGAAAGGCACCCCGTGAGGATCATCGTCTCCCCCGACCCCGTCGCGACCGGCGCGTCCGCCGCGCACGCGGTCGCTTCCGCGGCCGACCACCGCCCGGACCTCGTGCTCGGCGTCGCGACCGGCTCATCGCCCCAGCCGCTCTACCGGTCGCTCGCCATCCTCGTTCGCGCCGGGCTCGACCTGTCGTCGGCCACGGCCTTCGCGCTCGACGAGTACGCCGGCCTCGCTCCGGAGCACCCGCAGAGCTACCACTCCGTCATCGCCCGCGATGTGACCGCCCCGCTGCGCCTCGACCCCGACAGCGTGCACGTACCCGACGGCGCGGCAGCGGATGCCGACGCGGCGGCCGGGGCCTATGAGCGTGCCATCACACGGGCAGGCGGCGTCGACCTGCAGATCCTCGGCATCGGGACCAACGGGCACATCGGGTTCAACGAACCCGGGTCCCCCGCCGACTCCCGGACGCGCATCGTGGATCTGACCGCTCGGACGATCGCCGACAACAGCCGGTTCTTCCCCGACCCGGCTGAGCCGGTACCCACGCGGGCCCTCACGCAGGGGGTCGGGACGATCCTCGCGGCGCGGCGCATCGTCCTCGTCGCGACGGGCGAGCACAAGGCGGAGGCCGTCGCCCGCGCCGTCGCGGGTCCGGTGACCGCCGCCGTCCCGGCATCGTTCCTGCAGCGGCATCCCGACGTGACCTTCTTCCTCGACGAGACCGCGGCCTCCCGCCTCTCGCCGACCGTCCGCGTCCAGCCGGTGAACGCATGAGCGCGCCGGTCTTCGACATCGCTCGCATCGGCCCCGGCGAGGGATCGGAGCCGCCGCGGACACGGCTGCGATCGGACGCTCCCGCGCAACCTCTCGACGGCACGTGGCAGTTCCGTGTGAGCGCCTCGGTTCTCGACATCCCGGATGACACGTGGCTCGACGGAACGGCCGGGGTGTGGTCGGAGCTCGTGGTCCCGGGGCACTGGAACCTCAACGGTTTCGGGCTGCCCGCCTACTCGAACGTGCAGTTCCCGTTCCCGATCGATCCGCCGCATCCCCCCGACCACAACCCGATCGGCGACTACCGCCGCGCGTTCTCGCTCGACCCCGGACTCGCGGCGGCCGCCGCCGTTCCGGGCTCGCGGATCCTGCTGCGGTTCGACGGCATCGAGTCGGCGGCAGACGTGTTCCTCAACGGTGAGCGTCTCGGCTCGACGCGGGGAAGCCGGCTGACGCACGAGTTCGACGTGACGGGCATCGTCCGCCCTGCCGGCAACGTCATCGGAGTGCGCGTGGCGAAGTTCTCGGATGCGACGTACCTCGAGAACCAGGACATGTGGTGGCTGCCGGGCATCTTCCGCAGTGTCGAACTGCTCGCGCGTCCGTCGGGCGGCATCGACGACGCCTTCGTCACGGCCGACTACGACCCCGCCACGGGCCGCGGCGAGCTGGCCGTGCGCGTTGCCGCCGAGGGCGACGTCGGCGTCCGGATCCACGAGCTCGGCATCGACACGGTCGTCCGCGGCACCGGTCCCGGAACCGTCGACACCGCGCTCGCCCCCGCGCTCGTCGAGGCCGGCGAGGTCTCGCCGTGGTCCGCCGAGACGCCGCGCCTGTACGACGTCGTCCTGAGCACCGCCGCCGAACGCGTCTCGCTGCGCGTCGGATTCCGGCGCGTGGCGTCGGCCGACGGCATCCTGACCGTCAACGGTCGCCCCGTCACACTGCGGGGCGTCAATCGGCACGAGCACGATCCGGAGCACGGACGGGTGCACTCCGAAGCACTGGCCCGCCACGACATCGAGCTGATGAAGCAGCACAACATCAACGCGGTACGAACCTCGCACTATCCCCCGCACCCCGACTTCCTCGATCTCGCGGACGAGTACGGGCTCTACCTCATCGACGAGTGCGACCTCGAGACCCACGAGTACGAGTACGTCGAGTGGCGTGGGAACCCCAGCACGGACCCTGCGTGGCGCGAGGCGTTCCTCGACCGCATCCGCCGCACCGTGACCCGCGACCGGAATCACCCCAGCGTCATCCTGTGGTCGCTGGGGAACGAGTCCGGTGCCGGCTCGAACATCACCGCGATGGCCGATTGGGTGCGCGGCCACGATCCGTCGCGGCTCATCCACTACGAGGGCGATTGGTCCAGCCGCGACGTCGACGTCTACTCGCGCATGTACCCCTCGCACGAGGAAGTCCGACGGATCGGCGAGGAGGCGCTGCATCCCGCCGCATTCGACGCGACCGCCGACGAAGTGCGCCGGCGCGGACTGCCGTTCATCCTGTGCGAGTTCGGGCACGCGATGGGCAACAGCCCCGGCGGTGTGAAGGAGTATTGGGAGCTCGTCGAGCGGTACCCCCGCATCGCCGGAGCGTTCGTGTGGGAGTGGGTCGAGCACGGCATCGCCGTTCGCGACGAGACCGGGCGCCGCCTCATCCGATACGGCGGCGACTTCGGCGAGTCGGTGCACGACCACAACTTCGTCATCGACGGGCTCGTCAGCGCCGACCGCGAGCTGCGCCCGGGCCTCGTCGACTATGCGGCGATCATCGCGCCGGTCGTGTTCGAGATCGCCGCCGACCGGCGCGCGGCCGCCGTGATCAATCGCTACGACCACATCGATCTGTCGCACCTGCGTGTGCGCTGGCGACGCGAGCGCGACGGGGCGGTCATCGCCCAGGGCGAGCTGGAGATCGCGGCGGCCCCGCGTCAACGCGTGGTGGTCGAGCTTCCCCCGGAAGCCCGGGACGACCGCGCCGCTCCGGAGGTCGCCGATGTCCTCACCCTCGAAGCGGCGCTGCGCGACGAGACCTCATGGGCGTCGCCCGGCCACGTCGTCGCCCGCGGACAGCACGTGCGCGCCGGCGCACCGGCGCGGGAGGACGGGGTCGCGCCGGCCGCACACCTCTTCGACCGACGCGCCCGGCCGCTCGTCCTCGGCACCGCCCGCGTGGTCGACCCGCCGCGCCTGGGTATCTGGCGCGCGCCCACCGACAACGACCGCGCTGCGGGCTGGGACGAGCCCGACCTGCCGCCCTACGCCGAGCGCTGGGCGACCGCACGGATGGACCGGATGCTGACCCGTCTGCGCGGAACGGAGCGCGATGACCTCGCGCTCACCGCGTGGACCCGCGACGGCACGCCGTCGTACGACGCGGCGATCGACGCGGTCTGGGCGTGGCGCGCGGTCGAGGACGGGATGCTGCTGCACCTGGACATCGAGCCGCACGGCCCGTGGGAGGTCGACTGGGCACGGCTCGGCATCGACCTCGCCCTGGAGGGGGCGCCGGTCGGTCTCGACTTCGCGGGATACGGGCCGGGGCCGAGCTACCCGGACACCGACTCGGGCGTCCACTTCGGGTGGCATCGCGTGGGCGCGCCCGACCTCGTCACCCCGCACGTCCGCCCGCAGGAGAGCGGCTCGCGACGGGGTGTCCGCGACGCGACGATCCGCACCGAGACGGGAGACGTGCGGGTTCGCGTGCTCCAGGGCGGCAGCACGGATGCCGGCGTCGCCATCACGGTGTCGCCGTGGGATCGGCGCACCCTGGCCGACACGACGCACGCATCCCTTCTGCCCGCGCCCACGGCGACCCACCTCTCGATCGACATCGCGCAGTCGGGTGTCGGCACGGCGACCTGCGGCCCCGGAGTGCTCCCCCGATACCGTGTCCCCGCCTTCGCGGCATCCGTGCGCCTGTTGTTCAGCCCCGCCTGAGCGGTCGCGCTCAGGCCAGCAGCAGGGCGGCCCAGCTCACGGGCGGAAGGGGGATCTCGAGGATGCCGTCGCGGATGACGGCATCCTCGAGCGGCACGACCCCGACCCGCTCCGGGTCGTCGAGGGTGTTCGCGGCGTACATGTCGTCGTCGTGCAGCAGGTGCGACTCGACGATGCGCGGCTCGCGGCCCAGCTCCGCGATCAGCGCGGAGACATCGAGACGGAGGGTCGCCGCCTCGCCGACGGAACGGTTGACGACGAAGACGCTCGTCCCCTGCTCGCCGACCGTGGCGACGGCGTTGAGCGCGGGGATCTCCCCGAAGCGCGAGCTCGTCACGGTCGTACCGTCGAGCGGAACACGCACCACCCGCTCGCCCGTGAGGCGCGAGGTGATCGAGAACGGGAAGAACGTCGTCTGGCGCCAGGCCGGCCCGCCGGGCTCCGTCATGATCGGTGCGATGACGTTGACGAGCTGCGCGAGGGACGCCGAGCGCACCCGGTCGGAGTGCTGCAGCAGCGTGATCAGCAGGTCACCGAAGACGACGGCATCCAGCGCGTGGTACCGGTCTTCGAGCAGACGGGGCGCGACGGGCCAGCCCGCCTCCTCCGGCTTGTCGTCCTGCTCGCCGTTCTCGTCGAAGAGGTACCAGACGTTCCACTCGTCGAACGAGATCATGATGCGCTTGTCGCTGCGCTTGGTCGCGGCGACCGAGTCGGCGATCGCGACGACCGACTCGATGAAGCGCGCCATGTCGACGCCGGAGGCGAGGAACTCCTGGGCGTCGCCGCCGCGCTCCTGGTAGTAGGAGTGGCAGGAGATGAAGTCGACGTCCTCGAAGGTGTGCTCGAGCACCGTGCGCTCCCACGACCCGAAGGTCGGCATTCCGCTCCCCGACGAGCCGCAGACGACCAGCTCGAGGTCGGGCTGCATCATCCGCATCGCCTTGGCGGTGCGGGAAGCGAGCTTGCCGTAGTCGTCGGCGTTGCGGTGACCGAGCTGCCACGGCCCGTCCATCTCGTTGCCCAGGCACCACATCCGCACGCCGAGGGGTTCGGGGCGACCGTGCTCCGCCCGCTTCCGGGTCCAAGCGGTGTCGGCGTCGACGTTGGCGTATTCGAGGAGATCCAACGCCTCCTGGGTACCGCGCGTGCCGAGGTTCACCGCGAGCATGAGGTCGCTGCCGACGAGCTCGAGCCAGTCCGAGAACTCGTGGAGCCCGACCTCGTTGGTCTCGGTCGAGTGCCACGCGAGGTCGAGGCGCCGCGGACGCTCTTCGCGTGGACCGACGCCGTCTTCCCAGCGATAGCCCGAGACGAAGTTGCCACCGGGATACCGGATCGTCGAGACCCCGAGTTCGCGCACGAGATCGACCACGTCGCGGCGGAAGCCGTCGGGGCCCGCGGTCGGGTGACCGGGCTCGTGGATGCCGTCGTAGATGTGGCGCCCGAGGTGCTCGACGAAGCCCCCGAAGATGCGCCGATCGACGACGGTGAGGACGGCTTGGGGATCGAGGGATCCGTGGGTGCTCATGAGGACCTTTCCGGCGTTGGCGAAGGACGTTGATCTGTCACGTTACCGGTAACATTCATCCCTCACTCAGCTTTTACACCGCCGAAACGGGAAGCGCTTGCCGGATGGGCGGCGGGGGGCTACCGTATGTCTCACCCACATTGTCATGACATGCCGACAATTGCACCACGGCCTGACGCGACACGATCGAGCGCTCACCGCAGAGCGCGTGTGAAGGAGAAGCAGTGAAGAGTTCCCGCACCATTCGCACCACCGTCCTCGTCGGAGCAACGATCGGCGCCCTCGCGCTCGCTGGCTGCTCGTCTCAGGGCGGCGGAGAGGGCGATCAGGTCGTCCTCCAGTTCGTGCAGTCGGGTGATGCCGCGCAGGGCGGCGGCTACGCGATGCTCGCCGAGAAGTACGAGGAGGAGACCGGCGTCAAGGTCAACGTCGTCGAGGTCCCCAACGACGACCTGCGCACGCGCCTGCGCACGGCGTCGCAGGCCAACGACCTCCCGGCCCTCGCCGCGGCACCCGACGCCGACCCCGCCTGGACCGCGCGCATGCTCGACCTGACCGACATCGCCGAAGACGCGAAGGTCATCCCGGCCCTGCGCGTCGAAGACCCGGGCGACGGCAAAGTGAAGGCCCTCCCGACGACACTGACCGGCGTCGGTATGTTCATCAACAAGTCGCTGTGGGATGCCGCCGGCGTGGAGTACCCGACATCCCTCGACCAGCAGTGGACGTGGGACGAGTACGTCCAGCGCGCGAACGAGGTCGTCGAGAAGACCGATGCCGAGTTCGGCGCCGTCATGGACAGCTCCGCGCACCGCCTGCGCGCCTTCCTGTTCGAATTCGGCAGCCAGGGCGTCACCGAGCAGAGCGACGGCACCTGGGCCCTCGACGCCGAGGGCGAGAAGGCCCTCGAGTACTTCAAGAAGCTCAACGACGACGGGTTCATGCCCAAGGCGGTCTGGGCTGCTGGCGACGACCCCAGCGCGACCTTCAAGAGCGGTCGCGTCGCGGGCTACATGTCGGGCGTCTGGCAGATCGCCGACTTCCAGTCGAACATCACCGACTTCGAGTGGCTGTCGGTGCCGCTGCCCCAGCAGCCGGTCCGCTCGACCAACTACGGCGCCGCCTCGTGGATCGTCGCGTACGACGGCACGGGCGTCGAGAAGGAGACGCTCGACTTCGTGAAGTGGATGTACCAGCCCGAGAACTACCGCGCATACTGCGAGGTCTCCGGCTGCCTGCCCGCCCTCGAAGGGCTCGAGGTGACCTACCAGGACGACGCGTACGCGTTCGACCTCTACAACGGCGAGATCGCCGAGTCGCCCGAGATCGCCGCTCGTCAGACCGTCGACGGTCTGAAGAACAGCTACACCGGCCTCGCGATCGACAGCGAGCCGCTGAAGGACGAGACGGTCAAGTACCTCAGTGGCGAGCAGACGCTCGAGCAGACCGTGGCGAACATCAACTCCATCTCCACCGAACAGATGAACTGACCTCCCCAGGGGAGCCCATCGCATGACTGCAACCATCACGCCGGACGCCTCCGCCCCCACGGCGGGGGCGCCCGGCGCGCCCCGTCCCCGCAAGCGCGTCTTCGGGCGCTACCGGCTCGCGCCGTTCATCTTCACGGTGGGAACCGCCGCGCTGTTCGCGCTGTTCTTCCTGTGGCCGGGTGTGCTCGGGCTCTCGTACTCGCTGACGGACTTCCGCGGCTGGGGCGACGCCGAGTTCGTCGGCCTCGCCAACTACGTCGAGCTGATGACCGATCCGGGCTTCTACGGCGCGCTGGCCCGCACGTTCGTCTTCACGCTGTTCGCGGTTCCTCTCAGCTACGCGCTCTCGCTCGCGATGGCGGTCGCCATCAACGCGGTGTGGGCACGAGGCAAGACGGCCGCCCGCATCATCTTCTTCCTGCCCTGGCTCGTCTCCCCCATCGTCACCGGTGTCATCTGGCGCTGGATGTTCGGCGAGAGCTTCGGCTTCGTGAACTTCATCATCCGCACCCTCGGCGGCGAAGGTGTGCCGTGGTCGTCGAACGCCGACCTGTCGCTGCTCGTCGTGATCGTGGCGTCTTCCTGGGGCGGAGCGGCCTTCAACATGCTCCTGTTCGTCGCCGCGCTCAACAACGTGCCGAAGTCGTACTACGAGGCGGCGGAGCTCGACGGCGCGAACGGGTGGCAGCGGTTCCGCAACATCACCCTGCCCTCGATCGCCCCGACCTCGGTGCTCGTGATCCTCCTGTCGACCCTCGGGCACATGAAGGAGTTCGCGCTCATCCAATCCCTCAACGGCGGCGGCCCCGGCACCCAGAACCGCCTGATCGTGCAGTACATCTACGAGACCGGCTTCAAGCAATCCGAGATCGGCTACGCCAGCGCGGCGTCCATGGTCCTCCTGGTGATCCTCATGATCATCGCCGTGATCCAGCTGCGCATCAGCCGGAGGAGCAACAACGCATGGTGACCACCTACGCCATCACCGTCCCCGACGACAAGCGGACCAAGCGCTACGAGCGCCGCCGCCGCACGCAGGGCCGCATCCGCAAGTCGATCCTCCCCACGACGATGCTCTGGGTGCTCGCGGTTCTCATGCTCTTCCCGCTGCTGTGGTTCCTGCTCTCGTCGTTCAAGCCCGGCAGCGAGCTCTTCAGCTACCCGCTGTCGTTCTTCCCGCGGGAGTGGACGCTCGACGGCTACGCTGCGGCGCTCGAGCGCATCGACTTCGCGCGCTACTTCCTCAACACCGCGATCGTGGCGACGGTCACCACCGTCCTGACCGTCGCGCTCTGCGCGATGACCGGTTACGCCCTGGCGAAGTACAAGAACCCGTGGCTGAGCGTGCTCGGGCTCTGCATCCTGTCGATGACGATGCTGCCGGGCGAGGTCATCCTCAACCCGCTGTTCATCGTCATCCGTGACCTGGGGCTCTACAACTCGCTCGCCGGTGTGATCATCCCGTCGATCATCACGCCGACCGGAGTGTTCATGTTCCGGCAGTTCTTCATCACGATCCCCGACGAGCTCATGCAGGCGGCACGCATCGACGGTGCGAGCGAGTTCGGCATCTTCTTCCGCATCATGATGCCGTTGGCCCGCCCCATCGCACTGACGCTCGCCATCATGTCGTTCCAGTGGCGCTGGAACGACTACATCTTCCCGCTCATCATCCTCGGCAACCCCGATCAGTTCACGCTGCAGATCGCCCTGCGCGCCCTCGTCGGCGCCGAGAACATCGAGTGGACGATCCTGTTGTCGGCCTCCGTGCTCTCGATGCTCCCCCTGATCGCGCTGTACCTCGTTTTCCAGCGGTACATCACGTCGTCGAACATCAATGCGGGGCTGAAGGACTGATGCCCGCGCGGGACGACCTGATCCTCGAACGCGTCGATCGTTTCGTCGGCGACCACCTCGCACGCGCGGTGGTCGCCGATCGGCGCCCCCTGACGGTCTCGGCCTGGCAGGTGCCCGACGAGGGCGATCTGCCGGGCGAGCCGGTGTCGGTCGAGCGGATGCGGCGCGATGCCGACTTCACTCCGATCGACCCCGGCTCCGCCTGGGGCCGGGCGTGGGGCACGACGTGGTTCCTCGTCGAGGGTCGGGTTCCCGCGGAGTGGGCCGGATGCGACGGCCGCGTCGAGCTGTCGCTCGACCTCGGGTTCTCACAGGCCAAGCCCGGCTTCCAGTGCGAGGGGCTGGTGCGCACGACCGCGGGGTCGGTCGTCAAGGGCCTCGAGCCGCGCAACCATCACGTCCCGGTCGCCGCCGGCGCGGGCGAGGAGTTCTCGTTCACCGTCGAGGCGGCCGCCAACCCCGACCTCTCCGGCGGCGACGACTTCCGCAGCCCGCTCGCCTTCGCCCCCACGGCGCTCGGCGACAAAGCCACCGCCGGCACCGCCCCGCTCTACCGTCTCGGCGACATGGAGGTGCGACTCGTCGACGAGACGGTCGAACGCCTGCGTCGCGAGGTCATCGTCCTCGTGGGTCTCGTACGCGAGCTGTCGCCGACGGATCCGCGCCGAGCCCGCATCCTAGACGGTCTCGAGCGCGCGCTGTACGCGGTCGACCCCGCCGATCCGTCCCACGGGGCGAACGCGGCCCGAGACATGCTCGCGCCGCTGCTGGCGTCGCCGGCCGTGGCATCCGCGCACCGCATCACGGCGACGGGGCACGCGCACATCGACTCGGCCTGGCTGTGGCCGACGCGCGAGACGGTGCGGAAGGTCACCCGGACCTTCGCCAACGTCCTCGACCTCATGGCCGCCGACCCCGATGCGGTCTTCGTGAGCTCGTCGGCACAGCATTTCGACTGGGTGCGCCGCAGCGATCCCGAGCTGTTCGCCCGCGTCGCCGAGCGCGTCGCCGAGGGGCGGTTCGTGCCGGTCGGCAACATGTGGGTCGAATCCGACGTCAACATGCCCTCCGGCGAATCGGTCGCGCGCCAGCTGCTCTTCGGCACCCGGTTCTTCGAGGAGCATTTCGGGGCACGGAGCGACGTCGGCTGGCTGCCCGACTCGTTCGGCTTTCCCGCATCGCTTCCCCAGCTGCTGCGCGGCGCCGGGCTGCGCTGGTTCTTCACGCAGAAGATGTGCTGGAACGACGGCGACACGATGCCCCACCACTCGTTCGTGTGGGAGGGCCTCGACGGTTCTCGGATCTTCACGCACTTCCCGCCGAACAACACCTACAGCGGCGATATGCGTCCGACCGAGCTCGCCCGCAGCGTGCGGAACTTCGCCGATCACGCCGCGAGCTCGCGATCGCTCATGCCGTTCGGATACGGCGACGGCGGCGGCGGCCCCACCCGCGAGATGATGACCGATGCGCGACTGCAGGCCGATCTCGAAGGATCGCCCACCGTGACCTTCGGCACTCCGCGCGAGTTCTTCGTCGAGGCCGCCGACGAACCAGCGGCCCCGCCGGTGTGGGCGGGCGAGATGTACCTGCAGTTCCACCGCGGTATCTACACGTCGCAGATGCGCACCAAGCGCGGCAACCGGCGCAACGAGGCTCTCCTCGTCGAGGCGGAGCTGTGGAGCGCCGCGGCCCACGTCCGGCGCGGCACGCCCTACCCCGCCGCAGATTTCGACGAGCTCTGGCGCGAAGTGCTGCTGCTGCAGTTCCACGACATCCTGCCCGGCAGCGCCATCGCGTGGGTCCATCGCGAAGCAGAGCGGTCCCACGCTGAGACGACCGCGCGTCTCGAGGCGATCATCGCTGCCGCGATCGCCGCTCTGGTCGGGTCGGGCTCGACCCGGCTCGCGCTGAACCCCGCGTCCTCGCCCATCGGAGCGATCTCCCCCGGGGCCGCAGGACCTGCCCCGGCCGCGGCACCGTTCTCGGCCGAACCGGTCGCGGACGGCTTCCGGCTGCGCTCGGAGAGCATCGACGTCCTCGTCGGTCCCGACGGCACGCTGCGCAGCGTCCGCGCCCTGCCGGACGGCCGGGAGCTCATCCCGGCGGGGCATCGAGGCGGGCTGCTCCAGCTGCATGTCGATGCTCCCGCGAAATGGGACGCCTGGGAGCTCGACGCCTCGTACCGCCTCACGACGACCGACGTCGACGGCGGCGCGGCCCGGCTCACCGAGAGCGGAGCCGTGCACGTCGTCCACCCCCTCCCCCACGGCCAGGTGGAGCAGTGGGTCGACATCCACCCCGTCGGCGGCGCCGTGCGCATCCGCACGCGCGTCGACTGGCATGAGCGGCATCGCCTGCTCAAACTCGCCTTCCCCGTCGCCGTGCACGCGCAGGACGCCGCTTACGAGACGCAGTTCGGACACGTGCGTCGTGCACTGCACGCGAACACGTCGTGGGATGCCGCACGCTACGAGGTCTGCGCACATCGGTGGGTGCACGTCGCGGAGCCGGGTACCGGAGCTGCGATCGTCAACGACGGCCTGTACGGACACGACGCGACGCGCACGACGGACGAACAGGGAACCGTGACGACCGTTCGACAGTCTCTGCTGCGTGCGCCCACATTCCCCGATCCGGATGCAGACCAGGGCACGCACGAGTTCGTCTCGATCTTCACGCCGGCCGAGACGACGACCGATGCCGCCCACTGGGGCACGATCGTGGGCTCGCCGCTGCGCGAGGTCGACGGGTCCGGTCCCGTCGCGCCGCTCGTCGCGAGCGACGGGACCGACGTGGTCGTCTCGGCCGTCAAGCTCGCCGCCGACGGCAGCGGCGACCTGATCGTCCGGGTGTTCGAGCAGCGCGGCGCGCGGTCGTCCGGCGCCCTCCGGTTCGACGTGCCGCTCGCCTCGCTCGAGGTCTGCGATCTCGTCGAGACCGTCGGCGGCGGCCGAGCCGGCGCCGCCACGTTGCGCGACGATCGCACGGTCGCCCTCGACCTGCGAGCTTTCGAGGTCGCGACCCTGCGCGCCCGCCTGCTGACCCCGGAGACCCCATGAGCCGCGACACCGAGATCTTCCCGCCCGACACGTTCCCCACCGATGTCGTGGCCGCCGCCGACGCCGCGGCCGCTGCCCTGATGGATGAGCCCGTCGACGTCGCGGAAGCGCCGCTCGGTCCGCACCGGGAGTCCATGCGACGCGCGAAGCTCCTGGTGGCCGTCTACCTCTCCCCGACGTCGGCGTTCGCCGGCGACCCCGCCGCCGTGGCGCGCGCGGAGCGGTACGCCTCAGTCCTCGCGGAGCTGCAGTCGCCGACGGGCTTGTTCCTCGGCGGCGACAACGTCGAGTCGCCGCCCGACAGCGGCTTCACGATCAACGACGTCGGCGACATCCTCGAGCTCATCCGGCGTTCGGGCGACGATCGGTTGAGCGCCCTCGGCACGATGCTGGGCGCCATCGCCGACCGCGCAGCACCCGCGATGCTCGCCGGCGGTGTGCACACCCCGAACCACCGGTGGGAGCTCACGGCGGCGCTCGCCCGCCTGCACCGGCACCGGCCCGACGAACGGCTGGTCGAGCGTGCCCGGCACTGGCTCGCCGAGGGCATCGACATCGCTCCCGACGGCCAGTACTCCGAGCGCAGCGCGAACTACGCCGTCTACGTCTCGAACCCGTCGCTGCTCGCCGTCGCCGACATCCTCGACCTGCCCGCGCTGCGTGCCGTCGTGGAACGCAACCTCGCGTCCACGCTCGGCCTGATCCAGCCCGATGGATCGGTCGAGACCGTGCACTCCCGCCGCCAGGACCAGCGCGAGACGCGGTTCCCGCTCGCCCCCTTCGCGACGCTCTACCGCCGGCTCGCGATCGAGACCGGCCGCGCCGATCTCGCGTGGGCGGCCCGGGTCGCGGCATCCGAGCCGGTCATCGACCCCCAGACGGCACTGGCGGACGTGCTGCTGCACCCGGCCATCGCGGGACCGCTCCCCGACCCCGCGGCCCCCGCGGCACGGTTGCGGAGTGTGTGGCCGTCGTCCGGGCTCGTCATCGATCGCACGCCCGAGCGCACGATCACCGTGTTCGGCGGTTCCGACTATGCCGCGGCCGGCCGCATCCGTTCGGGTCTCGCCACGAACCCGACGTTCCTGCGTCTGTTCGCGGGCGCGGCCGTGCTCGAATCGGCGCGCCTGTCGCGTCACTTCTTCGGGCTCGGCCCGTTCCGAGCCGACTCGCTGACCGTCTCCGACGACGAGTTCGTCCTCGACGAGCGGCTCTCTCCCGCTTACTTCGGCCCGCTCGCCACCGAGCGCCACCGAGCGGGTGGCGACTACCGCCTGGTCGACGAAGGCCGGTTCTCGGCGGCGATGTCGTTCGACGTGCGCCCCCGCGACGAGGTCGCGCTGCACACGCGCATCGCGGTGCTTCCCTCCGAAAGCGGTGCCGACCTCGTGATCGACACCGAAGGGCCGCTGTGCACGTGGAGCCTGGAACTCGCCTTCCGGCCCGGCGGGACCTTCGAGGGCGTCGAGCCGGCGCCCGACGGGACCGCCGTCCTGGCTGCGGGCACCGCGCGTTACCGCGTCGGCGACGACGCCATCGAGTTCGGCATTTCAGCCGGAGCGGATCGCGGGGTGCCCGGCGCCGCCGGTTACCTTCCGGGTGAGGACTACACCTATCTCGGCGGCACGGACGCCCTCGGCGGGCCGCGCGTCTACCTCACCGGCACGACGCCCGGTCGCGCCGAGGTGGTCCTGCGCCGCGTACGCTGACGCGCCTCGCCCGGCTTCAGTCGAACGAGACCGCGACGGCGACGCGCTCGGCGAGCGAACGTTGCGCGGCATCGGCGAGCACGAGCGCGGCACGACCGTCCTCGAACGAAGGGCTCGTCGACGCCTCGCCGCGGACGGCCTTGACGAACTCCGCCAGCTCGGCGGCGTACGACGCGGCGTAACGCTCGAGGAAGAAGTCCTGGTACGGCGGACGGGCCTCGACGCTCGCCGCCGTCGAGGCGCTGACGAGACTCGTCCCGGCGTTGGCCACCTGCAGCGAGCCGCGAGCGCCGAACGCCTCGAGGCGCTGGTCGTATCCGCTCGCGCTGTGGCGCGAGTTGATGATCGTGACGATCGCACCGGATGCCGCGCGAAGCACGGTGACCGCGGTGTCGACGTCGCCGTGCTCGCGGGCCCCGGCGTCGAACGTCGTCGTGGCCGTCGCGGAGACCTCGACGATGTCGGACACGAAGAAGCGCGCCATGTCGAAGTCGTGGATCGTCATGTCGCGGAAGATGCCGCCGGAGACCGCGATGTACGACGCGGGAGGCGCGGCGGGGTCGCGGCTGATGATCGTGAGCTGCTCGAGCTCGCCCACCTCGCCGGCGCCGACGCGCGCGTGGACCTCGGCGAACGCCGGGTCGAAGCGGCGGTTGAAACCGAGGGCCACCGGCACGCCGCTGGCCGCGACGCGGGGGCGGAGAGCATCGACGCGAGCCAGGTCGAGATCGATCGGCTTCTCGCACAGCACCGGGATGCCGCGGTCCAGGGCCGCCGCGATGAGGTCCACGTGCGTCGGGGTGGGCGACGCGATGATGACCGCGTCCACGTCGCCCGAGGCGAGCATCTCGTCGGCGGACTCCGTCGCGCGGCCGCCGAAGCGCTCGGCGACGCCCGTGGCGCCGGCGATGAACGGGTCGGCGACCCAGGTGAGCGTGGTGTCGGGCGACGCGGCGATGTTGACGGCATGGACCTGGCCGATGCGACCGGTGCCGATGAGTCCGAAGCGGATGGGGGAAGTGGTCACGGTTCTCTCCGTCTGTCGTGGGTCACAGCCAGTCGCGCAGCGCGTCGCGGTTGGTCTGCTGGTCGGCGGTGCGCTCGCGCAGGAAGGCGTCGATCGCGGTCTCGGGGCCGTTCAGGACGTCCTGCTCCACGACGACCCAGCCATCGAAGTCGCGCTCGGCCATCGCGGCCATGACGGGGACGACGTCGAGGTCGCCGTGCCCGAACGCGACGAAGACGCCCGATGACCAGACCTCGCGCATCCCCCCGCCCGCGGCGAGGACCGCGCGCAGGCGGCCGAGGTCGACGTCCTTCAGGTGCAGGTGGTTGATGCGATCGCCCCAACGGCGCACCGCGTCGACCGGGTCGCCGCCGCCGAGGGCGAGATGCCCCGTATCGAGGGTCAGGCCGATGTCGACGCGTCCGAGGAAGCGGTCGATCTCGGCGGGTGACTCGACGAACGTGCCGGCGTGGTGGTGGAAGGTCGGCTCGAGTCCGGCGGCGCGCACGAGCGCGACCGCGCGTTCGGCGTTGCGTGCGAGGCGATCCCACGCGGCATCGTCGAGCCGGTCGACCTCTGCGCCGCGTCCGGGAGCGGCGCGGCGCGCGGCCGAGCCGTCGTCGGCGAGCGTCGGCAACGGCAGCCGGCCGCCCACAGCCTCGCCCGCGGCGACGAAGCTGCGCAGCGCCGACTCGAGCTCGGGCAGGGCGGCGGCGAACGCCTCGTCGTCCGAGAACGGCAGCTGCACCCACCCGCCGGCGAGGCCGAGCCCGAACCGCCGGAGACGCTCGGCGAGGGCGTCGCCTTCGCCGAGGAACCCGGCCGGCCCGAGGTCGACGCCGTCGTAACCCGTCGCGACGAGGGCCTCGAGCATCTCGTCCGCCGTGACGGTCTCGGCGCCGTCGGGGGTGAGCTCGAACACCCCGAAGCTCACGGGCGCTCCGGCGACCGTCGCTTTCATGCTTCTTCCTGTCCTAGCAGGGGCCGCTGCGTGCCGCGCTGCCGCTCGTAATCCTCACGGGCACGCGCCGTCGTCTCGAGTTCGGCGACCTCGGCCACGGGCACATCCCACCAGCCCGAGCCGTCCGGGGCGTAGATGAGGGGGTCGGACTCGACGTGGATGACGGTGGCGGTGTCGGCGGCCTTCGCGCGCGTCACCGCGGCGGTGAGCTGCGCCGCGGCATCCGGTCCGGGCGCGATCTCGATGACATCGACGCCGTAGCTGCGGGCGTTGGCGGCGAGGTCGACGGGCAGCGTCTGCCCGCTCTCGAAGTTGCGCGCCTCGTCGTCGAGCATGCGGTAGCGCGTGCCGAAGCGCGCGGATCCGACCGTCTCGGAGAGATGCCCGATCGAGGCGTAGCCGTGATTCTGGACGATCACGACGATGATCTTGATGCGTTCGGCGACGGCGGTCGCGAGCTCCGAGTGCAGCATCAGGTACGACCCGTCGCCCACCATCGTGATGACGTCGCGGTCGTCGCCGGCGGCGAGCAGCGCGCGCTTCGCGCCGAGAGCACCGGCGATCTCGTACCCCATGGTCGAGAAGGCGTACTCCACGTGGTAGCCGAGCGGATCGCGAACACGCCAGAGCTTGTGGAGGTCGCCCGGCAGGGATCCGGCGGCCTGCACCATGACATCGGCGGGGTCGGTGGCGGCGTGCACCGCGCCGATCAGCTCAGGCTGTCCGGGCCGGTCGAGGTGCGAGGCGACGAAGGCCGCGTCGACCGCGGCGTCCCACCTCGCCTTGTGCTCGGCGATGCGTGCGGCGTACTCCCGCGACACGTGGTGGCGGGCCAGGTCGCGCAGGGCCGCCACGAGCGTCTCGCGGGCGTCGGCGATGACCGGCAGATCGGTGCCGTGCTTGTGCGCGTCGAACGATGCGACGTTGACGTTGACGAAGCGCACCGACGGGTGCTGGAAGGCCGTGCGCGACGCCGTGGTGAAGTCGCTGTAGCGCGTGCCGATCCCGATGACGGCATCCGCGTCTGCGGCCAGGGAATTCGCCGCTGTCGTACCGGTGGAGCCCACCGCCCCGACGTACTGCGGGTGGTCCCAGGGCATCGACCCGCCGCCGGCCTGCGTCGTGGCGACCGGGATGCCGGTGCGGCTCGCGAACTCGGCGAGCGCCTCTTCGGCGCCGGAGTAGATCACGCCGCCCCCGGCGACGATCAACGGGCGTTCCGCGGCCGCGATCGCCTCCAGAGCCCGGGCGAGTGGGCCTGCCTCGGGCACCGGGCGACGCACGTGCCATTCGCGGTCGGCCAGGAATTCCAGCGGCACGTCGATCGCCTCGGCCTGCACGTCCTCGGGGAGCGCGATCGTCACGGCGCCCGTCTCGACCGGGTCGGTCAGCACGCGCATCGCCGCCAGCGCGATCGAGAAGAGCTGTTCGGGACGCTGGACCCGATCGAAGAACCGCGAGAGCGGCCGGAAGGCGTCGTTGACGGTGAGGCCGATGTCGCCGGGCTGCTCCAGCTGCTGGAGCACCGGGTCGGCGACGCGGGTGGCGAAGGTGTCGCTCGGAAGCAGGAGCGCCGGCAGCCGGTTGGTCGTCGCGAGCGCGGCGCCCGTGAGCATGTTGGTGGCGCCCGGGCCGACGGATGCCGCTGCCGCGAACGTCGCCCGCCGCCGCCGCATCCGGGCGTAGCCGACCGCCTGATGGACCATCGCCTGCTCGTTGCGCGCCTGATGGTACGGCATGAGGTCGGGGGCGCTCGCGTTCAGCTGAGCGAGGGCCTGTCCGATCCCGGCGACGTTGCCGTGGCCGAAGATGCCGAGCACTCCGGGGATCGTGCGTTCGCGGATGTCGCCGTCGACCGTCCACTGGTGCGCGAGGAACTCCACCAGCGCCTGGCTGACCGTCATCCGTCTCGTGCGGGTCATCATCTCTCCTCGTCGGCGCCGCCGCCGTATGGCAGGCGCGGATCGATCTGCTCGGTGCGCCAGGTCTCGCGCACCCAGGCGTGGGCGGGGTCGTCGCTGATGAGCCAGGCCCGCTCGGGCCCCGGGCCGGCCATGACGTTCAGGTAGTAGAGGTCGTAGCCGGGGGCTGCCACGGCGGGACCGTGATAACCGTAGGGCACGAGAGCGATGTCCCCCGTGCGCACCTGCTCGTCGATCGCGATCTCGCCGACGGGCGAGGAGGTCGTCGAGAACAGCCCGAATGCCGCATCGGGGTCCGCCGCCGGGCCAGCACCGGCGACGGGCGCGCTCTCGAAGTAGTAGATCTCCTCGAGGCGGCTCTCGTGGCCGGGCACGTGCTCGTCGTGCTTGTGGGCTGGATACGACGACCAGTTCCCCGCCGGGGTCACCACCTCGCAGACGATGAGACGGGCCGCATCGAGCGAGCCCGGGGTGCCGAAGTTGTGCACCTGACGGCTCGATGCTCCCGCGCCGCGCAGTTCGACGGCCACTTCGTCGGCGGTGATGTGACGGCTGGGGTGCCGCTCGTCGGTGGGCGACGAGGCGACGGCGACCCGACCGACGCCGGTGATGCGAAGCGTCGACCCCGCCGAGACGTACAGGACGTCCGTCGGGCCGGCGAACACCGAGGGACGTCCGCGGAGGACCGTCGTCCGCGGCTCGAGACCCTCGCGGTGCTCGACGGTGAAGCTGCCGCGCAGGGGCACGACGATCCGCTCCGCGCCGTCGTCGTCGAGCGCGACCTCGTCACCCTCCGCGAGCTCGGCCACGTGCAACCCGGTGTGCTGCCACCCGGGAAGAGCCGCGTCGACGACGCTCTCCCAGACGCCGTGCGCGAGCGCGCCGCGCCGGTGGAACCAGGTGGCGCTCATCAGGAGTTCTGCGGGAAGCCGAGGTTGATCCCGCCGTGCTCGGATGAGCCCCGGGTCGCCGGGTCGAGCCACCGGCTCGTCACCGCCTTCTCGCGCGTGAAGAACTCGAAACCGTGCACGCCGTACGCCTTCGCATCACCGAAGAGCGACTGCTTCCAGCCGCCGAACGAGTGGTAGGCCACCGGCACCGGGATCGGCACGTTGATGCCGATCATCCCGACTTCGACCTCGTTCTGGAACCGGCGTGCGGCCCCGCCGTCGTTCGTGAAGATCGCGGTTCCGTTGCCGAAGCGACCGGAGTTGATGAGCGCGACGCCTTCCTCGAAGGTCGCGACGCGGACGACCGCGAGCACGGGTCCGAAGATCTCCTCCTGGTAGGCGCGTGACGAGGTCGGGATGCCGTCGATCAGCGTGGGCCCGAAGAAGAACCCGTCCTCGTGCCCGGCCACCGAGAACCGGCGCCCGTCGACGACGATGCGGGCGCCATCGGCTTCGGCGATGTCGACGTATTCCGAGACCTTGTCGCGGTGGGCCCGGGAGATGAGCGGCCCCATGTCGGGCTCGGTGTCGGCCGAGCCGTCGCCGACGCGCAACGCCGCGATGCGGTCACCGATCCTCGCGATGAGCGCGTCGGCGACGGGCTCGACGGCGAGCACCACGCTGATGGCCATGCAGCGCTCCCCCGCCGCACCGTACCCGGCGTTGACGGCCTGATCGGCGACGAGGTCGAGGTCGGCGTCGGGCAGCACGAGCATGTGGTTCTTCGCGCCGCCGAGCGCCTGCACGCGCTTGCCGTGGCGGGAGGCTGTCTCGTAGATGTACTGCGCGATGGGAGTCGAGCCGACGAACGAGATCGATGCGACGTCGGGGCTCTCCAGCAGGCCATCGACGGCGAGCTTGTCTCCCTGCAGCACCGTGAACGCGCCGTCGGGGAGTCCGGCCTCCTGCCAGAGACGCGCGAGCCACAGCGCCGCGGAGGGGTCCTTCTCGCTCGGCTTGAGCACGACCGCGTTGCCTGCGGCCAGCGCGACGGGGAAGAACCACATGGGGACCATCGCCGGGAAGTTGAACGGCGACACGATGCCGACGACTCCGAGAGGCTGCTTGATGGAGTAGACGTCGATGCCCGTCGATGCGTTCTCGCTGAACGCGCCCTTGATCAGGTGCGGGAACCCGGTCGCCAGCTCGACGACCTCCTGGCCGCGCAGGATCTCGCCCATCGCGTCCGAGACGACCTTGCCGTGCTCGGCGGTGATGATGCGGGCGAGCTCGGGCTTGCGGGCGTTCAGCAGCTCACGGAACGCGAACAGCACGCTCTGGCGACGTGCGACGGAGTACCGGGACCAGACCTCGAACCCTCGCCGCGCAGACGCGATGGCCCGCTCGATCGTCTGCTCGTCGGCGAGCGCCACCTCGGCGCTGACCCGCCCGGTCGCCGGGTTGAAGACCGGTGCGGTCCGGGTGCCGTCGGGCGCGTATTCGGCTCCGTCGATCCAGTGCGGGATGACGGGGACGTCGCCGGTCGGGCCGGCGGTCGCGGATGCAGCCATGATGGGGGTCCTCTCGGAATCGGGCGTCAGGGGTGGACGAGCCGCGCGGCGATGTCGATCGCCGTTTCGACGTCGTCGTCGTGCGGGTACAGGAGGGTGCGGCCAACGGTGAGCCCGCGTACGCCCGGCAGGGCGAGCGCGTTCTCCCACGAGCGGTAGGTCTCGTCGGGCGATGCGCCGTTGTCGCCGCCGAGCAGCAACGTCGGAAGGGTCGTCGCGGCCATGACCCGCTCCATCTCCTCGACCACCGGCAGCTTCATCCAGGTGTAGGCGCTGCTGGCGCCGAGCCCCGACGCGATCGCGACCGAGTGGATGACGGCCTCGGTGGAGAGGTCGTTCACCACCGTCCCGTCCACGCGGCGGCTCAGGAAGGGCTCGAGCATGATGGGGAGCTTGGCGGCTGCGGCCTGCGTCACGGCCCGCGCTGTCGCTTCGAGGGTGTCCGCCGTCGCGGCGTCGGCGAGGTCGATGCGCATCAGCGTCTTGGCGAAGTCGATCCCGCTCGCCGTCATCGTCGGAACGTCGTAGGCCGTGAAGCGGTCGTCCATCTCGAAGCTCGCACCCCGCAGCCCGCCGCGGTTCATCGAGCCGACGACGATCTTGTCATCGAGCAACCCGAGGAGGGCGAGGTCGTCGATGATGTCGGGGGTTCCGAGCACCCCGTCGACGCCCGGGCGCGACAGCGCGATCGCCAGGCGCTCCAGGAGGCCGTCACGGTCGGCCATCGCGAGCGGATTGCCCCCCACCCCGAGAGCCCCGCGGGCGGGGTGGTCCGCGGCGACGATGAACAGACGTCCGTCGCCGCGCGTGAGCGGCCTCCGCCGCCGTTCCGCGAAGGCGCGGGCGATCCGCTCGGGTCGCTCCGCACGCGCTTCGCGGACGGCTTCGATATCGACGCGGCTCAACGACCGACCTCCGTCAGTGCGCCCTCGACCTCTGCTGTGGTGGGCATGGCGGTGGAGCATTCCAGACGCGATGCCACGATGGCGCCGGCGGCGTTCGCGAAGCGCAGCATCCGTTCCAGCCCCCACCCTTCGAGAAGCCCGTGGCACAGCGCGCCGCCGAACGCGTCGCCCGCACCGAGTCCGTTCACGACCTCGACGGGATGCGGCGGCACGATGACGCTCTCGTCAGCCCTGCGCGCGAGCACGCCTCGCGGTCCGAGTTTGACGATCGCGAGAGAGACGCCCCGTGCGAGCAGCGCTTCTGCGGCCCGATCGGGATCGGTCTCACCGACGGCGACCTCGCATTCCTCGCGATTGCCGACGACGATGTCCACGTGACCGATGGCGTGTTTCGCGAACGCGGTCGCATCGGCCCGGTCGTCCCAGAACATGGGCCGGAAGTCCAGGTCGAGGACAGTGTGGGAACGGCGCTGGCGCGCGTCGAGCGCGGCCAGGTGGGCGGCGCGGCTCGGTTCGCGGCTGAAGCCCGTGAGGGTGACCCACAGGATGCGCGCGCGCCGGATCGACTCCGCATCGAGGTCGGACGCCTCGATGTTGAGGTCGGGCGCCGAAGGCTCGCGGTAGAAGTACAGGGGGAAGTCGTCGGGAGGGAAGATCTCGCAGAACGTGATCGGCGTCTTCAGGACGGGGTCGACCCCGACCCCGGAGGCATCGACACCGAGGCGTTCGAGCTCGGCGAGCAGGTAGCGGCCGAACGGGTCATCGCCCACACGCGATACGAGACCGCTCGCGCGACCATGGCGCGCCGCTGCGACCGTGACATTCGCGGCGGAACCGCCCAGGAACTTCCCGAAGGTCGACACGTCCTCCAGTCCGACACCGTGCTGCAACGGATAGAGGTCCACCCCCAATCGGCCGAGCGCGAGGAGATCTGCGCCCGGACCGGTCTCAACGCTGTCGTGCACGGGCTACCGTTCTCTCCGTTGCGGCGGTCATGTCCTAACAATAGCTCAATAGCAAACGGGGAGACAAGGGTGACTGCCGCCCAGGGCGAAAAAGATATATTGTCGGCACATTCGCGCTTCCGCACCCGGCGCGTCGAGGGGATGACACGACGATGACCACCGCCGACACCGTCTGGCCCGAGAGCATCGGCGCCGAACTCGATCGGACCGGCCCCGTTCCGCTGTACTTCCAGGTCTCGACGCGGCTCGAGCACGAGATCCGCACGGGGAACATCGCGCCGGGCGCGCGCCTCGAGAACGAGATCGCCATCGCCGAGCGACTCGGCCTCTCCCGGCCCACGATCCGTCGCGCCATCCAGGAGCTGGTCGACAAGGGGCTCCTGGTCCGCCGCCGCGGCGTCGGCACGCAGGTCGTGCAGGGCCAGGTCACGCGCCAGGTCGAACTGACGAGCCTGTACGAAGACCTCGACAACGCCCAGCAGGGTCCGGCGACACGGGTCCTCGAGCACGAGGTGCGCGCTGCCGACGCGGCGAGCGCGATCGCCCTCGGAGTGGCGGAAGGCTCCGACATCCTCTACCTGCGCCGACAGCGGCTCACCGGCTCGACGCCGATCGCGATCCTCGAGAACTACCTTCCCGCCGACCTCGCCGACCTCGGTCGCGACGAGCTCGAAGAGCGCGGGCTCTACCAGCTCCTCCGCGCCCGCGGCATCGCGATCCGCATCGCGAAGCAGAAGATCGGCGCCCGCCGCGCCCAGGGCGATGAGCACACGCTGCTGGGAACCGAGCGCGGCGGACCGGTGTTGACGATGGAGCGCATCGCTTTCGACAACACCGGCCGCGCGATCGAGTTCGGCCACCACTGCTACCGACCCGACATGTACACCTTCGAGACGACGGTCGTCGCCCGCTGACGGGTGCTCAGCCGAGCACGACCTCGGCTTCGGAGAAGAACTGATCCACAGCCTGGTCCACCGAGGTGGTCCCGAGGCCGAGCGACTTGCCGAGCTCCCAGAACGTCTGCTCGAGCGAGCCGTACCCGGCGACGGGCACGGGCGGAGCATCGCCGATGCGGTCGGCGGCCGACTCGATGTAATCGGCGACCTGCTTGTCGGCGCCCTCGAGGGTGGCGCCGGCGAGCTTCGACGTCGACGCCGGGAACCCGAGCGTCGTGCCGAAGACCTGACCCGCCGCCTCGGAGTTCACGACGAAGTCGAGGAACAGCGCTGCCGCCTGCGGGTGCTCGGTCTTGGCCGAGATCGCAACCTGGAGGCCCGCCTGACGGTAGAGGTCCTTCGAGCCCTCCTTGGCCGTGGGCGGGGCGACGATCGAGATCGACGAAGCGCCCGAGTCGGCGAGGTAGCCGCCGAGGAAGTTGCTCCAGCTCATCTCGCTGGCTGTCAGAGCCGCCCCGAAGCCCGACTTGGGCGAGAGCTCCTCGAGACGCTGCTGCGGCACGGTGACGCCGTCGCGCAGGCCTGCCCCACTCTCCCAGAACTCGCGCAGCTGATCCTTGGTGAAACCGAGCTCGCCGTCGTCGGTGTACAGGTTGCCGCCGTCGGCGCGAAGCGCCAGCTCGAACACCTGGATGCGCTGGGTGTAGTCGGTGCCGCCGTAGATCGAGCCGCCGGTCGTGTCGGTGACCTCGGCCATCCACTCGTCGAATGCGGCGAAGTCGGTGCCGCCGTCGGGGGCCGCGACGCCGGCCTGGGCGACGAGGTCGTCGTTGACGAAGTTGGCCCACAGGCTGTAGCCGGTCGGCAGCGAGTACTGCGTGCCGTTCAGCGCTCCGGTGCCGAGGAGCCCGTCGTCGAAGGTGGTCATGTCGATCTGGTCGGCGACCTCGGCGAGGTCGAGCAGGTTGCCCGATTCGCCGTACTGCCGCAGGTAGCTGTCGGAGAACTGGAAGACATCCGGCAGTCCCCCGCCTGCGGCCTCGGTCTGCCGCTTCTCCCAGTAGCTCGGGAAGTCGGTGAAGCTGACGTTGACGGTGATGTTCGGGTACTCCTCGTTGAACGCCGCGATCAGCTCGTCGTAGCGCTTCGCGCGGTCGTCGTTGCCCCAGAACGCATAGGTCAGCGTGACCTTCTCGTCGGGATCGAACGCGGCTGCGGGAGGCGTCTGCGCGCCGCCGCATCCGGTCAGTGCCAGCGCGCCGGCGGCGACGATGCCGACGGTTGCGAGCAGGCGGTTGGCCTTCATGGGAGTCCTTTCATCGGGAGCGGGCCCGGGGGGGACGGGTCTCAGGTGCGGCGCGGTCGCGCCGGGATCGCGACGACGGCGAGCGCCGCGCATCCGATGCCGGCCACGAACAGCGGCGGCAGCGCCCAGGTGACCACCACGACGAAGGCCGCCGTGGCGAGGAGGTAGAGCGTTCCGGCGAGGTCGCCGCGTGCGGCATCCGGGATCGATCGGATCGCGCCCCGCCAGCCGAGCTCGGGGCTCCATGCCCCGGCGGCGAGGAGCAGGGCGACGGCGAGAGCGGCGAGCCCCGCCCAGCCGACCGCTTCGACGACGGCGCCACCGGGGAGGAACCCCGACCGGGCCAGGTCGATGTCGAGCAGCAGGACGAGCGTCACGACCAGCGCCACGAGACCGACGGCCGCGCCCGGCAGCAGCCCCGCGCGGACATCGGCCCAGAACAGTGAGAGCCGTGAATCGTCGGCGGCGACGTAGCGACGCAGATGCCGCACCCCCGCCGCGAGCGCGACCGGAAGCGTGACGACCGCGAGCGAGACGACGCCGATGAGCAGCCCGATCAGCAGCACCTCGCCGAGCAGGGCGAACGCCCCTGCCGCGCCGGGATGCCGCAGCTGCGGCCGCGCCTCGAGGGTCGGTCCGCTGCCGGAGCGGTCGGCCCGCACCGCGGCACGCTGTGCGCGCCGCGTGCGGGGACGCTCGTCGGTCGACATCGCTAGCCCTTCAGACCCTGCGTGGCGACGCCGTCGACCAGGAACTTCTGGAAGACGATGAAGAAGAGCAGGATCGGGACCAACGCGATGAACGACGCCGTCACGGTCGCGCCGTAGTCGCTCGACGAGGTCTGGTCGTTGTAGAGGCGCAGCGCGATCGGCAGCGGGTAGTTCTCGGGGCTCGTGAGGTAGAGCAGCGGGCCGAGGAAGTCGTTCCACGCCCAGATGAAGCTGAAGATCGCGCACGTGATGAGAGCCGGCTTGATGAGCGGCAGGATGATCGACCAGAAGATGCGCAGGTGTCCCGCGCCGTCGATCTTCGCGGCCTCGTCCATATCGCGCGGCATCTGCCGGATGAACTGCACGAGGAGGAACACGAAGAACGCCTCGGTCGCGAGGAACTTCGGCAGCAGCAGCGGCCAGTACGTGTCCACCATCCCCAGATTGTTGAAGATGATGTACTGCGGGATGATCACGACGTGGAACGGCAGCAGCAGCGTGCCGATCATCGCGGCGAACAGGATGCCGAGTCCCTTGAACTGCAGGCGGGCGAAGGCGTAGGCCGCGAGCGCCGACGACAGCACGGTCCCGATCACCGAGACACCGGCGATGAGCAGCGAGTTGGCGAAGAAGCGCCACATCGGCACGCCCGCGATGCCCTCGGCGACCTTGATGTAGTTCTCGATCGTCGGCGCGTTGGGCAGTAGCCCCATGTTCTGGCCGAACTCGCTGTTGGGCTTGAACGTCGACAGCAGCAGCCAGACCAGCGGGTAGAGCACGACGGCGGTGATGACGATCAGCACGGCGAACCAGATGATCGTCTGCCAGGTCTTGCGCCTGACCCTGCGTCGCGCGGGCGGCATCGGCGTGGTCTGCTGCTCGGCGAAGATGGCTTCGCTCGTGAGCGGTGAGGTGGGTGACGTGGTCATCGGTTGTCTCCCGAGTAGTGCACCCACGACTTCTGGGTGCGGAAGAGGATGAGGGCGATGATGGCGACGACGACGAGGAGCACCCACGCGATCGCGGCGGCGTATCCCATGCGGCCGTCGGCGAATCCGGTCTTGTAGAGGTAGACCGTGATGAAGTTCGTCATCCCGGCGGGGCCGCCGGTGCCGTTGGAGATGATGTAGGCCGACCCGAACACCTGGAACGCGCCGATGAGGCCGAGCAGCAGGTTGAAGAAGATGACGGGCGAGAGCATCGGCACCGTCACGGCGCGGAAGCGGCGGACGGCGTTCGCCCCGTCCATCTCGGCCGCCTCGTACAGCTCCTTCGGGATCTGCTTGAGACCGGCGAGGAAGATCACCATCGTCGCGCCGAACTGCCAGACGGCCAGCAGGATCATCATCGGCAGGATGAGCCCGGGGTTTCCGATCCATCCGCCGAGGTCGATGCCGAACACGTTCAGGCCGTTGTCGACGGGGCCGTCGGTGGCGAACATCGCACGCCACACGATCGCGACCGAGACCGAGGCGCCGATGAGCGAGGGGGCGTAGAACGCCGAGCGGAAGAACGCCGCACCACGGTCGCGGTAGTTCAGCAGCAGCGCGATCAGGAGAGCGGCGATCAGCGAGATCGGCGTTCCCACGAGCACGTAGATCAGGGTGATCTGCGCCGACTGCATGAAGCTCGGGTCGTTGGTGAAGAGCCGGATGTAGTTGTCGAAGCCGATCCACTTCGGCGGCGAGAAGATGTTGTAGCTCGTGAACGACAGGTACAGCGAGTACGCCATCGGAACGAGCGTGAGCCCGAAGAACCCGACGAGCCACGGCAGGAGGAAGCCGTACCCCGCGATGTTCTCGCGGACGGCGCGCTTGCGGGCGCCGGGGCGGTCGAGGTGTTCGGGCCGCTGCTTGCGGACGAGGCCGCGGCGCGACGAGTCCTTGGTGACGATCACCCGTGTGGCGGTAGTGGTCACGATGCTCCTGAGGATGCGGGGAGGATGCGGGGCCCGCGGGCCGGCGCAGAGCGCCGGCCCGCGGGAGCGGGTCATCCGTTGAGGGTGATGTCCATCTGCGAGAAGAAGCGATCGACGGCTTCGTCGACGGTGATCGTGCCGAAGGCGAGCTCGGTGCCGAGCTTGCGGAACTCCTCCTCGATCGTGCCGTAGCCGACGATCGGAACGGGCGGCGCGTCGCCGAGGCGGTCGGCGATCGACTCCTCGTACTCCTTGACCTGCTGGCTCAGCGGGTCGAGGTCGGCCGCGTCGAGAGCGGTCTGCGAGGCCGGCAGGCCACGGTTCGTGCCGAAGATCTCGCCCGACTCGGGCGAGTTCACGAGGAAGTTGACGAGCGTCGCCGCGGCGGCGGGGTGCTCGGTCTTCGCCGAGATCGTGTGGAGCATCGAGGGCTTGAGGTACAGGTCCTTCGCGCCCTCCTTCGTGACCGGCGGGGCGACGAGACCGAGCTCGGTGTATCCCTCGCCCAGGTTGCCCAGGTAGCCGCCGCCGAAGTTGTCCCACGTCAGCTCGCTCGCCGTGAGAGCGGCGTCGAAGCCCGAGAGCGGCAGGGCCTCCTCGAGGCGCTGCTGGCCGATGACGGCCCCGCTCTCGCGGAGCTCGGCGCCGTCCTCCCAGAACTGGGTCAGTCGCGCCTCGTCGAAGCCGGGCTCGCCGTTCTCGTCGAACAGCTGCGACCCTTCGGCGCGAAGCTGGAGCTCGAAGTTCTGGATGCGCCCGGTGTAGTCGGTGCCGCCCCAGTACGCTCCCCCGGACGCGTCGGTGACGCTGGCGATCCAGTCCGAGTAGTCGTCCCACGAACCACCGTCGAACTCCTCGACACCGGCCTGCTCGATCAGCTTCGGGTTGGTGAACATGCCCCAGGCGTTCGTCGACGTCGCGATGCCGTAGGTCGTGTCGCCCACGACACCGATATCGAGGATGTTCTGCGGCAGCGCGTCGATCTCGATGATGTCGCCGAGGTACGGCTCGAGGTCGAGCAGGAGGTTGTTCTCGGAGTACTGCCGCAGGTACGAGTAGTCGAACTGCATGACGTCGGGGAGCCCGCCGCCGGCGGCCTCGGTCTGACGCTTCTCCCAGAACTCGGGGAAGGTCAGGAACGTCGCGTTGACCGTGATGTTCGGGTATTCCTCGTTGAAGGCCGCGATCGCCTCGTTGTAGAGCTCCGCGCGAACGTCGTTGCCCCAGAACGCGAGGTTGAGGGTGACCTTCTCGTCGGGATCGAAGGTCGCGTCCGCGGCGGGGGTGTCGCCGCCGGCACAGCCCGCCAGGGTGAGCGCGGCGCCCGTCGCGATGGCGACCGTGGCCAGTGCCCGCTTTCTGCTGAACATCATTGTCCTCTCTGCCGAACGTCGTCGTCTCGGTGCGCGCGAACGTCCATTGTCCGTGTGTGCAGGTGCGCGCCGCCCCGCTGTCGGGAAAGCGCTTGCCGGCAACGGTACTACGCCGTGAAACGTTTCGCAAGAAACTCGGGCCAACCGATTCGCACCCGTGATCTCGCGGCTGTGACCGGTCTCAGTCCGCCGGTTCAGCCTCGCACATCAGACGACCCCCGTCGACACCCAGCCGCACCCGGTACACCGCGCACCGGCGGCCCTCGACGTCGTCGGCATGGGCCCCGTCGCCACCGGCATCCGGAGTCGTGGCCGGCTGCGCGAAGAAGTAGTACCAGAGGGCGTCTCCGTCGCGGACCGGGGCTCCGTGGTGCCCGAACCCCTGGCCGGGCACGGTTCCGGCTCCGAGCACGACCTCGTCGGCACCCCCCTGGCGCACCCAATCGACGGTGTCGTCCGAGACGAAGACCCCCATCCCCCGCCACTCGTCGACGATCATCCACCACCGCCCATCGAGCTCGAAGACACTGGGTCCCTCGTGCGGACGCCCGCCGATCGCGACGCCGCCGTCGACCCACGACGCGAGGTCGTCCGAGACGGCGACCCGCGTGATCGAGTCGGCGGCCTCGTCCTTGTACCAGAGCCGCCACCTCCCGTCGGGGCCGCGCGCGACCCCGGCATCGATGACGCGGTCGCTCGCGAGATCGAGCGGGCCTGTGCGATGCCACGAGACGAGGTCGGTCGAGCGGTACTCCACGATCGCGCGGGCGTGACCCGGCCAGCGATCGGGAACACCGTCGATCTCGGTCAGGTACATCCGCCATCCGCTGCCGTCGAACACGACCTCGGGCGCCCAGTGCGTGCGGTCGACCATCGCCGGGGGCGCCCCGGCGACGAGAGTGAGGCCGCCGGCATCCGGTTCGAGCGTGCCCGCGTATGTCCAGTCGACGCCGTCGCGCGAGCGTGCGACTCCGATGCGCGAGCCGTGCACCCAGGCGACTCCCGGTCCGGGGTCGGGGTGCGTCGCGCGGCGCTGCGTGTAGAACATCCACCACGCACCCCGGTCGATGACGACGACCGGATCGGTCGCCCCGTCGTACACCGGATCCCGGTAGATCTCTCTGAGCACGGGTTCTCCTCTCTTCCCCCGTCGACTCGCCACGTATCGCGGGTGCGGGGGCGCCGACATCCGCGCTTTCTGGCGAGTCGACGGGTGGGGGTGGGGGGTCAGGACTGGGTGGCGTGCAGGTGGGCGTAGCGGCCGGAGGCGGCCAGAAGATCGTCGTGCGAGCCCTGCTCGACGATGCGGCCCCGCTCGAGCACGACGATGCGGTCGGCCTGGCGGATCGTCGAGAGGCGGTGGGCGACGACGAGGGTGGTGCGACCGGTCATGAGCCTGCCCAGCGCCTCCTTCACGAGCTCCTCCGATTCGGGGTCGAGCGCCGAGGTCGCCTCGTCGAGCAGCAGGATGCGGGGGTCGCGGACCAGCGCACGGGCGATCGCGAGCCGCTGACGCTGCCCTCCCGACAGACGCGCTCCCCGCTCGCCGACCACCGTGTCCCAGCCGTCCGGCTGGCCGCTGACGAACTCCCACGCGTTGGCATCGCGCAGCGCCTGCTCGATGCGCTCGTCTGCGACGTCGGGCAGCCCGTAGGCGATGTTCTCGCGGATCGTGCCTTCGAACAGCACCGACTCCTGCGGCACGACCGAGACCGAGCGCCGCACGGTGCGCAGGTCGAGTTCCTGCACGTCGGCTCCGTCGATCGTCAGTCGCCCGCTCGTGGCCCGCACGAAACCGAGGACGAGGTTGAGCAGCGTCGACTTACCCGATCCCGACGAGCCGACGAACGCGTACGTGCACCCCGCGGGGATGTGCAGGTCGATCTCGTGGAGCGCGTCCTCGCTCGCCCCCGCGTAACGGTGGCTCGCTCTCTCGAGGCGGATGTCGCCGATGATGCGGTCGACGCGGCGCTTGCCTTCGTTCTGCTCGAGGTCGGGCTCCTGCAGCACTTCGGCGATCGAGCGCACGGACTCGAGTCCGCGAGCGCCCACCGGGATGAGCATCAGCAGTTGCGTGAGCCCCTGCGTGAGCAGAGTGAAGTAGGTCGAGAGCAGCACGACCTCGCCGGGAGATATCGGCAGGATGCCGGTGAGCGAGAAGATCGCGGCGAGAACGAGGCATCCGACGCCGAGCAGCTGCATCGCCACCCACGAGATCGACGCGACGTGACCGTTGAGCATGTCGAGGTGTAGCCCTGCGCGCCGCACCCCCTCGGCGCCGTGCGAGACGCGGGTGACCGCCGTCTCCTCCAGGCCGTGGGCGCGGGTGACCGGCATGAGCGACGCCATCTCTCCCACCCGCGCCGAGAGCACCTCGACCTCGCGGCGGAAGACGGCGTTGCGCTCTCGCGAGCGGTTGCGCATGCCGTACCGGATGCCGATCGCGATCGGCACCGCGAGAGCGTAGACCGGCAGGAACTGGGGCACCGCGATCGCGGTCATCGTGAGGGCGCCGATCATCACCATCGTCGCCGAGAGCAGCGGGTGGGTGACCTGCTGCAGCATCAGCTCGACGTTCTCGACGTCGCGCACGACTTTCGTCTGGACGATCGACGAGCTCACCCGCGAGTGATAGCCGATCGACAGGCTCTGCAGCCGCGCGGCGAGCGCGTTGCGCAGGTCGGCGCCGGTGTCGCGCACGACGGTCATGAAGCTGCGCGTGTAGAGGATGTGGTTCGGGTAGTTCTGCAGCAGCAACGCGGCCGCGACGAGGAACCACCCGACGACCGCGGTCACCTCTCCCCCGCCCGCGACGATGTCGATGATCGCCGCCGTGATGACCGGGAGGAACCACATCGGGATCTCTTTCAGCGCGAAGGCGCCGATCGCGATGCTCATGCGTCCGGGCCGACGGGCGAGCAGCCGCAGGACGGATCGAGCCGGACGAGCGCCGTCGATCAGGTCCGCGGGACGGGAAAGCGGTTTCCGAGCCACGTGACCATGCTAAGCGCACACCACGCGGCGGCACACCCCTCGGCGCGAATCAGTTCGCGGTCGCGCTCGCGATGCGATCGACGAACAGCTGCGTCGCCTGCGGCACGTAGTCCGCGCTCGTCTCGGGGTCCCAGCCCACGAGGGCGAGCACGTTCTGCCCCGTGCGCACGGTCGCGCCGACGAGGGTGAACGGCGAGCCGCCGACGTCTCCCGTCACGCGCCACCCCCGCACGTCGTCCGCTCCGGTCACGGCGACGTCGAAGGGCTCGACCGCGGTCGTCACGGGCACGCCCTGCATGGCGAACAGCTCCTGCCCGTTCGCGCAACGTGCGATCGCCTCCTCGGCCTGTGCCACGAGCGCCTTGGCAGCCGCGTCGTCGGCCGCCGACGCCACGACCGCCGTCATCGACCGATCGTTGCTCGTGCCCCATTCCACGGCGTCGCCCGCCGACTCCCACCCGGCCCCGAAGGGCGCGAGGCACGCGGCATCCGACACCGTCAGCCCGGGATAGATCGACTCGAGCATCGCCGCGATCGAGTCGTATTCGGCGGCGCGGAACTGGATGCCGCTGAACAGACCCGCGAGCTCATCACGATCGAGGGCACCGGATGCCGCCGCGGGCGCCGTCGCCGCCGTCGAGGGTGCGGTCGTCGCGGTGTCCGCCGCGCTCGGCGACTCGCCGCCCTGCTCGGCGGACGGAGTGCAGCCCGTCAACGCCGCGAGACCCAGGGCTGCGACGACCAGACCGGCGCGCAGCCGAGCGTGCGGAATGCGGGATGCGGGTGATGCCATGGCGGTCTCCTCGGATCGATGTGCCTCGACGCTAACGCGCGCGGGTCCGCCGCGACGTGGGCAGCCCTCCCCATCGACCGTCCGCGCCGACTGCCGTATGGTGTCGCTTCGCCGCCTCCGACCGGAGCGCCGAGCCACGCACCGGAACACCCGCCGCAATGGCGCGGGATGGGGCGACGGAAAGCGCTTGCTGACATGATGGGAGCGACGTCAGGAGAATCGGATGCCACGCACCACCACCATCGCCCTCGTCGGTGTCCACGGCTACGGAACCGTGCACCTCGACAACCTCCGCCGCCTGGGCGATCGGGTGCGGCTCGTCGCGGCAGCCGACCCCCGTCCGCCGGCACCGGGCGCCCTGCCTGCCGAGACGCGCGTCTTCCCCGACCTCACCTCGCTGCTCGCGGCGACCGACGACATCGACGTCGTCATCGTCGCCACCCCGTTGCACACGCACCTCGAACTCGCGCGCACGGTCGTGAGCCGCGGCATCGACCTGTACCTCGAGAAGCCCCCCGTCCTGACGCTCGCCGACCTGCGCGTGCTCGAGGACGCCGCCGCACATTCGGGGGCGCGCATCCAGGTCGGCTTCCAGAGCCTCGGATCACGGGCGCTCCGAGCCTTCGCTGAAGACCGCTTCGACCTCGGTCCGGTCCGCGCCATCGGGGCAGTGGGCCTCTGGGCGCGCGATCGCGCGTACTGGGAGCGCAGCCGCTGGGCCGGACGCCGCGAGCTCGACGGCGTCGCCGTCGTCGACGGCGTCACGACCAACCCGCTCGCCCACGCCACCGCCACCGCGCTCGCGATCGCCGGCACGACCGCCGTCGCCGACATCACCCAGGTCGCCGCCGACCTCTACCGCGCCAACGCCATCGAGGGCGACGACACGAGCCTGCTGCGCGTGTCGACCACCCGCGGCATCCGCGTCACCGCCGGACTCACGCTGTGCGCGGACGAACAGGTCGACCCGTACGTCGAGGTGCACGGACGCCGCCGCACGGCACGCTTCTTCTACACGGAGGACGTCGTCGAGGTCGACGGCCGCAGCGAGCACTTCGAGCGCGACGACCTCTTCGAAAACCTCCTCGATCACCGCGACGATGGCGTCGCCCTGCTGTCTCCCCTGTCGGCATCGGGCGCCTTCGTCGCCGTCATCGACGCCGTGGGACGCACCGCGCCGCACGAGATCGACCCCGCGTTCGTGACGGCGCGCGGCGAGGGCCCCGCGCGCCGGCTCGTCGTGGACGGCATCGAGGACACGATCATCCGCGCCGTCGACGCCGAGGCGACCTTCGGCGAGCTGCACCTGCCGTGGGCGCGTCGCACGGCCCCCGAGGTCGTGCTGACCCTGCCCGGTACCGGTTCGCCGCTCGCCGAGCTGGTCGACGGTGCCGACGCAGCGCGTTCGTCGAGCCCGCGCCCCTACCTGCATCCGCTGCGCACACCGGGCGGCGTCGTCGTGACCGATCATCATCCCGCCGACCACGACTGGCATCTCGGGGTCAGCGTCGCGTTGCAGGATGTCGACGGCACCAACTTCTGGGGCGGCCGCACCTACACGCCGGGCGAGGACTACATCTGGCGAGGCGATCACGGACGCATCGAGATCGCCCGCGTCGAGCAGCTCGACGATGGCGCGGCCCTCGACCTGCGCTGGATCGGTCCCGACGGCAGCGTCGTCGTCCGCGAACGGCGAGAGCTGCGGGTGACCCACCGCGACGATCGCGCCGCCGTCATCGGCCTGTCGTTCGAGCTGTCGCCGGCGGGCGATCGCACCGTGATGCTGGGCGGGCCGGGCAGCAACGGACGCGTCGGGGGCGGCTACGGCGGTCTCGCCTGGCGCCTCCCCGCCTGCGGCGACGTCGACGTGCGTACGCCCTCGGCTCGCGGCGAAGAGGCGGTGCACGGGACGATCGCTCCCTGGCTCGCGTGGTCGGCAGCCTTCGCCGGACCGACCGGTGGCGCACCCGCCGAAGCCACCGTGGCGCTCGCGGCCGCCGACGAGGTGTCTGCCGCGGATCCGTGGTTCGTCCGCGTCGCGGGCTACCCCGGCATCGGCGCAGCGCTCGCGTGGGACCGCGCGGTGGCGGCATCCCCCGACGCCCCGGTCCGGCGCGCCTACCGCCTGCTCGTGGCCGACGGCCGTGTGACCGACGCGGAGGTCGGCGCGCTCCTCGCCTGACCCCGCGCGACCGGCAGCTACTTGATGCCGGTCGTCGCGATGCCTCGGATGAGGAAGCGCTGGCCGAACAGGAACGCCAGGAACACCGGCACGAGCGAGACCACCGACATCGCGAACATGCCGCCGAAGTTCGAGGCCCCCTGCGCCGACATGAACTGGCGGAGCGCGAGCGGCACGGTGAACAGGTCGGGGTTGTTGAGGTAGATCAGTGCCCCGAAGAAGTCGTTCCACACCCACACGAACGTGAAGATGGCGGTCGTCGCGAGCGCCGGGGTCATCATCGGCAGCAGGATCTGCAGGAAGATGCGGGCATGGCCGGCGCCGTCGATGCGGGCCGCTTCGTCGAGCTCACGCGGGATGCCGCGGATGAACTGCACCATCAGGAAGACGAAGAACGCGTCGGTCGCGAGGGCCTTCGGCAGGATCAGCGGCCAGAAGGTGTTCACGAGCCCGAGCTGACTGAACATGATGTATTGCGGCACGATGACGATGTGCACGGGCAGCATGATCGTGACGAGCATGATCGCGAAGAGCGTGCGCTTGAAGTGGAAGTTCAGCCGGGCGAACGCATAGGCGGCCATCGCGCACGACACGAGGTTTCCCACGATCGACCCCGCGACCACGACGAGCGAGTTCCACAGGTAGGTGCCGAACGAGGGCGAGAGCGCGTTCCATCCCTGGATGTAGTTGTCGACCTCGAACGACAGCGGCCACAGGCCCGGGAGGCGGAAGATCTCGTCGTTGGGCCGTAGCGAACTGACGATCATCCACAGCAGCGGGTAGAGCATCAGCAGCGACGTCGCGATGAGGAAGATGTGCCGCGCGAGCGCGCCCGCCCGGCTCCGACGTCCGAGGCCGAGCTCCTCGCGCCGACGCGCACGCTGACGCTCGCGGGCGTTCCTGCGATCGGCGGTCGTGATCAGTTCAGTCGTCATAGAACACCCACAGCTTGGAGAGAGCGAAGTTCACGGCGGTGAAGCCCGCGATGATGGCCACCAGCAGCCAGGCCATGGCCGAGGCGTAGCCCATGTCGAACGCCGTGAACCCCTTCTGGTAGAGGTACAGCGTGTAGAAGAGCGTCGAGTCGGACGGCCCACCCGATCCGTTCGAGATGATGAACGCCTGCGTGAAGGCCTGGAAGGCGCCGATCATCGACAGCACGAGGTTGAAGAAGACGATCGGGCTCAGCAGCGGCAGCGTGATCGAGAAGAACTGCCGGGCGGACCCCGCGCCGTCCATCGCCGCGGCCTCGTAGTACATCACCGGGATCTGGCGCAGGCCCGCGAGGAAGATGACCATCGGCGCGCCGAATCCCCAGACGCTCAGCAGGATGATCGTCGACAGTGCCGTGTCGGGGTTGGAGATCCACCCCGGGCCTTCGATGCCGAAGATCGCGAGGAACTGGTTGACGAGTCCGTCGACGCCGAAGATCTGCTTCCACAGGATCGCCACCGCGACCGAGGAGCCGAGCAGGGAAGGGAGGTAGAACATCGAGCGGTAGAACGCCAGGCCGCGCAGCCCCTTGTCGAGCAGCAGTGCGATGCCGAGGGCCGCACCCATGGCGAGCGGGACGCCGACGAGGACGTACACGAAGGTGACGCCGAGGGATGCCGCCAGGCGCGGGTCCTGGGCCATGCGGACGTAGTTGTCGATCCCGATGAACTCGGGGGCGTTGAACAGGTCGTACTTGGTGAACGACAGGTACAGCGACGCCGCGATCGGGAGCACGGTCACGAGCACGAGACCGAGGAGCCACGGTGCGAGGAAGACCATCGCCGCCTTCGTGTCGCGCGGTTTCTCCCGCGCAGCCCGCCCTGCGGGACGCCGCAGCCGGGACAGCTCGCCGATGGCGCTCATCCGGTCCTCCTCGACACATCCATCGCTTCGTCGTCGAGCGATGCCGAGCGCTCAGAAAGCGCTTTCTGCGAAGATACACTATCGACGTGGACACACAAGCGTCCCCTCGATCGGAGCCACGATGACGTCGCCTGACCCCTCGCCCGCACTCGCCGACGGCGGCGCCGCACACGCCGCATCCCACCCCGCCGGGCCCCTGACCGGTTACACCGACTGGCCCGCATACCTCGAGCGCACTGCACCGCATCGGCCCGGCGATGAGCGCGGCGACACGCTCGCCCACGTCCTCGGCGTGCGGCGCCCGGTCGCCGACGGTATCCGCGTCGAGCACACCTGGTCGAGCGGCGGTGTCGACGGCTCGAAGGTGAGCTGGCAGCTCCCGTACGGGCCGCGGACCCGAGCTTGGCTGCTGCGCCCGGCCGGCATCCGCTCCCCCCTCCCCGGCCTGCTCGGGCTGCACTGCCACGGCGGGGTCCGATCGGTCGGGGCGGAACAGCTGGTCGAGACCGACCGCCCCGCACACCCGACCGCCGCCAGGCTGAGACGCGACATCTACGACGGTCGGGCGCCCGCGAACGACCTCGCCCGCGCCGGGTTCGCCGTGCTCGTGCACGACACGTTCTCGTGGGGCAGCCGCGCATTCGATCTCTCGCAGCCGACGCCGCGCCTGGCCGAGCACATCGCGGCCCGCGAAGCGCTCTGGCGCGAACGCGGTGAGGACCCGAGCGCCGACGACCGGTTCGATGCGATCTCGACACTGCACGAGGACTCGCTCGCCAAGGCCGCCGGGATGCTCGGGGCGAGCCTCGCCGGAGCCGTCGCGAGCGACGACCTCGCGGCGCTCGACGTCCTGGCCGAGATGCCGGGGGTCGACCCCGGCCGACTCGGAGTGTTCGGCCTGTCGGGTGGCGGCGGACGGGCGGTGCTCGCGGCCGCCCTCGACCGGCGCATCTCCGCGACCGTCGTCACCTGCATGATGGCCACCTTCGCCTCGCTCGTCCCCGCCGAGATCGACACCCATTCATGGCTGCTGCACAGCCCTGGCATCCGGGTGGCCGGAGACTGGCCGGATCTTGCTCGACCGCGCGAGGGACAAGCTGTGCTCGTGCAGTACGGACGGCACGACCCGCTGTTCCCCGCCGCGGGGATGCGCGCCGCCGACGCTGCTCTGGTCGGGTCGGCGGGGTACGCCGGTTCGTTCCACGATGCGGGGCACGTCTCTTCGCGGGAGATGCAGGACGAGGCCCGCGCTTTCCTGGCCGACCGGCTCGGCGCCTGAGATCGCCTCGGGGCACATCGTTGACATTGCGGTGGGCGAGCGTTAACGTCCGTCAGTAAGCGTTTTCTCACGATCGAGGGACGCTGACGAGAAAACGCTTCCCGCGAACGTCGACGCCGACGCCGCGGCGCACCCGCCCGAGAGGACCTCCCATGAACAACCGACGACTCCTCGCCCTCGCCGCCGCCGGCGTCGCGATCGCGGTCTCGCTGTCCGGCTGCGCCGCAGGCACCGGCGGTGGCGACGACGAGAAGATCACCCTGCGCTTCGCCTGGTGGGGCAGCGACGAGCTCAACGCCATCAAGGACGAGCAGATCGCGCTCTTCGAGAAGGCCCACCCGAACATCACCGTCGCGGGCGAGCCGAGCGAGTACAACGGCTACTACGACAAGCTCGCGACCCAGGTCGCCGGCGGCGGCGCCCCGGATGCCCTGCAGATCACCTACGACGCCCTCCCGCTCTACGTCGCGAAGAACGCGATCGCCGACATCTCATCCGACGTCGATCAGGACTCGTTCACACCCGGATCACTCGACGCGGGCATCATCGACGGCAAGCTTTACGCCTTACCGACCGGCGTCGGCTCACGCGGCATCATCGTCAACCCTGCGGTGTTCGAAGCGGCGGGCGTCCCCCTGCCCGACGACACGACGTGGACGTGGGACGACTACATCGATATCGCCACGCAGATCTCCGAGAAGAGCGGCGACGGGGTCTACGGGTCGGCGCAGATCGCGAACGACCAGTCACTCATGGCCTTCGCCCGCCAGAACGGCGAAGACCTCTACACCGCCGACGGCGAGTTCGGAGTCAGCGAGAAGACGGCGAACGCGTTCTTCACGTTCGCGAAGGAACTCCAGGCCAGCGGAGGGTCGCCCGACGCGTCGACTGCGTCCGAGGATGCGTCGGCCTCCCTCGAGCAGAGCCTCATGGGCCAGGGGAAGATCGGCATGGCGTTCGCCCCGCTCAACTTCACCGGCATCTACGCCACGGCATCCGGTCAGGATCTTCAGATCCTCAACGTGCCGGGCGACAAGGCCGGCAAGGTCGGCCTCGTCATCCAGCCCACCGTCCAGTACGCCGTCTCGTCGAAGTCGAAGCACCCGCGCGAAGCGGCGATGCTCATCGACTTCCTCCTCAACAGCGACGAAGCCGGGCCCCTCAACAAGCTCACCCTCGGCATCCCCGCGACGCCCGCTGTGCTCGAGGCGATCACCCCCGAGTTCACGGACTCCGAGAAGGCCCAGGTCGCCTTCATCGATCGCCTCTCCGCTGCCGGCGGGGCGGCGCAGAACCCGCTGGCGCTGCCCACCTCGCAGCTCGGCCCGATCATCACGAAGCTGCTCGACGACGTCACCTTCGACAAGGCGACCCCCGCCGAGGCGGCCTCGGAGCTCGTCTCGCAGGTGCAGACCGCGCTCGACGCGAGCTGACGAGCACCACTCGCCCCCCCCCCCCCCCCCCGTCCGACATCCCGGCGCGCGAGCCGACGCGAACGGCGCCGAACCCGACGCGGAAACGACTATTCGCGTCGGGTCAGCGTCAGGCGGGGGCGGCGATGCGGATCGTACTGAACGAGTCCGCGGGCAGGACCACGTCGAACGCCGCACCGTCGAGGGCGATGGTCACCGGCATCTCGTCCGCGAGGTCGTTCTGCATGACGATGACGATCGAGCCGTCCGGGT
Source organism: Microbacterium arborescens (assembly GCF_030369635.1). NCBI lineage: Bacteria > Bacillati > Actinomycetota > Actinomycetes > Micrococcales > Microbacteriaceae > Microbacterium > Microbacterium arborescens. The sequence goes on along the minus strand of NZ_CP128474.1, from coordinate 567,779 downwards.
TCTCGAATGCGAGCTGGTTCTCGTGACCCGTCCAGCTGAATGCATCGATGCGCGTCGCGCCGACCTGCACGTGGTGCGCGAGGTGCTTCATCACGAAGAACTCGTGGGTGTAACGGAATCCGTTGGTCGCGGGATCGACGACGACCAGGGAGTTCTGCGCCCATCCCCACCGGCTGACTCCTCCCTCGTCGAGAGCGAGGTTCCAGTAGGTGTACGCGTTGGCGCCGGCCTCGAAGAAGCGCCTCATGAGAGACCAGGTGTAACGCGCGAAACGCCAGTCGTTCCGGCCATCCCCGCACTCCTGCTCGGTCTGGTAGAGCGACAGGTGAGGCGCGATCCGATGGGCATCGGCGATGGCGCCCTTGCCTGCCCACTGGAATCCCGCGCCCGAGATGAACGGCCCGGCATCCGGTTCGGCGAGCACGGTCGCGAGGTGCTCCGGCGCCGGACGCTCCTGCGTTCCGAAGAACACGTCGACGCCCAGCTCCCGCATCCGGGGCCCGAGAACGGCGATGAATCGGGCCAGCCCCTCGGGCGTCCACGTGCAGCTCGGAAACACCTGTGGCGAGTTGAACTCGTTCTGCGGCATGACCATCGAGATGTCGATGCCCTCCGCACGGTAGGCCTTGACGAATCGGGCGAAGTACTCCGCGTACGCGTCCAGATAGCGCGGCTCCTGGATCATCATGTCCGTGCCCTCGACACCGACCTGGTCGGGCCGCAGGCCGTTGTCGACGTCGCTTCCCCGCCACGGCAGCGCGGCGGCGTAATGACCGTTCGTCTTCATCCACGACGGCGGGCTCCACGGCGATGCCCACAGCTTCAGATCCGGCCGCCGCCGCAGCGCCTCATGGATGTACGGGATGAGCGACGCGCGATCGTGCTCGATCGAGAAGTGCTCGAGCCCGAAGTCTCCCGCGACCTCGTCGTAGGAGTACCAATCGGTCGAGAAGTCGTTCGCGCCCACCGGCATCCGGCACACCGAGAAGCCCGTGCCCCGACCCGGCGTGAACAGCTCATCGAAGATCTCGGCCCGATCGGCCTCGCCCAGACGTGACAGCGCCCGCCAGCCGAGCTCGTTGAAGCAGACACCGAACCCCTCGACGGTCTGGTACCGGCGGTCCGTGCGCAACAGCAGGTTGGGCATCCCCGTCAACGGCGCGAACTGCGGCGCGGGCATCTCGACCCACGCATGCTCGCGATCGGTGCTGACCCAGCTGATGCGGCGGTCGAGGGCTGCGGCGGTCTCGGACATGCGGGCCTTTCGGGTGGAGGCGAACGCCCCGCGTCATGACGACGCGACACTGCGTTCTCCCGCCATCATGGCAGCCCCGCAACCCGACGGGCGCCGGACGCCAGACGCGCCGTCAGCCGAACGGACGCGCCACGGGCCGGGCGAGGCCACCGACGGTGGTGGTGGGCCAGCGCGGATCGACCGTCAGAACCTCGACACCCGCGTCCGACACGAGCACCGTGTCTTCGACCTTCGCACCGGGCGCGCTCGGGTTCCAGGCGAACGCGTGCGGCGACCGGACGATGTCGCGCGTCTCGGCGGTCGCCCGGGGATCGCGCCCCGCGTAGCCCGTCGGACCGCCCTGGTGGTGTCGCTCCCACTCGTCCGGCGCGAACCCCGCCTGCGCATAACCCCGGCACCCCGCGCGGAACGCCTCGTCGAGCCGCGTCCCGGGACGCGTCGCCGAGAAGAACGCTGCCTCGACCGCGAGGATGCGGTCGTCGTCGGCGCCGGCTGCGCCGACCCAACGGGTCGCGTTGGCGATCAGCCCGTGCCGCCGGCCGCACACGACCAGCATCGCCCGGTCACCGAGGGCCGCCTCGGTCGGCAGCGGGTGCCGGTGCGGAAGCCTCGCGTGCCCGGCGACGAGGAGCACGAGCGGGTCGATCCCACGCTCGACGAGCTCGGCGGCGAGCGCGGATGCCGCGGTGCGCTCCGATGTCGCCGGCGAGAGCCCGGCAGCGACATCCGTCAGCGTCTCGGCCACGTCGCGACCGAGCGCGCGATAGCGATCGACCTCCTCCGGAACCAGCTCGGCTCGCGCCGCTCGCAGCTGCACCCCGACCTCCGCCTCACCGACCACACGGTCGCCGCCGTCGCCGGCACCGGCTCGGGCGACGACCGACTCGTACCAGGGCACCCGCACGACCCGTGCGGCACCGGCCGCGTCGAGCTCCTCGGCGATCAGACGGTCGGCCTCGTTCGCCGAGACGAAGAGCGTGTCGCCGTCCTCGGCGACACGCACGGCCAGAACGGGCGGGCCCGCGAGCGAGACGTGCGTACGCGCTCCGCCGAGGTACCACGACAGCGCCTCGTGCGACGTGAGCACGAGCGCTGCCGCGCCGGCATCCTCCCGCACCGCGACGAGGCGGCGGCGTTTCACCTCGCGTTCTGCCGTCGACACCGGGGGAACCGCTCGCGCGGCGGTCGTCGCAGACATCATCGTCTCCTGTCATAAAACGTTTCCTCGCATAGTATGGCCGGACCGGAGAGGGCGGGGGCACGATGGCCGGAGCGAAGCAGACCACGATCACCGACGTCGCCGCGCACGCGGGCGTGTCGCTGGCCACCGTCTCGCGCGTCATGAACGGCAACGCCACCGTCGACCCAGCCCTTGCCGAGCGGGTACGGGCCTCGGCGGCCCAGCTCGGGTACTCGGCCAATCCGCTCGCCCGCAGCCTCGTGCTCGGGCGCACCCAGACCATCTCGGTCGTGGTGCCCGACCTCGCGAACCCGACGTTCCAGGGGATGCTGCGCGGCCTCAGCCGGGCAGCGGTCGCCGACGGGTACCACGTGCTCATCGCCGACTCCGACGAGCACGTCGACGAAGAGCGTCTGCTCGCGCTCGAGTCTCGTCGACGCTCGGACGGACTGATCCTGTGCGCGCCGCGTATGAGCGATGAGCAGCTCGCCGAGGTCGTCGCCGACGTCGCACCCGTCGTGCTGGTCAACCGCACCGGCGATGCCCCGAGCGTCGCCGCCGACTACCGGACGCCGCTGCGCGCGATCATCGATCATCTCTACGCACAGGGCCACCGCCGATTCGCCTACCTCGCCGGCGCAGCACGCAGCGCCTCGAGCGGGCAGCGACTCTCCGCGCTCGAGGACGCGCGGCGGGAGCTGCCGGACTGCGAGATCGTCGAGATCCCCGCCGGCGTCGACTTCGCCAGCGGAGCGGGCGCCCTCGATGACGTGCTGTCATCCGGGGCGACGGCGGTGCTGGCCTTCAACGACCTGTCGGCGATGGGCCTGCTGAGCGCGGCGACCGAGCGCGGCATCCCCGTTCCCGGCCGGCTCTCGATCGCCGGCTTCGACGACATCCCCTTCGCCCGCTACACCTCCCCCGCGCTCACGACGGCCGCCGTGCCGATGGGAGAGCTCGGCGCTCGAGCCTGGTCGGCGCTCCACGATCTCCTCGAGGGCCGCACGCCCGACCCGGCTGTCACGGTCTCGCCCGAGGTCATCGTGCGCGGCAGCACCGGAGCCCCGGCCGCCTGAGCTCCGCGCCCTCGCGCTGCGCATCGCGCCCTCGCGCCTGCGACGCGGCTCGTGCTACGCTGAGAAAACGTTTCCTGAGAGCGCTTTCCCATATCGGCGGCGTCTCAGCTCTTGGCACGAAGGAGAGCCATGACCCGCACGCGTTACGCCCTGATCGGCGCGGGACACCGCGCCCAGATGTACGTCGACGCCATCACCGGGACGCACGCCGATCGGGCGGAGCTCGTCGCGATCTGCGAGCCGAACCCGGTGCGGGCCGAGCATTACCGCGACCAGCTGATCGCGCGCGGCCTGCCGGCCCCGACGCTGTGGTCGCCTGACGACCTCGAGCGGATGGTCCGCGATTCCGAGACCGAGCGAGTGATCATCACCGCGCGTGACGACCTGCACGCCTCGCTCATCGTCCGCTCGCTCGACGCCGGCGCCGACGTGGTCGTCGAGAAGCCACTCACGATCGACGCGCCGAGCGCCGCCGCGATCGAGGATGCCGTCGAGCGCACGGGCCGCTCGGTCGTGCTGACCTTCAACTACCGCTACTCGCCGCGCAACAGCGCGCTCCGCCAGGTGATCCAGGACGGCCGCATCGGACGGGTGACCTCGGTCGACTTCTCGTGGATGCTCGACACGAAGCACGGCGCCGACTACTTCCGCCGCTGGCACCGCGAGAAGGTGCACTCGGGCGGGCTGCTCGTCCACAAGGCGAGCCACCACTTCGACCTCGTCAACTGGTGGATCCGCGACGAGCCGCGCCGCGTCTTCGCCTCCGGCGGCCTGCGCTTCTACGGGGCCGAGAACGCCCGCGCCCGCGAACTCGGCGAGCGCCCCCTGCGCGGCACGCACGACGGACGCCACGACCCGTTCGAGCTCGACCTGCGCGACGACGATCGCCTGCGCGCCCTGTACCTCGAGGCCGAGAGCCATGACGGCTACCTGCGCGATCGCGACGTCTTCGGCGCGGGCATCACGATCGAGGACAACCTCGCACTCGTCGTCGACTACGCCGGCGGTGCGACGATGTCGTACTCGCTCAACGCCCACGCCCCGTGGGAGGGATACCGCGTCGCCGTCAACGGCACCGAGGGCCGCGCCGAGCTCGAGGTCGTCGAGCGCGGCGCCGTCCTCGAGGACGAGGGTCTGCACCCCGTGCTCGACCCTTCGGCGGTCGAGGCCGGGGGCCCGGTCTCGCTCCGCCCGCAGGGCGAGCGGCTGATCGTCCAGCGACACTGGGAGGACGCCGTCGAGATCCCGATCGAGTCGGGCGAGGGCGGCCACGGGGGCGGAGACGAGCTGCTGCTCGCCGACGTCTTCGTCGGCCCCGGCGACGACCCGCTGGCCCGGCCCGCCGGGTGGGCCGACGGCGTGCGGTCGATCGCGGTGGGCATCGCAGGCAACCTGTCGCTGGCCTCGGGGCTTCCCGTGCACACCTCCGAGCTCGGCATCCGCCTGCTCGACCGCCGCCCATGAGCCGGGTCGTCGTCACCGGCGGCGCGGGCCGCCTCGGTCGCAGCCTCGTCGGCGGCCTCGTCGCCGCGGGCCATCGCGTGGTGTCCTTCGACCGCGCGGTCTCCGACGCCCCCGAGCTCCAGGGCGCCGATCAGCTCGCGATCGACCTGCTCGACGCCGAGGCCACCGCCGCCGCACTCCGCGCGCAGCGCGCGACCGCGGTCATCCACCTCGCCGCCATCGCGGTTCCCTTCAGCGCCCCCGAAGACGTCATCATGCGCACGAACGCCGCGCTGGCCGTCTCGGTGCTCGGCGGGGCGGTCACCGCCGGGATCCCCCGGGTCGTGGCCGCCTCCAGCCCCACCGTGCTGGGTTACGGCGCGCCGCGCGGCTGGGTGCCCGACCGCTTCCCCCTCGACGAAGACACCCCGCCCCGCCCGTGGAACAGCTACGCGCTGTCGAAGCTCGTCATCGAGCAGACGATGCGGATGCTGCACCGGCAGACCGGTGACGCCGTGCGCTTCGCCGCGTTCCGCCCCTGTTATGTCATCGCGCCCGAAGAGTGGCGCGGAGCGCCGACGCAGCAGGGCCACACCGTCCGTGAACGCCTCGACGACCCGGCCCTCGCCGCGCCTGCGCTGTTCAACTACGTCGACGCACGTGACGTAGCCTCGTTCGCCGACACTCTCCTGGCCGCCCTGCCGACGATCCCGAATGCCGAGACGTTCTTCGTCGGGGCCGACGACGCCCTCGCACGCCACCCGCTCGCCGAGCTCATCCCCCGCTTCCACCCCGGCACGCACGAGGTCGCCGCCGTTCTCACCGGCACGACTCCCGCCTTCTCCAACGAGAAGGCGCGGCGTCTGCTCGGCTGGGCGCCGCGTCATTCGTGGCGTGACGCCCTGGCCGATGACCCCTCCCTCACCGACACCCGAAAGGACGTGCCGGCATGAACTTCGACGGCATCCTCTTCTTCCCCGTCACCCCCTTCGACGCTTCCGGCGCCGTCGACCACGACCTGCTGGCGTCGCACGTGGGCCGAGGCGTCCGCCACGGCGCCGGCGGCGTGTTCCCGGCCTGCGGGACGGGCGAGTTCCACGCGCTCTCGACCGCCGAGGCGGCCGCCGTGGTCCGCACCGCGGTCGCGAGCGTCGCGGGCGCCGTTCCCGTCGTCGCCGGAACCGGCGGTCCGCTCGGCCACGCCCTCGAGACGGCTCGCGCAGCCGCCGACGCCGGGGCCGACGCCCTGCTCGCCCTGCCGCCGTACCTCGTCGGCGGACCGCAGGCGGGACTCGTCGCCTACATCGAGGCGATCGCTGCGGCATCCGATCTGCCCGTGATCGTGTACCACCGCGCCAACGCGCAGTTCACCCCCGAGTCGATGCGCCGCCTCGCCGAGAACCCGCGGGTCGTCGGCTTCAAGGACGGCACGGGCGACATCGGCGCGACGCAGCTCATCGTCCGCGCGATCGCCGCCACCGGTCGCGACGACTTCGCCTTCTTCAACGGGCTACTCACCGCCGAGCTCACCCAGGCCGCGTACCGCGGCATCGGCGTACCGCTGTACTCGTCCGCTGCTTTCGCCATGGTCCCCGAGGTCGCGAACGCGTACTACCGGGCCTACATCGAGCACGACGAAGAGCGCCGCCTGGCACTGCTCGACGCGTTCTACGCCCCGCTCGTGGCGCTGCGCGACGAGACGCCCGGCTTCGGCGTCTCGCTCATCAAGGCGGGGCTGCGTCTGAGCGGCCAGGCCGTCGGCGGCGTGCGCGCCCCGCTCGTCGACCCCACCGCCGATCAGGAACGCCGCCTCGCGGCCATCCTCGACGCCGGACGCGCCCTGCTGTGACGACGATCGCAGCCCTCGACGCGCGTCTGATCCGGATCCCGCTCACCCGGCCGTGGGCCGCCGATGTGACCTCGGTCGGCGTCATCGCGACCCACCTGCGCCGCAGCGACGGCGCCGAGGGCTGGGGCTTCGCCTGGACACCCCAGATCGGCGCCGAGGCGGTGCTCGCGCTCCTGCGCCACGACATCGCCCCCGCCGCGGTCGGCCGATCCGCCGACCCCGGTGACGCGTGGCAGGGGCTCTGGGAGCACGTGCACGAGGCCGGCGGCGGTGGCGTGACCACGATCGCGCTCGCGGGCCTCGACCTGGCGCTGTGGGATGCCGCGGCACGCGCAGCGGGTTCGTCGGTCTCCACGCTGATCGGGCGGCGGCGCGAGAGCGCGCGCGTGTACGGCAGCGGCGTCAACCTGCATTACTCGATCGATGAACTCGTCGCCCAGGTCGAGCGATGGGTCGACCGGGGATTCAGCGCGGTGAAGATCAAGGTCGGCAAGGCGGACGTCGCCGAAGACCTCGACCGGCTCCGCGCCGTGCGCTCGGTGCTGGGACCCGACCGCGGCCTGATGATCGACGCCAATCAGCGCTGGGAGCTCGACCGCGCGACGCGGTCGATCGAGGTCCTCGCGGAGGTTCAGCCCGGCTGGATCGAGGAGCCCCTGCGCGCCGACGACATCGACGGTCACGCCGAGCTCGCACGTCGGCTCGGCGGCGGGCCGCGCATTCCGATCGCCGTCGGGGAGAACCTGCACACCGCCTACCGCTTCGCCGAGATGCTGCGGCGGGGCGCCGCGCAGATCGTCCAGCCCAACGTCGTGCGCGTCGGCGGGATCACGCCGCTGCAGCGCATCGCCGCGGTCGCCGAGGATGCCGGCGCCGAACTGCACCCGCACCTGCTGCCGGAGCTGTCGGGTCAGCTGGCGCTGACCCTCCCCGGCGGTGCTGCCGAGCCCTGGGTGGAGGACGTCGAGGACGCCGGTTTCGCCGAACTCGGCGCCCTGCGCGACCCCTGTCCTGTCGTGATCGTCGGCGGCCGACTGCGCGAAGCCGACCATCTCGGCCTGGGCCTGCGCTTCACCGATCCGTCGATCACCGATCCGTCGATCACCGACGCCTGACCACCGAACACGACGAGGAACAGCGATGACCACGACCCCCGATCGCATCGACGAACTGACCGCCGCCGCGGCAGCGGCAGCCCCGATCTGGCGCGATTCGGATGCCGCGACCCGCGCCGCCTGGCTGCGCGCCCTGGCCGACGCCCTCGACGGGGCCGCCGACGAGCTCGTCGCGATCGCCGATCGCGAGACCCGCCTCGGCGAGACGCGCCTGCGGGGCGAGGTCGGCCGTACGTCGGGACAGCTTCGGCTGTTCGCCGCTGTCGTGACAGAGGGGTCTTTCCGCGAGATCACGATCGACGACGCCGACCCCGCCGCGACGCCGCCCCGCCCCGAGCTGCGCCGCATGCTCGTGGGGGTCGGACCCGTCGCGGTGTTCTCGGCGTCGAACTTCCCCTTCGCCTTCTCGGTGTGCGGCGGCGACACGGCTTCGGCCCTCGCCGCCGGCAACCCCGTGATCGTCAAGGCGCACTCCGGGCACCCCGAGCTCTCGCGCCGCACGGCCGAGATCGCCGCCGAAGCGCTCCGCGGTGCGGGCGCCCCGGAGGGCTCGTTCGCGCTCGTCGAGGGCCGCGAGGCCGGCAACGCGCTCGTGCAGCATCCTCTCGTCCGAGCAGCGGGTTTCACCGGCTCGGTATCGGGCGGACGCGCCCTGTTCGACCTCGCGTCGGGGCGCCCCGATCCGATCCCGTTCTACGGCGAGCTCGGCAGCGTGAACCCCGTGGTCGTCACGCCCGCGGCCGTCGTGGTCCGCGGCGACGAGCTCGCCCGCGGACTCGTGTCCTCGTTCACGCTCGGCGCGGGCCAGTTCTGCACCAAGCCGGGCGTCGTGTTCGTGCCCCGCGGCAGTGGATTCGTCGAGGCCGTCGCCGGCGCAGCCGCCGGCGCGACCGGCGGCCCGCTGCTGACCGACCGCATCACCGAGGCCTTCCCGTCCGGGATCTCAGCGCTCGAGGCCGACGCGTCGGTGCGCGTGGCGGCGGAGGGCGTCGCGGGCGAAGGGGCACGCCCCGTCGTGCTCGTGTCGGACGTGTCGGCCGTCGCAGCCCGCCCGGAGGTCCTCCTCGAGGAGTGCTTCGGCCCCGTCACCCTCCTCGTCGAGTACACCGGAGAGGACGACCTCCGCGCAGCCCTCGCCGCCGTGCCCGGAAGCCTCACAGCCACCCTGCACTCCGAGCCGGCCGACGATGTCGCCGCGACCCTCGCTCTGCTGCAGGAGCGTGCCGGCCGTGTGCTGTTCGCCGGGTGGCCGACCGGTGTCGCGGTGACCTGGTCGCAGCACCACGGCGGGCCGTGGCCCGCGACCACCTCCCTGCACACGTCGGTCGGAGCCACCGCCATCCGTCGCTTCCTGCGCCCGCTCGTCTTCCAGGACGCGCCCTCCGCCCTGCTGCCGCGCGAGCTGCGCGACGACGCACTGCCCGGCATCCCGCACCGTCGCAACGGCGTGCTCGCGCTCCCGTAGCCGGTCGGGCTCCTCGCGGACGGAAAACGCTTCCCGTAGGCTGGCGCGATGACCTCGAGCTTCACCGCTGCGTTCGATTGGGCCCGTCGACATGTGGGAGACGGCCGGCTGCCGTCCGCGGTCGTCGGCATCGCGGACGCGCGCGGCATCCTCGCCCTCGACGCCGTCGCCGCCGACGTCGACGACCGGTACGCGCTCTTCTCGATCACGAAGCCGCTGCTCGGCATCTCCGCCGCGCGCGCCATCGAGCGCGGCCGGCTCACCCTGCAGACGCCGCTGACCCGCGCCCTGCCCGACTTCGGCCAGGATCGGGACGACACCGTTCGCCTCTCGCACCTGGTGAGCCACACGAGCGGCATCAGCGAACCGCCGCTCGACACCCGCGTGCCGCTGCGCACCGAGCTCCTGACCCGCGGCCGCGACTTCTCCGCGGGCACGGCCTCGCGGTACTCCACACTCGCGTTCGAGGGTGTCGCGGCGCTCGTCGAGAGCGTGAACGGCCACACGTGGCACGATGACATCGCCGATTGGGCGTCGGGCATCGGCGCCGACGGCCTGTCCGTCGACCTCGACGGCACGGCACCGATCGCGGATGCCGCCCGAGCGGGCGCCGACATGGCGGCCTTCGCCGCGCAGCGCAACCCCGGAGCCGGCCTCGCCGGACGGGCGCACGACCTGCTCGCCCTCGGAACCGAACTGCTGCGGATCCACGCCGGCGCCCGCGACGGCATCCTCTCACCCGCGACCCTCGCGATGATGCTGCGACCCCTCACCGGCGACATCCCGCGCTTGGAGCCCTACCCGGCCGAGCGCGGCCAGGACTGGGGGCTCGCCTGGAACCTCCGCACCCGGGCTCCCGGGCTGATCGATCGCGACGCCTACGGCCACGGCGGCTGGGCGGGAACGGAGTTCTGGGTCCACCCGGGCGCGGGCATCGCGTGGGTGCTGCTGACCAACCGCGCGATGCGCCCGGGCGTCGACATCGACGAACTCGACAACGCGATCATCGGAGCACGGTGATCGAGCCCGTGACCGCGCCCGTGACCGCGCCGCTGACCGTCCGCCACGTCGCCTGGCCCCACCCCGAGCGGCCCGCGCCGCTGCCCGCTCCCCGCGAGCGCGCCCGCGGCATCTCCGTCACCGATCGCGCCCTGTACCGCCACGGCGAGGGATGGGTGCCGGTGTCGGGTGAGGTGCACTACAGCAGGCTGCCGAGACGTCGCTGGCCCGAACGGATGCGGCAGCTGCGCGCCGCCGGCGTCTCGGTCGCCTCGACCTACGCCTTCTGGAACCACCACGTCGCCGAGCGCGGACGGCCCCGCTTCGACGGCCACCTCGACATCGGCGCGTTCATCGACGACGCGGCCGCGGCCGGACTCGACGTCATGCTGCGGATCGGGCCATGGGCGCACGGCGAGGCACGCCACGGCGGCTTCCCCGACTGGGTGCAGGAGATGCCGGTCGCCCACCGCAGCGACGACCCCGCGTACCTCGAGCTCGTCCGCGAGTGGTTCGGTCAGCTCGCCACGGCCCTCGACGGCCGCGCTCAGCCGGGTGGCCCGGTCATCGGCATCCAGCTCGAGAACGAGCTCTACGACCGACCCGAGCACCTCGTGACCCTTCAGCGCCTCGCCCGCGAGGCGGGCATGTCGGCACCCCTGTGGACGGCGACGGCCTGGGGCGGGGCGATGCTCCCCGACGGCGACGTGCTGCCCGTCTTCGGCGGTTACGCCGACGGCTTCTGGGTCGATCCCGGCGCACCGTGGGACCCGACGTTCCGGGCGCACTACTTCCCCTCGCACGACTGGGACGACCCGGGCGTGGGCGCGGACGTCCGGGCCAGCCAGGGCTTCGCCGCGGCGAGCGCCACGGCCGATCTGCACGGCTTCCCACCGGCCACGTGCGAGCTGGGCGGAGGCATGGCCACGGCGTATCACCGGCGTCCGGTCCTGGCCGGGCGCGACGTGGCCGCCCTCGCGCACGTGAAGATCGGCAACGGCTCCGCATGGCAGGGGTACTACATGTTCGTCGGCGGCCGGAACCCGGGTCCCGGCCTGCAGGAGACGATCGACACCGGATATCCCAACGACATGCCGGAGTTCGGGTACGACTTCCACGCGCCCATCGGGCAGTCGGGCGACCTCGCCGAATCGGCTCCGCTGCTGCGCGCTCAGCACGCCTTCCTCTCGGCGTTCGGCGACCGCCTGTCCGGCATGTCGTCGTCGCTTCCCGACGTCCGCCCCGCGTCGCTCGACGACGGGACGACCTTGCGGTGGGCGCTCCGTTCTGCGGCCGACGAGGGCATCGTCGTGATCTCGCACCACCAGCCGTTCGACCAGGTCACGGACGCGACCGACGTGCAGCTGCGCGTGGTCCGCGGCGACACCGAGACGGTCTTCCCGTCCCGGCCGGTCACGGTGCCTGCCGGAACTCTCGCGCGATGGCCCGTCGGGCTCGCGGTCGGGCGGGCGCGCATCGCCTGGGCGACGGCGTCCCTCGTCACGGTCCTCACCGGAGCGCCACGCCCCACGCTGGTGCTCATCGAAGACCACGGCATCCCCGTCGAGATCGCGGTCGGCGGGGATGCGCCGCGTGATGTCACGCCCGGGCACCGCCCGATCCGCTTCGATGACGTCGACGTCGTGGTGCTGCCCGCGTCCGATGCCGACCGCCTCTGGGTGCGACCGGGCGCACACCCCGAGCTGTGGCTGACCGACGGTGAGCTCGCCTGGGATGCCGACGGCACCCTCGGGCGCGGCACCGTCGAGGCCCAGCGGTACGACCCGCACGCCCGGGAGTGGTCGACCGCCACGGTCGCGGCCGACGCATCGGCCCCGCCCGCGGCGGGGAGCGAGCGCGCGTCGGTCGAGCTGCTGCGCGAGCCGCACGCGCCACCCGCGGACTACGGCTTCGGCGGACCGCGCCACCGCGCCCCGTCGGCCGAGGCGTTCCGCGAGCGGGCGGCCCGCTACCGGGTGCACCTCCCCGCGGCGTCGCTCGATCCCGAAGCCGATGCCGCGCTCGACCTCGACTGGGCGGGCGACATCGGACGGGTCGTGGTCGACGGCCGCGTGGTCGACGATCGTTTCTGGGACGGCACGCGCTGGTCGCTGTCGCTGCGGGATGCCGGAGCGACCGCGACCAGCGAGATCATGGTCGATGTGCTGGCGTTGTCTCCCGCCTCGACGATCGCCCTCGCCGCCGGTGCGGTGTCACGGCGAGCCGACGCTGCGGCGACATCCCTCCGAGCCACGGTGCGACTGCGCCCCTGGCAACGGCTCGCCTGAGGCGGTCCGGCAGCGCCCGGCGAGGTAGGCGAGGTACGCGAGCTCGGAGAATGACGCGAAAACCGGATGCTGCGCGGGCTGAGGCTCCAAGAAGCGTGCGATTCTCCGAAGACGGCGACACCGGGGGGCTGCGTCGCGACGAAGCGGAGGCCGTGCCGATCGGCACGACCTCCGCCGTCAGGCCCTCAGGCGCTCAGGCGTCTCGGGCTCCGACGCGACGGCGACGGAGCACGAGCGCTCCGGCGCCGAGCATAAGCAGCGCGAGCGCGCCGAACACCGTCGCGGCGATGTCGGCATCGCCTCCCGTGCGCGCGAGGTCGCGGGCGTCCCTCGAGGCAGCGGAGCCGTTCGCGCCCGCCGACACACCACCCGAGCCTGAGCTCGAGCCCGGCGTTCCCGCACCGCCGTCGGTGCCGCCGTCCGTGCCGCCGCCCGTTCCGGGATCGACGACGGGGGCGGTCGGAACGATCGCCGCCGAGCGAGCGCTGCCGTCGATGAAGCCGGGCGCCTCGGCGATCACCTCGACGGAGATCTCGCGCCCCTCGTCGGCGGTGGCCAGCGCGTAGCTGTCGCCGACGGCGCCGTCGATCGCGACTCCGTCCCGCATCCAGACGTACCCGGATGCCGCGTCCGCCGGATCGGTGGCGGCCACGGCACGCACGGTCGAACCCACGCGGGGCTCTCCCGACACCACCGGCGTCTCGACGCCGACCGCGCGACTCACCGTCACCGAGTACGTGCGCGAGGCACCGTCGGGAGCCGTCACGGTCACCGTCCCGGCACTGCTGACCACGTCATCGGCCGCTGCCGCGGCATCCGCCGCCATCAGCTGCGCGTCGCCGGCCCCCTCCTCGCCGGGCTGGGTCACGACGATCGTGGCGTCCTCGTCGACCGCGACCGCATGGAGCACAGGCCACGCCGACCCCGTCGAGGTGACGGCGTACTCGAGCGTGTCGGGCGAGAAGCCGTCGACGGGCTCGTCACCGACCGTGAGGCGTGCCAGATCCGCGACTCCGGCCGGCGCGGGCGCTGCGGCGAAGATCTCGACCTCCGACACGATCATGTGCGTGTCGGGGCGAGCGTTCATCACGACGCGGACCTCGTCTGCGGCGCCCGCGACCGGGACCTCGACGCGAGGCGCACCCGTCGCGAGCTCGGGCACCGTGACGAGATCACCCCCGATCCAGTCGCCGCCGCTCACACGGTGGTCGACCCGGATGGTCGCGGGCCAGCTCAGGGAGCTGCCGTCACGGTAGAACTGCACGGCGACACGCGTGAGGGTCTCGCGCTGCGCGAGGACGTAGCTCAGTGCGTCCTGCGGGTTCTTCGTGCCAGACCGCCAGTTCGACCAGCCCTTGTCGGCCGAGCTGCCGTTGATCGTGTTGCGCACGTCGTACTGCGCGCTCTCGGTGAACGTCGCGCTCGGGGTGCTCTCCGGGGCGACGTTCCGCTCGGACGCCACCGTGACGATCACCGTCAGGCGAGCATCCAGCTTCTCACCGCTCGGGCCGGTCGCGACGCCGGGAACCGACACCGTTCCGGGCCCCGCGAACGCGTCGTCGGCGATGCCGTCCCACGTCCACTCGACCGGGACCGAGAAGCCAGCTCCCGAGGGGCGCAGCTCAGCCTGCACCGTGGTGTCGGCCATGCTCCTGACGGTGTCGAGGGCACTCCCCGCGGGCACCGTGATGGATGCCGGCCGCGTCGCGGTGTATGCGCCGATCTCGACCGTCGCGGTGGCGTCGAACGAGCCGCCGAACAGCTCGGTTCCCGTGCCGCGAACCTCCACCGAACCGGCGCGCGAGAAGTCGACCCCATCGAGCTGCCAGGTCACCGGCGCCGTGCGAACGATCCCTCCCGTGTAGCGCACATCGACGGTCGCGGGCAGAGTCGGGGCGACGCCGACCGCGGTGGCGACCGTGACGGGCTCGGTGCCCACCACGCTCGTGCTCGCGATGCGCCACTGCTGGTTCCCGCCGCCGTTCGAGGTCCACAGGCCCACTGCGGCGCCCGACGTCGTGCTGCCGCCGTTCACGTCGAGGACGCGCTCCGCGGCGACGTTCAGCACCGAGTAGTACGTACCGTCCGTCGTCGAGGCCATCCATTGCAGTGCGGGATCGGCCGCGGCTGCCGCCGGGTCGGCATCCACGAGCGCCGTGGCCGTGCCGCGCGAAGCGAGGAACTGCCCCGAACCGTTCTGCAACGTGAAGCGGTGGCGGTTGGTGCCCGCGCCCTCGATCGTGCGGACGGTCCAGGCCTGTCCGCGGGCGGCCTCGGCCGTGGTGGCGAGCGAACGGACCGCGAGAGTCGAGCTGCCGTCGAGGGCGAGCCCGCTCTGCAG
The DNA here is from genome assembly GCF_030369635.1 of Microbacterium arborescens. Lineage (NCBI taxonomy): Bacteria > Bacillati > Actinomycetota > Actinomycetes > Micrococcales > Microbacteriaceae > Microbacterium > Microbacterium arborescens. The sequence goes on along the minus strand of NZ_CP128474.1, from coordinate 552,768 downwards.
GCCCGTGAGCTGCACCGTCTCGCCGTCGCGGAAGGCGGCGGCATCCGATGAGACGCCCGAGACGCCGTCGATCACGAAGGTCACGACCGACTTGGCGGGAACCGTGAGGGTGGCGGTGCGGGATGCCGCATCCACGGCGACCGGCTGCCCCTGCTGGAGTGCGTTGACCGAGGGCTCCGCCGCCGTCGACTGCGTCGTGACGATCGGGGTCACCGTCGCCCCGGGGGCCACCGTGCCGAAGTCGCTCAGGTCGATCTCGACGGTGCGGTCGGCGGCCTCGGCGTTGACGTGCACGATCGTGGCGCCCTCGCCGTCCGCGTCGATCGCCGCGGTCGACTGCGCGTCGTCGGTGGCGATCAGCCGGTCGCCGGGGGTGATGTAGTGGGTGAAGTTGCGGACGGTGTTGAACTTCTCGTTCGTCAGCACCTTGCAGGAGGGGTCGGCGTCACCGTCGCGGAGCCGACGCTCGGACTGCCCGTCGGCGTTGCAGTCGAAGTCGATGAAGACGCTGCCCCAGTTGAGCTTCTCGACCTTCTCCATGTTGTAGAGGTCCTCCACCGGCTGCCAGAACACCCAGGCATCCGGCTCGAGCTCGCGCAGGTCGCCGACGATGTGCTGAGCCATGCCGAGGCCGTTCTCGATGTCGTCGGTGACGAAGCCCTTGCTGCGATCGGTCCAGTTGCCCTCGACCTCGCTCATCCACAGCGGCTTGTCGGCGGCCTTCGCGATGTCGCGGACGACCTGGCGCCCACCGGTGCCGTAGGTGTGCACGTTCAACTGGTCGACGAGGTCCTTCGCCTGCGCCGACCACGTGTTCCAGTTGGTCGCGAAGATGCCGGGGTTGGTCTCGTCCATCGCGGAGATCACGGCATCCGTGTTCGTCCCCGGCTGCGCGAGGCGCTCGGCGAGGGCCGTGATCATCGCGTCCTGCGCCTGCGGACCGATGTGCGCACCCTCCTGACGTCCGCCGGTGGGCCAGGTCGCGCCGTCGGGGATCTGGGTGGACCAGTAGTTGGTGTTGGGCTCGTTGAACGGGTCGATCGTGTCGAACGAAATGCCGTGGGCACGCTCGAGCTCATCGACGACGTTCACCAGGTAGCCGGCGAACTTGTCCATGTCGGCAGGGGCGAGCTGCTCGCTCGTCGCGTCGTTGATGCCGCCCGAGACGTAGCCGCTCTGCGTGAGGAAGTACGGCGGAGAGTTGCTGAACGCCTCCCAGTGCGTGACCTTGTCCTTGAGGGCTTCGAGCCACCAGCGCTGCGCCGCGTCCTGCGAGAAGTCGTAGGCGTCCGGGTCGTCGGGATCCCAGGCATCCCGGTAGCGGTCACGGTCCGCGAAGGTCGACGTGATCGCACCTTCGTCGTCGGTCGCCTGCAGGTCGGGGTTCCAGAACCCGGGCACGGCACCGCCCGGTCGCAGGTAGGGCGGGACGTCGGAGGCGTTGCCGCCGCCGATGTTGTACCGCGCGATGTTCAGATTCAGCCCGTCGTCGCCGAACACGGCGTCGAAGAGGTCCTGCCGGACGTCCTCGGGATAGTCGCCGGTCGCGTTGGCGAACCAGACGAGGCTCGTCCCCCACCCCTCGAAGGGCTTCTCGGAGGCGGTGGCGGGATTCGGGGTGATGCGCACGGCGGCGGGACCCGCTGCCTGCGCCGGCGGGGGCGTGGCAGCCGCCGCGGCGGTGAGTCCGCCGGCCGCGAGCGCAGCGGCACAGGTCATCGACAACAGTCGAGCTGACTTCATCGTCATTCCTATCCGGTCGCTCCGATGCGACCTCAGGGGGTGATGTTGACGTAAACATGTTGACGTCAACAGCGAGCCTAAGCGACTCCTGTGCGCGGGTGCAATGGTGCGTTCCTCACGACGAAACTCGGACGATCACGCAAAAGTCGGAGCGAATGTCGCGAACGGCCCGAGGAACGCGCGATTCTCCGAGCTTGGCGGGCCGGGCAGTCCGGCCCGGGCTAAGCGCGGGTGCCGGAGCTCGCGCGCACGACGAGCTCGGTCGGGACGAGCGTGCGCTCGGCCGGCACCTCTCCCCCGTCGATCTCGGTGAGCAGCGAGCGCACGGCCGCCGCACCGATGCGATCGAAGTGCTGACGCACGGTCGTCAGCGGCGGCCAGAAGTTCGCCGACTCGGGAGCGTCGTCGTATCCGACCACGCTGATGCTCGCCGGAACCGGGCGGTCGGCCTCGTGCATCGCCCGGAGCAGCCCGAGCGCCATGCGGTCGTTGGCGGCGAAGACCGCCGTGACCGCATCGTCCGCCGCGAGGGCGCGGCCGATCTCGTAGCCCGACTCCGCCGTCCAGTCCCCGACGTGCACCTCGGGCACCCGCGCTCCGCGCGCGACGAGCGTGTCATGCCAGGCGGCGCGCCGGCGCTCTGCGGCGAACGACTCGCGCGGCCCCGAGATGTGGTTCACGGTGTCGTGGCCGAGGTCGAGCAGGTGCTCCGTCGCGAGGCGCGCCCCCAGAGCCTGATCGTTGTCGACGACGGGATAGGGGTAGTCGGCGCTCGAGTCGACCACGACGACGGGCAGACCCGTCGGCAGCGCGAGCTCGCGCTCGCCGAGCCGATGGGTCTCGATCAGGATGATGACGCCGTCGACCGCATGCTCGGCCAGGCGCACGAAGGCTCCCGAGACGTCGGACTGCGTCGCCGACTGCACGGTGATGACGGTGAGCGAGTACCCCGCCTCGGCGGCGACGGATGCCACGGCGTCGAGCGTGCGCGTGTTGCCGTAGCTCGCCAGCGAGAACATGATCACGCCGATGCTGCGGAAGCGCCCCGAGCGCAGCGCGCGGGCCGCACTGTTGGGCCGGTATCCCAGCTTCGCCATCGCATCCTGGACGCGGGCGCGGGTCTCGGGGTCGACATTCTCGCGGCCGTTCGCGACGCGCGACACCGTCTGGCCCGACACCCCGGCCATCGCGGCCACGTCTGCCATCGACACCTCGCGACGCCGCGGCCGTGTGTCCGGGCCTGCGGCTGGTCGTGCTTCACCCATGCCCGGATCCTCCTCGATGTTGACGTTGACATGCTAGCGTGCCCGAGTTATGTTTACGTCAACATCCGCGCTCAATCGGCGAGCGCCTGCATCACAGAAGAGGCACGGACGATGACGACCACTACGGCACCCCCTCCGGCCGTGCGCACCGCGCGGAAGCGGCGGCGGATCAGCGTCGAACAACGCGGATGGCTCTTCGTCGGCCCGTTCGCCGTCGTCTTCGCCCTCGTCTTCCTGGCTCCCCTCGCATACGCGCTCTACCTCAGCTTCTTCCGCGAGCAGATCGTGGGCGGCAATGCCTTCGTCGGCTTCGAGAACTACCTGACGGCGTTCGCCGACCCGAAGCTGTGGGACGGCTTCCTCCGCGTGCTGCTGTTCCTGCTCATCCAGGTGCCGATCATGCTCGTGCTCGCCCTCGGCGCGGCCCTCGCGATCGACAGCGCGCGCCTGCACGCCTCGGGCTTCTACCGCATCATCATCTTCCTGCCCTACGCCGTGCCGGCCGTCGTCGCCGTGCTCATGTGGGGCTACATCTACGGCGACCAGTTCGGTCTGGCCGGGAACATCAACGACCTCCTCGGCGCCCAGGTCCTGCGGCCCTTCCTGCCCGAATGGATGATGGTCTCGATCGGCAACATCGTGACGTGGCAGTTCGTCGGCTACAACATGCTGATCTTCTACTCGTCGCTCAAGACGATCCCCGGCGAGCTGTACGAGGCGGCATCCCTCGACGGCGCCGGCGCGTGGCGCACGATCCTCTCGATCAAGATCCCGGCCCTGCGCGGCTCGATCGTCATCGCCACGATCTTCTCGATCATCGGCAGCTTCCAGCTCTTCAACGAGCCGAACATCCTCAAGCCCCTGGCCCCGAACACCATCACGACGTTCTTCACGCCGAACATGTACGCGTACAACCTCTCGTTCGCCGGCCAGCAGTACAACTACGCCGCAACCGTCGCGATCATCATGGGCGTCATCACGGCGGTCATCGCCTACGTCGTCCAGTTGCGCGGATCCCGTCAGGAGATGCGATGACCGCCCCCGCCCTCGCCCGCAGCACGCCGTTCGCCCGGCGGAAGTCGGTCGTGCTCACCATCGTGATGAGCCTGTTCATCCTCTACACGCTCCTGCCGCTGTTCTGGCTGGTCATCAACGCCACCAAGACCCAGGGCGATCTCTTCACGACCTTCGGGCTGTGGTTCGGCGACAGCTTCAACCTGTGGAACAACATCGTCGAGACGTTCACCTACCGCGACGGCATCTTCCTGCGGTGGCTGGGCAACACGCTGCTCTATGTCGTCGTCGGCGCGGGCGGGGCCACGGTCCTCGCGACGATGGCGGGCTACGGGCTGGCGAAGTACAACTTCCGCGGTCGCAAGGCGGTCTTCGCCGTCGTCATCGGCGCCGTCGCCGTTCCCGGCACCGCCCTCGCGGTCCCCACGTTCCTCATGTTCAGCCAGCTGGGCCTGACGAACACCCCGTGGGCGATCATCATCCCCTCGCTCATCAGCCCGTTCGGCCTGTACCTGATGTGGGTGTTCGCGAGCGACGCGGTGCCCACCGAGCTGCTCGAGGCCGCTCGCATGGACGGAGCGAGCGAGATGCGGACCTTCTTCACCATCTCGACGAAGCTCCTCATGCCCGGCATCGTCACGGTGCTGCTGTTCGCCGTCGTGGCGACGTGGAACAACTACTTCCTCCCGCTCATCATGCTGAGCGATCCCGCCTGGTACCCGCTCACGGTCGGCCTCAACCAGTGGAACGCGCAGGCCACGGGAGCCGCGGCGCAGCCGATCTACAACCTCGTGATCACCGGATCGCTGCTGTCGATCATCCCCATCGTCGTCGCCTTCCTCATGCTGCAGCGCTTCTGGCAGTCCGGCCTCAGCGCCGGCAGCGTCAAGCAGTGAGCACAACCGAGACCCTGTATCCCGCACCACCCCCATCCACAACGACCCGAATCCACAACAACGAAGTGAAGGAACTCCCATGACACCCATGCGCAAGGGATCGGCGCTGCGTCGCGCCGCATCCGTCGTGGCCCTGACCGCAGCCGCCGGCCTCGTGCTGGCCGCCTGCTCGTCCTCCGGCCCGGCCGCAGGCAGCGGCAACCCCGACGACCTCGACGCCGCGCTGAAGGCCGGTGGCGAGATCACGTACTGGTCGTGGACCCCGTCCGCCGAGGCGCAGGCCGAGGCGTTCATGAAGAAGTACCCCGAGGTCAAGGTCAACGTCGTCAACGCGGGCACCAACACCGAGGAGTACACCAAGCTCCAGAACGCCATCAAGGCGGGCTCGGGCGCTCCCGACGTCGTGCAGATCGAGTACTACGCCTTCCCGCAGTTCGCGCTCACCGAGGGCCTGCTCGACCTCGCGCCCTATGGCTTCGGCGATCTCGAGAGCGACTACACCGCCTCGACGTGGAACTCCGTCGACTTCGACGGCAAGATCTACGGCCTGCCGCAGGACTCGGGCCCCATGGCGCTGTTCTACAACAAGACGGTCTTCGACCAGTACGGTCTGACGGTGCCGACGACGTGGGACGAGTACATCGCCACCGCACGTCAGCTCACCGCCGCCGACCCGACGAAGAAGATCACGAACGACACCGGCGACGCCGGCTTCGCCACGAGCATGATCTGGCAGGCGGGCGGCCAGCCCTTCTCCGCAGACGGCACCGACGTGACGATCAACGTCGCCGACGAGGGCTCGAAGAAGTGGGCCGACACCTGGAACACGCTCGTGGAGGACGACCTGATCGCCAGCACCCCGAGCTGGAGCGACGAGTGGTTCAAGGGCCTCGGCGACGGCTCGATCGCGACCCTCGTCATCGGCGCCTGGATGCCCGGCAACCTCGAGTCGTCGGTGGCCGACGCTGCGGGCGACTGGCGCGTCGCGCCCATGCCGACCTACGACGGCACCCCGGTGTCGGCGGAGAACGGCGGCGGCGGCCAGGCGGTCACCAAGCAGAGCGAGAACCCGGCCCTCGCGGCCGCGTTCCTGAAGTGGCTGAACAACGACGAGGAGAGCCTGACGATCTTCGCCGAGAGCGGCGGCTTCCCCTCGACGAACGCACAGCTCGAGTCGGACGAGTTCTTGAACAAGGCGCCCGACTACTTCGGTGGCCAGAAGATCAACGAGGTGCTCGTGCAGGCGGCCAAGGACGTGCGTCCGGGATGGCAGTACCTGCCCTTCCAGGTGTACGCCAACAGCATCTTCAGCGACACCGTCGGACAGTCCTACGCCTCCAAGTCCGACCTGAACGAGGGTCTGGCCACCTGGCAGGACCAGCTCGTGCAGTACGGCAACGACCAGGGCTTCACCGTCAACAAGTGACGCCCGACGAGGGGCGGGTCGCATCGAGCTTCGGTCCGGCCCGCCCCTCGCCATGTCCCCCAGGAGAAGAGCAATGACCTCCCCCACCCGCATCTCGCTCGACACGGCGACCCCCGGCCCCGTCGTGCCCCGACGCCTGTTCGGCACCTTCGTCGAGCACATGGGCCGCTGCGTGTACGACGGCATCTTCGAGCCGGGTCACGCCACCGCCGACGACGCCGGTTTCCGCGCCGACGTGCTCGAGCTCGTGCGCGAGCTGGGCGCGACGGTCGTGCGCTACCCCGGGGGCAACTTCGTCTCGGGCTACCGGTGGGAGGACGGCGTCGGGCCGCGCGACCAGCGCCCTGTGCGCCTGGATGCCGCATGGCACAGCACCGAGACCAATCAGGTCGGTCTGCACGAGTTCGCCGCGTGGGCCGAGCAGGCCGGACTCGAGCTCATGGAGGCCGTGAACCTCGGCACGCGGGGCGTCGCCGAGGCGGCCGACCTGCTCGAGTACGCCAACCACCCCGGCGGCACCGCACTGTCGGAGCGCCGCCGCGAGAACGGGCGCGCCGAGCCCTTCGGCATCCGCCTCTGGTGCCTGGGCAACGAGATGGACGGCCCCTGGCAGATCGGCCACAAGACCGCCGACGAGTACGGCCGCCTCGCCGCCGAGAGCGCCCGCCTCATGCGGTTCATCGACCCCGACATCGAGCTCGTCGCCGCCGGCAGCTCCAACCACGAGATGCCCACGTTCGGCGAGTGGGAGCGCACCGTGCTCCGCCACACCGCGGGACTCGTCGATCACATCTCCGTGCACGCCTACTACGAGGAGACGCCGGGCGACCCCGCGAGCTTCCTCGCCTCCGGCGCCGCCCTCGACGCCTACATCGGCGAGGTCGCCGACATCATCGACGAGGTGCGCGCCGAGCGCGGCATCACGACCCCCATCGGCATCAGCGTCGACGAGTGGAACGTGTGGAACCAGACCCGCTGGAACGAGGTCGACAAGCCCGCCGTGTTCACCGGCGACTGGCCGGTCGCCCCGCGCCTCATCGAGGACGACTACACCGTCACGGATGCCGTCGTCGTCGGGTCCCTGCTCATCACGATGCTCCGGCGCGCCGACCGCGTGTCGATGGCGAACCTCGCCCAGCTCGTCAACGTCATCGCGCCGATCCGCACCGAACCGGGTGGCGTGGCCTGGCGGCAGACCACCTTCTTCCCGTTCCAGCTCACCGCGGCCGCGGCATCCGGGAACGTCGTCGTCCCGAGCATCGAGACCGGCGTCATCGCGACCGCGCGCTACGGCGACGTGGGCGCCGTCGACGCCGTCGCGACTCTCGAGGGCGACGAGCTGACGGTCTTCGTCGTTCACCGCGGGCTCGAGGCCGAGACGCCAGTCACGATCGACCTCGACCGACCAGCCGCGAGCGCCGAGGCACTCGTGCTGACCGTCCCCGCGGGCGGCGACCGGCACACCGTCAACAGCGCATCGTCGCAGCCGGTCGCACCGGCCTCCCTCGCCGTCGACATCCGCGACGGCGCCGTGACCCTGACCCTTCCCCCGCTCTCCTGGGCGCGCGTGAGCGTGCGCCTGAACCCCGGAACGAATCGAGTGACCCCGTGACGACCTTCAGCATCGGCGAGACCGACTTCCTCCTTGACGGGCGCCCCCACCGGGTCATCGCCGGAGCGCTGCACTACTTCCGCATCCACCCGGACCAGTGGGCCGACCGCATCCGCAAGGCGCGACTCATGGGGCTCAACACGATCGAGACCTACGTCGCCTGGAACGCCCACGAACCGGTGCGCGGCGAATGGGATGCCACGGGCTGGAACGACCTCGGGCGCTTCCTCGACCTCATCGCGGCCGAGGGCATGCACGCGATCGTCCGCCCCGGCCCGTACATCTGCGCCGAGTGGCACAACGGCGGCCTGCCGGTGTGGCTCACCAGCACCCCCGGTATCGGGCTGCGCCGGTCCGAGCCGCAGTACGTCGAAGCGGTCAGCGCGTATCTGCGACGCGTCTACGAGATCGTGGCACCACGTCAGATCGACCGGGGCGGCAACGTCGTGCTGGTTCAGATCGAGAACGAGTACGGCGCCTACGGCTCGGACCACGACTACCTCCGGACGCTCACCGAGCTGACCCGCGCCTGCGACATCACGGTGCCCCTGACCACCGTCGACCAGCCCGAGCCCCACATGCTCGCGGCGGGCACCCTCCCCGACCTGCACACGACCGGGTCGTTCGGATCGCGCGCGACCGAGCGGCTCGCGACCCTGCGCGAGCACCAGCCGACCGGGCCCCTCATGTGCTCGGAGTTCTGGGACGGCTGGTTCGACTGGTGGGGCGGCGTGCACCACACCACGGATGCCGCAGCCTCGGCATCCGAGCTCGACGCGCTGCTCGCGGCCGGCGCCTCGGTGAACATCTACATGCTCCACGGCGGCACCAACTTCGGCACCACGAACGGCGCCAATGACAAGGGCCGCTACGCCCCCATCGTCACCTCGTACGACTATGACGCGCCCCTCGACGAATCGGGCCACCCGACCGAGAAGTACCACGCGTTCCGCGAGGTCATCGCGCGATACGCTCCCGTCCCCGACGAGGTTCCCCCCGCTCGGCCGGCGGCACCGGTGCGCTCCGTCGCGCTGCGGGCGACGGGCGACTGGCTGCCCGCGGCGAGTGCCGGCGCGGGCGCGGCGGTCGCTCCCCCGACGTTCGAGGAGCTCGGACAGCTCGGGCCCCTCGTCCGCTACGACGTCACGCTGCCCGACGAGGCGTTCGGAGATACCGACAGCGCCGTGCTCGCCTTCGCTGAGGTCCGCGACCTCGCCTGGGTCGCGGTCGACGGGGCACCCGTCGGCCGCCTGCAGCGTGCGTTGCACGAGCGCTCGCTGCCGATCCCCCGCGGGTCGCAGCTCACGGTGCTCGTCGAGGACCAGGGGCGCGTGAACTACGACGCGCGTCTGGGCGAGAACAAGGGCCTCGTCGGCCCTGTGACCCTCGGCGGCCACGAGTTGACCGGCTGGTCGGCGCAGCCCGTCGACCTCGCGGCCGTCGCCGCCGGCATCCCCGCTGCTTCTGAGCAGACGACGGCGGGCCGCGCCGGTCTCGCGGGCACGTTCGACCTCGACGAGCCCGCCGACCTCTTCCTCGACACGGATGCCTGGAGCAAGGGGTTCGCGTTCGTGAACGGCTTCTTCCTGGGCCGGTACTGGCGCAACGGACCGCAGCGCACGCTGTACGTTCCCGCGCCCGCGACCCGCGCCGGCGCGAACGAGATCGTCGTCGTCGAGCTCGAGCACGTCATCGAGCCCGTCGCCGCGTTCATCGCCGCGCCTGATCTCGGCCACCGCGAGGAGTGAGCGTGAAGGAGCCCCGCCGCGATCGGGCAGGATGGATGTCATGAGCTGGATGGTCACCGGTGGTGCTGGATACATCGGCGCGCATGTCGTGCGCGCCCTCGCCGCGGCGGGTCTCGACCCCGTCGTCCTCGACGACCTGTCGAGCGGGCACGCCGGGTTCGTCCCCGAGGGTGTTCCGTTCGTCCGCGGCTCGATCCTCGACCGTCCGCTCGTCGAGGGCGCCCTGCGCGAGCACGGCGTCGAGGGCGTCATCCACGTCGCCGGCTACAAATACGCCGGCGTCTCGGTGACCCGTCCGCTGCACACCTACGCGCAGAACGTCGAGGGCACGCGAATCGTCCTCGAGGCGATGGAGACCGCGGGCGTCGACAAGATCGTCTTCTCCTCCAGCGCCGCCGTCTACGGCACCCCGGACGTGCCGCTCGTCACCGAGGACCTGCCGAAGCGCCCCGCCTCGCCCTACGGCGAGTCGAAGCTCATCGGCGAATGGCTCCTGCGCGACCAGGCGGTCGCGACGGCGGGCTCCGCCGCGCCGCTTCGCCACACGTCGCTGCGCTACTTCAACGTCGTGGGGTCGGGCGACCCGTCCGTCTACGACACGAGCCCGCACAACCTCTTCCCCATCGTCTTCGAGAAGCTGATCGCGGGCGAGACCCCGCAGATCAACGGCGACGACTACGACACCGAAGACGGCACGAACGTGCGCGACTACGTGCACGTCGCCGACATCGCCGCGGCCCACGTCGTCGCCGCCCAGCGCCTCGCGGCGGGCGAGAGCGTCGAGCCGGCCTACAACCTCGGCTCGCAGAACGGCCTGTCGGTGCGCGAGATCATGGATGCGATGGCTCGCGTGACCGGCATCGACTTCACCCCGAGAATCGGCCCCCGCCGCCCCGGCGACCCCGACCGCATCGTCGCCACCGGCGAGCTCGCCGCCCGCGATCTGGAATGGGCCAACCGCTACTCGGTCGACGAGATGGTTCGCACCGGCTGGGAAGCCCGCCGCGCGGCATCCGCCTGACCGCCTCGCCCGCCGCCCCGCGCGCCGCGCGCGAATAAGGCGCAGTTGCGGGGATGGAGCGCGGGTCGAACCGCGCCCGACGCCCCGAACTGCGCCTTACCTGCGCACCTTACCTGCGCGCAGCCCCGCGCGCTGAGCTCGCCCGGACTACCAGCTCGGTGGGCACCGTCTGCGACGGCGCCGCGGCACCCGTCTCGATGACCTTCACGAGCGCCGCGACGGCATACGCGCCGAGGGCGTCGAAGTCCTGGCGGACGGTCGTCAGCGGCGGGCGGTACTCCGCGGCATCCACGACGTCGTCGAATCCGACGACCGCGACGTCGTCCGGCACCGCGCGGCCGGCGTCGCTGAAGGCACGGAGCAGACCGAGCGCCATCTGGTCGTTCGCGGCGAACACCGCGGTGGCATCGGCGAGCGCCGATCCGGCCGCGTGACCGCCGCGTGAGGTCCAGTCGCCGCGGACGACCTCGGGTACCGCGGCATCCGCGTCGAGCAGCGCTTCGCGCCAGCCGCGCTCGCGTTCTCGAGCCGCGAACGAGGCCGCGGGCCCCGCGAGGTGGTGCACCGTCGTGTGCCCCAGCTCGAGCAGGTGCTGCGTCGCCTGCCGGGCACCTCCCGCGTGGTCGGTCTGCACGATGGCGAAGCGGTCGTCGGGGGGTGAGTCGACCACGACGAGGCGGAGGTCGGCGGGCGGGGCGGTGTCGCGAGCGAGCCGCGTCGCCTCGTTGAGCACGATCGCTCCGTCGACGCCCTGGTCGCGCAACTGGGCGAACGCCTCCGCGATGTCGCGCGCACCGGCGACCGTCACCACGGCCAGAGCGTAGTCGCGCTCACCCGCCGCATCGGCGATCGCCTGCAGCATGCGGGAGTTGCCGACCGAGGCGAGGGTCGAGACCACCAGGCCGATCGTGCGGGTCTGGCCGGTGCGCAGCGCCCGGGCGGCACGATGCATGCGGTAGCCGAGCGTCGCCATGGATGCCTCGACCCGGGCCCGCGTCGCGGGATCGACGCGCGGGCTGCCATTGGCCACACGCGAGACGGTCTGCGCCGAGACGCCCGCGTGAGCCGCCACCTGGGCCATCGACACCCGCATACCGGTCCTCTCGTCGGAGTGTGTTGACGATATCACGCCCGGAATGTAGCGTGTTATCGTGAACATCAGTGCTCCTCCCGCCGTACCGCTCGGCGCGGGCGTCGTCAAACGCTCCACGCGACTCGATGACGGCCGCGAGCTCATCTACTACGACGACCCCGACACGACGCTCGGCCCCGAGCGCGCGGTCGATGCCCGCACCCTCGACCCGCGTCCCGCGACCGCGACGATGCGGCAAGACGTCCTGACGGGCGACTGGATCTCGATCGCCGCATCGCGCCAGAACCGCGCCTTCCTCCCTCCGGCCGAGCTCGACCCGCTCGCCCCGCAGACGCCGACCAACCCCTCCGAGATCCCGTCGCGCTACGACGTCGCCGTCTTCGAGAACAAGTCGCCGTCGTTCGGTCCCGGCCTCGCCGAGGCGTTCGGCGGCGCACCCGCGGCATCCGACCCGCCCCGCGGCATCGATGACCTCGCGCACCTGGGGCTCGGCCGCACGCGCACGAGCGTCGGACGCACCGAGGTCGTGTGCTTCTCGCCCGCGCACGCCGGATCGTTCGGCACCCAGACGGCCACCCGCGCCCGTACCGTCATCGAAGCGTGGGCCGATCGCACGGCCGCGCTGTCCGCGCTCCCCGGCATCGAGCAGGTGTTCCCGTTCGAGAACCGCGGCGAGGCGATCGGCGTGACGCTGCCGCACCCCCACGGGCAGATCTACGCGTACCCGTACATCACGCCGCGCACGACGCGCCTGCTCGACTCGATCGACCGCACGGCACCCGATCTGTTCCAGCGCATCCTCGAGTTCGAGCAGGCCGGCCCGCGGGTGGTGCTCCGCGGCGAGCACTGGACGGCGTTCGTCCCGTTCGCCGCGCGCTGGCCGATCGAAGTGCACCTGATGCCCCACCGCCACGTCGCCGACTTCGCCGAGACGAACGACGCCGAGCGCGACGAGCTCGCCCCGCTCTACCTGCGCCTGCTGCGCGGCATCGACGCGCTCTACGACACCCCGACGCCGTACATCGCCGCGTGGCACCAGGCGCCGGTCCGCCACGCGCGCGACACCGCGCGCCTGCACCTGCAGCTGACCAGCCCGCGCCGCGCGGCCGACAAGCTGAAGTTCCTCGCCGGTTCCGAGGCGGCCATGGGCGCCTGGATCGGTGACATCCCGCCCGAGACGGCGGCCGCGCGCATCCGCGAGGCCGTAGAAGGAGTGACCCTGTGACCGAGACCGATCCGCGCACCGACGCGCGCGACATGCTGAGCTCGCTCGGAGCGACCGCGACGAGCGAATGGTCGGCGCCCGGCCGCGTCAACCTCATCGGCGAGCACACCGACTACAACGACGGCTTCGTGTTCCCCTTCGCGACGCCCCACCGCACGCACGTCGCACTCGCTCCTCGCGACGACGGGCGACTTCGGGTCATTTCGACCTTCGACGCGGTGCCGGTCGAAGTCGCGATCGCCGACCTCGACGCGATCTTCCCGACTGTCGACGGCGAGCATGCCGTTCCCGAATGGTCGGCGTACCCGCTCGGCGTCGCGTGGGCGCTCGTCCAGGCCTCCGGGGCCGATCCGGCGGAGCTCGCGGGAGCCGACCTCGCCTTCGCGTCCGACGTCCCCATCGGAGCAGGCCTATCGTCCTCCGCCGCGATCGAGGGAGCCACCGCCTCGGCGCTGAACGATCTGTGGAGCCTCGGGCTCGACCGCATCGCGCTCGCCCAGGTCGGCCGGCGTGCCGAGAACGAGGCCGTGGGAGCACCCACCGGCATCATGGACCAGATGGCGTCGATGCTCGGCGAGCCGGATGCCGCCACCTTCCTCGACTGCCGTTCGCTCGCGACCGACGAGGTCGAGCTCGGCTTCGCCGCCGCGGGGCTGACGCTGCTGGTCATGGACACCCACGTCAAGCACACGCACTCCTCCAGCGGCTACGGCGAGCGGCGGGCGTCGTGCGAGAAGGGCGCACGGCTCATGGGCGTGCCCATGCTGCGCGATCTGTCGGTCGCCGACCTCGACCGCGCCGCCGACGTCCTCGACGACGTCACGTTCCGCCGGGTGCGCCACATCGTCACCGAGAACCAGCGCGTGCTCGACACGGTGCGGACGCTGCGCGAGCAGGGGCCGCGAGCGATCGGCCCGCTGCTGGACGCCTCGCACATCTCGATGCGCGACGATTTCGAGATCTCGGTACCCGAGCTCGATCTCGCCGTCGAGACGGCTCGCGGCGCGGGCGCCATCGGAGCGCGTATGACCGGCGGTGGTTTCGGCGGCGCGGCGATCGCCCTCGTCGAGACCAGTGCTGTCGACGCCGTGGCCGCCGCCGTCGTAGGAGCCTTCGCCGGCGCGGGGTATACGGCCCCGACGATCTTCCCGGTCAGCCCGTCGGCAGGCGCGCGACGCGACGGCTGACGTCGCCACGACATCACGAGAGGGGGATGCCGACACGGCATCCCCCTCTCGCAGTCGCGGGGCTTACTTGAAGGCGTCCTTGACGTCTTCGCCCGTCTTCTTCGCCTCGGCCTTGACCTGGTCGGCCTTGCCCTCGGCTTCGAGCTTGTCGTTGTCGGTCGCCTTGCCGATGGCTTCCTTCGCCTTGCCGGCGATGTCCTGGGCGGCGTTCTTGATCTTGTCGTCGAGACCCATGATGGGACTCCTTTCTCTCGGTGATGGCGCCCCGCGGGCGGGGCTGTGGACGTGTGCGGTCAGGACAGGCGGCGCTGGTCGTGAGCCAGCCTCGCGCGCAGCCCCGTGTGGATGGAGATGTAGGCCGTGAGCTGCTGCCCCGTCAGGGTGCCGAGGTTGCCGATGAGACGTTCGACGGTCTCGGCCACGTGCAGCGGCGAGGTGTTCTGCCGCGGCGTCACGCTGACGTGCAGCACCGGCTGATGCTTGATGTCGTTGGCGGTGACCCGGGCGCTGAGGATCTCGTCGTGCTCGGCGAGAGCGTTCTTCAGCGCGTCGGATGCGAACCCCTCGGTGACGGTGATGCGGCCGAGATCGCTCTCCGCCCCGGTCGCCCGAAGAGAGGTACGACGGCGGCCGTGGATGCTGCGCACGATCAGGACGATCAGCAGCACGACCAGCAGCGCGAGGGCCGCGAGCGCACCGAGGGCGAGCCAGGTGAGGCTCGTCCCCGCGATGACGGTCGCATCCCAGGCCTGCTTCGCCCAGTCCTGGGCACCGGATCCGACCGAGGTCCAGGTGTCTGCGGCTGCCGGCCACACTGCTCCGGCGATGATTCCGCCGCCGACGACGACGAGCACCAGTCCCAGGATCAGGAGGATCGTGCGGTTGACCGCTCGATTGGTGTTGTTCATGCGTTCTCCTCCTGTTCACGGGGCCGCTCGACCCGGACCGAAGTGCGCAGCTTCGACGCGAGCCGATACGAGTCGAGCTCGGCGTCGACGGTGCTGCGGATCTGAGCCTCATCGACGGGCACTCCCACGGCGGGGGTGAGGGTGACGTCGGCCGAGCGATGTCCGACACCGACCCGCACCTGATCGCGGGGCAGTCCGCTCTCGGCGCTGACACGCTGCGCGATCGCCGAGGCGATCACCCCGTTGTCGGCGACGACGGCACTTTCGCCGACGACGAGCTGATGCTTCGACAGCCGGCCCGGCGCGATCGCGAGCACCACGAGGATCACCCCGAGCACCGCGATGACGGCGCCGATGGCGATGCTGACGCCGACGGGAACCTCCGTCGGCAGAC
The DNA here is from genome assembly GCF_030369635.1 of Microbacterium arborescens. Taxonomy (NCBI): domain Bacteria; kingdom Bacillati; phylum Actinomycetota; class Actinomycetes; order Micrococcales; family Microbacteriaceae; genus Microbacterium; species Microbacterium arborescens. The sequence continues at coordinate 537,236 of NZ_CP128474.1, read as the reverse complement.
CGACGACCCACCCGAAGGCGGCGGCGGGGCCCAGCAGCAGAGCCGGCTGACCGGCGAGGTTCAGCACGATCTCCGTGCCGACATACACCAGCGCGAGGATGACGAGGACGACGGCGACGATCATCGCGACGGTGCGCGGCGAGTGCGTCTCGCGCCGCACGACGCGGCGCAGCACGGGACTGCTCATCGGACTCTCCTCTTGATCGGGGTGGCGGCGCCGTTCACGGTGATGTCGACGCGGGTGACGGGCTTGCCCAGCACGCGGCTGAGCTCCTGCTGCATCCGCTGCTGCATCTCACGGGCGGCGTCCACGACAGCGCCGGCGGCTCGCACCGCTTCGGTGTCGTCGAGTGACGGGACGGGCAACGGCGCGGTGATGCGGACGGCCACCCCACCCCGGTGATCGGATGCCGCGACCGACACGCGGTCGACGTCGACTCCGATGACCTGGGATGCGATCTGTTCCGAGACCTTCCGCACCACGCGCTCGCGCACATCGACCCGTCCGGCGACACCGGACGTCCCGCCGGTGGCGGCAGTGACGCCGCCACCGGGACGGATGGCCTCTGCGACGGTCATGACGAGGTGCGCCGACCTGTCAGTACGTCGGCCAGCCCGCGGACGTCGAGCTTGCCGGACGCGATGCGGCCCACTGCCGCGCCGATCGCCATGAAGAGGGCGACGAGGAGGAACCCCCAGAAGCCGAACAACAGGGCGGCGGCGGCGAGGATGGCGCCGATCAGCGCACCCGAGACGGTGGCGCTCATGCGACGCGCGACTCGGACTCGTTGTCGTCGTCGTCAGCGCCCGCGATGTGGACGTCGTTGACCTCGACGTTGACCTCGACGACCTCGAGGCCCACGAGTCGGCTGATGGCGCCGGCGACGGCAGCACGGACGTTGTCTGCAACCTCCTGGATCGGCGCCGGATACTCGACGACGATCGTGAGGTCGGCGGCGGCCTGCGTCTCGCCGACCTCGACCTTGACTCCCTGCGAGAGGTCGGTGGCGTTCATCGCGTCACGGATCGCGCCGAACGCGCGGGCTCCGCCGCCACCCAGGGCGTAGACGCCGGCGACCTCGCGAGCGGCGATGCCGGCGACCTTGGCCACCACGCCGTCCGAGATCGTCGTCTTGCCTGCCGCCTCGGTCTCTGCGGGGACACGCGACGACGAGAACGTGCGGTCGACACGCGACCCCTGGGGCACGGCTGCCGGCGACTTCGGGGTCTCGACAGCGGGGGCGGTGTTCTTCTGGTCCTCAGCCATGGCGTTTCCTTATCTGTCTGGGTTGTCCGACGCAAGCTCTCGGCTCGTCATTCGGTGAGCGTTACGTTCGCTCTACAGATAAGAGGGCGGCTCATCCGGATTCGTCACAAAAAAGTTCGAGAAGTTTTCTGGGGGAACGATGCGAGCCGATGAGAGCGGGCCGGTGACCGATCTTCAAGCCGCGCCCGACGGCATCCTGGCAGCCCGGGCGGCCTCGGGAGACGCCGAGGCCTTCGACGCGCTCCTCCGTCGACACACTCGGATCGTTCGCGCCTACGTCTACCGGATCGTCGGCACGCTCTCCGAGACCGACGACGTCGTCCAGGACGCATTCCTCACGGCGTGGCGTCAGCTGTCGACGCTGCGCGACCCGGGCGCTGTGAAGGCGTGGCTCATGAAGATCGCGAGCCGTGAGGCGTACGCGCATCTCAGAAGACGCCCCGCCCATGACACACTGGACGGATTCGACAGAGCCGCGGAGGCGGGTCTCCTCCCCGAGGCCGCTGCCATCCGCAACGCACAGTTGCAAGCGCTCTCCCTTGCACTCGATGCGCTGCCGGAAGCCCAACGCCGCTGCTGGTTGCTCCGAGAAGTCGGATCGCTCAGCTATACCGAGATCGCAGAAGAGATGAACCTCCCTCTCAGCACCGTTCGAGGAAACCTGTCACGCGCTCGCGCCAGCATCACCATCCAGATGGCGGGGTGGCGCTGATGGATGCCGACGGCATGGCTCTGGACTGCGGCAAGACGATCGACGAGATCAGCGAGTATCTCGACAGCGGTCGATCGCCGTACGACCCCGAGATCGAGACCTGTCCCGACTGTCTGAACGCCCTCGACGCGCTCGAGCGCGCGGGGCGGTTGTCACGCGACCTCATCGCCGCGGATGCGGCTCAACTGCCCGAACCGTCCGAGAGCTGGTTCGACGGGGTGATGACGGCGGTGCGTGCCGAGCTGCGGGCCGGGCGCTCCATCCCGCTGTCGCACCCCGATCCTCGCGTCTCGATGAGCGTGACCGAAGGCGCGGTTCAGGCGCTCATCCGAGCCAGCGGCGACGCCATCGACGGCGTTTTCATCGGCCACTCGAGAATCGTCGGCGACGTCGAGGTCCCCGAAGCCCCCATCGCCGTCGACATCACCGCCTCGGTGGCGTGGGGCGAGTCGCTGCCCGCCGCGGCGGGAGCCGTTCGCCAGGCGGTGTCGGAGGCGCTGGCGCAGCACACCGAGCTGAACATCACCGCCGTCGACGTGACCGTCGAAGATCTCCACCGTCCCTTCCCGTCCAAGGACACCGCATGATCGAGCCCGCCTCCCTCGTCGACCCGTCGGCGCCGCGCCCCATCGCCGAGATCCCCGGGGTCAGCGCCGTGCACGACCCGCGCCCGCCGCTGACCCGCGCCCTCGGGGCAGCCGCGTCGGCGCTGCGTCTGGACGCGGCGGCACCGACCGACGGCGTCATCGTCTCGACCGGAGCCGAGGGCACGACCGCCGCGGCCGCCGTCACCGTCGCCATCGCCGCGCGCACCCCCGAGGTCGCGCGCGCTATCGCGGACGAGCTGTGCGCGCAGCATCCGACGGTCGACCGCGTCACGGTGCAGGTCCGCCGCATCGCCTGACCGGCATCCGCCTCACCGGGCACCTCGGACTCCGCTAGCTTCGGACTGTGTCTGCGACCGTCTCCGTCTCTCTCCGCCCCGCGGATCCCGAAGATCTCCCCGCCGTCCGGGAGCTCGACAGGCTGTGCTTCCCGCCCGGCCGCGACGATGTCGAACCGGCTCACCCCGACGAGCTCGAGAACGCGCTGGCGGGTGGCCAGATCACGCTCGCCGTCATCGGGGAGTCGGTGGTGGGGATGCTGCAGACCGAACGACTCGGCCCCGAGCACGTCTACCTCGCCGCGCTGGCGGTGCACCCCGACCGGCAGCGCGCGGGCATCGGCGCCCGCCTCGTCCGACACTTCTCCGACACCGTGAAGGGGATGTCGCCGCGCCCCTCGGCCACGACGGTGACCAGCCCCATGAACGTCGCGATGATCGACTTGCTCACCCGCAGCGGCTTCGTCGGGTCGCGCGGCATCCACGCCTACTTCGGCCCCCGCAAGGACCGCCTGTACTTCCAGCTGAAGAGCCGGCAGCTGGTCGCCGATCCCGACGACCGGGTGCTCGTCCCCGTCGCCGCGACCGAGCATCTGTTCGACCTGCTGAGCGCCGACGCCAACGCCGTCACCAGCGTGATCAAGAGCGTGCAGGGGACGTTCTTCGAGGTCTCGACCTTCGAGGTCGAGGACCGTCCCGGCCTGCGGGCCGACGAGACGTCCGTCAGCACCGGCGAGGCGGGGGCAGTCCTGGCGGCGCTCACCTTCCTGCTCGGCTTCTCTCTGACGATCCCCGACTTCTCCGAGGCACTGCGGATCTTCCTGCTGGTCGCCACGATCCTGACCCTCGGAGCGACACAGATCTACGCGAACGCGTCGGGCTCGCTGTCACGTCTTCAGGACGATCAGTTCGGGCTCCACATGAAGTGGGGCAACCTGCTGCTCGAGTTCGGCGGGGTCTATCCCCTCGTCCTCGTGCTCCCGGCAGTGTTCGCCGATGCGTCCGATAACGTCGCGCTCTCGCTCGCGACCGCGATCGTCGTCGCGGTCCTCGTCCTCGCGTACGAGGTGTCGCCGTTCTCGATCAGCGGCCGGTACCGACGCAACCTCGTGTTCTATGCGCTCGCGGTGATCACGGCGGCTGCTCCGATCGCCGCAGCCCCGCTGCAGGCTCTCACCGGGCGCGACACGACATGGGTCGTCCTGACGGCCGCGATCCTCATCGTGCGCCTCGCCTACTTGATCCCCGCCGGACGCCAGGAGCTCGGCGCCCGAACCCGACCCCGGCTGATGCGCCGGACGCGGGTGTCGCGATGAGCGTCGCTGCCGACGTCGCGAACGGCGAACCGCTCGTGCGAGACACCGCCGCGGGCCGCGTGCGCGGCGTCCGCCGGCCGGACGGAACCCTCGCCTTCCTCGGCATCCCTTACGCGCAGCCGCCGACCGGCGCACGCCGGTTCGGCGCCCCCGTCACGCTCGACCCCTGGGACGGCGTCCGCGACGCGACCGCGTACGGGCCGACCCCGCAGCGCGGCGACTACGGCGACACCCTCATTCCCGAGCCGTCGATCCCGGGCGACGACACCCTGTCGGTCAACGTCTTCGCACCGGAATCCTCCGGGGAGGGGGCCGACCCCCGCCCGGTGCTCGTCTACATCCACGGCGGCGGTTTCGTCCAGGGGTCGCCGGCGAGCCCGTGGTACGACGGCGGATCGTTCGCGCGGGCGGGAATCGTCGTGGTCACGGTCTCGTACCGACTGGGTTTCGACGGATTCGGACTGCTCCCCGGAGCCCCGACCAACCGCGCCGTGCGCGACTGGATCGCCGCCCTGGAGTGGGTGCAGGCGAACGTGTCCGCTTTCGGCGGGGACCCGGGTGACGTGACGATCGCCGGGCAGTCGGCCGGCGGCGGAGCAGTGCTCACCCTGCTCGGGATGCCGGCTGCCCAGCACCTGTTCCATCGCGTGCTGGCCATCTCGGCGGCCCTGACGAATGTGCCACCCGCCCGGGCCGCGACCGCCACCGGCCGGCTCGCCGCGCACCTCGGCATCGCGCCGACACGCGAGGCGTTCGCCGGCGTCGACGAGCTGGTCGTGCTCCGACGCCAACAGGAGCTCGAGTCGGAGCGGCAGGGCAGCATCGTGGCCTCGGTGCGCTCGCGCCTCGCCGACGGGCTCACCTGGGGTCCGGTCGTCGACGGAGACCTCGTGCCCCGCCCGACCCTCGACGCCCTCGCCGCCGGAGTCGGCGCCGACAAGCCGCTCGTGCTCGGCACGACCGACGACGAGTTCACGATGGTCACCGATGGGCTCGCCACGAGCCCGCTACGGCTCGTCCCGCCCGCGCTGGCGCTGGGCGCGCTCGGGGTCGGCCACGCGATGCGCTGGCGCTACATCCGGGACAACCGGGCGCAGCGACGACTCGGCACCGCGGCATTCCTCGGCCGCTACGCCACCGACCGCGTGTTCCGCGACACCGTGCCCCTCGTCGCCCGGGCACGAGGCGCCGCGTCGACCTGGGCCTACCGTTTCAGCTGGCCCTCGCCGACCAAGCGGTGGGCGCTGCACTGCCTCGATGTCCCGTTCTGGTGGGACGCCCTCGGCGCCGACGGTGTCGCGAAGCTCGCGGGCGAGCATCCGCCGCAGGAGCTGGCCGACGCGATGCACGGCGCCGCCGTGTCGTTCGTGCGCACCGGAGACCCGGGATGGCCGCGATGGATGCCGGACGAGCGGGCGACCCGCATGTTCGGTGCCCCGCCGTCGGTGCCGACGGTCGTGGCCGACGGCTACGCCTCGGTGCGGGCCCTCGTCGGCTGACGCGTGCGGGGTCGCTCCGGCGACTCAGGGGACGCGCTTGAGCCAGGCGTCGGTCGCGAACTTCGACTCGACGAGGGCTTCGGCCTCGGCGTACTCCTCATCGGAGATCGTGCCCGGCACGGCCCCGTAGCGCTTCGAGAACACCTCGATGAACCGCTCGATGATCGCGTCGCGCGGCAGGCCCGTCTGGCTGCGCAGCGGGTCGACACGCTTGGCGGCCGAGACGGTGCCCTTGTCGCTGAGCTTCTCGCGGCCGATGCGCAGCACCTCGGTGAGCACCTGACCGTCCATGTCGTACGACAGCGTGGCGTGGTGGAGCACCCCGCCGTTGGCCAGACGCTTCTGCGCGGCGCCGCCGATCTTGCCCGACGGCGAGGCGATGTCGTTGAGCGGCTGATAGGTCGCCTCGATGCCGAGCGAGCGGAGCGCCTCGAGCACCCAGTCGTCGAGGAACGCGTACGAGTCGGCGAAGGTCAGCCCCGCCACGAGGGATGCCGGCACGTACAGCGAGTACGTCACGATCGAGTTGGCCGCCATCATCATCGCGCCACCGCCCGAGATGCGGCGCACGACGTCGAAGCCGTGCTTCGCAGCGCCCTCGGGGTCGACCTCGTTGCGATACGACTGGAACGACCCGATCACGACGGCCGACTCGTTCCACTCCCAGATGCGCAGCGTGGGGTTGCGTCGGCCGTCGCCGACACGGGTGGTGAGCACCTCGTCGAGCGCGAGGTTCATGCTGGGCGAGACCGCTCGGTTGTGGACGACCTCCCAGTCGAACTCGCGCCAACCCGGAGCTGTGATCATCGCGCGACGCACGGCCGTGCCGACCGACTCCGGGGTGAAGCCGAGAAGCTGGGCGCCGTCGGGCAGCGCCGAGCGGACGGCGGCCGCGATCGTGGCGACATCCGATTCCTCGGGAAGCCCCGTCACCGCCGCGTCGATGTCGGCGAGCGCGTCGTCGGGCTCGAGGAAGAAGTCGCCGGCCAGGTGGAAGTCGGCGATGCGCCCCTCGCGCACCTCGAGGTCGACGACGACCAGCTTTCCCCCGGGGACCTTGTATTCGCCGTGCATGCGTCCAGCCTAGGACCGGGGCGGAGGATCGGTCGCGCGACGGATGCCGTTACACCTCGCGACGGACGACGACGAGGCCCGCGATCGCGAGAGTGGATGACATGAACCCCACCATCGAATCCGCCCCCGTCCTCGAAGCCAGGGGGCTCGTGAAGCGCTACGGGGCGCTCACCGCGCTCGACCGCGTCGACCTCACCGTGCGCGCGGGCGAAGCCGTCGCGATCATGGGCGCATCGGGGTCGGGCAAGACGACCCTCCTGCACTGCCTCGCCGCCATCATCGCGCCCGACTCCGGCTCGGTGCGACTCACCGCTCCCGGCACCGCGGCGCGTGAGCTCGTCGGGATGCCCGACGCCGACCGCTCGGCCGTGCGCCGCAGCAGCCTCGGGTTCGTCTTCCAGGACCACCTGCTGCTGCCCGAGCTCACCGCCGTCGAGAACGCCGCGCTGCCCCTGCTCCTGGTGGGCACCGCTCGTGCGGCCGCCGAGGCCCACGCCGCCGCATGGCTCGGCGCGCTCGGCCTCGCGGGCATGGAGAACCGCCGCATCGGCGAGCTGTCAGGCGGGCAGGCGCAGCGCGTCGCCATCGCCCGCGCGCAGGTGACCGGGGCCCCCGTGGTGTTCGCGGACGAGCCGACCGGCGCCCTCGACTCCACCACCTCGTCGGAGGTTCTCGACGCACTGCTGCACGCAACGACGGGTCAGGGACGCAGCCTCGTCGTGGTCACCCACGACGCCGAGGTCGCGCGCCGCTGCGACCGTGTCCTCCGGATGCGGGACGGCCGCATCGTCGACTCGTCCGTCGCCGAGCAGTCCGTCGCGGCGGCACGTTCGGCCGGTACCGCCGAGGTGACCCGATGAGCGCGGCGGGCCTCGCGACGGCGTCGGTGCCGCGGCCGCCGGCTCCCCTGTCCCCAGCCTCCGCGGCGCCGGGCGGCGTGCGCCGCGTCGCCGTCCTGACCGTCCTGCTCTCCCGTCCGGCCCGTCAGGGGTCGGCGGCGATCGTCCTGCCGCTGACGGCCTTCGCCGTGACGACGCTGCTCATGCTCATCGTCGCCGGGGGCACGCGGATGTTCCTCACCGACCCGCGCGCGGGCGAGACGGCCTTCCTCTACGGTGTGCTGAGCGTGCTCGCGCTCATCCTCCTCGCCGTGCCGACCGCCACTCTCGGAGCCGCGGCCGCGCGCCTGTCGAGCCGTCGCCGCAACGACCGGCTCTCGACGCTGCGCCTCCTCGGCGCCACCAACACCGAGGTCGGCGCGATGGCCGTCGGGGAGGCATCCGTCGTCGCTCTCGCGGGAGCCGTGGTCGGTGCCGCCGCCTACGGCGCCGCACTGCCGCTGGTCGGGCTGCTCCCCTTCTTCGGCGGCCCCGTGGGCGCCGCCGCCGTGTGGGCGGGCTGGCCGATCGTCCTGGCCGTCATCGTCGGGGTCGCGCTCATCGCTACCGCGAGCGCGGCGGCGAGCCTGCGCCGCGTGCGGCTGACGCCTCTCGGTGTGCGCCGCCGCACGGATGCTCCGCCGCGACGTACCCGCACGCTCGTGCTCTCCGCGATCGCGATCGTCGTCGTGGGCCTGGTCGTCGCCCAGTTCGGCAGCGTGGCCTCGCTCCTGGCGCCCGCCGCGTCGATCGCGCTCCTGCTGGCGCTCTTCGCCGGTGCCCTCGCTCTGGTCAACCTCATCGGAACACCGATCGTCGCGGCCCGCGGCCGATCGATGGCGCGCCGAGCGCGGACGGCAGCACAGCTCATCGCCGGACGAGAACTCGCCGCCCACGCCCCCACCGCGTGGCGCCGGGTCTCGAGCATCGCGATGATCTCGTTCATCGCCGTCGTCGGCGGCAGCGGCATCGCGATCACCGAGCTCGCCGGCGACGAGACCGGCACGACGCTGTTCGCCGACATCCGCACGGGGGTCCTCGTCACTCTGGGCGCGGGCTTCATCCTGCTGGCCGCCTCGGTCGGCGTCAGTCAGGCGGCGTCGGTGCTCGACGACCGCGAGCTGATCGTGGGCCTCGACCGCCTCGGCATGGAACCCACGGAGCTCGCCCGGGCACGCCGCATCACGGTCATGCTGCCCCTGCGGTGGGCCGCCGCGGGCGGCGCGGTCGTCGGCGCGGCGCTGGCCCTGCCGATCGTGGGAATCAGCCTCATCGTCGCGCCCTTGACCATGGCCGTCATCGCCGCGACGTTCGCGGCGGGGTTCGGCGCGGTCGCACTCGCGCTCGTCGCCTCTCGTCCGCTCGTCACGGCGATCCTGCGCGGGTCCGCCGGGTGACCGTCGGGCCCGTCGTCAACCTGCTTCCCGCGGCTCAGTGCCGCGGGAAGCGGGCGTCGAGCCAGGCGAGCAGATCCGCCTGCACGTCGGCCCGCACCGCCTCGTTGAAGATCTCGTGACGAGCTCCCGGGTACACCAGCGTCGTCACGTCCGTCAGCCCCGAGCGGGTGCGATAAGCGTCGGCGAGACGGTGCACGCTTCGCGGGCCGCCCACCGTGTCGTCGCGGCCGACCATCAGCAGCACCGGGACGTCGACCCCGAGGTCGCGGCGGGGGCGGCCGATGAGCTTGAGCGTCTCGAGCGGCCCGAACAGGCGCGGCAACGGCGTCGTCGTGGTGAGCGGATCGTCGAGGAAGTCCCGCTGGACCGCGGCATCCGTGCTCAGCCACTCCACGCCGGTCGCACCCGGAGCCTTCCACGGCGCGTTGAGGTCGCCTGAGTTCAACGAACCCGGCCACCGCAGCGCCGACCCCGACAGGACGAGTCCCGCGTAGGCGTCGGGGCGATCGTCGAACAGCATCTGGGCGAGGAACGATCCCCACGAGTGGCCGAGGAGCACGATGGGCGCCCCGGGATGGTCGCGCTCGATGATGCGGGTCAGCTCGGCGCACGCATCGCGCGCGGCGTGCAGCCCACCGCGACCCAGGCGGCCCAGCTTGCGCGGGTCGCCGTGCTGGCGGATGCCGGTGCGTCCGTGCCCGCGGTGGTCGTCGGCGTAGACGGTGAAGCCGGCGGCCGCGAGCACCCCCGCGAGCTCGGCATACCGGCCCGCGTGCTCGCCGACGCCGTGCAGCAGCTGCACGACCGCCCGCTGCTCGCCCTGCGCGGGATGGATGTCGTAGACGATCGCGACCCCGTGCGCGTCGGTGAACTCGGGCATGCGGCGAGTCTACGTTTTCGGTCATCGCCTTCCGGACACCCCTGACCGTTAGCAAAACTAATGAGCTAAGCTAAACATCACAGATGAGCACCTCTTCCCCCGCCTCCGCCCCGCCGCCCGCCATCGATCTCGCGCACGACGCGACCGACCTCCGCATGGCGACGTTCCGCCTCGCGCGCCGGCTCCGCGCCCAGCGCGCCGTGGACTCGATGAGCGACGGGCAGTTCGCCGTGCTCGCGAACCTCCACGTGCACGGACCGCACACGCTCGGCGAGCTCGCCGACCGCGAGCGCGTGTCGGCACCGTCGATGAACCGCACCGTCAACCACCTCGAAGAACTCGGGTACCTGACCCGGACACCCGACGACGGCGACCGCCGCAAGGTCAACATCGCCCTCACCGACGAGGGCCGCACCGTGGTCATCGAGACGACCCGCCGCCGCGACTCCTGGCTCGAGCACGCACTGGAGGAGCTCGAGCCGGCCGACCGCGAGACCCTCGCCGCCGCGGCCGTCATCATGCGGGCGGTGGCCGACCGATGAGCTCCGCGATGTTCCGCTCGTTCTCGGTGTTCAACTACCGGGTCTGGTTCTTCGGCGCGCTCGTGTCCAACGTCGGCGCCTGGATGCAGGCGACTGCACTCAGCTGGGTCGTGCTCACCGGGCTGACCGATAACGACGCCGGCGCGATGGGCGTCACGATGGCGCTGCAGTTCGCCCCACCGCTGCTGCTCGTCGGCGTCACGGGATGGGTCGCCGACCGCTTCGACAGGCGCCGCCTGCTCGTGGTCACTCAGAGCTCGCTCATGCTCGTCGGGCTCGTCATCGGCACACTGCTGCTCACGGGCGTCATGACCCTCCCGCTCATGTACGTCTTCGCGTTCACGCTCGGGATGATCTCGGCTTTCGACAACCCGGCGCGCCAGGCCTTCGTGTCCGACATCGTCGCCCGCGAGATCGCGGCCAACGCGGTGGCGCTCAACGCGGCATCCTTCAACGGCGCCCGCATGATCGGTCCCGCCGCGGCGGGCATCGTGATCGTCGCCGTCGGAACCGGCTGGGTCTTCTTCATCAACGCGGCGACCTTCCTCGCGATGATCGTCGCCCTGTTCCTCATCCGCCCCGGCGAGCTCATCCCACGTGCGACCGCCGCGGGCGCGGCGCGCCTCGCCGACGGCTTCCGCTACGTCAAGGGCCGCCCCGACCTCATCGTCACCTTCGCGATGGTGTTCCTTCTCGGCGCGTTCGGCATGAACTTCCCGATCTTCGCCTCGACGATGGCGATCGAGTTCGGGCGCGACGCCGACGGCTACGGGCTCCTCAGCTCGATCCTCGCGATCGGGTCGCTCGCGGGGGCACTGATGGCGGCGCGACGCGAGCGGGCACGCATCCGCGTCGTGATCTTCGGCGCCGGCCTCTTCGCGGTCGCCGCGGCGGTGTCGGCCTTCATGCCGAACTACTGGCTGTACGCGGTGACCCTGATGTTCACCGGCTTCGCGGTCGTGACCACCCTGACGACGGCGAACGGGTACGTGCAGACCACGACCGACCCCGCCCTGCGCGGCCGCGTGCTCGCACTGTACATGGCGATCCTCATGGGCGGCACGCCCATCGGTGCGCCCATCGTCGGGTGGGTGGCCGATCAGTTCGGGCCGAGAGCGGCCATCGGCCTCGGCGCCGTCGCCGCTCTCGTCGCCTTCGGCGTCGGCGCGACGTGGATGCTCGTCTCCGGACGCGTGCACCGCTCGAGCTCGCGCCGATTCGCGCTCTCACTCGATGAGACGCGACCGATCTCGGTCGTGGCACCCGAGGAGTTCAGCGACGAGGTCGCCGGCACCACGCCGATCGCCCTGCCCGACCCGGCCGCCGACCGGCCCCGCCGCTGACCTGCAGATGTAGCGGAGCATCGCGTCCGAGCGGGCCGTTTCAGCACATCCGGGCGAGGTACGGCACCGTGTAGGTGGCGTGGTAGCCGACCCCGTCGAGCCACTGGTACGCCGTCACGGTCGCCGACCCCGGCACGAGCGAGTCGCGGCCCGAGTCGAACAGGCGGTAGGCGGCACCGTCGGCGGGGACCTTCTGCTGCGCGTGGTCGCTGCCGACCGCCGCGAGCCGCACGTCGATCGGCGACCCCGCCTGGTTGGCCGCGTGCACCGCAACATGCACCGCGCCGTTCACGCACTGCGACCGGGCACTGACGCGGAGAGGCACGGGCTGCCCCTCGCGCACGACCGCGGCCGCCGACGGCTGCGACGCCACCGCCGAGCCGTAGCGCCCCGCGGGGGTGACCGTCGCCGACCACTCCCCCGCCGGCACCTGCGCGAAGCGCGCCACGCGGGCATCGGCACCGACCTGCTGCTCGATCACCTCACCCGCCGCCGAGCGGAGGATGACGCTGAAGCCGGTGGCCGGGTCCCCGGCATCCGTCGTCTTCCAGGTGACGTTCACCCGGGCCGAGTCGACACCGATGCCCGGCGCCGCGACCGGCGCAGGAGCCGGCCGCAGCGGCACGCCGCCGAAGTCCATGCCCGAAGCCAGGTGGAAACCGGTGTAGCTCGGCTGGTTGTATGTCGTCTGCTGCCGCGCGACCTCGGCGCGATACTGCGGATCGTGCATCAGCGTGTACAGCTTGTGCTGGGTGACCTCGGTCGAGACGTACACCCGCAGCGCCGACGAGTCGGCCGTGCGCACGACGAGCTCCTCGCGCCAGTCGCCCAACACGTCGGCCACGAGCCCGGGGTTGCCCTTCGTGCCGTTGTTGGCGAGGGTTCCGGATGCCGTCAGCACCGTGCCCCGGGTCCAGTCATCGATCGTCGGGGTCGCGTCGCCGCTCCCGTTCACGATCTGCGTCGTGAGATCACCGGCCCACCGGATCGAGGCGTTGGTGCCGGGCGTCGCCGCCGAGAGCACCTCGCCCTGCGCCGTCAGCAGGCCCGAGGCATCCGTTCCGCCGGGCATGCTCGACCAGACCTCCATGCCGGGGACGTCGGGGCGGACGTCGCCGATCATGCCGCGCCCGGTGTCGCGACCCGAGTAGGCGCCGAAGATGACCTCGCCGGTGGCGGCATCCCGCATCGCCGTTCCGTACGGCGCATACGCCCCGCCCTCGTGAACGGTGAAGATCTCGAGGCCCGGCCGGGTGGGGTCGATGTCGGCGACGTGCATCGCGTCACCGTGACCGAGTCGCGCGACCTCGCCCGGCGTCGCCGAGCCCTCGGGCATCTCGGCGAAGGAGCTGTAGAGCAGGCTCCCGTCGTCGTCGAGGGTCGCCGAGCCATAGACGATCTCGTGGCGGCCGTCGCCGTCGACATCCGCCGCCGAGAGGCTGTGGAAGCCCTGGGTCGTGATCGAGCCGTATACGGGATCGGCGCCGTCGACTCCGTGCGGGCCGTCGTTGAACGGGTTGCTCATCGGCGCGTGGCCGCTGTCGACGAACCAGCGCTTGACGAGATTCTCGCCGTCCCAGTCGTAGGTCGCGATCGTCGTGCGCGTGTAGTAGCCGCGGGCGAACACCGCCGACGGACGCTCGCCGTCGAGGTAGGCGACGCCGGCGAGGAACCGGTCGACCCGGTTGCCGGGCTCGATGCGCGCCATCGCATAGTCACCCCAGAGCAGGCCGTCGTCGCCGCGATCCGGCTCGTACCGGACGGTCTGCAGCTCGGCTCCGCTCTCGCCGTCGAACACGGTGAGGTACTCGGGCCCGTCGAGGATGAACCCCTCGAAGTCCCGCAGGGCGTTGCGGGCGCTGCGGCTCGGGGCGTACACGTCGATGAAGTGGTCCACGAGAGCACGGGCGTCGGCATCCGACAGCGGGTAGTCGTAGCGCGGCTCGATGCCGAAGGCCTCTTCGAGCGTGGCGGGCCACTGTCCCGAGACGACCTCGTCGCGCGTCGACCACCCGCGGAACATCTCCGCGAGGTGGTCGGCGTAGTCGGCCGCGCTCATCCGGTAGTCGTCGGTGTGCGCGTACCCGGCCGCGATGTCTTCGCGCGGCAGCGTGACGTACTGCTCCGAGGCGATCGAGCCGTCGTCGGCGTAAGTGATCGATTTCGTCCCGGGCGCGGTCTTGAGCATCGTCTCCGAGCGACCGTCGCCGTCGAAGTCGTACACGAGGAACTGCGTGTAGTGCGCGCCGGCGCGGATGTTCGGACCGAGGTCGAGCCGATTCAGCAGGCGCCCCTCCAGGCTGTAGGTGTCGATGTAGACCCCGCCGGTGTACCCGACCTGCGAGACGTCCTTGGAGTTCGAGGGATCCCACTTCACGATGAACTCGTAGCGCCCGTCGCCATCGACATCGCCGACCGAGACGTCGTTCGCCGAGTAGGTGTACTCCTCGCCGGCCGGCGTCACGCCGCCCGCGGGCGGCTGCAGCGCGACGTCGAGGAAGCCCCCGTCCATCGCGATCGCGGCATCGCTCGCGGCCGCCTCGACGCCCGCCGCCACCGGCGCCACACGGTAGACGGATGTCGCCGTACCGGCCTCGTCGCGGTAGTTCGTGCTGTCGGTGACGGTGGCGATCGGCTCGTCGTCACGGTAGACGACGAAGTCGGTGCCGGTGAGGCCGGTCTCGCCTGCACCGCTGGCCTCGCCCGCGAGGAGGCGCCAGCTGAGGAAGACGCCGTCGTCTGTCGCCACGGCGACGAGGCCGCGGTCGAGGGCCTCGAGTCGGGGCACGGGTGCGGACGGCGACGCCTCTGCTCCCGCGGCGGGCAGCGTCGCGACGCCCCCGACGGTGAGGGTCGCCGTGGCGAGCGTCCCCGCGGCGAGGCCCGCGAGCAGCGTGGAGCGGAGTCTGTTCTTCATTGAATCGATCCCATCGGAATGCGCTTTCCTGCGTTCCGACGAGCCTAAGCGCCCGCTCCCCTCTCGCCGATGAGTTCTCTCTCATCCCCCGCATCCCGGCTCTCCGCGCCCGAGGGTGCGCATCCGCACGGTCTGGACCCGCCGGCACCGTGCATTCGCGCGCCCTCGCGGCTCATAACGGGGAGGGGGCCACCTCGAACTCGAGGGTCGCGGGGACATGGCCGGGGGCGGATGCCGTGACGGCGACCGTCCCGGTTCCGGTGGGCTTGACGACCGCGAGCAGGCGACCGTCGAAGGTCGTGAAGACCGGACCCGCGTACGACTCCTCGCTGTCGGTCCGCCCGGAGCCGATGCCCGCCAGCACCCCGGCTCCGGTCACCTCGACCGTCACCGGGACATCGCGGTCGCACACCACGGTGCCCGCGTCGTCCTCGAGCGTCAGCGCGACGAACGCGAGCCCGTCACGGCCCACGACCTCGTCCTCCGCGCGCGCGACCAGCGAGACCGGCCCCGCGGTGCGCAGCGTGTGTCGCCCGACCTCCGCACCTCCGCGGCGCGCGACGGCGACGAGGCGCCCCGGTCGATAGCGGGTCTCGAATCGCGCGAGGAACGCCTTCTCGCGGCCCACCGGCTCGACGCCGACGCTCTCGTCGTCGAGGAGCAGCTCGACCTCGTCGGCATCGGCGTACACATCGACGGTGACGGGTGCGCCGGAGGCGGCATCCCACGACCACGACGCCACCGTGTCGGTCCACGACCACGGCGTCGTCGCGGTCGGGCGGCCGTGGTGCTGCGGACGGTGCACGGCGATGTACGGGTCGCGGCGCAGCCCGTAGACGATCTCGCGGTAGTACGAGATCGGTCGGCGGAAGCCGGTGATGTCGATGTCGCCGCACCCGGCGAGCCGGTAGGGGTAGGGGCCGGCCGTGCCCGTGGGCGCGTAGCCGGGCTCGTCGGTGTAGTCGACGCGTCCGATACCGGCTTCGCCGAGGTAGTCCCATCCGGTCCACGTGAAGTCGCCGATGACGTGCGGCAGCTCGCGGACGAGGCCCCACATCACATCGATCCGCTCGGGGAACGTCTCCGACCCGACGATGACGCGATTCGGATGGTCGCGGGCGTCCTGCCGGTAGCGCGAGTCGGCGTAGTTGAACCCGACCACGTCGAGCACCGCCGCAGACTCCTCGATCGACGCGCTCACGAGCGGCGAGGCGTTCATGAGCCCCATCTGCTCGCCCATGTCGGCCATCATCGTGTTCGCGTCGGGGACCTGGTCACGCGCCTCGGCCATGCGGTCGAGGTTCGCGATGATGCCGTTGATCCCGTTCGTGACGAAACGACTCGGGTCGAGCTCGCGCACCCGCTCGGCGAGCCGCCGGCTCCAGGTCGCGCCGAGCGGCGTGGCGAGCTCGAGGATCTCGTTGCCGATCGAGTACATGACGACGCTCGGGTGGTTGCGATCCTTCGCGACGAGTGCGGCGATGTCGTCGTGCCAGCGCTCGGCGAACGTGATCGTCGCGTCGAAGGGGGCTTTCGATCGGGTCCAGGCGTCGGTGAGCTCGTCCATGACGAGCATGCCGTGCCGGTCGCACGCCGCGAGCATTGCGCGGCTCATCGGGTTGTGGGCGCTGCGCAGGGCGGTGAATCCCGCTTGCTTGAGCAGGCGGACGCGCCGGTCCTCGGCCGCGGGCTCGGTCGCCGCCCCGAGCATCCCGTTGTCGTGGTGCACGCACGCCCCGCGCAGGTCGATCGAGCGGCCGTTCAGGCGCAGCCCGTGCCGCGGGTCGAGCTGCAACGAGCGGATGCCGAAGTCGGCGACGTCGTCGTCGAGGTGCGCACCGTCTGCGGAGGTCAGCGTGCTGTGGAGGCGGTAGAGCTCGGGGGTCTCGATGTCCCAGCGCCGGGGCGCGTCGACCACCAGTCGCGCCCGCGCCACCGCGCGCTCGCCCGGCAGCACCGTGACGGGCGACTCCCCGCGCGCGACGACCGCTCCGTCGGGTGCGGTGATGTGCCAGCTCACGCGCGTGAGCGCAGTGTGCCGGGTCGTGTTCGCGACCTCCGTCGCGACGGCGACGACCGCGCGCTCGTCGTCGATATCGGGGGTCTCCACGCGCACCCCGTCGAGCGGGATGTGGACGGGGTCGGCCACGACGAGATGGACCGGACGGTAGATCCCGGCGCCCGAGTACCACCGCGAATCGCGATGCGCGCGCGCCTCGACGCTGATGCGGTTGACGGCGCCGAAGCGGAGGAAGGGATCGAGCACGACCGAGAAGCCGGCGTAGCCGCCTGCCTCGTGGGCGACGAAGGCGCCGTCGACGAAGACCACCGCATCGCGATAGACGCCCTCGAACTCGAGCATGACCGTGCGCGAGCGCCAGTCGTCGGGCACGTCGAGCGAGCGTGCGTACTCGAACACGCCGCCCGGGGTGTATCCGGTGTGCACCCCCTGCGGTTCGTCGGGTGAGCGCAGCAGATCGCGCAGCGCATCGTGCGGCAGGGTCACCGCGACGGGAGCGCGGCCCTCCGCGGCCGACTCGAACGGGCCGAGCTTGGGGCCGACGGTCCACCCGTCGTGCAGCGGCATCCGGATCATGCGGGCGGCTCCTCGTCGCGTTCGACCGACCAGTCGATGTCGACGAAACTCGCGAACAAGGCGCGCAGCTCGCCCGCCATGTCCAACGCGTCGCGGTCGAGCAGCCATTGCACCTGCAGCCCGTCCATGAGGGCGACGACCGTGATCGCCGCCCGGCGAGGGGTCATTCCGTGCCGCAGGCGCCCTTGGTCGCGCAGGCTCCGGAACGACCGCTCGATGTTGCCGCGGGTGTACTCGTAGCGCCGGACGAAGTAGGCATGGGCGGGATGGTCGGATGCCGTCGCCTCGGCCGACAGGGTCGTGTAGAGCTCCACGACGCCGGGCGTCGAGGCATTGTGAGCCGCAAGGAAGACCAGTCCGCGCAGCACCTCGGCCCCATCCTCCGACTCGATCGGCACCAGCGCCCGCGCGCGGGCGTCGCGCTCTTCGAGCACCGCTTCCAGCAGCGCGCTCTTGTTGCGGAAATGGTGCAGCAGCCCGGCCTCGCTCATGCCGACGCGCGTCGCGATGTCGCGGAGCGATCCGGCCCGGTACCCCGATTGCGAGAACACCTCGAGAGCGGCATCCAGGATCGCCTGGCGGGTGGCTTCGGTCTTCGCGTACGAGCCGCGCCGTCGACGGCGCTCAGGCGTCGTCGTGTCGGTCGTCGTCATCATCGTCCATCTGTCCGTGGTCGCCCTCGTCGGCGAACGGACGCCAGTCTGCCCGCTCGAATAACGAAAACCTAGCGATCGGTAGAAATTCGTTTCAAAAATCTAGTCACCGCTCGGATTTGGTGCTAGCGTCCACGGCCAGGGCGAT
Source organism: Microbacterium arborescens (assembly GCF_030369635.1). Lineage (NCBI taxonomy): Bacteria > Bacillati > Actinomycetota > Actinomycetes > Micrococcales > Microbacteriaceae > Microbacterium > Microbacterium arborescens. The sequence continues at coordinate 519,131 of NZ_CP128474.1, read as the reverse complement.
CCACCGGGGTATCGCCTCTCCCGAGAAAAGGACCAAAGATGTTCCGATGGAAGGCCACAGCAGCCCTCACGGTCGTCGCCGCACTCGCTCTGGCGGGGTGCGCGGGGACGGACGAAGGATCCGGCGGCGGTGACAGCGGTCGCGCCGATCGACTCACCCTCACGGCGATCGCCGCTCCCACCAGCTACGACATCGGCCAGGGCGCGGAATGGGGCAACCGCAGCCCGTTCTTCCAGGCCGTCTTCGACACGCTCCTGTCGAAGGACTCCTCCGGTGAGACCCAGCCCTGGCTCGCCACCGAATGGTCGTACAACGACGACAACACGGTGCTGACCCTGATGCTCCGCGAAGGCGTGAAGTTCACCGACGGCACCGACCTCGACGCCGCGGCCGTGGTCTCGAGCCTCGAGCACTTCCGCGACGGCACCGCCCCGCAGGCCGCCACCCTCGCCGGCAAGGAGTTCGCCGCCGTCGACGCGACCACGGTCACGATCACGCAGGAGGCACCCGACCCGTCGCTGATCAACCTCCTCTCGATCGCCCCGGGCCTGATCCAGGCGCCGTCGACCTTCGACGACCCCGACTCGGCGACCGACCCGATCGGCTCGGGCGCGTACATCCTCGACACCGCCTCGTCGGTCACCGGCACCACGTACAACTACACCGCCAACCCCGACTACTGGAACGCCGACGCGGTCAAGTACGACAACCTCACGATCAACGTCCTCGAAGACGTCACCGCCACCGTCAACGCCGTGCGCGCGGGCGAGGCGAACGGCGCGAAGATCGCCGACAACAACACGATCTCCGAGGTGGAGGGCGCCGGCTGGACGATCGAGTCGAACGAACTCGACTTCCAGGGCCTGCTGCTGCTCGACCGTGCCGGCACGATGGCCCCGGAGCTGGCCGACGTGAAGGTGCGCCAGGCGATCAACATGGCCTTCGATCGCGAGGCGCTGCTGGCGTCGCTGCAGAGCGGCTACGGCACCGTCACCGAGCAGGTGTTCCCCGAGACCTCCGTCGCGTACGACGCCGCTCTCGACACCACGTACCCGTACGACCCTGATGCCGCCAAGGACCTCCTCGCCGAGGCGGGCTACCCCGACGGCTTCACGCTCAACATGATGTCGACCCCGGCCTTCCAGACCACCTTCGACCTCGTCGCCCAGCAGCTGTCCGACATCGGGATCACGGTGAACTACACCGACCCGGGCACCGGCAACTTCATCACCGACATGCTGGCGCCGAAGTACCCCGCCACCTGGATGGCCCTCGAGCAGAACCCCGACTGGCAGCTGATCAACTTCATGGTCGGCCCCGACGCGACATTCAACCCCTTCACGTACCAGGACCCGACGGTCGACGGCTACATCCAGACCGTGCAGTTCGGAACGCCCGAGGAGTCGGACCAGGCCCTCAAGGACCTCAACAAGTACCTGGTCGACCAGGCGTGGTTCGCGCCGTTCTTCCGGGTGCAGGGCACGTTCGCCACCGACGCGAACACGAACCTCGAGTTCTGGCCCACCAACGCCTACCCGTCGATCTTCGACTTCTCGCCGAAGAACTGACCGCACCCCCTCGGACCGGGCGGGTCGTCTCCGCCCGGTCCGAGGGCTCCACCTTCGGGAAGGCATCATGCTCACATTCATCCTGCGCCGCCTGATCTCGGGCGTCGTGCTGATCGCGGTGATCTCGTTCCTCGCGTTCGTCCTCCTCTACGCCGGCGGCGGCGACATCGCCCGCCGCATCCTCGGTGAGAACGCGACCGCCGAGACCGTCGCGAAGAAGACCGAGGAACTCGGTCTGAACCGCCCCCTCCTCGTCCAGTACGGCGACTGGGTCGTCTCCGCTCTCTCGGGCAACCTCGGCCGCAGCTGGTTCACGGGCGAGCTGGTTTCCGTGAGCGTCAGCGGACGCCTCGCGGTCACGCTGTCGCTCGTCCTGGGCGCGACCATCGTCTCCGCCATCCTCGCCGTCGTCCTGGGCGTCCTCGCCGCGCGTCGCGGCGGCATCGTCGACGGGGCCGTGCAGTTGCTCTCGCTCGTCGGCTTCGCCGTGCCGGGCTTCCTCATCGCCCTGCTGCTCGTGCTCGTCTTCGCGATCAACCTCGGGTGGTTCAAGGCGACCGGCTACGTGCCCATCACGACGTCGCCGACCGGCTGGCTCGCCTCGGTGACCCTGCCCGTGGTCGCCCTCTCGTTGGGCGCGATCGCGACGGTCGCCGCCCAGGTGCGCGGCTCGGTCATCGACGCCATGTCGCGCGACTACGTCCGCACGCTCCGCTCGCGCGGCCTCGGCATGCGCTCGGTCATCTACAAGCACGTCCTCCGCAACGCCGGCGGACCCGCGCTCGCCGTCCTGGCCGTGCAGTTCGTGGGCCTCCTCGGCGGCGCGGTCGTGGTCGAGCAGATCTTCGCCATCCCCGGCATGGGGCAGCTGAGCGTCCGCTCCACCACCCTCGGCGACGTCCCCGTCGTCATGGGCCTCGTGATCGCCTTCGCGATCATCGTCGTCATCGTGAACCTCCTGATCGACCTCGCCCAGGCCGCTCTGAACCCGAAGGTGAGACTGTCATGACCGCCGTCGACGTCCCTCCCGCCGTCCCGATCGCCCCCGTGCGGGTGAATCTGTTCCGCCGCCTGTTGAAGAAGCCTCTCGGGGTCGTCTCGGCGCTGTTCCTGCTGCTGGTCGGCGTCATCGCGATCATCGGCCCCGCGATCGCACCGCAGGACCCCAATTTCGCCGACATCCGCAGCATCCTGGCCCCGCCCGGCGCCGCACACCTGCTCGGCACCGACGGCAGTGGCCGTGACGTGCTGTCGCGACTGCTCGCCGCGACGCAGACGAGCGTCGCCGCCGCCCTCATCGCGGTCGTCGTGGCCGTCGTGCTGGGCGTCGTCAGCGGCCTCATCGCCGGTTACTACCAAGGCTGGTTCAACACCGTCGCCACCTGGGTGACGGAGCTGAACATGGCGCTGCCCGGCATCGTCGTCCTGCTCGCGGCGCGCGCCGTGCTCGGCCCGTCGGTGTGGATCTCGATGCTGATCTTCGGCATCCTGCTCGCCCCCGCGTTCTTCCGGCTCGTCTACGCGGCGGTCACGGCGGTACGCGGCGAGCTGTACGTCGACGCCGCCCGCGTCTCTGGTCTCGGGGACGGCCGCATCATCGGCCGCCACGTCCTCGCGGTCGTCCGGGCGCCCATCATCATCCAGGGCGCGATCATCTCGGGCATCGCCCTGGCGATCCAGTCGGGCCTGGAGTTCCTCGGTCTCGGCGACGTCAACGTGCCGACGTGGGGGTCGATGCTGACCGACGGCTTCAAGAACATCTACAAGACGCCCGTCCTGATGATCTGGCCCTCGCTCGCGATCGCCCTGACGTGCATCGCGCTGACCCTGCTCGCCAACGTCATGCGCGACGAGCTCGAGCGCACCGTCACCGTCCGCCGCAAGCGTCGTCGTGCTGTCACCACCGCGACCGGCTCGGTCGCAGCCGTCACCACCTCGGTGTCGACCGGAGGCGGCGAGCCCATCGAAGACCTCGACGAGCTGCCGGTCGTCGAGGGCACCGGCGTCATCGTCCACCCGGAGGACGCGCGCAGCAAGGCGACCGAGCGCGTGCTCGAGATCCGCGACCTGCATGTCGGCTACGACCAGCCCGACGGCTCGCACATCGAGGTGGTGCACGGCGTCTCGCTCGACATCCGCAAGGGCGAGGTGCACGGGCTCATCGGCGAGTCGGGCTCGGGCAAGACGCAGACCGCCTTCGGCGTGCTGGGTCTCCTCCCCCGCGGCGGCCGGGTGACCGACGGGTCGATCCGCTACGAGGGCATCGAGCTCGCCGATGCCTCCGACCGGGTCTACGCGGGGGTGCGCGGCAAGCGCATCGGCTACATCCCGCAGGAGCCGATGAGCAACCTCGACCCCGCCTTCACGATCGGCAGCCAGCTCGTCGAGCCCCTGCGCGCGACGCTCGGCCTGTCGAAGAAGGATGCGACCGAGCGCTCGCTCGACCTGCTCGCCCGCGTCGGCATCCCCCAGCCCAAGCGCACGTTCGACGCCTACCCCTTCGAGGTGTCGGGCGGAATGGCGCAGCGCGTGCTGATCGCCGGGGCGGTCTCGACCGATCCCGATCTGATCATCGCCGACGAGCCGACGACCGCTCTCGACGTCACGGTGCAGGCCGAGGTGCTCGATCTGCTCCGCGACCTGCAGGCGGAGCGTCACATGGCGATGCTGCTCGTCACGCACAACTTCGGCGTCGTCGCCGATCTGTGCGACCGCGTCACGGTCATGCAGAACGGGCGCTTCGTCGAGCAGGGCCCGGTGCGCTCGATCTTCCGCGACGCACGTCATCCGTACACCCGAGCGCTGCTCGACGCGATCCTCGACGAGGGTCCCGCCCGCCCGGCGCTGGTCACGAAGGGAGCGAGCGCATGACCGCTCCGCTGCTCGAGGTCTCCGACCTCGTCGTCGAGTACCCCGGCAAGGGGTTCCGAGCCGAACCGTTCCGCGCCCTCAAGGGGGTCTCGCTCGACATCCTCCCGGGCGAGACCGTCGGGCTCGTGGGCGAGTCGGGTTCGGGAAAGACCACCCTCGGTCGCGCCGCGCTGGGGCTCGCCCCCGTCACCGAAGGCTCGATCGTCTTCGACGGACGCGACATCTCGCACCTCTCCCGGCGTGAGCGGCGCCCCCTCAGCGCCGACATCCAGGTGGTCTTCCAAGACCCGTACTCGTCACTGAACCCCTCGATGACGATCGAGCAGATCCTCACCGAGCCGCTCACGGCCGCCGGCGTCGGCACGCGCGAGGCCCGCGACCGGGTCCGCGAGCTGCTCGACCAGGTGGGCCTCCCCGGTGATGCGCGCAGCCGCCTGCCGCGGGAGTTCTCGGGCGGTCAGCGTCAGCGCGTCGCGATCGCCCGTGCGCTCGCACTGCGCCCCCGCCTGATCGTCTGCGACGAGCCGGTCTCGGCGCTCGACCTGTCGACGCAGGCCCGCGTTCTCGACCTCTTCATCGAGATCCAGGAGCGCACCGGGGTGGCCTACCTCTTCGTGACGCACGACCTCGCGGTCGTCCGACACGTGAGCCACCGCGTCGCGGTGATGTACCGCGGCGAGATCGTCGAATCGGGCGACGCCGACCAGGTCACCGCGCGGCCGGAGCACCCGTACACGCAGCGCCTGTTCATGGCCGCACCCGTTCCCGACCCCGATCGGCAGGAGGAGCGTCGCGCCGCCCGACGCACGTTCCTCGCGTCGGAGGCCGCGCGCGGCGCAGCCTGAACGGATGCCGGGGCTCCCGTTCCGGCGCCCCGGCATCCCCCTCCCACCACCCCCCTCTCGCTTGGAGTCCCCGTGACCGCGTCCACCGACCACCTCCGTCCCCTGCTCGACCGCCTCACCCTCGAGGACAAGGCCGCCCTCGTGCAGGGCGCCGACTTCTGGACGACGGTGCCGCTGCCCGGGATCGGGCTGCGGGCGATGACCCTCTCGGACGGACCCGCGGGTGTGCGGGGCCCGCGTTGGGACGAGCGCGACCCGTCGCTGAACCTGCCCTCCGGCTCCGCGCTCGCGGCATCGTGGGACGCCGACCTCGCCTACCGCTACGGCGCGGCCTCGGCGTCGGAGGCCCGCCGGAAGGACGTCGACGTCGTGCTCGGCCCGACCATCAACCTGCACCGCTCCCCGCTCGGCGGACGTCACTTCGAGTGCCTGTCGGAGGACCCCGAGCTCACCGGCGAGCTCGGTGCCGCGTACGTGCGCGGCCTGCAGGACAACGGGGTCGCCGCGACGCCGAAGCACTACGTCGCCAACGACTCCGAGACCGACCGCTTCACCGTCGACGTGCAGGTCGATGCCCGCGCGCTGCGCGAGCTCTACCTCGCCCCCTTCGAGCGCACGGTCGCGGATGCGGGCGCCTGGGCCCTCATGAGCTCCTACAACTCCGTCGACGGCGTCACGATGACCGAGAACGACCTGCTCGAGAACCCGCTGAACTCCGAGTGGGGCTTCGACGGCGTCGTCATCAGCGACTGGACCGCCGTGCGCTCGCTCGGTGCCGTCCCCGCGGCGCAGGACCTCGCGATGCCGGGCCCGGCGCCGGCGTACGCCGACCTCGTCGCCGCGGTGCGCGACGGGCGGGTCGACGAGGCCGACCTCGACCGCAAGGTGCTGCGCATCCTGCTGCTCGCCGAGCGGGTCGGCGCCCTGGGCGACAGCGCCCCGCGCGAGACGGCCGCCGTCGACGGCGTCGCGTTCGCACGGGAGGCCGCCGTCGCCGGGACCGTGCTGCTCCGCAACGACGGGACGCTGCCGCTCGATGCGGACGTCCTCCGTCGGGTCGCCGTCATCGGCCAGAACGCCCGGGATGCGCGGACGCAGGGCGGCGGCTCGGCGACGGTGGTGCCCGAGCGCGTCAGCTCGCCGCTCGATGCGCTCCGCGAGACACTCCCGGGCGCCGAGGTGCGCTTCGAGATCGGCGCCGTCGTGCAGGAGGGCGTCGCCGAGCTGCCGCTGTCGCAGCTGACGAACCCGGTGACGGGCGAGCCGGGCATGCGCGTGAGCTTCCTCGACGCCGCCGGCGCCGAGATCTTCGCCGAAGACCGCCGCTCGACCGCCCTCGTGTGGTTCGGCGGCGGCGCCCCGATCGCCGAGAGCTCGACGATCGTCTACGAGACGCGCCTCACCCCGGCCGAGTCCGGCGAGATCGAGCTCGGTTTCGCCGGGGCGAACCCCGGCCGTCTCTTCGTCGACGGCGAGCTGCGCCTCGACGACGCGCCCGTGCTGACCGGTACCGACCTCGGCGCGGCGTTCCTGAACCCGCCCTCGCTCACGGCGCCGGTCACGGTGACGGCGGGCACCCCCGTCGACATCCGGGTGGAGTTCGCCCGGGCGGGCAACGGTGCGATCGCCGGCGCCTTCTCGGCCACGGTCGGCGTCGCCCCCGAGCGCACAGACCCCGACGAGCTGATCGCCCGCGCGGTCGACGCCGCCGCCGCGGCCGAGGTCGCGATCGTCGTCGTCGGCACGAACTCCAAGGTCGAGTCCGAGGGCTACGACCGCGTCGACCTCGACCTTCCCGGCCGCCAGGACGACCTCGTGCGAGCGGTCGCGGCGACGGGCACCCCGACGATCGTCATCGTCAACGCGGGGTCGCCGGTCGTGCTGCCGTGGGCCGGCGAGGTCGCCGCCGTGCTGCAGGGATACTTCGGCGGCCAGGAGTTCGGCCACGCCCTCGCCGACATCGTCACCGGCGCAGCCGAGCCCGGCGGGCGCCTCCCCACGACGTGGCCCGCTGCCCTGTCGGACGTCCCCGTCGCCGAGGTGACGCCGACCGACGGCGTGCTGCGGTACGACGAGGGCATCCACATCGGATACCGGGCCTGGCTGCGCGACGACGTCGAGCCCGCCTTCGTGTTCGGGCACGGGCTCGGCTATACGACCTGGCGATGGGATGCCGCCGAGCGACGCGGCGACGCGCTCGCGGTGACCCTCACCAACACCGGCGATCGCGCGGGCAAGCACGTCGTGCAGGTCTACGCCGAGCGGGCGGGCTCCGCCGTCGACCGGCCGGTGCGGTGGCTGGTCGGCTTCGCCGTCGCGCGTGCCGAGGCCGGCCAGACCGTGACGGTCGAGATCGCGGTCGACCCGCGCCGCCTCGCGTACTGGGAGGGCGCCTGGGTCGTAGAGCCCGGCACCTATACCCTGCACACGGGAGCGTCCGTGGCCGAGCTCCCGCTCACCGCCGAGTGGGAGGTTCCCGCATGACCACCGAATCGATCACCGAGCTGACCGGCAGCCTCCGCGGGCACGCCGACGATCGCCTGACCGACGTGGTGACCGACCTCGAGGGGCTGCTCGCCGCGGACCCCGACCTGTCGTTCCAGGTCGCGGCGATACACCGAGGCCGCACGGTGCTCGACGCCTGGGGCGGCCCGCACCTCGACGGCGACTCCGTCATGGTGCCGTACTCGGTGACCAAGAACACGATCGGGCTCTCGATCGGCCTGCTCGTCGAACGCGGCGAGATCGACCTCGACGAGCGCGTCGCGCACTACTGGCCCGAGTTCGCGGCGAAGGGCAAGGCGGCGGTCACCGTCCGCCAGCTGCTGTCGCATCAGGCCGGGCTCCCGCAGACCGACGATCCGCTCACGTGGGACGAGCTGCTCGACCACCACGCCGCCGCCGCGCGGCTGGCGGAATCGACACCGTTCTGGCACCCCGGCAGCGCATTCGGGTACCACGCGATCACGATCGGCAGCCTCGGCGACGAGCTGGTCTACCGCGTGACCGGCCGAACTCTCCACGAGTTCTACGAGACCGAGATCCGGGCGCCGCACGCGATCGAGTTCCACCTCGGGCTCCCCACTGAGCTCGAGCACCGCCGGGTGGACGTGCTGCCGATGATCCGACCGGTGTCCGACACCGCCGAGCGGTCGTCGTCGACGCTCGGCCCGAAGGTGTTCGCCCCCGCGGCGGGCGGCATCGACCTCGCCAACTCGCCGCGCAGCTGGCGCTACGGGCATCCCGCCGGCAGCGGCACCGGCTCGGCCCGCGGTCTGGCCCGCCTGTTCGCCGCCATGGTCACGGGGGTCGACGGCGCCGCGCCGGCGCTCGGCCCCGAGACCGTGGCCGCGATCGGGCAGCAGCAGATCCGCGGCTACGACGAAGTGCTCCATCAGCACGACCGCGCACACGCCATCGTCTTCCAGAAGCCGTCGCAGCAGCTCGCCTTCGGCGGTCCTCGCGCGTTCGGGCACGACGGGGCCGCGGGCGCGCTCGCCTGCGTCGACCCCGACACCGGGCTCGCCTTCGCCTGGACGATCGCCCGCGGTCCCTGGCCGGGCGGCGCCGATCCGCGTGCGGTGGCTCTGGCGGCCCGGCTCGGCCGCATCCTGGGCGACGCATGAGCGCCGCCGTCGCGACGCTGCGCGCCGAACTGCGCGACGACACGGCGTTCGTCGCAACGCCCACCCCGCGACTGAGCTGGACGGTCGGAACGGACGAGCCCGATTGGATGCAGCGCCGGGCCGAGATCGACGACGGCTCGGGCCCGGTCGCCCTCGAGTACGACGAGAGCGCGCTCGTGCCGTGGCCGTTCACCCCGCTCGCCCCGGGCGAGACGCGACGCGTGCGCATCCGGGTCGAAGGCATGTCGGGCACGGCGACGCCCTGGAGCGATGACCTCGTCGTCACCGCGGGCTTCCTCGGCGACGACGAATGGGTCGCCGAGCCGATCGGGCTCGCCGACCCGGAGCGCCCGGCGCAGCCCGCCGTCGTCCGTACGAGGTTCCGGCCGGCCCGCCCGGTCTCGCGCGCGATCCTCTTCTGGACGGCGCTCGGATCGGCTGAGCCCGAGATCAACGGCAGCGCCGTCTCGGACGAGGTGCTCGCGCCGGGATGGACCGCCTACCGCGATCGCCTGGTGCACGAGACCGTCGATGTCACGGCCCTGATCCGCGACGGTGACAACGAGCTCTCCGCGACGCTCGCGGGCGCCTGGTACACCGAGAAGTACGGGTTCTTCGCGTTCGCCGACCGCCTCTACGGCGACCAGCCGTCGTTCCTCGCACAGCTGCGGGTGACCTACGACGACGGCACGAGCGAGACCCTCGCCGCGACCGGTGCAGGATGGGAGGCGGCGGGCGACGGCCCGGTCGTCGACTCCGGCATCTACGCCGGCGAGCACCAGGACCTCGCACGCGCCGCGACGGAGTTCTCGCCGGCGAGGGTCGGCGCCGCGGCCCGCCCCGATTACGAGAACGTCCCGACGCCCGAGGCTCGCATCGCACCGCCGGTGCGCCGCACCCAGACGCTCCCGGTGGCCGAGGTGCTCACCGCACCTTCGGGCGGCCGCATCCTCGACTTCGGCCAGAATCTCGTCGGCCGGCTCCGCCTGCGCGTGCGCGGCCGGGCCGGGCAGCGCGTCGTCGTCCGCCACGCCGAAGTACTCGAGCACGGCGAGCTCGCCCTGCGGCCGCTGCGCAACGCCGCCGCGACCGCGACGTTCGACCTCACCGGCGACGACGATGTGCTCGAGTCGCGCTTCACCTTCTACGGATTCCGCTACGCAGAGGTCACCGGCGCCGACGTCGACCCGGCCGACATCGAGGCCGTCGTCCTGCACACCGACATGACGCGCACCGGGTGGTTCTCCTCGTCGGACCCGCTGATCGACCGACTGCACGAGAACGTCGTGTGGGGGATGCGCGGCAACTTCCTCTCGATACCGACCGACTGTCCGCAGCGCGACGAGCGCCTGGGCTGGACCGGCGATCTGCAGGTCTTCGCGCCGACGGCATCCTTCCTCTACGACTGCGCCGGATTCCTGACGTCGTGGCTGCGCGACCTCGCCCACGAGCAGCGCCGCAGCGGCGGCTCGGTCCCCGTCGTCGTCCCCGCCGCTCTCACGGCCTTCGGGGCGTTCGGGGTGAGCCCGGCGGCCTGGGGGGATGCCGCGACGGTGGTGCCCACCGTGATGCACGAGCGCTTCGGCGACCGCGACGTCGTCGCCGCGCAGTACCCGAGCATGCGCTCGTGGGTCGACGCGGTGGCAGCGGATGCGGGCGAGAGCGGGCTGTGGGCCGGACGCATGCAGCTGGGCGACTGGCTCGACCCTTCCGCTCCCCCCGACAAGCCGGGCCAGGCGAAGGTCGACTCCGACATCGTCGCGAGCGCCTACTTCGCCCGGTCGCTGCGGCTGGTCGCCGACGCGGCCCGCCTGCTCGGGTTCGACGCGGATGCCGCGCATTACGGGGCGCTCGCGGAGCGCAGCCGCGCGGCCTTCGTCGCGGAGTACGTCACCCCGGCCGGCCGGATGGTCAGCGACGCCCCGACCGCATACGCGCTCGCACTCGAGTTCGACCTCGTCGTCGACCATGAGGCGCGGGCGGCACTTGCGACCCGACTGGCCGACCTCGTCCGCGAAGGCGGCTACCGCATCGGCACCGGATTCGTGGGCACACCGCTGGTCGCCGACGCCCTCACCGAGGGTGGGCGGTTGGATGCCGCCGAGCGCCTGCTGACGCAGACGCAGTGCCCGTCATGGCTGTACCCGGTCACGCAGGGCGCGACGACCGTCTGGGAACGCTGGGACTCGCTGCTGCCCGACGGCAGTGTCAACCCGGGCGAGATGACCTCGTTCAACCACTACGCGCTCGGCGCCGTCGCCGACTGGCTGCACCGGACCGTCGCAGGCCTGGCCCCGGCGGCCCCCGGTTACCGGCGGCTGCGGATCGCGCCGCGCCCGCTGCGTTCGCTCGACCACGCCGCGGCGCGACACCTCACGCCGTACGGCGAGGCGAGCGTGGCGTGGCGCCGCGCGGGCGGAGAGATCGTGGTCACCGCGACCGTGCCGCCGAGCACCCGCGCCGACGTCGACCTGCCGGGGCTGCGCGCCGAAGTCGGATCGGGGACACACGAGTGGCGATTCGCAGCCGAGAGCCCGACGGCGCTCCCCCCGCTCGACGGGCTGAGCGCCTCGCTCGCCGACGTCATCGACGACCCACGGGCGTACGACGCTCTGCTCGGCGCGCTGGACCAGCACGCCCCCGACCGGGTGCCGGCCGTGCGCGACGAGACCCGCTGGGGTTCGGGCCGCACGGTGAGCTCGGTGCTCATGTTCAGCCCGCCCGACCTCCTCACGGCGGTCGACTCCGCGATCCGCGACGCCACCGCGTCCTGACCCGCCCGTCACCGCACACCCTTCACCGCATACCCCTCACCGCCCAGGAGGCATGAATGTTCGACCGCGCCACGACCTTCGGCGAAGCCCTCGACGACCCCGCCGCCCGCGCCATCCTCGAGCGGTACATGCCCGGTGTCGCGGCCTCGCCGATGGCGACGCAGTTCCGGGGTGGACGTCTCGGCCAGCTCGTCGCGATCGTGCCGGCGCTCGAGAACCTCGACGAGCGCGAACGCTTCTTCGCCGCCCTCGCCGAAGTCGGGACCGGGGCGGCCCGCCCGCCGTACGCGCCCGCGATCGACCCCGACCCGTCATACGAGGGCGCCGAGGTCGCGCGGGGGTCGGCGACGGTCGAGGTGCCCGCGAGCGCGGCGCTGTGGGATCCGATCGAGATCCGGCTCACCGGACCCGCCCACGGCAATCCGTTCGTCGACGTCGAGCTCGACGCGGTCTTCGAGCGGGGCGGTGCCGAGGTGCGGGTCGGCGGCTTCTACGACGGCGACGGCGTCTACATCATCCGCGCCCTCGCCGACACGCACGGAGCCTGGAGCTTCCGCACCCGCTCGACCGCACGTTCACTCGACGGCGTCACCGGCGGGCTCGAGGTCGTCGCGGCACGCGCGGGCTCGCACGGCCCGGTGCGCGTCGACGGCTTCCACTTCCGGCACGCCGACGGCACCCGGCACCGTCCGCTCGGCACGACCGCGTACGCCTGGACGCACCAGCCCGACGCCCTGCAGGAACAGACCCTCGCGACGCTCGCCGCCACGTCGTTCGCGAAGCTGCGCATGTGCGTCTTCCCGAAGTCGTACCTGTACAACAGCGACGAGCCCGCGGATTTCCCCTTCGCGGGGAGCCTGGCCGAGGGGTTCGATCTCGAGCGTTTCGACCCCGCGCACTTCCGCCGCCTCGAGAAGCGGATCACTCAGCTCGCCGAACTCGGCATCGAGGCCGACATCATCCTGTTCCACGCCTACGACCGATGGGGCTTCGCCGACCTCGGACCCGCCGTCGACGAGCGGTACCTGCGCTATGTCGTGCGGCGCCTGTCGGGCTACGCGAACGTGTGGTGGTCGATGGCGAACGAGTACGACCTGCTGTGGTCGAAGGACCTCGACGACTGGGAGCGGCTCGCCGCGGTCGTCGGCGAGGAGGACGCATTCGGCCACCTCAACTCGATCCACAACTGCCGTCCCGTCTACGACTACGACAAGCCCTGGATCACGCATGTGAGCATCCAGCGCGTCGACGTGTACCGCACAGCCGAGAACACCGACCAGTGGCGCGAGCAGTGGGGCAAGCCCGTCGTCATCGACGAGTGCGCCTACGAGGGCGACATCGACCAGGGCTGGGGCAACATCACGGGCGAGGAGATGACGCGGCGCTTCTGGGAGGGAGCGGTGCGCGGCGGCTACGTCGGCCACGGCGAGACCTACTACCCGCCCGCGCACGGCCGCGACGACGAGATCCTCTGGTGGTCCAAGGGCGGTGAGCTGCACGGCTCGTCCCCCGACCGGATCGCGTTCCTCGAACGACTCCAGGCCGAGTCGCCGACCGGCGTCTGGGATCCCCTGCCGAGCGACTGGGACGTTCCGTGGGGCGGCGTCGCCGGGGCCGTGAAGATCGGCTACTTCGGCTTCAACCGCCCGCGGTTCCGCAACGTCATCCTCGACGAGGGCGCGTGGCGGGTCGAGGTCATCGACACGTGGAACATGACCGTCGAGCCGGTGCGCGGCGAGCATCGCGGCCAGCTGCGCGTCGAGCTTCCCGGCCGGCCCTACATGGGCATCCGCCTCACCCGCGTCGCCGACTGACCCGCGACCCGCGTGGGCCAACCCGCGAGGTCCCAGTTCAGCCGGGTATGGCGTCCGGATAACCGGCCGAAGTGGGACCTCGCGCGCCAGGGATCAGGGGGCGATGCGGCGGGCGGCCGTCGCCATATGCGCGGCCATCGCCGATGCGGCGGCGTCCTCGTCGCCCGCCGCCACGGCACGGGCGATCACCTCGTGCTCGGCGAGCGCACGACGGGCCTGCTCGTCGTCGTGCACCGCGCGGTCGGCGTAGACCTGCAGCAGTGACCGGACGACGTGCAGCAGATCGATGAGCATCGCGTTGCCCGCGATGCGTGCGAGCTCGTGGTGGAATGCCAGATCGGCACGGGCGAACGCGCCGAGGTCGCCCAGCGTCGACCGCATCCGTTCGACGTGCGCTTCGAGATCGCCAGAACCGGCGGCGGCCGCCGCCAGACGGGCGACGTAGATCTCCAGTCCCGACCGGAGCTCGATCAGCTCGTGCGTGTTCCGCTCGCCGATGAGCAATCCCCACCGCAGCGTCTGCGGCAGCAGCTCGCTCGCCGCGCCGCGCAGGTACGTTCCCGAGCCGGGGCGCACGTCGACGATCCCGAGGATCTCGAGGGCGGCGAGCGCCTCGCGCACGGCGGACCGCCCGACCTCGAGGGTCGCGGCCAGCTGCCGCTCCGGCGGCAGCCGCGTGCCCGGGGCGACATCGCCCGAGGTGAACAGGTCGAGCAGGCGTCGCGCGACCTCCGAGACGGGTGTGCGCGCCGGGAGCGCTGCGAGGGATGCCGCGAGGTCGGGCGATCCGTCGGAGCGATAGGCGGGCATGACGACAAACCTACCCGGCAGGAACGAGGTTGCAATTGGTCAACCGGTTTGCCAAACTAGCCGGGCGATGAGGCAACTCGTCGCGCAACCGACGATGGGAAGTCAGCGTGGACACCTCTTCCGAAACGGAATCACCCGTAGCCCGTTCCGCGATCCGCAAGGTCGCTATCCGCCTCGTGCCGTTCGTGGCGTTGATGTTCTTCATCAACTACCTCGACCGCACCGCGATCGGCTTCGCAGCACCGAACGGCATGAATGACGACCTCGCCCTGAGCGCCGCCCAGTTCGGGTTCGCGTCGGGCGTCTTCTTCATCGGCTACATCCTGCTCGAGGTGCCCTCCAACCTCGCGCTGCACCGGTTCGGCGCCCGCAAGTGGCTCGCGCGCATCATGGTGAGCTGGGGCATCGTCGCGGTGCTCTTCACGTGGGTGCAGAACTTCGAGCAGCTCGTCGTCCTGCGCTTCCTGCTCGGCGTGGCCGAGGCCGGCTTCTTCCCCGGAGCGATCCTGTTCCTCAGCCTGTGGGTGCCCTCGCGCTACCGCGGCCGCATCCTCATGCTCTTCTACCTGGCCCAGCCCCTCACCACCGTCATCGGCGCCCCACTGGCCGGCGCCCTCATCCAGCAGCACGGCGTCTTCTTCGGGCTCGAGGGCTGGCGGTTCATGTTCCTCGGCGTCGCGATCCCCGCCGTCATCGTCGGTGTCGTCGCCTGGTTCTACCTCAAGGACTCCCCCGCGGATGCCGCATGGCTCACGGCCGAGGAGAAGACCTGGCTCACGGGTGCTCTCGCCGCCGAGCGTTCGGCCACGGAAGCCCGTGAGAAGCACGTCTCCGCGCGGTTCGCGTTCCGCAGCGGACGAGTGTGGGCCCTGTCGTTCATCTACTTCGGCTTCATCTACGGCCTCTACGCCCTCGCGTTCTTCCTGCCCACGATCATCGAGGGCTTCCAGGAGCAGACGGGGCAGACCTTCGACGTCTTCCAGAAGGGCCTGATCACCGCGATCCCGTACCTGCCCGCCGCGATCGTCATGGTGCTGTGGTCGCGCGACGCCCACCGCCGCGGCATGAAGACCTGGCACATCGCGGTGCCCGCCGTGGCCGGCGCCGTCTCGATCCCGCTCGCGCTCTTCGCGGGGTCGCCCGCCGCGACGATCGCCGTGATCACGGTCACCGCGTGCGCGATCTTCGCCGCTCTGCCGAACTTCTGGACCCTGCCCACCCGTTTCCTCACGGGAGCCGCGGCCGCCGCCGGCGTCGCGCTGATCAACACCGTCGGCAACCTCGCCGGGTTCAGCGCGCCCTACATCACCGGCGCCGTCCGCGACTGGACCGGCGGGTACGAGATGCCGATGGTCATCGTCGGGGTCGTGATGCTCGTGTCCGCCGTGCTGATGGTGCTGCTCGCCCGCGGCAACCGGATGGCGCCCGCCGCCGTCCCGCACACAGGTGAGACGACGGCCGTGACGCAGAACGGTCCCGCGGCACGATGACCCGCCTGTGGAACGCACCGGCCGACTTCGCCGACGAGATGATCGAGGGCTTCGTCGCGGCCAACGCGCGCTACGTCCGCCGCGTCCCGGGCGGCGTGGTCCGTGCCACCCCGGCACCCGAGGGCCGGGTGGCCGTCGTCGTCGGCGGCGGGTCGGGGCACTACCCGGCCTTCGGCGGGCTCGTGGGCGCGGGCCTGGCCGACGGCGCCGCGATGGGCAACCTCTTCGCCTCGCCGTCGGCCCAGCAGATCCACGCCGTCGCTCGCGCGGCCCACGCGGGCGGCGGGGTCCTCTTCTCGTACGGCAACTACGCCGGCGACGTGCTCAACTTCGACGCCGCGCAGGAACGCCTGCGCGGCGAGGGCATCGCCTGCGAGACGGTCGCCGTCACCGACGACATCGCCAGCGCGGCGGCCGACGAGCAGCACCGGCGACGCGGGATCGCGGGCGACCTCACCGTGTTCCGTTCCGCGGCGGGTGCGGCATCCGCCGGGCACGACCTCGCGGGCGTCGCGCGCGTGGCGCGTCTCGCCAACGACCGCACCCGTTCGTTCGGCGTCGCGTTCTCGGGATGCACGCTGCCGGGTGCTCCCGCGCCGTTGTTCAGCGTCCCGGATGGTCGCATGGCGATCGGCCTCGGCATCCACGGCGAGCCGGGCATCGACGAGAGCGATGTGCCGACGGCCGACGGGCTGGCCGAGCTGCTGGTCACGACGCTGCTCGCCGAACGGCCGGACGGCGCAGACGCACGCGTCGTGCCCATCCTCAACGGCCTCGGTTCGCTCAAGTACGAGGAGATGTTCGTCGTCTATCGGCGCATCGCCCAGCTGCTCGCCGACGCCGGCCTCGAGGTGATCGACCCGCACGTGGGCGAGTACTGCACGAGCTTCGACATGGCCGGTACCTCGCTCACGCTGTTCTGGCTCGACGACGAGCTCGCCGAGCTGTGGGAGACCCCCGTCGACGCCCCCGCCTACCGCCGCGGAGCCGTCGCCCCCGAGGCCTCCGCCCGGTCCGGCGAGTCCGGCGCGACGGCCGACGCGGACGCAGCCGACGCGGCCACCGCAATCGTCCCCGGTGACACCGACTCGCGATCGGTCGCCCGCGTGGTGGTCGAGGTCGTCGACGCGGTCGCCCGCACCGTCGACGCGCACGTCGATGAGCTGGGACGCATGGACGCGATCGCCGGCGACGGCGACCACGGCATCGGGATGCAGCGCGGCTCGCACGCCGCCCGCGCCGCCGCCCACGAGGCCGGAGCCGCTGGCGCGGGAGCGGCGACGACGCTCGCCCGCGCCGCCGACGCCTGGTCCGACCGTGCCGGCGGCACCTCCGGCGCGCTGTGGGGCGTCATCCTCACCTCGGTCGCGAGCGCGCTCGGCGACGCGGGCCGACCGGATGCCGCAGGAGTCGCGGCCGGGGTCGCCGCCGCCACCCGCGGCGTGATGTCGTACGGCAAGGCCGAGCTCGGCGACAAGACGATGGTCGACGCCCTCGTGCCCTTCAGCGCCGAGCTGTCGGCCGGCGTCGCCACCGGGGCCAGCCTCGCCGAGGCCTGGCGCACGGCGGCATCCGTCGCCACCTCGTCCGCCGCCGCGACCGCCGCGCTGCTGCCCCGCATGGGCCGGGCGCGCACCCACGGCCAGCACAGCGTCGGCACCCCCGACCCCGGCGCGCACTCGCTCGCCCTCATCGCGACCGCCATCGGCGACGTGCTCACCCACCACGAGAGGACCCCGTCATGACTGAACCGCTCCGCATCGTCATCGGCTGCGACGACGCCGGCTTCGACTACAAAGAGGTGCTCAAACGCGACCTCGAGGCCAGCGACGACGTCGCGTCGGTCGTCGACGTCGGTGTGAGCGCCGACGGGCACACCCCCTACCCGACCGTCGCGATCGAGGCCGCCGAGCGGGTCGCACGCGGCGAGGCCGACCGCGCCCTGCTGATCTGCGGCACCGGCCTCGGCGTCGCGATCGCGGCGAACAAGGTCGCCGGCATCCGCGCCGTCACGGCCCACGACTCGTTCTCGGTCGAGCGCGGCGTGCTCTCCAACAACGCGCAGGTGCTGACGATGGGACAGCGTGTCGTGGGCATCGAGCTCGCGCGCCGCCTCGTCCGCGAGTGGCTGACCTATCGCTTCGACACCGCCTCCGCCTCGGCCGAGAAGGTCGCCGTCATCGACCGGTACGAGAGCACCGGCTCCTGCTGATGCCGCCCGTCGCAGCTTCCGGCGAGACGCCGACGCCACGCGTGACCGTCGGGGTGAGCCTCAAGGCGTACTTCGGCCGGCGCGCCGCGCGCGTGTGGTTCGGCGAGGTCGCCGCCGCGGTGGGCGCCCACGAGGCCGTCCGCAGCGGCGTCGTCGACGTCTTCGTCATCCCCACGTACCTGCAGTTCGACGACGCCCGCGACTTCCTCGCGCCCGTCGGCATCCAGGTCGGCGTCCAGGACGTCTCGGCTCATGAGCCGGGGGCCTTCACGGGCGAGATCACGGCGGCCGAGGTCGCCGAGTCGGGCGGGACGTTCGCCGAGGTCGGCCACGCCGAGCGCCGGCGCCTCTTCGGCGAGACCGACGAGATCACGGCGGCCAAAGCCGCGGCGGCCCTGCGGCACGCCCTCACCCCGGTGCTGTGCATCGGAGAGTCGGAGCGGATGGATGCCGACGCCGCGGCGCGCGCGACCGTCGCGCAGCTCCACGCCGATCTCGCGGGCGCTCCCGCGGGCCGCGTCGTCGTGGCGTACGAGCCGGTCTGGGCGATCGGGGCTCCCGAGCCCGCGCCGACCGAGCACATCGTCGCCGTGAGCCGCGCCCTGCGCGCAGCCCTCGACGCCGATCCCGCGCGTGCCGGATCGAGCGTCATCTACGGCGGCTCCGCCGGCCCCGGTCTGCTCGCGCGACTCGAGGGCGCGGTCGACGGACTCTTCCTCGGGCGCTTCGCGCACGACGCGGCCGCCTTCTGCCGCGTGATCGACGAGGCTGCAGCCCTCGCGACCTCGCGCACCCCCCGGAACGGAGCGACCCCGTGATCGGCCTCGGCACCTACGCCTTCCTGTGGGAGCACTCCGACCGTGCACCCCAGCCGCTTTCGCTCGTCGGCGCGTTCGAGCGCACGCGCGAGCTCGGCGTCGACCTCTTCCAGATCTGCGACTACGCCCCGCTCGAACGCATGGACGACGTCGAGCTGGGCGACGCCGCCGCCGCGGCCCGCGACCTCGGACTGACGATCGAGGTCGGCACGAAGGGCGTCGCGCCCGAGCACCTGGCCCGATTCCTCGAGCTCGCGGCCGTCTTCGACGCGCGGCTCGTGCGCAGCATGATCTACGCTCCCGATTCGCGCCCGACGCTCGCGCAGGCCGAGATGTGGCTGCGCGGCATCCTGCCCGCCTACGAGTCCGCGGGCGTCGCACTCGCGCTCGAGACCTACGAGCAGGTGTCGACCGCCGATCTGACGCGCCTGATCGCGGCCATCGACAGCCCTGCCCTCGGCGTGTGCCTCGACCCGGCCAACGTCGTCGCGCGCCTGGAGCTGCCGCGCGAGACCGTCGAGCTCGCCGCGCCGTACGTGACGAACATCCACGTGAAGGACTTCGCCTTCGACCGGCAGCCCGGATGGGTGGGCTTCACGTTCACCGGAACCCGCATGGGCGAGGGGCTGCACGACTACCCCCATCTGCTCGAGACCGTCCGGCCGCGCGATCGCGGGGTCAACGAGCCCAAGGTCAACGAGATCGTCGAGCACTGGCTGCCCTGGCAGGGCGATGCCCAGACCACTGTCCGAACCGAGCGGGAATGGACCCGCGCCACCCTGGAATACCTGAGGAGCACCTGATGAGCCACACGATCGCCGTCGTCGGAGCAGGCGGGAAGATGGGCATGCGCGTGTCCAACAACCTCGTGAAGACCGACCACACCGTCTTCTACGTCGAGAACTCGCCGGCCGGCCGCGAGCGCACGATCGCCGCCGGGCGCGAGCTGACGGATGCCGCCGCGGCGGTCGCCGACGCCGACATCGTCGTGCTCGCCGTGCCCGATCTGGCGCTCGGCCCGGTGACCGCCGATCTCGTCCCGCAACTGAAGGCCGGCGCCATCGTGCTGACCCTCGACCCGGCCGCCGCCTACGCGGGGCTGCTCACCACGCGTGACGAGATCATCCAGGCCGTCGCGCACCCGTGCCACCCGTCGGTGTTCCTCGAACGCACGACGAGGGAGGAATGGGCCGACACGTTCGGCGGCATCGCCGCCCCGCAGGATGCGATTGCGGCCATCGAGTCGGACGACCCCGAGAAGAAGCGCATCGTCGAAGAGACCGTCCGCGCGATCTACGCGCCCGTCATCGATGTGCACTGGGTCACGATCAAGCAGCTCGCTCAGCTCGAGCCCACTCTCGTCGAGACCGTCGCCTGCATGATCGGCTCGCTCCTGAACGAGGCGCTCGACGAGGCAATCCACACGATGGGCGTGCCCGAGGCCGCCGCCCGCAGCATCCTGTACGGCCACACCCAGGTCGCCCTCGCGAACGGCCTGCGCGGCGACAACCCGTTCAGCGATGCGTGCCTGATCGCGATGGACTACGGTCGCGAGAGCATCATCAAGGACGACTGGAAGAAGATCTTCCGCGACGACGAGCTCGACAAGAACCTCGCGCGGATGCTGCACCTGGACCACATCGAGCGCTGAGGACGACGACGATGACGAGACTGCAGGGCAAGACGGCGCTCGTGACGGGCGCTGCGATGGGCATCGGACACGCCGTCGCCGAGCGGTTCGTCGCCGAGGGCGCGCGCGTCGTGCTCGCCGATCGCAACGGGCCGGCCGTGGCCGACGCCGCATCGGCCCTGGGCCCGCTCGCACGCGCGGTCACGATGGACATCGGCGACGAGGCCGCCGTCGCGGCGGCGTTCGCCGAGCTCGAGGCGGCCGGCTGGACGCCCGACGTCGTCGTCGCGAACGCGGGCGTGCAGCTGTTCGGGCAGGACGCACCCGCCGCCGACCTCGATCTCGACGTCTGGCGGCGGACGATCGACATCAACCTCACCGGGACGTTCCTGACGGTGAAGTACGCCGTCCGCGCGCTGCTGTCGCGCGGCGGCGGGTCGATCATCCTGACCGGAAGCCCCACCGCGGTCAACGGCGAGGGATGGGCCTTCACCGCCTACAGCGCGTCGAAGGCCGGCGTACACGGACTCGGTCGCACGGTCGCCGCGGCATATGCCGACCGCGGCATCCGGGTGAACACCGTGCAGCCGGCGTACACCGAAACGCCGCTGGTGTCGGCGATCAGCGACGACCCCGAGTCGCGGGCGGCCATCGTCTCGCGCATCCCGGTCGGCCGCGCCGGCACCCCCGCCGACGTCACCGGCATCATGGTCTACCTCGCGAGCGACGAGGGCTCGTTCGCCACGGGGGCGACGTTCTCGGTCGACGGCGGCATGACGACCCTCTGAGGATGCCGACGATGTGGGGGCGCGCCGAGGCGGACCGACGACAGATCGGAGCGTGGGAGTTCGAGTTGCGCGGCGATGAGCTCGCCGACATCCGGCGAAGCGGACGGCGCGTGCTGCGCAGCATCCGGGCCGTCGTCCGCGACCGCGACTGGAACACGGCCGACCTCGTCGTCGACCGTGTCACCGCCACCGAGACGAGCCTGATGCTGCACGTCCGCACCGCCGACGAGCGGATGCCGCTGAGCGGTGTGGTGCGCGCCGAGGTGCGCGGCGAGAGCCTGCGGGTGCTGTGCGACCTCGAGGCGGCGTCGCCCCTCGAGACGAACCGCACGGGCCTCGTCGCCCTCATCCCGCCCGGCGCGGCCGGGGCCGGGCTGTCGGTGGCCCACAGCACGGGCCGGGTGTCGGACACGGCGCTGCCGGTCGCCATCAGCCCCCACCAGCCGGTGTTCGACATCGCGGGACTGCGGTGGCGCGACGACGGCGTCGAGATCGGGCTGGCGTTCGACGGCGATGTGTTCGAGATGGAGGATCAGCGCAACTGGACCGATGCCTCGTTCAAGGTCTACAGCCGGCCGCTCGCGCTGCCGTTCCCGTACGAGGTCGGGGCCGGTGAGCGGGTGCGGCAGGCGATCACCGTCACCGCGGACCTCATGGCGAACACTGCCGTGGTGGCGACGTCGGATGCCGCGTTGATGGCGGATGCCGCAGCCGGAGGCCACGGGACCGAGGACGCGCTGATCGAGCTGCGTCGTGCCGGGGCCTTTCCTGAGATCGGGCTGAGCGCGTCGACCGCGCCGGGCCCCGCGCCCGCGCCTGCGCACGTCGGGCGTGGCGATGCGGCGAGCACCCTCGTCGAGCTCGACCTCGCGTGGCCGGGATGGCCGGCGGCGCTCGAGCGCGCGGCATCCGAGGGTCCGCCCCTCGACGTCCGCCTCGTGCTGCCCGCCGAGGCGGGGGTCTCGGATGATGCGGATGCCGCGATCGCCGCATCCCTCTCCGACGCGGTGACCGCGCTCGCACGTCATCGTGTGGCCCGGGTGGCGGCGTTCCAGCCCTCCGGGCCGGCCCGTCACATCTCCGACGAGGCCACGGTCGCGCTGCTCCGAGGCGCGCTGGATCAGTCGGGCCTGGCCGTACCCATCGTCGGCGGCGCACGCTCGCACTTCACCGAGTTCAACCGCGAGCACCACCGCCTGCCGCGGCATCTCGCGGGGCTGACGTTCAGCGTCACCCCGCTCTTCCACAGCCGCGACACCGAGCAGCTCGTCGAGTCGCTCGCGATGCAGCGACTCGTGGCGACGCAGGCGGTCGAGATCGGCGGCGGGGTGCCGGTGCACGTCGGGCCGGTCTCGCTGCGCCCGCATTTCAACGACGTCGCCACGACGGCGCCACCGCGCCCTGCGGCATCCGATCTGTCGG
The DNA here is from genome assembly GCF_030369635.1 of Microbacterium arborescens. Classification (NCBI taxonomy): domain Bacteria; kingdom Bacillati; phylum Actinomycetota; class Actinomycetes; order Micrococcales; family Microbacteriaceae; genus Microbacterium; species Microbacterium arborescens. Next base: position 496,463 of record NZ_CP128474.1, on the reverse strand, counting down.
CCGGCTACGGCACGCACCTGACCGACGCGGACGACCCGCGGCAGCGCTCGCCCGAGCTCGCGGCCTGGACGATCGCGAGCGCCGCGGCCCTCGCGGTGCGCGGCGTCGCGAGCCTGACGTTCTTCGAGTCGTGGGGTCCGCGCGGCATCCTCGCCGCGGACGGCACGGCGCTGCCCGTCGCCGAGGCGATCGCAGCCCTCACCGCGCTCGCGGGCGGCGAGCTCCTGTCGGGCTCGAGTCCCGACGGCCTCGTCTGGGCCGTCGGCGCCGAGCGCCACGGTCAGGTCACGGTGCTGGCGGCCAACCTCGACACCCGTCCCCGCACGCTCACGGTGACCACCCCCGCCGCTCTCCCCGCCACCCCCGCTGCTCTCTCCCCCGCCGCTCTCCCCGGCGCTCTCCCCGGCGCTCGCCCTGCCGCCGTCTCCCTCGCCCCCGTCATACTCTCCCCCGGCACCTGGTCCCGGTCCCGCCTCTGACGCGCCTCGCCCGCCGAGGACGCGCATCCGCACGGTCAGACCACCCCAGCACCGTGCAGATGTGCGCCCTCGCCGCCCGGTAAGAGCGGAACCGGGTGGGGGTGGGCGCGAAGTCCCCGTTCGGCCGGGAATGCGGCGCACAGAACCGGCCGAACTGGGACCTCGCGGGGGCAGCAGGATGCGGGGGCAGCAGGATGCGGGAGGGGCAGCAGGATGCGGGAGGGGCAGCAGGATGCGGGAGGGGCAGCAGCGGGGAGGGGGCTGGGGTCAGGCGGTGGAGTCGCGGACGACGAGCTCGGGGCGGAAGCGCACGCGGCGCTCGTGCTCGCCGGCGGGGTCGTCGAGGCCGCGCAGCAGGAGGTCGACGGCGCGGTATCCGATCTCGTGCGCGGGCTGGCGTATCGAGCTGAGCGGCACGACGGTGGCCGACGCGAAGTCGATGTCGTCGTAGCCGATGAGCGCGACCTCGTCGGGCACCCGCAACTGGCCGAGCACCGAGAACGCCTGCAGCACCCCCACGGCGAGCAGGTCGTTGGCCGCGAACACGGCGTCGACGCGGTCATCTCCGCGACGGTCTCGCAGCAGCTCTCCGGCGGCGCGCCCGTGCAGGACCGACAGGGCGGGCACCGCGATCTCTTCCAGCCGCGCACCGGCGACCTCGGCCACCGCTCGGCGCGCGCCCTCGAGACGGTCGGCGACCTGCCGGATCGACACCGGCCCGCGGACGAACGCGATACGCCGACGCCCGCGTGCCAGAAGGTGCGCCACGGCGAGGTAGCCGCCCTCGACGTCGTCGACCGACACCGAGGCGAACACGTCGTCGGGCACCTCGCGGTCGACGAGGACGACCGGGACGCCGGCCGCCTGCAGCCCGCGCAACCGCTCGAGATCGTCGCTCGCAGGAGTCACGAGCACGCCGTTGACGCGCTGCTCGCGGAAGAGGTCGAGATACGCCGATTCACGCTCGGGCTTCTCGTCGCTCGTGCTCAGCAGCACCGCCATGCCGCTCTCGGCAGCGCGCTGCTCGGCGCCCCGGGCCACCTCGGCGAAGAACGGGTTGCCGATATCGAGCACCACGAGGCCGATCGAGCGGCTTCGCCCGGCCCGCAGCTGCCGCGCCGCGTCGTTGCGGACGAACCCGAGGTCGGCGATGGCCTGCTGCACGCGCGCGACCATCTCGGGCGACACGCGCGTCGGATTGTTGAGGACGTTCGAGACGGTCCCCACCGACACGGATGCCGCGACCGCGACATCCCGCACGCTCACTGCCATGCACACCACCGTAGCGCGAGCGCGACAGCAACGGCAGGATATGGGTAAGCGCTTGCCGTTTGTGCCCGCGCTCGCAAACCGCTACGCTCGTGAAACGATTCACACCAGCTCACCAAGGAGCCTCGATGACGAGTGCATCTGCCCACCGGGTCTGCTTCTCGTTGCAGATCCGTCCGGACCTGCTCGATGAGTACATCTCCCGGCACACCCCCGTCTGGCCCGAGATGCTCGCGGAGATCGCCGCATCCGGCCGCCGCAACTACTCGCTGTTCCTCGGCGAGGGCGGCCGCCTGATCGGCTACTACGAAGTCGACGACGACGCCGCAGCCCAGGCGTACCTCGCCGCGTCGCCGATCGCGGCGCGCTGGGAAGCCGAGATGGCCCGCTTCTTCGTCGGCCTCGACGGGCGCCCCGACCAGGCGGCCACCCCGCTGACCGAGATCTTCAATCTGCACGACCAACTCGCGGCGACCGGCACCGGCGCCGCCTCACCGACATCCACCCCCACCGACGAAAGCGACGACGCATCGTGAGCACCCTCTCCCCCGACCACCTCGCCCTGCTCGAGCGCCAGGGCATCGAGCTGCCCAGCTGGGCGTTCGGCAACTCCGGCACCCGGTTCCGGGTGTTCCCCACGGCCGGCACCCCGCGCGATCCTTTCGAGAAGATCGCGGATGCCGCCGAGGTCAACCGCGTCACCGGCCTCGCCCCCGCCGTCGCGCTGCACATCCCGTGGGACAGGGTCGACGACTTCGGTGCCCTGCGCCGCCACGCCGAGGACCTCGGGGTCGCGCTCGGCACGATCAACTCGAACACGTTCCAGGACGAGGACTACAAGTTCGGGGCGCTGACCCACGAGGACGACGCGATCCGTCGCAAAGCCATCGACCACCACCTCGAGTGCATCGACGTCATGGATGCCACGGGCTCGCGCGACCTGAAGATCTGGCTGGCCGAGGGGTCGAACTACCCCGGGCAGAACGACATGCGCGCACGCCAGGACCGCCTGGCCGACTCGCTGCAGAAGATCTACGACCGCCTCACGGGCGAGCAGCGCCTCGTGCTGGAGTACAAGTTCTTCGAGCCGTCCTTCTACCACACCGACGTTCCCGACTGGGGGACCAGCTACGTGCAGGTCGCGGCCCTCGGCGAGCGCGCGATGGTCTGCCTCGACACCGGGCACCACGCCCCGGGCACGAACATCGAGTTCATCGTCATGCAGCTGCTGCGCCTCGGCAAGCTCGGCTCGTTCGACTTCAACTCGCGCTTCTACGCCGACGACGACCTCATCGTGGGCGCGGCCGACCCGTTCCAGCTGTTCCGGATCCTCGTCGAGGTGCTGCGCGGCGGCGGGTTCGACAACCCCGATGTGGTGTTCATGCTCGACCAGTGCCACAACATCGAGGCGAAGATCCCCGGGCAGATCCGTTCGGTGCTCAACGTCCAGGAGATGACGGCTCGCGCGCTGCTCATCGACGCCGACGCCCTGGCCGCCGCCCGCACCGCGAACGACGTCCTCGGGGCGCAGGCGGTCTTCATGGACGCGTTCTACACCGACGTCCGGCCGGCCCTGGCCGAGTGGCGCGAGTCGCGGGGGCTGCCCGCCGACCCGATGGCCGCGTATGCGGCATCCGGGTACCAGCAGAAGATCGAAGCCGACCGCGTGGGAGGCACCCAGGCGGGATGGGGCGCATGAGCACCACCCGCACCCGCCGCCCGCTGAGCGCCTGGAAGGCGACCATCGCCGTCGCCATGTCGAACTACATCGAGGCCGGCGCCATCATCGCGCTCGCCACGAGCCTCACGCTGTGGCAGGAGGCGTTCGGCTTCGACGACGGCGTCGTCGGGATCGTCGCCGCCCTCTCGGCCAACGCCTTCGGTGCCGCGATCGGTGCCGCGATCGGCGGTCCCCTGTGCGACCGGCTCGGCCGCAAGTTCATCTACACCTACGACCTGATCGTGTTCATGCTCGGGGCCCTGGCCGTGACGTTCGCCCCGAACCTCGCGATCCTCCTCGTCGGCGTCATCCTCATGGGCATCGCCGTCGGCGCGGGCGTTCCGGCGTCGTGGACCTACATCGCCGAGGAGGCTCCGAACGAGCACCGTGCCGCGCACGTGGGCACGGCCCAGCTCGCCTGGTCCATCGGCCCGGCGGTCGGGTTCCTGCTCGCCGTGATCGTCGGCCCGCTCGGCCTGCTCGGCTCGCGCCTGATCTTCTTCCACCTGTTCGTCATCGCCGCCGTCACGTGGTGGGTCCGTCGCGGGCTCCCCGAGTCGCGCCGGTGGAAGAGCCAGCGCGAGGCCGCCCTCGTCGCGGGCGAGCGTCCGTCGTTCTTCTCCGGCATCATCGGCCTGCTCAAGGAGCCGAAGAACTGGGGCGCGCTCGCCTTCCTCATCGGCGTCTACGGTCTGTGGAACACCGTCGCCGGCCAGGCCGGCATCTTCCAGCCGCGGGTATACGACGCCGCGGGCCTCCACGATCCGATGCAGCAGAACCTGCTGCAGGTGCTCGTCTGGAGCCTCACGGCCGCGGCGACCTTCTTCGGCTTCATGCGCTTCGGCGACCGCGTGCGCCGCAAGTGGCTGTACCTCGCCGGCGCGGGGCTCGGCGTCGTCGCCTGGGCGGTGCTAATCTACGCCCCGCCCGGACTCTTCTCGCTGCTGTTCTTCGCCGTCGCGTGGGGCGTCTCCGCCGGTGTCGGAGCCCAGGCGTTCTACGGACTGTGGACCGCCGAGCTGTTCGCCACCCGCTACCGCGCGAGCGCCCAGGGCATGCTCTTCATGCTCGCGCGCGTCATGGTCGGCCTCCTGAGCCTGGTCTTCCCCGTCCTGCTGTCGGGTCTCGGACTCGGCGGCCTGGGCGTGATCATCCTCGGTCTGCTCGTCGCGGCGCTGCTGATCGGGACCATCTGGGCTCCGAACACCGAGGGCAAGTCGCTCGAGGACATCGAGCTCGAGCGTTATGGCCGGCACGTCCCGACCCCGGCGGAAGAGTCGGTGTCGCGATGAGCGCCCCGTCGGCCGCCGCGGCCGTGCCCACGTCCGAGGCGGACGGGCTCATCCGCCTCTACCGAGCCGCGGAACCCGATGGCACCGGCCTCGTGTGGATGCACGGGGGCGGCTTCGCGTTCGGCGACCTCGACATGCCGGAAGCGGATGCCGTCGCCCGCGGGCTCGCCGCCGCGGGGACGACCGTCCTCTCCGTCGACTACCGCCTCGCCCCCGTCCCCCCGACCTGGGACGGCGCCGACCAGCAGATCGAGGACCGCACCGGCAACCGCTACCCCGCGGCATCCGACGACGTCCTGCGCGCATGGGACTGGGCGACCTCTCACGCGGATGAGCTCGGCGTCACGCGCCTCGCGATCGGCGGCGCCAGTGCGGGGGCGAACCTCGCGACGGGTGCGACCCTGCGCCTGCTCGGGGCGGGCGGCATCCTTCCCCGCCTCGTCGTGCTGGCCTACCCCACCCTGCTCGCCGTCCAGCCCGCCCCCGGTCCGGCGCTGCGCGCGGCCCTCGCCGCCCATCCCGAGCACGACCGGTTCGGCACCGACGTCGTCCGCGAGATGTACGAGAACTACCTCGGCGGCTCCGTGATCGGCGCGCCGATCGCCGCGGTGCCGGGCCTCGCGTCGGCCGCCGAGCTGCGCGGCTTCCCGCCCACACTCATGATCAACAGCGAGATCGACGAGCTGAGCGTCTCGGGCGACGTGTTCGCCGCGACGCTGCGGGCCGCGGGCGGCGACGTCGACGTCGTCGTCGAGCCGGGCACGGACCACGGCCACCTCAACCGGCCTGAGCATCCGGGATTCACAGCCTCGATGGCACGCATCGTGCGGCGTTTCGCCGACCTCGCCGCATCCTGACCTCCCCTCCCTACCCCGAAGGAAAACCATGACCTCCGCCGCAGCAGCAGACCTCATCGCGCGCAGCAACCGCCTGGGATCCGACCCCAAGAACACCAACTACGCCGGCGGCAACACCTCCGCCAAGGGCACCGACATCGACCCCGTCACCGGTGAGCCCGTCGAGCTGCTGTGGGTCAAGGGATCGGGCGGCGACCTCGGCACCCTGACCGAGTCGGGGCTCGCCGTGCTCCGCCTCGACCGGATGCGAGCACTGGTGAACGTGTACCCGGGTGTCGATCGCGAGGACGAGATGGTCACCGCGTTCGACTACTGCCTGCACGGCAAGGGCGGCGCCGCGCCCTCGATCGACACCGCGATGCACGGACTGGTGGATGCCGCGCACGTCGATCACCTGCACCCCGACGCGGGCATCGCGATCGCGACGGCCGCCGACGGCGAGACGCTGACCCCCGCGATCTTCGGCGAGAAGGTCGTGTGGGTGCCGTGGCGGCGCCCGGGCTTCCAGCTCGGCCTCGACATCGCCGAGATCAAGGCGCAGAACCCGCAGGCCATCGGATGCATCCTCGGCGGGCACGGCATCACGGCGTGGGGCGACACCTCGGATGAGGCCGAGGCGAACAGCCTCTGGATCATCGAGACCGCACAGGCCTACATCGACGAGCACGGCGCGGCCGAGCCCTTCGGCGGCGTGCGCGCCGGGTTCGAGGCGCTGCCCGAGACCGAGCGCCGCGCCCGCGCCGCCGCCCTCGCCCCCACGATCCGCGGCATCGCCTCGACCGACAAGCCCATGGTCGGCCACTACACCGACGCCGACGTCGTGCTCGACTTCCTGGCATCCGAGAAGGCACCCGCTCTCGCCGCTCTGGGCACGAGCTGCCCCGACCACTTCCTACGCACGAAGGTCAAGCCCCTCATCCTCGACATGCCGGCGACGGCGTCGGCCGAGGAGCAGATCGCCCGTCTGCACGAGCTGCACGCCGCGTACCGCGCCGACTACCAGGCGTACTACGACGCCCACGCCGATGCGGACTCGCCGGCGATCCGCGGCGCCGACCCGCTCATCGTGCTGGTCCCGGGCGTGGGCATGTTCTCGTACGGCGCGAACAAGCAGACCGCGCGGGTCGCGGGTGAGTTCTACGTCAACGCGATCAACGTCATGCGCGGCGCCGAGGCCCTCTCGACCTACGCGCCGATCTCGGACGCCGAGAAGTTCCGCATCGAGTACTGGGCCCTCGAAGAGGCGAAGCTCCAGCGGATGCCCAAGCCCAAGACTCACCAGGGGCGCATCGCGTTCGTCACAGGAGCGGCATCCGGCATCGGCAAGGCCATCGCCACCCGGCTCGCGGCCGAGGGCGCGTGCGTCGTCGTCGCCGACCTCGACCTCGAGAAGGCGCAGGCCGCAGCCGCGGAGCTCGGCGGCACCGACGTCGCGATCGGCGTCGCCGCCAACGTCGCCGACGCCGACGGCGTGCAGGCCGCGATCGACGCGACGCTGCTCGCGTTCGGGGGCATCGACCTCGTCGTCAACAACGCCGGGCTGTCGCTGTCGAAGCCGCTGCTGGAGACCACCGAGAAGGACTGGGACCTGCAGCACGACGTCATGGCGAAGGGCTCGTTCCTCGTGTCCAAGGCTGCAGCCAAGGCGCTCATCGAGCAGAGAATGGGCGGTGACGTCATCTACATCTCCTCGAAGAACTCCGTCTTCGCCGGGCCCAACAACATCGCGTACTCGGCGACGAAGGCCGACCAGGCCCACCAGGTGCGGCTGCTCGCGGTCGAGCTCGGCGAGCACGGCGTGCGCGTGAACGGCATCAACCCCGACGGCGTCGTGCGCGGCTCGGGCATCTTCGCCTCCGGCTGGGGCGCCAACCGCGCCGCGACCTACGGCGTCAAGGAAGAGGACCTCGGCCAGTTCTACGCCAACCGCACGATCCTCAAGCGCGAGGTCGTGCCCGAGAACGTCGCCGACGCGGTGTACGTGCTGACCGGCCCCGAGCTCTCCCGCACGACCGGCCTGCACATCCCCGTCGACTCCGGCGTCGCCGCCGCCTTCCTCCGATGAGGGCAGGCACTCGAGTGCACGGCTACGCGCCGAGTGCACGGCATCCGCACGCTCCGAGGTCGTGCACTCGGCGGCAGGCCGTGCACTCGCGGGAAGGATGCCGCGCGTGAGCGTGTCGGGGGACGTTGCGGCGGTGGATCTCGGGGCCACCAGTGGGCGGGTCATCGTGGGACACGTGGGGGCTGACACGCTCCGCACCGAGACGGTCGCACGGTTCGCGAACGATCCGGTGCACGCCGGCGATGGCCTGCACTGGAACCTCGTGGGCATGTACGGGTCGGTGCTGGGCGGGCTGCACGATGCGTTGCGCACGGCCCCCGGCATCGCCTCGATCGGGGTCGACTCGTGGGCCGTCGACTACGCGCTGCTGCGCGGCGGGCGGATGCTGGGCGAACCGTTCCACTACCGCGACGAGCGCACCGCCCGCGGGGTCGAGAGCGTGCACGCGCGCTTTCCGCACGCCGAGCTCTTCGAGCGCAACGGCCTGCAGTTCCTGCCGTTCAACACCCTGTACCAGCTCGCCGCGGAGGATCCCGAGCTGCTCGCCTTCGCCGACACCGCGCTGCTCGTGCCCGATCTCGTCGGATACTGGCTCACCGGCGTCGCCCGCGCCGAGCAGACCAACGCCTCGACGACCGGGTTGTTGCGGGTGCTCCAGGCCTCATGGGACGGCGCCCTCGTCTCGGCGCTCGGCATCCCCCGCGGCATCCTCCCCCCGCTCATCGCACCGGGCGATCGGCTGGGACCGCTGCGTACCGACGTCGCCGCGTCGATCGGGGCGCCGACCGGCACGCCCGTGACTGCCGTCGGCTCGCACGACACCGCCTCGGCCGTCGTCGCCGTGCCGATGCAGCCGGATGCCGCGGCCTACATCTCGTGCGGCACGTGGGGCCTCGTGGGTGTGGAGGTCGACCACCTCGTACTCACCCGCGCCGCGCTCGAGGCGAACTTCACGAACGAGGGCGGGGTCGACGGGCGCGTGCGCCTGCTGCACAACGTCATGGGGCTGTGGATACTGAGCGAGGCCGTGCGGCAATGGGAGCGCCGCGAGGGGCACCGCATCGACCTGCCGACGCTGCTCGATGCCGCGCGCGAGGCCGACGGCGTCGTCTTCGACGTCAACGACCCGCGGTTCCTCGCCCCCGGCGAGATGACCTCGCGCATCGACGCCTGGTGCACCGAGCACGACGTCGCGCCGCCGCGCACGCGGGCGGAGTACACCCGGTCGATCGTCGAGTCGCTCGCGCAGGCGTTCGCCGATGCCGTCGCCGACGCCGCACGCCTGGGCCGCGTCGACGTACGAACGATCCACATCGTCGGGGGCGGCGCGCTCAACGAGCTGCTGTGCCAGCGCACGGCCGACCGCGCCGGCATGCCCGTGCTCGCCGGGCCCGTCGAGGCGACGGCGCTCGGCAACGTGCTCGTGCAGGCCCGCGCCGCGGGCTTCGTCTCAGGCTCGCTCGAGGCGCTCCGCGACCTCGTCGCCCGCACGCATGCGCCGCGCCGGTACGAGCCCAGCGCTTAGCCCGTCCGGCCGTCGGTGGTCGATACATTCGTCGGGCCCGCGGTGCGGGAGTGGCCTCGAACAGCTGTCGAGACGACACCAGCCACAGGGGTCCGACGAATGTATCGGCGTCAGGCGTCCCGCGGGTGTCAAGGGGTGCCGCGGGCGGCGACGGCGAGCGTAACGTCGCGACCATGAGCAGCCACGACACCCCGGCCGGCGGCGCCGGCGACAGCGCGATCCCGTCCGAAGAGCCCACCGGCGACCGTCACCTCGACGACCCCAGCTCCGAGCAGTCGATCACCGACGATGCACCCCGCGGCGGCGATGAGACCACCGAGCAGGAGCTCACGGCCGACAACGCAGCCGAGGAGGACATGCTGAAGACCCTCGACCCGGGTGACCCGCCCGCCTGATCCGCATCCATGAAGCGGCCGGTTCCCGACGGGGCCCGGCCGCTTTCGCGCCGCGCGAACCACATCTTGCATCCACAATTTAGCTAGCTATTCTAGCAATCATGGTAGCTTCGGCACGCCGCCGGTGGGCGGGTCTCGTCTTCATCAGCATCGCGGTGGCGCTCATCATCGTGGACTCCACGATCGTGAACGTCGCCGTCCCCTCGATCGTCGACGACCTCGGCATCACCTCGACCCAGGTGCAGTGGGTGCAAGAGGCGTACACCCTCGTCTTCGCCTCGCTGCTGCTCGTCTTCGGCAGCATCGCCGATCGGGTCGGCCGCCGCCGGATGCTGCTGACAGGCGTCGTCGTCTTCGCGCTGGCCTCGGTCGGCGCGGCCCTCGCTTCGACCGGCGACCTGCTCATCCTCGCCCGCTTCGTGCAAGGCGTCGGCGGAGCGATGATCCTTCCGACCACGCTGTCGCTCCTGAACGCGACGTTCCGCGGCCGCGAACGCGGCATCGCCTTCGCCGTCTGGGGTTCGACGATCGGCGGCATGGCCGCCGTCGGGCCGCTGCTCGGCGGCTGGCTGACGACGACGTTCTCGTGGCACTGGGCCTTCGGCATCAACATCCCGCTCGGCATCCTCATCGTCGTGGGCGTCCTGCTGACGGTCGAGGAATCGCGCGGCGGCGCCGCGGGGATCGACGTCGTCGGGGCGATCCTGTCGGTCATCGCGATGGGCACGCTCGTCTTCGGCCTCATCGAGGGACGAAGCTACGGCTGGTGGACCGTCGACCAGCGCCCCGAGCTGTTCGGCGCGTCGTGGCCGTGGGATCTGTCCCCCGTGCCGGTCGCGTTCGTCATCTCGGCCGTCACGATCGCCGCCTTCGTCGTCTGGGGCGTGCGGCGCCGCCGCGCCGGGAAGCCCACGCTGCTCGCGTTCGGGCTCTTCGGCATCCCGTCGTTCCGCAACGGCAACCTCGCCGCCCTCGTCGTCGCGCTCGGCGAGTTCGGCATCATCCTGGCCCTCCCCCTGTGGCTCCAGTTCGCGCTCGGGTTCGAAGCCGTTCAGACGGGCCTCGTGCTGCTCGCCCTCGCCGCGGGCTCGTTCGTCGCGAGCGGGCTCGCCGGCGCCCTGTCGGGCAAGGTCGCACCCGTGTGGATCGTCCGCGCCGGCCTGGCCGCCGAGATCATCGGCGTCGGCGGCGTCGCCCTCGTCGTCGCCCCCGACGCCACCTGGGGCCCGCTCATCCCGGCGCTGTTCGTCTACGGCATCGGCGTCGGCCTCGCCACCGCGCAGCTGACCGGCGTCGTGCTCGCCGACGTCCCCGTCGCCGCGGGCGGGCAGGCATCCGGCACGCAGTCGACCGCTCGCCAGCTCGGCGCCGCGCTCGGCATCGCGATCCTCGGAACCATCCTGTTCTCGACCACATCGGGCGCCCTCACCGCGAAGCTCGACGACCGCGGCATCCCCGCCGAGCAGCGCGACCACGTGGTCAGCGCCGTCGTCGACAGCGCGGGCGGCGCGATCGCGGGCCTGGCGGCCTCGCCGCAGACCGCCGACATCGCCACCGACGCGAAGGCCGCCCTCTCGGACGGCACCCGCGCCGCGAGCTTCGCCGCGGCGGGGTTCCTCGTGCTGGGCCTCGTGGCCACGACCTCCCTCGGCCGTGGCGCGCGCCGCGAGCAGGTCGAAACGGATGCCGCGGAGGTCAAGCCTCGCGGGTGATCGTCACCGTCACGTGCAGCGCACTCTTGTACGGGCCCGCGAACACCCCGCGCAGCGGCGGGACGTCGTTGTAGTCGCGGCCCCGCCCGACGAGCACGTGCCGGTCGCTGATCTCGACGTTGTTGGTCGGGTCGAAGCCCTGCCAGTCGCCCGCGAACCACTCGATCCAGGCGTGCGACTCGCCCGTCACCGCGACGCCGACCTGGGCGTCGGGGTCGGGATGCAGGTAGCCCGAGACGTAACGCGCCGGGATGCCGACGCTGCGCAGTGCGCCGAGGGTGATGTGCGCGATGTCCTGGCAGACGCCCTTGCGCTCGGGCCACGACTCCGCGGCGGTGGAGTGCACCCCCGTGACGCCGGGCATGTACTCGACGGCATCCCCGATCCCGATCGCGATCGCGTGCGCGGCCGGGCCGGGCTCGTCGTGCGACGCCGCGATCTCGCGGGCGAGCTTGACGACCTCCGGATGCGGCGCCGTGCGGGCCGTCTGCCCGAGCTGCTCGACGGTGTGGATCGAGCGCGCGGTCTCGTCGGCGAGGTCCTCCCACGAGATCTGCCGGTGCTCGATCGGGCGAGGCCGCACCTCGACGAGCGAGCGGGCCGTGATCGCGAGTGAACGGTGCGCGGCGAGCACGTCGAACGCGGCGACGCGGGTGCCGAAGTAGTCGACGTAGTGGTTGACGGCGGTCGTGGGATCGATGTCGAGCTGCGAGCTCAGCACGAACTGACTATCGGTCGAGCTCGGCAGCATCCGCGCCTCGTTGTAGGAGGCGGCGACGTCGCCGGGGTAGGTGAACCCGGTCGTGTGCTCGATGCGCAGACGCTTCACGAGGTCTCTCCGATCCAGTTCGGCTCCGCGGCGGTGGGGAAGAAGCGACTGCGGATCGCCTCGGAGGCCTCACGGGTCACCTTCTGCACGTTGTCCATGTGCTCGGGCAGCTCCGAGAGGATCTCGCCCAACGGCCGGTACTCGAGATCGTTGCGGATGCGGCCGAGCGCGCGCAGCACGGCGTTGGAGTGCCCCACGCGGTCGGCGACGGGATCGATCGCGCTCATGCACTCCTCCGCCCGCTGGATCGAGTGGATGATCGAGCGCGGGAAGAGACGATCGAGCAGCAGGAACTCCGCCGCGTTGCGCGCGCTCGGCATGCCGCGGTAGGTGCGCAGGTATGCCTCGTACGCGCCGCAGGAGCGGAGGATCGTCGTCCACGACGGCCCGGACTCCTCGGTCAGCGACCGGGTCGCGAGCAGCCGAGCCGTCATATCGGTGCGCTCGATCGAGCGCCCCAGTGTGAAGAACTGCCAGGCCTCGTCGCGGCTCGTCGACGAGTCGGTGACGCCCACGGCGAGCGCCGCGCGCTCACGCACCCAGTGGAAGAACTCGTGCACCTTCTCGGCGTTCAGGCGCCGCGGCATCCGCGAATAGGTGGTGTTGAGGGTCTCCCACAGCTCGGTCGAGACGATCTCGCGCGCGCGGCGGGCGTTCTCTCGCGCGGATTGCAGCGAGTACGCGATGCTCGACGAATTGGTGCGGTCGACGGCGAGCCGGGTCAGCACGTCCTGGCGGGTCACGGTGTCGAGCCCCTCGGGCGGGAACGAGCCCATGACCGACAGGAGCGACCGGCAGGCGGTGTCCTCGTCGATCCACGGGTCTTCCAGCAGCAGCTGCAGGTGCACGTCGAGGATGCGGGCGGTGCCGTCGCTCCGCTCGATGTAGCGTCCGATCCAGAACAGGCTCTCGGCGATGCGGCTCAGCACGTCGATCCCCCGGTCTGCTGCTGCTGTTCCTGCTGCTCGCTCAGGCCGCCGGGGTGGTCCTGCGGCGAGTGGGCGGGCTCGTCCTGCTCGTCGTAGATGATCGGGATCGCCTGGGTCGAGGCCTGATCGGCGACGAGCCCGGCGAGGTTCCCCTGGCTGTACTCGGCCGTGCGGGGCGCGTCGCCACCGACGACCCACGTGTCCTTCGAGCCGCCGCCCTGGCTGGAGTTGACGACGAGCTGGCCCTCCGGCAGCGCGACGCGGGTCAGCCCGCCCGGCAGCACCCACACCTCCTCGCCGTTGTTGACGGCGAAGGGTCGCAGGTCGGCGTGACGGGGGCGCATGCCGTCCTCGACGAGCGTGGGGATCGTCGAGAGCATGACGACCGGCTGGGCGATCCAGCCGCGCGGATCGGCGAGGAGCTTCTTGCGGAGCTTGTCGAGCTCGGCCGCAGAGGCGTCGGGCCCGACGACGAGCCCCTTGCCGCCCGAGCCGTCGACGGGCTTCACGACGAGCTCGTCGAGGCGATCGAGCACCTCTTCGAGCGCGCCCGGATCCTCGAGCCGCCACGTGTCGACGTTCTTGAGGATCGGCTCCTCCGCGAGGTAGTAGCGGATGAGGTCGGGCACATAGGTGTAGAGCAGCTTGTCGTCGGCGACGCCGTTGCCCACGGCGTTCGCGATCGTGACGTTGCCCAGGCGCGCCGCGAGCATGAGCCCCGGAGCGCCCAGCATCGAGTCGGCGCGGAACTGCAGCGGATCGAGGAAGTCGTCGTCGACGCGGCGGTAGATCACGTCGACGCGCTGCGGACCTCGCGTGGTGCGCATGAACACCTTGCCGCCCGAGCAGACCAAGTCGCGGCCCTCGACCAGCTCGACGCCCATGAGGCGCGCGAGGAGCGTGTGCTCGAAGTACGCGGAGTTGTAGACGCCGGGGGTCAGCACGACGACGTTGGGGTCGTCGACTCCGGGCGGGGCCGAGGCGCGCAGCGCCTGCAGGAGCTTGTTCGGATAGTCGCCCACGGGCCGCACGCGCATCGAGACGAACAGCTCGGGCAGGGTCTGCGCCATCACCCGGCGGTTCGAGATGACGTAGCTGACACCCGAGGGCACACGCACGTTGTCTTCGAGCACGCGCATCTCGCCGTGCTCGTCGCGGATGAGGTCGATGCCCGAGACCTGGATGCGCACGCCGTTGGCGGAGCGGATGCCGGCGGCCTGGCGGTAGTAGTACTGCGACGAGGCGATGAGCTTCGCGGGCAGCACGCCGTCGCGGACGCAGAACTGGTGCCCGTACGCGTCGTCGAGGAACGCCTCCAGCGCGCGCACGCGCTGCTTCACGCCCGACTCGACATGCGACCATTCGTCGTAGTCGATCACCCGGGGCACGGCATCCAACGGGAACGGGCGCTCCTCGCCCGCGAAGTCGAAGGTGACGCCCTGCGCGAGGTACGAGCTCGCGAGCGACTCGGTGCGTCCGCGAAGCTCTTCCTGCGTCATCTGCGCGAGCGCCTGGTACAGCTCGCGGTACGCGGCGCGCGAGCTCCCGGGAGCCGGCATGGTGCCCGAGACCTCGAACATCTCGTCGTACGGCGGCACCCCCGACACGGTCTTGCGCGGCGTCAGCGTCGAGCCGTATCCGTCGAAGAGGTCACCCATGGATGCGAGCCTAATCCGGGCCGTGTTGCGTCAGTATTTCCGCCCCCGTTTCGCCCGCCGTGTTGACATCCGGCGCGGCGACGACGGCGATACATCCGTCGGACCGGTGGTGCCGGTGTCGTCCCGCCTGCGGCGGGAGCAGACACCAGCACCACCGGTCCTGCAGCTGTATCGCGGTGGGGCGTCAGCCGCGCACGGCGAGCTCGTAGACGCGGGCGATCTTGGCCTCGGTGGTCGAGGCGGAGGGGTTGGTGACCACGAGGCGTACCGCCTCGACCCCGTCGACCCCGATCGCGACCTCGCGCGCGGCCTGCGTGTTGCCGGTGACGGCGGCGACCTGCTGCCATCCCGCCGAGGTGCGCACCTCGACCGTGAAGTCGACGAGCACGACGCCGGTTCCGGCCCCGCCGCCGAACCCGCTGTAGACCCCGAGCGAACTGACCCGCTGCGGCGCGGCCAGCTCGATCGTCGCCGTCGGCGTCGCGTCTCCGACGGCCGAGAGCCACCGGCCCGCATCGGTGCAGTCGCCGTCGACGAGGCGCGAGCCCGGGTAGGCGGCCGAGTACGTCGACGACACCGTGACCGTGGCCCCGAGACCGTCGTGCGAGGCGCACGGAGAGACGTTGGGCAGGCCGCCGAGCCAGTCCTTCACGAACTGCCCCTGGTGCTCGCCACCGAGGATGTTCCAGTCGTAGTCGAACATCTGCGGCTTCCAGAAATTGTCGAGGATCCACGCCTGCCACCCGATCCACGGACGGGCGTCGAGGTACGTGCGGAACGGCACGCCCCAGTTGGTAGTCGTGCCCGCGGTGATGCTGTCGGAGAACTCCCCCGGCGGGTTCCACCCGAACTCCGTGACGACGACGGGGATCTGCTGCGCGGCGTTGCCGAACTTGCTGTCGAGCAGCACCGTCGTCGGCGCCCCCTGGTTGGGGTAGATGTGGAAGACGTACGCGATGTTGCCGCCCGCGATGGGGTCGCTCACGGCACCGTTGACGAACGTGCTCCACTGCGGCGAGCCCATCAGCAGGAGAGTGTCGGGCGCGGTCTCCCGGATGCCGTCGACGACCGGCTGGATGTAGGCCTTCCACGTCGACCAGCTCGCGGGGTTGATGGGCTCGTTGAAGACCTCGAACACGACGTTGGTCACGTCGCCGTACTGCGGCGCGATGTAGTCCCAGAAGCGCTCGACCGTCGAGCGCGGCACGGCGCCCGCCCCGTCGCCGTAGTCGCGGACGAGGTGCAGGTCGATGATGAGGTAGATGCCGAGATCGACGGCCTGCTGGACGTACGGCGCGATGTACTCGGCGTCGTAGGCGGCGAGGTCGGTGGTCGCGGAGATCTCGGTGACGGGCAGGCGCACGACCTTCGATCCCCAGGCCGCCGCGAGATCGATCATCTCGGAGGTCGGCCGCGAGTCGCAGTAGTCGCAGAGGTCGTTCTGCTCGGGGGCGAGCACCGACACCCCGCGCAGGGCGACGTCGGCTCCGGTGGCGTCGACGACGCGGTTCCCCTGCGTCGACAGGGCGGGGAGAGAGCCGTCGGCGACGGCTGCGGTGGGCGCGACCCACGCGAGGCCGGCGATGAGGGCGACCGCCGAGACGACGGCGCCGAGGCGTCGCCGCAGCCGGCCGCGCCGGCCTGAGGCGGAGTGGGGCGGGTGGGAGAGAGGGGGCATGGATCCGTCCTTCCTGACACGTGCGCCGGCCTCGTCGCCGACGCACGGTCCCGACGCGTCAGCGCGACGGGACGATTTCGCGGGCTCGTTCCCGCGGCTTCCAGTGGTGCGTGCGCACCTCTTCCGGCCAGCGCAGCGTGATCCCGAGACGGTCCGTCAGCACCCGGCGCAGGTCGTCGAGCAGCCGCGGCTGGGCCCGGACCGCGCGCGGGGGAACCCGTTCGGCGAGCGCGACGGCAGCAAGCGCGGCGACGGCCTCGCCGATGCTCCATTCGACCGGATGCAGGCGGTAGCAGCCGTTGGTGATGTGGGTCGAGCCGATGTTCTTCGCGGCCGGCAGCAGGTTGTCGACGCGCACCGGCAGCAGTGCCCCCAGCGGGATCTGGAACGGGTACGACTCGATGTCGACGTAGGTGCGCCCGGCCGTCGAGGGATGCAGGTCGATGCGGTAATGCCCGAGCCCGACGCTGTCGTCGAACACGGCGCTGCCCGCCCCCGCGCCACGGGCCTGTACGCCGACGTGCTGCTCGAGCACGCGGAACTCGGTCACCGCGCGTCGCGCCTCGCGGATGTAGACGCGGTCGGCGTACCCGTCGGCGGTGCCGGTGACGTCTCCGCGCAGGCGGAGCCCCGGGTAGCCCGTGCCGCCGTCGTGCCGCGGCGCTTCGGTCTGCATCCAGTACAGGAACGACTCCGACAGCTCGCGACTGGCTGCGCGTGCCCGGTCGGCCGCGGCGGCGTCGACGCCGAGGAGCGGTGCCTCCCAGTAGTCGATCTGCGGCCAGTTGACGAGCGTCACGTCGGAGATGCCACCGGTGAAGTTGTCGGCGGCGAGGACGCGCCGGTACCGCCACAGGTCGAACGGCACGTCGGGGGTGTCGACCTTCTGGAAGAGCGGCCGGGTGCGCTCGTGCAGCCCGATCGGCTCGATGTCGGTCCACGACAGCTGCGGGCCGGGCCAGAACGAGTCGACGTGCGTGCGCCAGTGCTCGTAGCGTGCGGGACGGTCGCCGACGTGATCCTCGCCCTCGCGGTGCTCGAGCGCGAAGCACCATGAGACCGCCTGCTGGTCCATCGGATCGGCGACGGCCGGAGCGTGCAGCTCGCCGGTGTCGTCGACGCCCTCGGCCCCGATGACGTGCTCGACGCGTGCGAGCTCGAGCAGGTCGCCGAGTTCCGTGGCATCCACCACGATCGGCGCTTCGAGCACCGTCTCCTCCCCCGTCCGGCTGCGGACGACCACGCCCTCGACCCGGTCGCGCACGACGTCGACGGCGACGGGCTCGTGGTCGCGGAGGATCCGCAGCCGGCCGGTCGCGAGCCACGGGGCGAGCATCTCGTCGATGACCGCGTCGGCGACGCGCGGCTCGTGGCAGAGCCGGCTGACGATGCCGCGCCCCGGGTTGAGGATCGGCTCGGCGGCGGCTTCCGCCGTGACCGGGTAGTTGCGGCGGTAGTAGTCGCGGACTCGGCGGCGGAACTCGGCGTAGCTCGGCGATGTCGTCGGCTGCTCGATCCAGGCGTGCTCGTCGGGCGGCACCGCCTGCGAGGTCAGCTGCCCGCCGAGCCTGCCCGACTCCTCTGTCAGCACGACACGCAGGCCCAGGCGGGTCGCGGTGATGGCCGCGGCTACGCCGCCGACGCCGCCTCCGATGATCAGCAGGTCGATCGGCTCGGTCATCCTCGGTCCTTTCTGACCTGTGCGACGGTGCCGCCGGCGACCACCTCGCACGCGACGAACGTGCTCTCGCGGGCGGCATCCGGGTCGTCCACCATCTCGATCAGGCGGTCGACGGCGATGCGGCCGATCTCCTGGCGCGGGATGCGGAGGTCGTCCCACCGCACGTCCCCGGCGCTCGTGTCTTCGAGGACGGCGACCGAGACCTCGCCCGGGATGTCGACCCCGCGCTCGATCAGCCGGTTGCGCAGCTCGCCCGCCACCCGCTCGCTCTCGGCGACGGCGGCGGTGCAGCGTCCGTCCACGAGCGCGGCGACGACCTCGTCGGGCACCCCCGCCCGGCCTTCGCGGTACCCGGGCGACGCGTCCGCGATGCCGAGACGCGTCACCGCCTCGGCATAGCCGGCGCGGCGGTCCTCGTACGGTTCGACGTCCATCGAGTCGCGCAGGTACGCGAGGGTGCGATGGCCGAGGGCGTGCAGGCGTTCGACGATCCCGGAGGCCGCCGCACGGTAGTCGGGGATGATGCACGGGATGTCGGCGCCGGGGACGTCGCGGCGACCGATGTGGATGAAGGGGTACCCCTCGCGCCAGAGCTTGGCGAGCTCGTCGCGGTCGGGCGAGACGCCCAGCAGCACGCTGCCGTCGGCGATGCGCAGCCGGTTCGTCTCGTCGCGGTAGATCCGCCGCCCGCCGGCGCCGTCACCGGTGGAGCTGAACAGCACGAGATCGTGCCCCGTCTCTTCGGCGCGCTGCTCGATGCCGAGCAGGAACTCGACGTAGAAGCCCTCGCGGGCGTTGGGGAAGAGCGGCTCGAACGTGTGGACCCCCAGCAACTGCGTGCGGGAGCCCCGGAGGTTGCGGGCGACGGGGTTTGGGACGTAGCCGAGCTGGGCGATCGCCTCGTGGATGCGCTGCCGCGTCTCGTCGGGGATACGCGCGGCATCGCCGCTGATCACGCGTGACACCGCCGACTGCGACACCCCGGCGAGTCGGGCCACGTCGGACTGGCGGATCGAGCGCGGGCGGGTGCTGGGCGTGGTCACGGGACCTCCTCGGTCAGGGTGCGGGAGACGAGCTGCGTCATCGATGATCCGGCGAGCTCGTGCCCGCGACCGACGTCGTGCAGCCAGCAGTCTGCGCCATGGTCGGGCCCGACGGTGATCCGGGGCGGACGCGTCGTGCGGCACTGCTCCATCGCGAACGGGCATCGCGGGTGGAAGCGGCATCCGCTGGGCGGGTCGATGAGGCTCGGTGGCTCGCCCAGGTCGTCGGCCGATCCGAAGACGGCGTCGCGATCGCGGTCGGGGTCGCCCTGCGGGTCGGGCGAGGACTCGATGAGCAGCTTCGTGTACGGATGCTGCGGATCGGCGATCACCGCCTCTTTCGGGCCCATCTCGACGATGCGTCCCGCGTACATCACCACGATGTCGTCGCAGAGGTAACGCGCGCTCGCGATGTCGTGGGTGATGTAGAGCAGTGCGAGGCCGTCTTCGCGGCGGAGGCGGTCGAGCAGGTTCAGCATCTCGAGCCGGATCGAGACGTCGAGCATCGAGATCGGCTCGTCGCCGAGCAGGACCCGCGGCTCGACGGCGAGGGCTCGGGCGATCACCACGCGCTGGCGCTGGCCGCCCGACAGCTCGTGCGGGAACTTCTCGAGGTAGTCGTCGGCGGGCGTGAGTGCGACGCGTTCCAGCAGTTCCCGCGCCCGGCCGAGCCGCTCGGCGCGGGAGAGCCCGCGGTGGTGCAGCCGGATCGCCCGGTCGATGTTGTGCCGCACGCGGTGCAGCGGGTTGAGCGACCCGAAGGGGTCTTGGAAGATCAGCTGGACGGCCTTGCGGTAGGCGAGCTCGGCCTGACCGGTCGGGCGGTCGACGGGGCGGCCCTCGAGACGGATGGTGCCCGAGGTGGGCTCGTAGAAGCGCGCGAGCAGCCGCGCGAGCGTCGTCTTGCCGCTGCCGCTCTCGCCGACCACGGCTGTGACGCGTCCCGGGACGAGCCGCAGGGTGATGTCCTCCACCGCGTGCACGGTCGCCTTCGCGCCGAGCCCCGAGGTGACGGTGAAGTGCTTCGTGACGCCGACGGCCTCGAGCACAGGTGAAGTCGTGGGCTCGGTCGTGGTGGATTCGGTCATGACCCGACCTCCTCGGGTTCGCGCAGATGGCAGGCGACGGATCGCTCGCCGTGCGGGGTGAGCAGCGGCAACTCGGACCGGCAGCGGTCGAACGCGTGGGCGCAGCGCGGCGCGAACGGGCAGCCGGCGGGCAGCAGACGCAGGTCGGGGGGCGTTCCCGGAATGCCCTCGAGACGCTCGATCGGGGCGTGCAACGGCGGGAAGGAGTCGCGGAGCCCCTGCGTGTACGGATGCAGCGGCGAGCGATAGATCTCGCGCGACGCGGCGAGCTCGACGATGCGGCCCGCGTACATGACGGCGATGCGGTCGGCGAGCTCGAGCAGCAGCGACAGGTCGTGCGTCACGAACACGACGGCGAATCCGAGCTCGCGGCGCAGCCGCAGAACCTGGGCGAGGATCTGGCGCTGCATCACGACGTCGACCGCCGTCGTCGGCTCGTCCATCACCACGAGCTCGGGCCGGCAGGCGAGGGCCAGCGCGATGGTCGCGCGCTGCCGCATCCCGCCCGACAGCTCGTGCGGGAAGCTCCGCGCACGATCGGCCGAGATTCCGACGAGCCCGAGCAGCCGACGCGCCTCGTCCCAGGCCGCGGCCCGGCTCATCGAGCGGTCGTGCGTGCGCAGCACGTCGACGAACTGCTCTCCGACGCGGGTGACGGGGTTGAGGGCATCCATCGCGCTCTGCAGCACGATCGACATCCGCGTCCAGCGCAGTCCCCGCAGCCGCCGCGGGGTGAGCTGCACGAGATCGATCCCGGCGCCGCCCTCGCGGGGGTGGTAGACCACGCTCCCCGCCGTCGTGACGGCCGGGGGCCGCTGCAGCCGGGTGAGCGCGGTGATGAGCGTCGACTTGCCCGACCCCGACTCGCCCACGACCCCGAGGATCTCGCCCCGGTGCAGATCGAAGGTGACGTCGGCGCACGCACGCACGGCGCCCGTGGCACCGGCGTACTCGACCGTGAGCCCCCGCACTTCGAGCAGGACATCCGAGCCCGCGGCATCCGAGGGCGCATCCGGTCGTCTCTCCTGGATCATCGTCATGTCATGCCCTCTCTGCGCCGGTCGTCTCGAGCACGGCGGCCTCACGGCGCACCGAGGCGGTGCGCTTGGCGACCCGCCGGCTCGCCGCCCGGAGCTTGGGGTTGGCGAGCTCGTCGACGCCGAAGTTGATGAGCGCGGCCGCCGTGCCCACGAGGGCGATGCACAGGCCCGGCGGCACGAACCACCACCACAGCCCGCGCAGCACCGCGCTCTGCTGCTGCGCGGCCTGGATCATCGTGCCCCAGCTGATCGCCGACGAATCGGAGACCCCGAGGAAGGCGAGCCCGGCCTCGGCCATGACCGCGCCGATGAGGCCGCCGAGGAACATCGACGCGATCCAGCCGTAGAGGTGCGGCAGCACCTCGACGAAGATGAGGCGGCGGTGCGGCTCGCCCAGCATCCGCATGGCCTGCACGAAGTCACGGTTGCGCACGCTCATCGCCTGCGCGCGGAGCGTGCGCGCGCCTCCCGCCCAACCGAACACCCCGATGATGATCGCGATCATGACCAGGCCCGTTCCCTGCAGGTAGCCGGCGACGACGAAGATCAACGGCAGCACCGGCATGACGAGGAAGATGTTGGTGAGGAAGTTCAGCAGGTTGCCCGTCGTGCCGCCGAAGTAGCCCGCGGGCACCCCTACGACGATCGCGATCGCGGTGCCGATGGCGGCACCGAGGAACCCGACGAACATCGAGCCTCGGGCGCCCTCGATGACCTGGGCGAGCACGTCCTGCCCGAACTGGGTCGTGCCGAGCGGATGCGCGGCGCTCGGGGGCGCGGCGATCGCCGAGATGTCGTTGGCGCGGGCGTCGAGGCCGAGCGCCGACAGCAGCACGGGACCGAGCAGGGCGAGCAGCACGAAGAACGCCAGCACGACGACTCCGAAGAGGACCTTGCCGTTGCGGAGCAGGGAGGCGCGCATGTCAGCTCTCCTCTCGGACGCGAGGATCGAGCCACACGTAGAGCGAGTCGGCGATGAGGTTCGCCAGCAGGACGGTGAGGGTCACGAGCAGGAACACGCCCTGCATGACCGGGTAGTCGCGCTTCTGCAGCGCGGAGAACAGCAGGTACCCGATGCCCGGGTAACTGAAGACGATCTCGGTCAGCAGCGCCCCGCCGACCACGCCGCCGAGCGCCATCGCGAAGCCGGTGAACTGCGGCAGCATCGCGTTGCGGGCCGCATACCGCCAGCGCACTCGCGCGGGCGAGAGGCCCTTGGCCTGAGCGAGGAGCACGTAGTCCTCGCGCACCGTCGTGACGGTCATGTTGCGCATGCCCAGCATCCATCCCCCGAACGCCGAGAAGATGATCGTCAGCGCGGGCAGCGCGCCGTACTGCATGACGCTCAGCACGAACGCGGGCTCGAGCGAGATCGGGAGGTTCGGGTCGTACCCACCCGAGAGCGGGAACCAGCCGAGGACGAAGCCGAACAGCCACAGGGCCAGCAGGGCGATCCAGAAGTAGGGCACCGACGAGACGAAGGTGATGAGCGGCGTCATGATCGAGTCGAACCGCGACCCGGCCCGCCATCCGACCGCGACTCCGAGCATCGTGCCGAGCACGAACGAGATGACCGTCGTCGTGCCCACGAGCAGGAGCGTCCACGGCAGGCCCGCGCCGACGAGGTCGGCGACCGGCACCGGGAAGTTCGAGATCGACACCCCGAGGTCGAATCGCGCCAGCTGGCCGATGTAGGCCCCGTACTGCTCGAACAGGTTCTGGTCGGGATTGCCGAAGAGGCCGCGGATCGACACGAGCGCCTCCGGCGCCAGCGCCTGACCGCTCACCCGCTCGAGCTGGTCGATGATCGCCGCCGACGGGTCACCGGGCATGAGGCGCGGGATGACGAAGTTCAACGTGATCGCCGACCAGGCCGCGACCAGGTAGAACCCGAGGCGCTTGAGGAGGAAGGCGCCGCTGCGCCGACGGGGCTTCCGGCGCGCCGAGACCTCGGCCAGAGCCGTCGTCGTCGTGGGCGTGGGAGCCCCGCCGAGCGCGGTCATGACGCGGGCTTCAGCGAGAGCAGGGTGCGGACGGTGTCGGGCCCGAGGCTCGGGAAGGGCACCGCGTCGAAGTCGTCGGGCGTCGGCCAGCCGGTCCAGTGCGTCGCGTTGACGTCGACGAACCAGTACGAGTTGTACAGCGGGCTGAAGGGAACCTCGTCGACGACGATCCGCTGCATCTCCTGTCCGAGCGAGCGCAGCGTCTCCTCGTCTGCCGCCCGGGTCATATCCGACAGGATGCGGTCGGTCTCGGGGTCGTTCCAGCGTCCGATGTTGGTCGCGGCCGCGGTACCGAGCGGTTCGACGTACCGGCTGTCGAGGAAGCCGTAGACGCCGTAGACCCCGGCACCGCCGGTCGTGGCGATCGTCAGGTCGAAGTCGCCCGTCTTCTGCTGGTCGTAGAGGGTCGCCCCCGGAGCCCCGGCCGGGGCCACCGAGATGCCCAGCACCGACTTCCAGCTGTTGATCATGATGTCGGCGTAGGCGTTCCACCCGAAGTCCTGGTTGAACGACAGCCGGGGCGAGTACCGCTGCCCGTCCTTCTCCAGAGCGCCGTCGACGACCGTGAAGCCGGATGCCGCGAGCGCGGCCTGCGCGGCGGCGGCATCCACGTCCTGCACGACACCGCGATACTCCGGAGCGATCCAGTCGGCGTAGATCTGATCGACGAGGCCCGTCGGGCCGGCCTCGGTGCCCGGCCGGTTGAGCGTCGCGGTGATGTCCGAGCGTGGGATCGACAGCGCGAGTGCCCGCCGCAGGTCGGCGTTGTCGAAGGGCGGCTGCGCGGTGTTGTACATCATCGAGTAGGCCCCGCCCGTCGCGTAGAGCTGGTACAGGTTCGTCTCGGGGTTCTGCGCGACGAACTCCTCCTCCGCACCCGCCCACGATGCCGGCGCCCAGTCGACGTCGCCGCGGAGCAGCTGCGCCTTGACCGCCTCGCCGTTCGTCGCGAGCACCTTGAGGTAGGTCATGGGCATCTGCCCGCCCCAGTAGTCGTCGCGCGCCTTGAGCGTCACCTGCTGGGCCGCGAACGCATCGACCGTGAAGGGGCCCGTGCCCACCGGGTCGGGGTTCGTCCAGCTCATGAGGTCCTGGTCGCGCCAGATGTGCTCGGGAACGACCGGCAGCGAGCTCGAGGCGAACTGGTTGAGCGCGGCGAACGAGGGCTCGGCGAAGTCGACCTGAACCGTGTCGTCGTCGATCTTGCTCACCGCCTCATAGGTCACGCCCGCGAGGTTGAGCTCGGGCCGCTC
The DNA here is from genome assembly GCF_030369635.1 of Microbacterium arborescens. Lineage (NCBI taxonomy): Bacteria > Bacillati > Actinomycetota > Actinomycetes > Micrococcales > Microbacteriaceae > Microbacterium > Microbacterium arborescens. Next base: position 471,947 of record NZ_CP128474.1, on the reverse strand, counting down.
GAGCGGGAGCGAGAGCGAATAGACGACGTCGTCGGCATCCATCGTCTCGCCGTCCGAGAACGTGACGTCCGGGCGCAGCTCGATCGTGAGAGCCGTGCCGGCCTCGTCGAACTGCAGCGATTCGGCGAGCCACGGCTCGACGACGGCGCCGTTGGCGTAGTCGATGCGAGCGAGCGGCTCGTAGATCAGCTCGGCGTTGGGGGCCTTCTCGGTCGCGGGACCGAGGACGTTGTAGTTGCGGACGTAGGTCGTACCGCCGTCGGACTTGCCGTAGATCAGCGTGTCGGCTCGGGCGGCGGTGTTCGTAGCGGTGCCCGGCGTGCAGGCGGCCAGAGCGAGCGCCGCGGTCGCGAGGGCGGCAGCGGCGGCGATTCGGGAAGTGCGCATTCCGGTCTCCTGTGACGTGGCGTGCGGTTTCGGCGGTCATACGTATGAGCGCCGATCCGTAGAAGAACAACGGTGTGCTTCTACGTATGACCAGCACGGTAGCGGGCGGGGCGCGACGGTGTCAACGGTCATTTCCGTGGCGGTGGCGACACACCTGTCAGAGTCGCGGGGCCGGTGGTGCTCAGCGCGCGATGCGAAGCATCACCAGCACCACCGGTCCTGCAGATGTATCGCGACGTGATGCGACAGGGTCAGGCCGCGAGCACGACCCGCAGCTGCTCGATCGCCCAGTCGAGCTCGGTCGCCCGGACGACCAGCGGCGGAGCCAGCACGACCGTCGCGTCACCCACGACGTCGACCAGCAGGCCGCGCGCGACGAGTCGCCGAGCGACCTCGGCCGCCGTCACGACCTCGGGGTCGACGTCGACGCCCGCCCAGACACCCGCGGTGCGGACGCCGACGGCCCCGGCTCCCACGAGCACCTCGATCCGCGCGGCCAGGTGCTCGGCGAGCGCGCGGGCCCGGTTCTGCAGCTCGCCCGCCTCGAGCATCTCGACCACGCGGTGCGCGATGGCGCTCGCGAGCGGAGACACCGGCACCGGTGCCGTTGCTTCACCGAGCAGCGCTCGGCTTCCGACGACGGCAGCGACGGGAATGATGCCTCCGCCGAGCGCCGGCCCGATCACCCGGAGATCGGGGGCCTCGCCCTCCCCGCCGAGCGCGACGGTGTCGCCGAGCCGGCCGAGGCCGCTGCGCGTCTCGTCGAGGATCAGGATGACCCCGCGGTCGGCGCACGCCCGTCGCGCGGCCGCGAGATAGCCCGCGGGCGCGGCGATGACTCCTGCTGCGGCCTGGACGGGTTCGAGGACGACGGCGCCGACGGTGCCGTCCAGCGCCGCGACGAGAGCGTCGATGTCACCGAAGGGCACCGTGGCCGCGCCGGATGCCGCGAACTCGGGGTGCGAGCCGGCCGCGACGACGACGTTCCCCCGCTCCCCCGCGCCGAGCGCGATCTCGACGGCGGCTCGGAGCGCGTCGGGCCCGGAGGCAGCCGGAAGCACCGCCTCAGCGCCGAGCACGGCAGCGAGCGCGTCGGCGAATCCGTCCGTACGGTCGTCGGCGACGACCGCGCTCCTCGCCGTCAACCGCCCGAGCTGCTCGGTCGCGACGGCGAGCAGGGCGGGATGCCGATGCCCGAAGGTGAGCGCCGGGTCGCCGGTCAGGTCGAGGTAGCGACGCCCCTCGACGTCGGTCATCCACGCCCCGTCGCCCGTCGCGACCATGACCGGCAGCAGGGGCGGCTTTCCCGCGAGGACATGCACAGGGGCTCCCGCCTCGCGTGCATCGGGCGTCGGGTGGTGGTCGGCGAACGTCATTCGGGCTCCTGGCTTCGGCGGTCGCGCACGCGGCGGCGGGTCGCCGGGCGGCCGGCACCCATTCTCCCCCGGGCGCCCGTGGGGCCCGCTGTGCGATTGCGCAAGATGCTGCCGGATCGCTTGCCCGACTGCCAGGCTGGGATCACACCACCGCGAAACGTCGAAGGAGACCCATGCAGCAGCGCACCCTCGGACCGTTCACCGTCTCGGCCATCGGCCTGGGCGGGATGCCCGTCTCGATGAACAACGACAAGCAGATCCCCGACCGCGAGGATGCCGTCGCGACGGTCCACGCCGCACTCGACGCGGGCGTCACCCTGCTCGACACGGCGGACATCTACGCCCCGAGCTGGGACACGATGGGCCACAACGAGGAGATCATGGCCGAGGCCCTGGCCACGTGGAGCGGCGATCGGTCTCAGATCGTCGTAGCGACCAAGGGCGGGATCACTCGCAGCGAGGGCGAGAAGTGGGGTCGGGACGGCTCGCTCGACTATCTCCGGAAGGCCGTCGAGGCGTCGCTCCGCGCTCTCCGCGTCGATGTGATCGACCTCTACCAGTACCACCGGCCCGACCGCTGGATGGTCTACGGCGAGGTGATGGAGAACCTCAAGACCCTGCAGCAGGAGGGCAAGATCCGCGCGGTCGGCATCTCGAACGCGAGCGTCGAGGAGATCGAGATCGCCGAGCAGGTGCTCGGCGAGGGCAACCTCACGAGCGTGCAGAACGAGTTCTCGCCGCGGCATCCGGGCAGCTACGACGAGCTGCGGTACTGCGTCGACCGCGGGATCGCCTTCCTCCCCTGGAGCCCCCTGGGCGGCACGGGCGGCGGAGCGCGGTCGATCGGCGAGCGCTTCGCCGCCTTCGGCGAGGTCGCCCGCGCCCACGACGTGAGCCCGCAGCAGGTCGTGCTGGCATGGGAGCTGGGGCTGGGCGACACCGTCATCCCCATCCCGGGAGCCCGTCGGGCGGAGTCGATCATCGACAGCGCGAAGGCCGTCCACCTCGAGCTCTCGGGCGACGAGCGCGCGCGCCTGTCGCGGTCGGTCGGCATCGACGCCTGACCCGGCGCACGGACGTCACGACGGCCCGCTCCGGTTCGCCCGGGGCGGGCCGCCGCGCGTCCGGCGCTGCTGCCACTCAGGCCGTGAGTGGATGCTCGCCGACGACGGCATCCGCGTTCATCGGGATGGGCCCGTGGATGCGGGGCCGTCCGTCGACCCTCGTGACCTCGACGCCGTTGCGGGCGAGCCCCTCGACGCTGCAGTCGATCCGCAGCAGCGGCAGTCGCACGTCGGCGTAGACGGTCGCGACGACCGCGGCGACGTCGCCCGGATCGCAGGCTCGGATGTACCCGCCCGGCTCCCACGGCACGCCGCGCGTCGCGACCTCGTACTCGCCGAACTTGCGGCTCATGCCCCAGTCGTCGGCGATCGCGATGTGACAGACGATCTCGTCCATGACGCCTCCTTAATGAAACGCCACCGTATCATTCTGATAGCCTGTCGCCATGCCCTCGACCGCAGACCGGCGTCGCGGCCGGCCACCCGCCCATGAGCAGGCGGCGCGCGACGCCCGCATCGTCGCCGTCGCGGCTCGGCTGTTCGTCGACGTCGGCTTCCACGCCGCTTCGCTCGACACGATCGCGCAGGAGGCAGGCGTGACCAAGCGCACCATCTACGAGCGGATCGGCGACAAGTCGGCGCTGCTCCGCGCGGCGGTGACCGACGTCCACGGCTACCTCGACGTCGCGGCACGCGACCTCCGGCAGGCCTGCACGCTCGTCGCAGCGGCGCTCTTCGCCGACCGGGCCGTCGGGCTGCACCGCGCGGCCGTCGCAGTCGCCCTGGACGACCCCGCGATCTCACACGCGTTCTACGACGCGGGCCCCGTCGCTGCGCAGCGATACCTGGCCGCGCATCTGGGCGGCGACGAGCGCCGCGCAGAGCATCTCTTCGCGGCTCTCCTCGGCGAACCGCACCGCCGGCGCCTCCTCGGCATCGACCCCGAGCCGACGGGCGCGGCGCTGGACGCCCACGTGACCGCCGTGCTCGAGCGCTTCGTCTGACCCCGCTGGCCGCGGTCAGCGGGACGTCGCCGCCGTCAGCGGGACGCGGGTGGCGCAGCGGGGTCGAGCCGGTCGAGTGCGACGATGGCGCGCGCGGCGGCCCCGCGGCGCAGGATGCCATGGACGAGCAGGACAGCCCCCACGCCGACACCCACGAGCACCGGCATGTTGAGGCCGGGCGAGAAGGCCAGCGCGATGACCACGATGGCGAGCCCGACCGCGCCGAGCCCGATGAACATGGCGCCCACGAGCGACTCACGCTCGGCCGATAGGCGGGCGAGGATCAGCGCGGGCGCGGCGGATGCGTCATCGGTCATCCCGTCACGCTACCGAGATGCCACCGTCGCGACCACCCGCAGCCGCCCGCGTCGACTCAGATGACCGCCTCGGACCAGTCGTCGGGGTTTCCGAAACGGTGCGCCGTGATCGTGATCGACTGCTCGTGCACGAACGGCAGCAGCTCGATGCGACCCGCCGTCGTGACCTCGTCGGCGTAGACGGCGACATCCGGATCACCCTCGGTCGCCCCCGCGACCGCCGTCCGCAGCTCGGCCACCGTGTCGCGCGAGCCGACCAGGCGGATACGGCCCGGGCGGCGATTCGCCGCGGCGATGCGCTGCAGCCATTCGCCGTCCGTCTCCACCGACACCGAGATGTCGACCTCGCCGAGCGCGCGCCGCACGTCGGCAGGAAGACCCACCGGCGAGCTCAGCGTCACCGCCGATCCGGCCCGCACGCCCGCGACGATCACGCGCAGCACCGCCTGCCAGGTCGCGTCGGACGACGCTCTGACCGCGACGTCGACGGGCCGGTAGCGGAACAGGTTCCGCTCGACGCCGAGACCCGACACGTCGCGCACCTGACCGAACTCGCGGTCCCAGGCGACGGCATCCGAGAGCGCGCCCCGCCGCAGCCATTCGAACGACTCGTAGTCGAGCGTGGGCTGGGCCGACTCGATGATGGTCGTGATCCGCGAGTCGAGACCGCGCAGGTGGAGCGTGCTGGATGCCGACCCGCTCGAGGCGCGCCACGATCCGAGACCGATGAGGTAGTTCGGTCCGCCGGCCTTCGTACCCGCGCCCACAGATGACCGCTTCCAACCGCCGAAGGGCTGCCGCTGGACGATGGCGCCGGTGATGCCGCGGTTGACGTACAGGTTGCCCGCCTCGACCCGCTCGAGCCACGTCGCGAGGTCGGCGGCATCCTGCGTGTGAAGCCCCGCGGTCAGCCCGTAGGCGACTGCGTTCTGCAGTTCGATCGCGTCTTCGAGCGTGCGGGCGTGCATGACGCCGAGCACCGGCCCGAAGAACTCCTCGAGGTGCGTGCGCGATCCCGGGCTCACCCCGACCTTGACGCCCGGCGACCAGAAGCGTCCTTCGGTGTCGTCGCCGAGGTCGAGACGGCGCGGCTCGACGAGCCACCGCTCGCCGTCTTCGAGCGAGGTGAGCGCCCACTCGAGCTTGCCCTGCGGCGGCTCGATGACCGGCCCGACCTCGCTGCGCGGGTCGGTCGGCGGGCCGACCCGCAGCGAACGCGTCGCGTCGACCAGCTGGCGTGCGAAGCGCTTGGACCGACCGACCGGCCCCACGAGGATCGCCAGCGACGCCGCGGAGCACTTCTGTCCGGCGTGACCGAACGCGCTCTTGATCAGGTCGGCGGCGGCGAGATCGAGATCGGCCGAGGGCATGACGATGATGGCGTTCTTGCCGCTGGTCTCGGCCAGCAGCGGCAGCTCGGGCCGCCACGACCGGAACAGGGCCGCCGTCTCCCACGAGCCGGTGAGGATGACGCGATCGACCGACGGATGGGTGATCAGGCGGCGACCGAGATCGCCTTCGTCGATGTCGACGAGCGCGAGGAGGTCGCGGGGCACCCCGGCATCCCACAGCGCCTCGGCGACGACCGCCGCGCAGCGACGGGCCTGCGGGGCGGGCTTGAAGACGACGCCCGATCCCGCCGCGAGGGCCGCGAGCACACCGCCGGCCGGGATCGCGAGCGGGAAGTTCCACGGCGGGGTGACCACCGTGACCGACGCCGGCTGGAACACGGCGCCGCTCACCCGATCGAGCTCGCGGGCCGTCGCGGCGTAGTAGGCGGCGAAGTCGACCGCCTCGCTGACCTCGACATCTGCTTCGGCGAGCACCTTGCCGGTCTCCGACGCGGCGACCTCGATCAGCTCGGCCCGGCGCGACTCGAGCGCGCGCGAGGCCGCCAGCAGCACGGCGCTGCGGTCGGCCGCGGGCATCGCACCCCAGGCGGATGCCGCCGCGCCGACGCGCGCCACGATCTCATCGAGCGTCTCGGCGTCGTCGACCCGGGCCGCGGCGATCGTCTCGTCGCCGGCCGTGCTGCCGGCGATGCGCGAGAGGATGCGGCGGGCCCACTCCCGATTGACCGCGAGCGCGGGGTCGGAGTCGGGCGTGTTCGAGAAGCCGGGAGCTCCGAGCGCCGGCGCCCGCCGCGTCTCGCGGGGCGCGTACACCGCCGTCTCGACGAAATGCTCGCCCCCGAAGAGGACGTCGTCGCGCTGCTCGAGGGCCGTCGTGTCGTTCGGGCGACCAGCCGCGTCGGCGATGCCGAGCACGGCCTGGGTCAGACCGTCGTCGCCCTCGGCAGGGTCGCGCGTGATGCGCTGCGGCGCGAGAGAGCGCAGGGTCAGCGTGCGGTCCTGCGTGCGGTTCGGTCCGCTCGGCAGAGCCGGGTCGACCGCGCGCTCGAGCGAGGCGAGGAACCGGTCGCGTTCGCGCTCGAACAGGCTCGCGTCGGTGGCGAGATCGAACGCGGCCGACAGGAAGTTCTCGCTCGAGGCGTTCTCCTCGAGGCGGCGGACGAGGTAGCTGATCGCCACGTCGAACTCGTCGGGCCGCACGACCGGCACATAGAGCAGCACGTGGCCGACGTCGTTCGTCACCGCCGCGACCTGGCCCTGAGCCATACCGAGCAGCATCTCGATCTCGATGTCGTCACGCACCCCGCGCTCACCGGCGAGCAGCCAGGCGTAGGCGATGTCGAACAGGTTGTGTCCGGCGACACCCAGGCGCACCGCCGCACTGCGCTCGGGCCGCAGGGCGCGATCGAGGCAGCGGAGGTACATCGCGTCGGCGTCGAGCTTGCTCGCGTGGGTCGCCAGCGGCCAGCCGTGGACGGTGGCGTCGACGCGCTCCATCGCGAGGTTCGCGCCCTTGACCAGTCGCACCTTGATGCGGCTTCCGCCCGCGGCGACGCGGGCCTGCGCCCACGCCGTCAGCTCGTCGAGCGCGTCGGCGGCGTCGGGCAGGTAGGCCTGCAGCACGATGCCGGCCTCGAGCCCCCGGAGCCGCTCGTCCTCGAGGATGCGGGTGAAGACGGCGATCGTGAGATCGAGGTCGCGGTACTCCTCCATGTCGAGGTTGATGAAGGTGCCGTCTTCGGCCGCGCTCAGGTACAGCGGAAGCAGCCGCTCGACCACGTCGGCGACGACCTCGTCGAACGCCCACATCGAGATGCGGCTGACGATCGCGGAGACCTTGACCGAGACGTAGTCGACGTCGGGCCGGCGGATCAGCTCGTGGATGCCCTCGAGGCGTCGCCGGGCTTCGTCTTCGCCCAGCACGGCCTCACCGAGGAGATTGAGGTTGAGGCGGGCACCGGATTCGCGGATCCGGGCGATCGCCGGGCCGAGCTTGTGCGGTCGCGCGTCGACGACGAGGTGACCGACCATCTCGCGCAGCGCCGTGCGGGCGATGGGCACGACCGGGGTCGGCAGCATCGGGGCGACGGCGCCGCCGATGCGCACAGCGCCGCGGAGGTACCACGGCAGGAACTCCGGGACGAGGGGGGCGACGTGGTGCAGGCGGGTCGCGGCGGCGGTCACGCTCTCGGGGCGCATGACGCCATCGACGAAGCCGATCGTGAACGGCAGGCCGTTCGGGTCGCGAAGGACTCCGGCGAGGCGCTGCGCTGCGGCATCCGCAGGGAAGTCGGCCGACGTGTGCACCCATTTCTGGGCCAAAGCCACCGCCTGTTGGGCGAGGGGATCGTCGGCGGGGAAGCCCGGCGGGGTGGTGCCGGACGAAACGGTGTCGGACATGCCGCCAGCCTATGTCTCGGGCGCCCTCCGGGCGCGGCGCCTCGCCCGGGGTCAGTCCCAGATGCTGGGGGCCTCGGCGCGCGTCGAGGGCAGAGCCGTGGCGGTGGCCCACTCGGTCATCCACGGCTCGAGCGCGGGCAGGTCATCGCGGCGGCCGAGCACCGCGAAGAGCTCGTCGAGCGGCACGATACCGCCCGTACGGCGGAGGAACCGTGACCGAACGAGCATCTCGGCGTAGACCTCGCCGCGCACCACGGCACGGTGCACCATGTACACCGACTTGTCGTCGTGCCCGTGCAGGCGCGTCTCGATCGTGAACCGCTGCCAGAGGTTGAGCGACTTGCGGAAGGTGATGGTGCTGCTGGCGACGACGCCGTACCAGCCCTTCTCCTGGAAGGTGTCCCAGATGCCGTTGCGCACCAGCAGGTCGAACCGGCCGAGGTCGAACAGCGAGGCGTACCGCCCGTTGTTCATGTGCCCGAGCAGGTCGATGTCGGTGGGCAGCGTCCGCAGCTCCACCCGGCCGACCGCCATGAGCGGTCGCGGGCCGTTCCTGCGCAGCTGTCGCTTCGCTCGCCAGATCGTCAGCAGGGTCCGGAGCCACACGTTCACGAGGGCCGACGCTATCGGATGCCCTATGCCCCCGCCCGCATCCGTTGTGCATCTCCCACAACCCGCGCCCCCGCCCGCTCGCAAGAACGGAGAATCGCGCGAACATCGGAGGATCTCGCGGGATCCGTCCGACGTACGCGCGATTCTCCGACGCAAGCGCGACCCGCGACGCGAGCGCCGCGGGTCAGGCGCGGGCGGTGTCGAGCACGATGACCGCCCATGAAAGGGCGGGCAGGGTCGCCCGCAGCGTGCCGTCGTCGAGACCGACGCCGCGCAGGGGCACGAGGCCGACGTCATCCTGGTCCGCCTCGGTGTTCGCCGAACGCCGGTCGCCGCCCTGGGGCACCGTCAGCACCTCGGCCGAGACGACGCTCGACGCCCCGAGCCCGCGCAGTTCGAGCGACACCTCGGTCTCGGCGTCGAGTGAGCGGTTCGCGACGAACAGCGCGACGCGGCCGGTCGACTCGTCCCAGGTGGCGGCGGCGTCGACGACATCCACATCGCCGAACTTCGCCGTCGGGGTCTGGTCCGAGTCGATCGCGAGTCGAAGCACACGGCCCTGGGCGAGCTGCGACATGCGCGCGAACGGCCAGAAGATCGACTGCCGCCACGCGGGCCCGCCCTCCTCCGACCGGATGGGGGCGATCACGTTGACCAGCTGCGCCTGGTTGGCGATGCGCACGCGGTCGCCGTGCCGCAGCAGGCTGTGCAGGAACGTCCCGACCACGACGGCGTCGGTGACGTTGTAGGTGTCCTCGATCAGACGCGGGTGGGCACGCCATTCCTTCGACGCCGAGACGATGTGCGGCTGGTCCTCGGTGTCGAGACCGCGCTGGTACCAGACGTTCCACTCGTCGAACGAGATGTCGACCTGCTTGCGGTGCTTGCCGGCGGCCTTGACCGCGTCGATCGTCGAGACGACGCCGTCGATGAACGCGTCCATGTCGACGGCCTCGGCGAGGAAGGATGCCGCGTCGCCGCCGTCCTCCTGGTAGTAGGCGTGCATCGAGATGTAGTCGACCTCGTCGTACGCGTGGGTGAGCACCGTGTGCTCCCACGTGCCGAAGGTCGGCATCTGCCGATTCGACGACCCCACCGCGACGAGCTCGATGTCGGGGTCGACCAGGCGCATCGCCTTCGCCGTCTCCTGCGCGAGTCGGCCGTACTCGTGGGCGGTCTTGTGACCGATCTGCCACGGTCCGTCGAGCTCGTTGCCGAGGCACCACAGCCGGATGTCGAACGGGTCTGCGGCGCCGTTGCGGCGACGCAGGTCGGACCAGTACGTCCCGCCCGCGTGATTGGCGTACTCGACGAGGGCGCGCGCCTCGTCGACGCCGCGGGTGCCGAGGTTCACCGCCTCCATGACCTCGACCTGGGCCTCGCGGGCCCAGTCGACGAACTCGTGCAGCCCGAACGCGTTGGTCTCGACGGTGTGCCAGGCGCCGTCGAGCCGGTGCGGACGGTCGGCGACCGGGCCGACGCCGTCCTCCCAGTTGTAACCCGACACGAAGTTGCCTCCGGGATAGCGGACGACCGTGGCGCCGAGCTCCTTCACGAGCGAGAGCACATCGCGACGGAAGCCGCGATCGTCGGCCTGCGGGTGGCCGGGCTCGTAGATGCCGGTGTAGACGCAGCGGCCCATGTGCTCGACGAACGAGCCGAAGAGACGGCGCGGCACGTCGGCCACGGTGAAGTCGCGATCGAGGACGATGCGGGCGCGGGGCATGATGCTCCTGTTCTTTCGGGGGTGAGGGGATGCGGACGCGTGCCGGGCGGCGCCGGTCACTGACCGCCGAAGCCGGTCGTGGCGACGCCGCGGACGATCTGCTTCTGGAACACCAGGAAGACGACGATCAGCGGCACGGAGGCGAGCACGGCCTGGGCCATCACCTGCGCGTACTGCACGCCGTAAGCGCTGATGACGGTCTGGAGTCCCACCGGCAGGGTCATGAGGGTCGTGTCGTTGATGATGAGGAACGGCCAGAGGAAGTTGTTCCACGCGCCGATGAACACGAAGATCGCGACGGCGCCGAGGATGGGCCGCGACAGCGGCAGCACGATCGACCAGAACACCCGGAAGCGTCCGGCGCCGTCGACCCGCGCGGCATCCTCGAGCTCGATCGGCACCTGGTCGAAGAACTTCTTGAGGATGAACACCATCGCCGGGGCGACCACCTGCGGCAGGATCAGGCCCCACGGGGTGTCGACGAGGTTGAAGGCGAGCATCTCGTAGAAGAGCGGGATGATCAGCACCTGCGGCGGGATGACGATCGAGGCGATGACCGCGCCGTAGAGCAGCTTCTTGCCGCGGAACTCCAGCCGCGAGAACGCGTAGGCGGCGACGGCCGAGATCGCGACGGTGAGGAGGGTGATCACGACGGAGGTCCAGAGGCTGTTGCCGGCCCAGATCCAGACGTTGCCCTGCGAGAGGATCGAGGTGAAGGCCTCGGTCGTGGGCCCGCTCTCGCCCACCCAGCCGCCGGCACCCGATGCGGCGTCGGTCTCGGTCTTGAAGGCGGTGGCGACCGCCCACAGGAACGGCAGCAGCCAGCCGATCGCCATGAGGGCGAGGGCGATGAAGGCGACGACGTTGATCGCGCTGAATCGGCGCTGACCGGGCTTGCGGCTCCGCGGATCGGGGCCGACCCCCGGGGCGACGACGGCGCGCGTGGCCGTGGAGCTGGCGGTGGCGGCGCTCATGAGTGCTCCTTCCGGCGACGGGTGGCGAGGGCCTGGATGACGCCGATCAGGACGATCACGGCGAAGAAGACGTACGAGATCGCTGCCGAGTAGCCGAAGCGGTACCCGACGAACCCGGACTCGTAGATGTACTGCACGATCGAGCGGGTCGTCTCGCTCGCGATGCCTCCGAGCATCTGGTACGCCTGATCGAACAGCTTCAGCGAAGCCAGCACCTGCAGGATGACGATCAGCACGGTGACCTGCCCGAGCTGCGGGATCGTGATCGAGAAGAGCTTGCGCCACTCCCCCGCACCGTCGATGGATGCGGCCTCGTACTGGGTCTCGGGGATGTTCTGGAGGGCCGCGAGGTAGAGCAGGAAGTTGAAGCCGATCGTCCACCACACCGTCGCGACGACGATCGCGAGCATGTTGGTGTCGGGGTTCTGCAGCCACGCGATCGGCTCGAGCCCGAACGCCTCGAGGATGCCGTTGGCCGCGCCGATCTGCGGGTTGAAGATCCACACCCAGATCTGCGAGATCACGGTCGAGGCCAGCAGGTAGGGCATGAAGAACGACATTCGCCAGAGCCACTGCCCGGGCAGGCCGCGTTGCACGAGGAGCGCCATGACGAGGGCGATCACGACCAGCGGCACGGTCGAGAGCACCGTGAACCAGGCGGTGTTGCCCAGCGACTGCCACATGACGGGATCGCCGAGGGCCTCGACGTAGTTCGCGATGCCGATGAACGAGCCACCGGCGCCCGTGAGCGACTGGTCGGTGAAGCTGAGGTAGAGCCCGTGCAGCAGCGGCCACACGAGGAAGAGGAGGAAGGCGGCGAGGAACGGCGCGAGGAAGGTCCAGGCGATGCGCTGCTCGCCGCGGTCGCCGACGTGCCGGTGCCGTCCCGTGCGGTCGCCGGTGACGATCGCGCGCGTCGCGGCGGTGTCGGCGAGTCCGGCGCGCCCGGATCCGGTGTCGAGGGTCATGCGCCGGCTCCTTCCGGTGCGGCCGGGTTGGGCGTCTTCAGGCGCTGGTCGACGCCCGTGCGGAAGCGTGCGATCGCCTGGGCGGGGTCGGCGCCCTGGAGCAGGACGTTCTGCACGGCGGCGCCGAAGTCGGCCTGGAATCGAGAGCCCGAGCCGGTGAACCACGCGGGCGGGTCGTATCTGACGAGCTCCGCGGCCTCGGCGTAGTGCGCCTGCGGCAGCAGATCGGCGTACGCGGCGGACTGCGTCACCGGCAGGTAGGCGGGGATGTGGCCGGCGCCGGCCCAGTCGAACGAGCCCTTCAGGATGTCGGCGACGAAGCGGTAGACGAGGTCGCGTGACTCCTCGTCGGGTGCGCTCTGGTGCGGCAGGGTGAACGAGTGCGAGTCGGCGTAGACCGACGGGGTGCCGAACACCGCCGGGATGATCGCGGCATCGATCGGGAGGTTCTGCTGCTGCATCGACCGCAGCTCCCACACGCCGGTGAGGAAGAGTCCGCTGCGGCCCGTCGCGAACTCGGCGATGGCGCTCTGGTAGTCGGCGCTCCGCGAGGCGATCTCGTCGTCGAGCAGCTGCTGCATGAAGCTGAGCGCCGCGACCGCGGCATCCTCGTCGATCTGCGCCTGGCCGCCCTCGGGCAGCTCGATCTCGAGGCCGTGCTGCGTGTAGAGCGTGTAGAACAGGCGCCACATCTGCGCTCCGTCGCCCAGATAGCCGAACGACAGCCCGTGCGACTCCGACACCGCGGCCACGGCACGCCCGAGCTCGAGGAAGTCCTCGGGCGAGGTGATGGGCGGCAGCTTGCCGTCGCTGTCGAGCACTCCCGCCTCGGCGCAGATGTCGGTGTTGTACATCAGGATGAACGGGTGGGCGTCGAGCGCGACGCTGTAGAGGTCATCGCCGATGAAGCCCTTACGCCAGATCGCGTCGGTGAAGGTGCTCGCGTCAACGCCGAGGTCGGCCAGCCGCCCGGTGTCCCAGGTGTCGAGGAGACCGCCCGGCGCGTATCCGACGACCCGCGACGCGTGCATGACCGAGACGTCGGGCGCCCGGCCGCCCGCAGCTGCCATCGCGAGCTTCGTGTAGTACGGCTCGCCCCAGGCGAGCACCGTCGGCCGCACGCGATAGTCGGACTGCGCGGCGTTGACGCCGTCGATGAGCCCCGACATCGTCACCCCGTCGGCACCCGAGAGCAGGTGCCAGAACTGGAGCGTGCGGGCGTTGGAACCGCCGGGGAGCCCCGCGCACGACGCGAGGAAGGCGGTTCCGGCGAGGGCGGCGGCTCCGGTGAGGAACCGCCGCCGACTGAGTTCGAGGGGTGGGGCCATCGGTCACTCCTTTGTGACGGCACGACATTGTGACAACCGCGGACCCTCACACTTTTACATCGATGTAATCAATGCGCAAGGAAAAGGTCGGATACCGCCACCGATGGCCGCTGACAACCGCGGGCAGGCGTCAGCGACGCGCGAGAACGCCCCCGGGCGCCGCGCCCGTGCTGGCCCGGGCGATCACGCGGTGCTCGATCGCTACCGCGCGCACCGGGATGTCGCGAGCCGCGATGCGCTCCTCCAGGAGTGCGACGGTCGCGCGCGCGAACTCATCGCGATCGAACGACACGGTCGTCAACTCGGGCGTCGTGTATCGCGACTGCTCGATGTCGTCGAAGCCGCACACGAGGACGTCGTCGGGAACCCGGATGCCGGCTTCGGCGAGCACATGCAGCGCGCCCACTGCTATCGAGTCGGTGAAGCACAGCACGGCATCGAAGTCGACCCGGCGCTCGAGGAGGGTCCGGACACCGATCGCGCCCGCCTCGAGGTTCCAGGGCAGGACGTTGACCTCGCGGTGCCGGTCGTGCTCGAGGCCCGCCTCGACGAGCGCGTCTCGCATACCCGCCAGGCGCAGACGGCTCGTCGCCGTGGCGAGGGCCGACTGCTCATCGCCGCCGATCGCGGCGATGCGTCGCGCGCCCCGCGCCACCAGATGCGCGACCGCGTCGCGCGCCCCGGCGCGACTGTCGACGAGGACCCGGTCGGTGACATGCTGCTCGACCTCGCCGATCAGAACCACGGGCGGCAGCCGGTGGTCGCGGTCCACGACGCTGTCCTCGATGCGGATCGGGTTGAGCACCACGCCGTCGACGAGATGCTGACGCGCCCGTGAGACGAGGTCGCGCTCGCGTTGGGGTTCGAGCGCCGTCTCTTCGATCTGCACGGCGTAGCCGCGCTGGTGGGCAGCGTTGACGAGGTGATGCAGCATCTCTGCCGAGAAGGCCGTCGCGAGATCGGGCAGCGCGATGGCGATCACGCCGGAGCGGCCGTTGCGCAGGCCCCGGGCGCTGAGGTTGGGTACGAAGTCGAGCTCGCGCATGGCCGACTCCACGCGCTGCTGCGTCTCGGGGCGCACAGCCGCGGTGCCCGTCAGCACGTTCGAGACCGTCTTCGCCGAGACTCCGGCGAGCGCCGCCACATCCTTCATGGTGGCTCGGCCGGCCTGCTGCTTCGGCATGAGCACAGACTAGGCCCCGCACATCTCCTCGTTCGGCCATGTTGCGGCGGAAACCGCGGCGACAGGAGCCTCGAAGAAGGCGAGCTCGTGACGCATCGACCGCGCGAACGCGACGCTCATGCGCTCACGTTCCGAGGCCGATGCTTCGCTCGCAGCCCGCTCCGCGATCTCGACGGCGGAACGGTTCGAGGCCGCGAAGGCCGGATCGGCGTAGGTCGAGAGCCAGTCGCGATAGGGATGCCCGGCATGCGAGGCCAGCACGAAGCGCTCGCCCAGGTCGGCGTAGAGCCAGAAGCACGGCAGGAGCGCGGCCACCACTTCACCGTACGACC
The DNA here is from genome assembly GCF_030369635.1 of Microbacterium arborescens. Taxonomy (NCBI): domain Bacteria; kingdom Bacillati; phylum Actinomycetota; class Actinomycetes; order Micrococcales; family Microbacteriaceae; genus Microbacterium; species Microbacterium arborescens. The sequence goes on along the minus strand of NZ_CP128474.1, from coordinate 456,924 downwards.
CTCGAGCAGTCGCGGCGTGCAGATGGTCGGTGTAGGCGAGCGTCGCGGGAGCGGGGGCTGCGGCATCCGCTCCGACCCGCGCCCGGTGCAGTTCGGACTCGACCGCGACCGCCGCAGCGGCCGCTTCCGCCCAGAACACCTGTTCGTCGCTCCGCGGCGCCAGAGCGCTGGCCCGGGCGAGCACGCGGGCGTACTCGGACAGGTAGAGCGCGTCCTGCCGGAGATACCAGGCGAACACCGACTCATCGAGCTCGCCCGTGCGCAGCCCGTCGACGAAGCTGCACGCGTCGACCGCGGCGCGGAGCGGGGCCACATCCGCCCATGCCTGCGTCGTCCACGACACGGGCGGCGCCGGCGGCACGAGCTGCGGGCGGATCTCGTGCAGGTGGTCGACGGGACCGTTGCCCCCGCCGACGGCGAGAGCGGCACCGGCGGCGATCGCGCCGGCGAGCCAGTCCGTGGCGCGTGCGAGCGCATCGCTCCAGCCCCGGCCGGCTGCGCCGAGGGTCGCCATGGCCGCGGACAGCGAGCATCCCGTGCCGTGGGTGTTCGTCGAGGCGATGCGCGGCCGTGACACCTCCCCCGCGACGCCTTCGGGCGTCACGATGGCGTCGGGGCATTCGTCGCCGCCGAGGTGCCCGCCCTTCACGAGTACCGTCGCCCCCGACGAGCGGGCGAACCGCAGCGCTTGGGCCAGCGCGTCCGGCCAGGTGCCCGCGACCGGCTCGTCGGCCAGAACGGCGAGCTCGGGCAGGTTGGGTGTCACGAGATCGACGCGCATGCAGAGGGCACGGATCGCCGCCTCCGCCGCGTGATCGAGCAGGCGGTCGCCGCTCGTGGCGACCATGACGGGGTCCAGCACGACGAGGTCGCCACCCCGACGCGCGAGCCAGTCGTCGACGACCGCGACCAGCGGCTCGGAGTGCAGCATCCCGATCTTCACCGCATCGATCTCGACGTCGTCGCCCACGGCGTCGAGCTGCGCGCGCAGGAACTCGGCGGGCGGCGCGTGCACCGCCCGCACGCCGCGGGTGTTCTGCGCCACCAGAGCGGTCACCACGGCCATCCCGTAGCCGCCCATCGCGGCGATCGACTTCAGGTCGGCCTGGATGCCCGCACCTCCGGACGGGTCGGTGCCCGCGATGCTCAGCACCCGCGGCACGCGCACCGCCCGCGGCATCCCCGCCGCCCGCGCCCTCACCGCGCCGCTCCGTCCGACGCGCCGCGTGAATGACGGGCCGCCGCAGCGGTGAAGGCCCGGGCCGCGGCAGCGGGATCCGCGGCACCGCAGATCGCCGACACCACGGCGACCCCGGCCGCGCCCGCCCGGCGGAGCGGGACGACGTCATCGGCGCCGACGCCACCGATCGCGACGCACGCGAGCGGGGTCGACGCGGCCCGCGCCGCGAACCCCGCGATGCCGAGAGCCGGCGGGTGATCGGCCTTCGTCGCCGTCGGCCGGATGACGCCGACTCCGAGGTAGTCGAGGGTGCCCTCCGGCATCGCGTGAGCGGCCCGCAGATGGTCTTCGGTGTTCGCCGTCCAACCGATCACGGCGGTCGGCCCGAGCAGTCTGCGCGCGGTGATGGGCGGGATGTCGTTCTGCCCGAGGTGCACGCCGTCGACCTGCGCACCCGCGTCCCGCGCGGCGAGGGCGACGTCGACCCGGTCATCGATGAGGAGCGGCACCCGCCCCGCGATCGCATCCGACAGCACACGCGCGCGGCGCACCAGCTCCGCCGCCTCGCACGTCTTGTCACGCAGCTGCACGAGGGTCACCCCGCCGGCGACGGCAGCATCGACGATCGACGGCAGCGCCTCGAAGCCGACGCGGTCGTCGGTGACGAGGTGCAGGGCGAGGGACTCGCGACGGATCACTGCGCAACGCCCGATGTCGAGACCTCCATCGACACCCGCGACTCGTCGAGCTCGTCGGGCGCGAGCGCGGCGAGCGCATCGAGGAAGGCCACGGCGAACGAACCCGGCCCCGAAGAGACGGATGCCGCGGCCTCGGCCGCCCGCTTGTGCACGACGGACGCGGCGACCGCCGCCGAGAGGGGGGCCGTCACCCCGAGGAAAGCGGCCATGGTCGCACCGAGCGAGCAGCCGCCGCCGGTGACGCGCGTCAGCAAGGGGTCTCCCCCGCGGACCCGCGCGATCCGGTCTCCATCCGTGATCAGGTCGACCGGACCCGACACCGCCACGACCGCCCCCGTGCGACGCGCGAGCGACAGCGCTGCGTCACGCACCGTGTCGGGATCGTCGACGCTGTCGACTCCGCGACCGCCCGATCCGCTGCCGGCGACCGCCGCGATCTCCGACGCGTTGCCGCGGATGATCGCGGGCCGAGCCGAGACGAGCTCGGCGGCGAGCGCCGTCCGGACCGGCAGCGTCCCCACCGCGACCGGGTCGAGAACCCAGCGTCGCGTCACCTGGACGACTTCGCGGGCGCCGGCCTGCTGCTGCGGCGTGGGGGTTCCGAGGTTGAGCAGGACACCGTCGGCGACCCCGGCGAAGATCCCGGCCTCGCCCTCGATGTCGACCATGGCGGGACTCGCACCGAGCGCGAGCAGCGCATTCGCGGTGAAGCCGGTGACGACGGCGTTGGTCACGCAGTGCGTGAGCGGGGCGGCATCCCGCAGCGCTCGGAGCGCCGCCTCCGGACCTCGGACGGTGGGCACGACATCGCGCATCTCGACATCCCTTCGCCAGCATTGCACTGGAGCAGGTTCGACGGGTCTGATCTCAGCTCGCGGTCGCGGGCACCCCGTGTCGGGACCCGACCATAGCAGGCCTGTTTCGGTGCCGAGATGACGGCTCCCTTTTCTCCTGGCCCCCGCAGCGCGTAGGTTGCGAGTGAGCGCGCTCACGGGCCGGCGCGCCAGGGGGTGAGGGCCGTGCTGACAGCAGGGGTGGCGTTGGTGTGCGCGTGCCTGGCGACCATCGTCGGGCTGGTCTACCTGTTCGCGGTACGCCCGAGCTGGCGTCGACGCGGCGAGGTGCTGCGTTTCGCGATCGTCGGGGCGCTGTCCGCGATGGCGGCGAGCCTGCTGCATCTCGTGCACACCCAGACCGGAGACCCCGCGTCCCTCGTCATCAGCGACGTCGCCATGGTGCTGGCGCCGGGCTTGGTCTTCGCGGGCCTCGGCTCGTTCAGCGGCAACGTCCTGGCGCGTGCGGGCATCGCCGCGTCGCTCGCCGCGGTGGTCGGCGTCGTCTCCGCCGCGGTGGGTCTCCCCGCCTCACTCGCGGTGAAGGTGCTGGTCGTGGCGGTCGCCTGCGGATTGACCGCCGTGGCAGCGAGGCACCCCGCGATCGCCGCGAGACGCGGGACGTGGCTCCTCGCTTCGGCGATGACAGCGTACGCAGCCTTCTCCACGTGCCGCGCCGTGACGGGGCTGACGGCCGGGTGGGATTCGCCGTTCTTCCGCTCATGGATGTCGGTCGTGCCGACGACCCTGGCCGGAGCCGTCCTGGTGCTTCTCACGGGTGTCGCGCTGCTGATGATCCTGTCGGACCGGAGCGCGACGGCGGCGGCGCGACGCCCGCCTGCCGCGTCGTCGCTCGGCCGTGGACAGATGTGGTCGGTCGCCCTGAGCTCGTTCGACATCGTGCGGACGGCGCTCGGCACCGCCCGCGCGGATCGGATGAGGGACGAGCTGCTCGCCGCGGCACGGACGCTCGATCCGGACGCGGTGCTCGGCGCGACGCGAACGGGAACGCGCCTGCGCGCTGGCGGCGAACAGGCGGCGGTGGAGACGGCGCTCCGCGCCCGCCTGGTCGCGGCGGGGTGGAGCCCGGGCGAGGTCGGTCTGCTCTCGGTCGAGGCAGCGGCCGAGGGTGAGGCTGCGGCCGCCCATGATGCCGAAGAAGGGGTCGAGCTCGGAGCCTGATGAGCCCGCGGCGCAACCCCGACGGCTCGATTTCACGCCACCGCCACCCGCGCGTAGAGTCTGGCCATGGAAGCCGAACTGCAGACCGACATCGTCGTCCGTCCGGTGCGGGATGTCGACGCCGAAGCCCTCGGGCGCGTGCACGCCACCTGCTGGCACGAGACCTACGACCACCTCATCAGCACGGCCGCGCTCCAGAGCGTGTCGCCTCGCCGACTCGCCGAGCTGTGGACGCACTGGGCCGCGCAGGGCGAGGACTTCCGGATGTACGCCGCGCTCGTCCGCGGCGAGATCGTCGGCTTCGTGGGTTCGGGCCCGGCTCGCGACCGCGACGCGCCTCGGATGCGCGAGCTCTACTTCATCTACCTGCTCGACGCGTGGCACGGCACCGGCATCGGCCAGCGCCTGTTCGATGCCGCCGTCGAGAAGGACGAGGGGATCTACCTGTGGGTCGCGGAGGACAACCCCCGCGCGCACCGTTTCTACGAGCGCAACGGCTTCACGCTCGACGGACAGACCCACACCGAGCCCTTCCTCGGTGAGACGCTGACCGAGGTCCGCTTCGTTCGCTGACGTGAAGTCCGCTCTGGCCGGAGTCCGGTTGGCCTCGGCGGCTGTCTGCTCGGGTTGAGCTGGTGACCGTCGGCTTCGGGCCGGTATCGCCCGGTATCGCCCGCTATCGCCAGCGCGAACGTCCGTCTCGCGCTGGCCACGAGCGGGCGCGGGTTGTGCCGGCGTCGCTCGTGACCGGCGCTGTCGGTTGTGTTGGCGCCGATTGAGTCTCGGATGGCGCCGGTTTTCTCACATGCGGTGGCCGTCGCTCCTCCCCTATCGGATGATCTGGCGAGTTATCCAACATAGAACGTATCTTCGACTGTAATGTCGCCCCCTACTGTCATGATGGGAACATGAAAGCGAACGGCGAGGTCGGCGGGATGCGACGCGATGACGCCGCGCCCGCGCAGGTGCTCGCGTTTGCGAGGTTCGCGGAAGCGCTCGATCTTGTCCATGCTGGCGAGGTTGAACGGATGTGTGCGTTGGCCGATCTGGGACGGTCGGCGTTGCGTGAGGCCCGGCGCGATGGGGTGCGGGGCATGGCCTCCGACATGGAGCTGCGATCGGTCGCAGCTGAAGCGGCGGGGATGGCGCGGTTGACGGATCGGCGGTTGCAGGGCGAGATCGACCATGCGATGACCGTCATCGACGACTACCCGGCCGTGTTCGCCGCGTGGGTGGAACGGCGGATCGAACGCGGACACGTGGATGTGATCGTGAAGGCCGGGGCCGGGGTGCCCGATGAGGTGCGAGGGTCGTTCGCGGATGCCGCGATCGATGTATGCGAGCGGGATGTACCGTCCCGGGTGCGGGGTGCGCTCGAGGTTTTGGCGGCGCGGGTGCACCCCCAGTCGTTCACGGAGCGGCATGGTGCTGCGGCGGCGGAGCGGTGCGTGCGCGTGTTCCGCGGGTCGGACGGGATGTCGAACCTCGTCGCCAACCTCCCCACCGTCATCGCTGTGAGGATGCTTGACCGGCTCACCCAGATGGGACAAGCCGTCAAGGATGCCCGGGATGCCCGGGATGCCCGGGATGCGGGCGGTTGCGGGGATGCGGTGGAGGCGGATGCTGCCTCGGCCGGTGCTGCCTCGGCCGGTGCTGCGGGCGCCGGGGCGGATGCGGCGCCAGACGCCCGGACGATGGATCAACTGCGTGCTGACATTCTCGGCGACCTTGTCCTCGGCGGAGCACCCGTGGTCGACCCGACCTACGGAACCGACCGGGCCGGTGGGCTCGGCGCGATCCGAGCACGAGTCCAAGTCACCGTCACCGCCGAGACCCTGATAGGCCGTGACGAGCACCCCGCCGACGCTGTCGGTGCCGGACTGATCGACGCCGACACGGCGCGTGAACTCGCCGGACAGGTCACCGAGTGGGACCGGCTCTTCATCGACCCGGTCACCCGCACCCCGGTCGAGATCGACACCTACCGGCCCACCATCGCGATGAAGAAACTCCTCACCGCACGCGACCAGCACTGCCGGTTCCCCGGATGCCGCAGAGCCGCGATCCGATGCGAACTCGACCACACCATCGACTACGCCCTCGGCGGCCACACCCACCTCCTCAACCTCGCCCACCTCTGCCAGAGACACCACTCCATGAAGCAATTCACCCGGTGGGAAGTGCGGCAGCTCGGCGGTGGAGTCCTCGAATGGACCTCACCCCTCGGGCGGGTCTACCGCGAAGACGTACCCACACCCGCCGTCTGCTTCACCACCGGCACGGTGGACCCGCCACCGGATGGCCGGACCGGCGGAGCACCGCCACCCGAACCACCACCATTTTGATCGTGAGGGCCGGGCAGTCCCGCGCCGGGGACGAGCGGGATGCCCCGCGCTCCGAGCGAGGCAACAGCGCGCCTGCGCCCGAGCGCGGCAACATCGTGCCTGCGACACCGGCCCCGCGACGCCGCGACCGCACATTGGGCGTGTCGCACCGGGGGCGTGTCGCACCGCACCTGCGCCACCGGGCGTGCGACACCGGGCCCGGCGACGCCGCGACGCCGCGACGTCGCCGGGTCACGTCCGCGATCAGCGGGTGATGGTCGGGCCGAACAAGCGCGCGATCGGTGCGAGCACGGCGGGACGGGCAGCGACGCACGCTCCGACGATGACGCCGAGCGACAGCACGAACAGCCAGAAGCCGGTCCAGTTGTCGGCGTAGGCCGTCGGGCCCACCGACCCTTGTGCGGCATACATGTGATTGAGGTTGCGAAGCGCTCCCGTGGCGAGAACGAGTGCGACATGGGTCACGATGAAGACCGCGAAGAACAGCATCACGAGCACGTGAAGGCGGCGCGCCGGCTCCAGCGGCAGGATCCGGTTCATCCGCGCGTCGCCGCGGGGCCACACGGTGCTCAGCCGCAGCCCGGTCGCCACCGCGAGCGGAGCGGCGACGAAGACCGTGGTGGCGTAAGCGAGCTGCTGCAGACTGTTGTAGTTGACCCAGCCGTTTTCGGTCGGCCAGTCGAGCGACACGTATTGCAACGCCGCCGACGCCGCGTTCGGCAGCACCTCCCAGCTCGTCGGCACGATCCGCATCCACTGCCCCGTCGCGAACAGCAGGATCACGAACACCACTCCGTTGGCGACCCAGAAGACGTCGAGCGCCTGATGGAACCAGATCGTCAGGCTCGTCCGCCGCTTCGGTCGACCACGCGGCGACCAGAAGACCTTCGGGCGTTTCTCCCTACGAGCCTGCAGACCGGTGCGGATGATCAGCACCATCAGGAACGCGTTGAAGAAGTGCTGCCAGGCGAGCCACGCCGGAAATCCGACAGGCGCACCCTCGGGCAGCGGGTACGCCCCCGGGTACCGGTCGAGAAACCCGCGCACCGCATCGAGGCTCAGCGCCCACCGGGCGCACGCGACCGCCCCGGCAGCCACGAGCACCAGCACCACCCCGCCGACGAGCACGATCGCCGCCCGACGGCGGATGGCGGACCCGCGTTCGACCAGCACTCGACGAATCAGCGGTGCCGGAACTCGGGACTGCGCTTCTCGGCGAAGGCCGCCATGCCTTCCTTCTGGTCGTCGAGGGCGAACAGCGATGCGAAAAGCGTGCGCTCCAGGCGAAGCCCTTCGGCGGCGGTCGTCTCCTGCGAGGCACGCAACGCTTGCTTGGCGGCGTAGGCGACCGGCAGCGACCTCGACGCGATCCGCTCAGCCACCGCGCCGGCCTCGTCGAGCAGCTGTGCGGCGGGGACGACGCGCGACACCAACCCGGCACGCTCAGCCTCCTCTGCCGGCATCCGCCGACCGGTCAGCACCAGCTCGGCCGCCTTGTAGTACCCGATCGCACGCGTCAGCCGCTGCGTGCCGCCGATGCCGGGGATCACGCCCAGATCGATCTCGGGCTGCCCGAAGACCGCGGTGTCCGCCGCCAGCACGATGTCGCACATCATCGCGAGCTCGCACCCGCCCCCGAGCGCGAACCCGGCGACCGCGGCGACGACAGGAGTGCGCACCCGCGAAAACTCTTCGAGCGCCGCGAAGGGGTTATCCATCGACATCTCACGGGCGCTCTTGCCCGCCATCTCCTTGATGTCCGCACCCGCCGCGAACGCCCGCTCCGAGCCGGTCACGACGATCGCGCCGATGGACTCGTCGCGATCGAACGCCGTCGCCGCGTCCGCGAGCTCGGTCACGAGCGTCGAGTTCAGGGCGTTCAGCGCCTCGGGTCGGTTCAGGGTCAGCCAGCCGACGCGCCCTCGCGTCTCGCTGATGATCGTCGTGTAGTCGCTCATCCCCTCATCGTGCCACGCGCCCCACCGCGCGTCTCCGACCAGTTGCCGGGCATTCACGTCCCGGACACGTGCGCGGAGTACTCACGACCTGCACCCGTTCACCCGACCAGAGGACACCCATGCCTTCGCCTGCCCGGAGCCGCACGGTTCCCCGCACGCTCGCCGCCGTCGCGACGGCCGCGCTCACCTGCACCCTCGCGCTGACCCCGCTCACCGCGGCATCCGCCGCGCTCGTCACCGCTCCGATCACCGACTCCGCCCCCGGCGCGACGCTTTCGCTCACGCCCATCGGCACGCACGAGACCGGCGAGTTCGATGCGTCGGCCGCCGAGATCGTCCAGTCGTACCGCGACCGCCTGCACGTCGTCAACGCGCAAGCGGGCTCGGTGACCGTGCTCGACAACAGCGACCCGACCACTCCGGTCGAGCTGTTCACCATCTCGGATGCCGGCACGGCGAACTCCCTCGCGATTCGCGACGACGGGCTCGGCGTCGTCGCGTTCGAGGCAGAGGACAAGACCGCGAACGGAACGCTGGTGTTCTTCGACGCGAATGCCGATGACGCGGCATCCACCCGCCTGGGCGCCGTCACCGTCGGCGCGCTGCCCGACATGGTCACGATCTCCAAGGACGGCGCGTACGCGGTCGTCGCCAACGAGGGCGAACCCGCCGACGACTTCTCGCTCGACCCGGAAGGCTCGATCGGCGTCGTCGCGCTGCCCAAGACCGTGTCCGCCCCCGCACAGTCGGCCGTGCGTATCGCGGGCTTCGGCGCGTTCGAAACGGGCGGGTCGAAATCGCTCCCCGCGGGCGTCCGCGTGTTCGGACCCGATGTCGCCGCGCCCGACCAGGGCGACAAGCCCCTCGCCGCCAACCGCGTGAGCCGCAACCTCGAGCCGGAGTACATCACCGTCGACGGCACGACGGCCTACGCCGCACTCCAAGAGGCCAACGCGATCGCCGTCGTCGACCTCGCGAAGGCCGAGGTCACCAAGATCCTGCCGCTCGGACTCAAGGATCACGGCACGACCGGAAACGGTCTCGATGCGAGCGATAAGGACGGCGGGATCACCATCGCCACGTACGCCGGGCTGAAGGGCATGTACATGCCCGACGGCATCCAGTCGTACTCGGCCGCCGTCGGCGGCAAGACCAGCACCTACCTCGTCACCGCCAACGAGGGCGACGCCCGCGAATGGGGCGACTACGCCGAGGCAGTCCGCGTCAAGGACCTCGGCAAGAAGGGGCTCCCGGCCGTCTGCGCGGACTCGCCGCTCGCGGCGAAGCTCGGCGACGGAGCACTCGGACGCCTCAACGTCTCAGTCGAGAACGGATTGCGCGGCGACGGCAGCTGCTACGACGAGCTGTCCTCCCTCGGCGGCCGCTCCTTCTCGATCTGGGGCACCGACGGCACGCTCGTGTTCGACTCGGGCGACCAGTTCGAACGGATCCTCGCCCGCGTCGCACCCGATTACTTCAACTCGAACCACACCGAGGCCAACCTCGACGGACGCAGCGACGACAAGGGCCCCGAGCCCGAGAACCTGTCGATCGGCACCGTCGGCGGCCGCACGTACGCCTTCATCGGCTTCGAGCGCGTCGGCGGCGTCATCGTCTACGACATCACCGACCCGAAGGCGCCGACGTACGTCACGTACGTCAACAACCGCGACTTCAATGCTGCTGCCGACTCGCCCGCTGCGGGCGACCTCGGCCCCGAAGGCATCCAGTTGATCGGGGCGCACCGCTCCCCCACCGGCCAGCCGCTGCTCGCGGTCGGCAACGAGGTGTCGGGAACGACGACCCTGTACAGCGTCGAGCAGCTCGTCGGCGGCGCTCCCGTCGCGCAGCCCGACATCCGCGTGCTGACGATCAACGACTTCCACGGCCGTCTCGTGCCGGAGTCCGGCGGCGTCGCGGGTGCCGCGGTCCTCGCGGGTGCGGTGGACACGTTCCGCCAGCAGAACCCGAACACCCTGCTCGTCTCGGCCGGTGACAACATCGGCGCCTCGGCGTTCGAGTCGTTCATCGATCAGGACACTCCCACGATCGACGCGCTGAAGACCGCCGGCCTCGACGTCAGCGCCGTCGGCAACCACGAGTTCGACCGCGGTTTCGACGACCTGACCGGTCGCGTCATCCCTCGATTCGAGGAGAACGCGGATGCCGGCGCCTTCAGCGACTTCGCCCTCGGCGCAAACGTCTTCCGCAAGGGCACCGACGAGCACGCGCTCAAGCCCTACACGATCAAGGAGGTCGACGGCACGCGGATCGCGTTCGTCGGCACCGTGACCGAACAGACCGCCGGCATGGTCAGCCCGCAGGGCATCGCCGACATCGAGTTCCGCGACCAGGTCGCCTCGGCCAACGACGCCGCCGCCGATGCGGTCGCCGAAGGCGCCGATGTCGTCGTGCTCCTCGCCCACGAAGGGTCGGCCGGCTCGGACTGCGCGGCGATCGCGACCGAGTCGGGCCACTTCGGCGACCTCGTCCGCGGCGCGTCCGACGACATCGACGCGATCGTGTCCGCTCACACGCACCAGAAGTACGCGTGCGAGATCGGTGGTCGCCCGGTGATCCAGGCGCACCAGTACGGCACGACGCTCGGCTCCCTCGACATCGAGCTGACGGATGCCGGTGACCTCGAGTCCATCACGGGCAGCACCGTGCCGCTCATCGACCCTGCGCTCGGCCAGCCGATCGCCTTCCCCGACGTCGACACGCGTGCGGTCGTCGCGGAAGCGGTCCGCGTCGCGGACGAGAAGGGCCGGGTGCAGGTGGGCTCGATCACCGCCGACATCATGCGCGGCAAGACGGCGTCGGGATCGGAGGACCGCGGCGTGCATTCGACGCTCGGCAACACCGTCGCCGACGTGTACCTCTGGGCCACATCGCAGAACCCGGCCTACGGTGGGCGCGACGCCGAGGTGGCGTTCATGAACCCGGGCGGCCTCCGCGCCGACCTGCTGTTCGGCGACGACGGCGGAGCCGTGTCGTACCGCGAGGTCGCGAATGTCCAGCCGTTCGCGAACACCCTGGTCACGCTGGAGCTCACCCCGGCACAGATCAAGCAGGTGCTCGAAGAGCAGTGGCAGCCGGCCGGGGCATCACGTCCCAAGCTCGCCATGGGCGTGTCGAAGGGCTTCTCCTTCGAGTACGACCCGGCAGCACCCTCAGGCTCGCGCATCCGCTCGATGCAGCTGAACGGTGAGCAGCTCGCGGTCGACGACACCACCACGACGATCCGCGTCGTCACCAACTCGTTCCTCGCGGGCGGCGGCGACAACTTCGCGACCTTCGCGACCGGCTCGAGCGCGACCGACTCCGGTCAGGTCGACCTGCAGGCGACGGTGGAGTTCTTCGCCGCCGTCGGCCCGGTCTCACCCGCACCGGCGAACCGCGCGTATCTCTCCGGAGAGCAGCCGCCCGCCGAGCAGCCCGGCTTCCCCGGGCCAGGCGCCCCCGGTGACGGCGAGCCCACGGAGCCCGGCGAACCCGGCGAGCCCGCCGAGCCAGCACAGCCGTGGGCGACGGTCGAGCTTGGCAGCACCACGGTCGCGCAGGGCGGAACCCTCGCAGTGACGGTGACCGGCCTCGAGCCGGGCCAGCAGATCGCGGCGACGCTGTTCAGCGACCCGGTCGCGGTCACGGGGATCCCCGCGGCTGACGAGGCCGGCCGGACGGCGTTCTCGATCGCGATCCCGCGCGACTTCGAGGTCGGCGCGCACCGCCTCGTCGTGACGTCGGGGACGCTCGCGCCCATCGAGGTCGGCGTGACCGTGACGGCGGCGGCGCCTGCGGGCACGATCGCCGTCACGGGCGGGACCGCGCCGATCGGGTTCGCGGTGGCGGGCATCCTCACCCTCGCGCTCGGCGGCCTGCTGGTCGCGGCGCGTCGCCGGACCGCCTGACCCGCCTCACCCGCGAGAGGGCCATCGGCCCGCTGCATCCCCGAGAGACGAGGTGCAGCGGGCCGATCCGCGTTCCGGCCCCGGAGGCCCGCGCTCAGCCTGCGGCTTCCTCCGGGCGCTCCGCCACGTCGATCTCGGCCTCGTCCGCGACATATCCGTCGACGTGGCGCTCATCCGGCCCGTCGTACGCCGACAGGGGCCGGATGAGCGCGTTGGCGGCGTACTGCTCCATGATGTGAGCCGTCCACCCCACGACCCGCGCCGCCACGAACAGCGGCGTGAACGTCACCGTGTCGAACCCGATGAGGTTGTAGGCGGGCCCGGAGGGGTAGTCGAGGTTCGGGTAGATGCCCTTGCGGCCGGTGAACTCGCGCTCGAGGGTGTCGTAGAGCTCAGCGACATCCGGCCGGTCGTAGTGGTCGACCAGCGCATCCAGCGCCGCTTTCATCGTCGGCACCCGCGAGTCGCCGCGCTTATAGACGCGGTGGCCGAACCCCATGATCTTCCGCTTCTCGGCGAGCGCCCGGTCGAGCCAGGCCTCGACGCCGGCGGCGTCGCCGATCTCATCGAACACATGCATCACGGCCTCGTTCGCCCCGCCGTGGAGCGGCCCCTTCAGGGCGCCGATCGCGCCGACGACGGCCGAGTACAGGTCGCTGAGGGTCGAGGCGATGACCCGGGCCGTGAAGGTCGAGGCGTTGAACGAGTGCTCGGCGTACAGGATCAGCGACCGGTTGAACGCGTCGGCCACGACCGGGTCGGGCTCCTCTCCGAAGGTCATCCACAGGAAGTTGGCCGCGTCGTCGAGATCGTCGCGCGGATCGATGAGCGCGAGCCCCCGGCGGCGACGCTGCCCGTACGCGACGATGGCGGGCAGCACCGCGAACAGGCGCAGGCTGCGGGCGAGATTGCGTTCGGGTGTTCCGACCGCATCGAGCACGGATGCCGCGCCGGCGGTGTCGAGCGCGCCGAGGACGCTCACGGCGGTCCGGACCTCATCCATCGGGTGCGCGTCCAGCGGCATCCGGTCGATCGCCTCGCGCAGTTCCGCCGGCAGCGCGCGCTGGGGCCGGGCCTGTCGTCGCTGTTCGGCGAGCTCGTCACCGGTCGGCAGCTCGCCGTGCCACAGCAGGTGCGCAACCGCATCGACCGGCTGCGTCGCGGCGAGCTCCTGCACCGGGTAGCCCCGGTAGAGGAGCGAGTTCGTGTCGGGGTTCACTCTCGAGATCGCCGTCACGTCCGCGACGACCCCCACGAGCCCCTTGCGGATCTCTTGCTCGGTCATGTCCTGTTCCCTCTCCGTCGAGTAGCCAGAATCTGCGGGTCTCAGCCCCGGTCGATCGACTCATTCTGGCGAGTCGACAGGGTGAAGTCGAAGACCGACGAGTCGAAACGTGTGTAGCCCTCGTAGTCGACGAGGTCGTACAGGTCGGCTCGGTGCTGCATCTCGTCGAGCTTCGCGGTGAGATTCCCGGCCGTCGTGAGCTCGTCGAGCGCGCGGCCAGCCGCCCCCATCGCGATACGCAGCAGCGAGACGGGCCAGATCACGATCCGAACGCCCGCGTCGCGCAGCTGGTCGACGGTGAACAGCTCCGACTTCCCGAACTCGGTCATGTTCGCCAGGATCGGCACGTCGACGGCGGCCGCCATCGCCTCGAACTCGGCGAGATCGCGCATCGCCTCGGGGAAGATCGCGTCGGCCCCGGCATCGACGAGCGCGCGGGCGCGGTCGACGGCGGCATCCATCCCCTCGATCGCCCGCACGTCGGTGCGCGCCATGATGAGGAAGTCCGCGTCGCGCCGGGCATCGACGGCAGCCCGGATGCGGCCCACCGCGGTGTTCTCGTCGACGACGCTCTTGCCGTCGAGGTGCCCGCAGCGCTTCGGGTTGACCTGATCCTCAATGTGGCAGCCGGCTAGGCCCGCGTCTTCGAGCGTCTGGATCGTGCGCGCCACGTTCATCGGCTCGCCGAACCCCGTGTCGGCGTCGATGATCGCGGGAAGCTCAGTCATCCGGGCGATCTGCTGACCGCGTCCGGCGACCTCGCTGAGGGTCGTGAGACCCACGTCGGGCAGACCGAGGTCGGCGGCGATGACCGCGCCCGAGACGTACACGCCGTCGAAGCCGCGCTGCTCGATCAGCCGGGCCGACAGCGGGTTGAACGCTCCCGGAAAACGCAGGGTCTCACCGCTCGCGAGACGTTCACGCAGGATGCGGCGCTTGTCTGCCGCCGTCGTACGCGAGTACAGCATCAGAACAGTCCTCTCGGGTTCGGAGCCGACGCGGTGACACCGTCGCGCGCCACGATGTTCAGCTCGCGCACCTCGTCAGCCGTGAGCTCGGGCAGGCGCTGCGCCAGGTCGAGGAAGCGCTCGATCTCGGCCGGCTCGAGCACCGGCTCGGCGAGGATCCGGAACTTGCGGATGTAGTCCTCGCGCGCGAACGGCCGGGCGCCGAGCGGGTGCGCGTCGGCGACGGCGATCTCGTCCACGATCGTCGAGCCGTCGGTCAGGCGGATCTCGACGCGACCGCCGAACGCCTTCTCGGCCGGGTCCTCCGAGTGGTAGCGCCGCGTCCATTCGGGGTCCTCGGCCGTCGTGACCTTCTGCCACAGCTCGACCGTATCGGGGCGGCCCGCCCGTTCGGGCGTATACGAATCGACGTGGTGCCAGCCGCCGTCCTGCAGGGCGACCGCGAAGATGTACGGGATCGAGTGGTCGAGCGTCTCCCGCGAGGCGGTCGGGTCGTACTTCTGCGGGTCGTTCGCGCCCGAGCCGATGACGTAATGCGTGTGGTGGCTCGTGTGCAGCACGACGCTCTCGACGTTCGCGGGGTCGACCAGCTCGGGGTGCTCGCCGTGGAGCTTGCGCGCCAGGTCGATCCACGCCTGCGCCTGGTACTCCGCCGAGTGCTCCTTGGTGTACGAGTCGAGGATGCCGCGCTTGGGCTCCCCCGGAGCCGGCAGCGGCACCGCGTAGGCGGCATCCGGCCCGTCGAGCAGCCACGCGATGACACCGTCCTCGCCCTCGTAGATCGGGTTCGGGCTCGTCTCGCCGCGCATGGCGCGGTCGACCGCTTCGACGGCGAGCTTGCCGGCGAAGGCGGGGGCGTGCGCCTTCCACGTGGAGATCTCGCCCTTGCGCGACTGGCGCGTCGCGGTCGTCGTGTGAAGCGCCTGACCGACCGCCTGGTAGATCGTCGCGGCGTCGAGGCCCAGCAACGTCCCGATTCCTGCGGCGGCGGAGGGCCCGAGGTGAGCGACGTGGTCGATCTTGTGCTTGTGCAGGCAGATCGCGCGCACGAGGTCGATCTGGATCTCGTACCCGGTCGCGAGGCCCCGCACGAGTGCCGCACCGTCGGCGCCCACGTGCTGCGCGACCGCGAGGATCGGCGGGATGTTGTCGCCCGGGTGCGAGTAGTCGGCGGCGAGGAAGGTGTCGTGGTAGTCGAGCTCGCGCACCGCGACGCCGTTCGCCCACGCGGCCCACTCGGGGCTCGTGAGGTCGGTCACCCCGAACACGCTCGCCCCCGCGCCGCCCCGCGAGACCGGGTGGTCGAGGGCCTGCGCGCGGGCCGAGCTGACGGGCGCCCGGGTGAGGGATGCCGCCGCGACCGCGGCGTTGTCGATGATGCGGTTGATGATCATCCCGACGACGTCGGGCTCGACCGCGACGGGGTCGACCGCGACCTCCGCGATCTTCCACGCGAGCTGCTCCTCGCGTGCGAGCTCTTCGTCGCTGCGGTGGACGCGGACGTGATGGCTGACGGTCATGCGGATGCCTCCAGGGAGTCGAGGATGCTGGTCAGGGCGTTGTGCAGGTGAACATGGGTGGCGTGCGCCGCGAGGTCGGCGTCGCGGGCGGCGATCGCGCTCGCGATGAGCCGGTGCTCGCCGATCGAGGCGGCGAGCCGCGCCGGGTTGTCGCGTGCGAGGCGGCGAACCCGCACGAGGTGAGCGCGGGTCTTCGTGAGCGCCGACGTCAGGTAGGCGTTTCCGGCGGCGTCGTCGAGCGCCGCGTCGAAGCGAGCGATGAGCGCGTAGTACGCGTCGGGGTCACCCGTCGCGGGCGCTTCAGCCTGCGCCGTGCGCTCGAACGCCGCGGCGAGCTCGGCGAACAGTGCAGCGTCGCCCCGGGACGCCGCGAGCCGCGCGGCGGTCTCCTCGAGAGCGCGCCGCACCTCGAACAGCGACCGGATGTCGTCACGATCGATGTCGGCGACGACGGTCACGCGCGGTGAGGCCTGACGCACCAGGCCGTCAGCGGCGAGCCGTCTCAGGGCCTCGCGCAGCGGGGTGCGGCTCACGCCCAGTCGGGTCGCCTGCTCCACCTCGGCGAGCACGGCACCGGGAGCGAGGTCGCCGTTCTGGATCTCGGTCAGCAAAGTGGCGTACGCGCGCTCTCCCGCTCGTGCTCCACCCTCGGCCACCATGCAGTGATTGTATACACAGAGGCACGCTCGCAGCTCGAAAGTGATCGGATTCGATGTGAGCGTATACAGAAACCGCAGTCGGCCGGCCCCCGGTACCCTTGCCCGAGTGAGTTCCGACCGATACACCGTGGCCACCGACGGCGCCTGCAAGGGCAATCCCGGACCGACCGGCTGGGCCTGGGTCGGCGAGGACGGTCACTGGGCCGCGGGAGCGATCCCGCAGGGCACGAACAACATCGGTGAGCTTCTCGGGCTGCTGAAGGCGATCGAGGACCACCCCGACGTCCGCGAGCTCGTCGTCCAGGCCGACTCCAAGTACGCCATCGACACGTACGCGTCGTGGATGGACGGCCACCGTCGTCGCGGCTGGAAGACCTCGACCGGCGCGCCGACGAAGAACCGCGACATCCTCGAGCATCTCATCGCCGCCCGCGATGCCCGTCGGGCGCGCGGCCTGCCCGACGTCATCCTCGAACACGTCCGCGGGCACCGCGGTCATGTCCTGAACGAGTGGGCCGACGAGCGAGCCGTGCGCGGCGCCGAGCACGCCGCGCAGGGCACCGCCAGCGCCTGGTCGTCGCTCGGCGGGCTGCACGAGAAGCTCGACGTCTCGGAAGCGCCGAGGAAGAAGCGCTGACGGGCGCAGCGCGGATCAATCGCGCCGGCGCCACCGCACGCTCGCGACGATCGCGTCGCAGACGAGCTCCATCGCATCGATACCGTCGTCGGGGATCTCCGTCCCGTCGACACGGTGGAGGATCGTCGACCGGAAGACGAGCGCGCGCTTCTTCTCGTCGGGCACGCGGACGAGATAGCCGTGACCCGCCGTGCGCACTTCCGCACCCTCGATCGTGGAGGTCTTCGCCGCAGACCACTTCAAGATCGTCCCGCGCTCGTCGAGCGGTCGAGCCCGGTAGCGCTGCACCATCGTCGCGCCCAGGTCGGAGGCCGTCGCCCCCGCGGGTGCGACGAGCCACGAGGCGACGAGCGACACCGGGATCGCCTCGTCCTCACCGACCTGCGACGGCGAGAAGACGCGGATGACGTCGGCGCGCGTCGCCTCGGCGCGGGCAGAGGCCACCGCCTCGCGCAGCGCCGCCAGCGCAGCCCCTCGGGAAGCGACCGGAAGCGCGGAGACGGCGGCGTCGACACGCTCGTCCACCGATGCGAGATCGGGCGCGTGGGCCTCCCAGCCGGTGGGCAGGAGCACCGCGAACGACGGGTCGCTCACGGTCTCACCGATCAGCTCCGCGCGCAGCGACATGAGGGTTCCTTCCGTCGGGGGTGCCAGCCTATCGAGCCGGCTGTGTCAGACCGCATCGCGCATCACCGTCATCGTCCCGGCCGCCTCCGGACCTGGACCGACGCACGGCCTCGGACCCGAGGTCACGAACCGCGTCTGACGCGCGATCAGCGCCTTTATGTGGTCGTCCGAAACCGCGTGCATACCAGCCCTCAGACTTCACCCCTCATGACCTCGGGCACCCACGTTGCCAGCAGCGCGTCGATGATCACCGAACCCGCCGGGGTGCGCGGCGGCACGGGTTCGAGCGTGATCCCCCGCGCCGCGATCTCCGCCAGCACCGTGTCGCGAAGTGCCACGATGCGATCCGCTGTCGCGGCATCGAGAGCCGCTTCCGTCTCGGCGCGAAGCCGGAGGCCGACCGCCTCGACCTCCGGCTTCGTCTCGGCGAGGGCGACGTTCTCCGCGGTGTCGACGAGCTCGGTGTCGGCGGAATCCCGAGCACGTGCGACGAGCACACCGACGAGGCCGGCGACCCCGATCGCCGCTGTCACCAGCAGGATCATCGCCGTCGTGTCCCAGCCGCGTCCGACAGTGAACACCGCGGCGAGGACGAGCCCCACCGTGGCGACGCCGTGAAGCCGGATGACGGCGCGGTTCAGCGCCCGTCCTCGCGCAGCGATCATGACGACGATGCAGGCGAGGGCGGCGAGCCCCGACAGGGTGACGACTGTGGCCACGGTGTCAGCGGGATCGAAGCGCAGGCCGCTCGAGAGCACTGCCGCGACCGCGGCGCACAGGGCTCCGACGAGCAGGACCATGAGCGGCCAGCCGCCTGGTCGGCGCGAACCGTGCCGCTCCCGCAGACCGGCCCTTACCGATCTGCGGGCAGCGTCTGCCGCGTCGCGGGCCTCCGTCCACAGGCGCATGGCGAGATCCCGCTCGCCGACCGCCGTGAACGCCGCGAGCTCGACAGTGCGAGGCTCCACATTTCGCGGGAGAGCCGGCGCGATCTCAGCGTGCACCGCGGCGAGCTGTTCGGACCATTGCGCTTCGATCATCATGCCGCAGCTCCCGACAGGGAGAGAGTCGAGAGCACCCGCTCGGCCAGGACGTGAGCAGCCGCCGCGGCAAGTGGCACCAATGGGGTCAACGCCGCCACGACGCATCGCCCCTCGAGATCGAGGACATACACCGTCGAAATCGTCTGCGCCACAACGACCGAGTCATCGCCCACCACGGGATCGAGGACCGTCGCGCGCCACCCGCGAACCACGCCCCACGAGACCGTCGCGAGCTCAGCTCCCCAGGGCGAGGGCACAAGGGCCTCCGCGATCTCTTTCGCTCCGGCTGCCGTCGACGGAGCCGGGGCATCTCCGAGCCCGAGGACGCCCAGCATCCCGAAGATGCCGGAAGCGGGCACCGAGAGCAACAGCGCGACGCTCAGCTCACTTCCCAGACGCGCATACAGAGCGAGCCGTGCCGCATCTTCGACGCGTTGCGCAGAGTCGGCAGGAACTCCCTCCAGCCGTGCCGCGATCCACGCGTCGGCGTCGGCGATCGTGTCGGGGACGCGACTCCAGATCGACGGGTCCGCCCGGAGCGCGAGGTCGGAGACGAGTGGCATGACGGTTCCTCCCGGAATCCGAGGATGTGGCAGCTGCCGAGCCTAGCGCGATAGCGAGGCGAGGCGTTCGCTGCCGTCCTTGAGAATGCCCATGACGTCGAGCATGACGTCGACGGAGCCACCGAGCGCCTCGGGCAGGTTGGTCGGATTGCCGGCGAGCGCGTTCCAGCCCGCTCGCCATCCGCCGACGAGACGGGTCTCCTGCATGACGTACGCGGGGAACTGCAGCACGCGCATCATGTTTTGAGAGTTGAGGCCGTGCACCGTGAACAGATCGGGGATCCGGCCGACGAGGAACCGGTTGAGCGAGCTGTGGAGATCGACGAATTCGCTGCCCCCTAACCGGAACGCACCGCTCAGGCGCGGGAACCGAGCGCTCACGTTCGCGAACTCGGCGAGGTTGCCGAGCTTGGCGAGCTTGCCGAAGGGGATGATGCCGACGGCGGCGAAGGCGACGCTCTGCCAGTCACCGCGGCCCGCGTTGAGCTTGGCGATCTCGCCGAGAAGGCTGAGCACACCTGCGACGGTGGCGAGCACACCGGCCAGGAGCGCGAGCGGCCCGGTGAAGACGAACGCGACGATCAGCAGAATCACGCCTACGACGAGGAGCACGTCGAGCATCGCCTCGACGAACGGCATCGAGTTGTCCCAGAAGCTGTCGGACACGCCGTTGGCGTTGGTGTGCTCGAGGCTGTTCACGGCGGTGTCGTAGGCCGACTCCCACGTCTCGACGGGGGCGTCGTAGGTTCCCCAGTAGGCCTCCCACGACGACACCGCGGCGTCGAACGCGGCCTGCGCACCGGCGGTACTGGGCCGCGTGCCGGTCTGCTCGACGTCGGGATGCAGGCGTTCCTGGGTGTCGAACTCGTGCTGGTCGGATTCCGCGCCACTCAGGGCGCGCGATGCCTCGTTGACCTCGGGCCACGTCCGGTTCGCGCCATCGACCCGCCAGTCGCTGTCGGCCTGGACGGTGCTGAGCGCGGTCGCATACGCCGCCAGCGCGGTGCCGCTGGGTCGGTACCGGCGTGCCGCCGTCTGGAGGTCTTCGTAGACCTCCTTCGCCTGCTCGCGGACCGCCTCGAACGATTCGCCTCGGCCCACCGTGCCGTCGGCGAACCGCTGGAGGGTCGCCGCCGCGCGGGCCATCTTGTCGCCGAGCGACTCGATGTCGGCCGCCCGCGTGCTGATCGCACCGGGGTTCCCCTCGATCTTGCGGACCCGTCGTCCGCCCGGCGTCGAGGGCATCTCCTCGCGGGAGTAGATGTACGAGTTCTCGGTCATTCGGCGGACTCCATGCTCTGCGCGAGTTCCAGATCGGCCTGCTCCCAGCCCTCGCGGGCGTCATCGAGCCGCTTCTTCATCTCTTCGAGGTTGCGGCGCTGCGTCTCGCGTTTGTCGTCCCATTCCGACTCGAAGTCCTCGGCGGCACGGGCGAGACGGCTGTCGCCCTGCGGGTTGCCGATCGCACCCACCAGATCACTGGTACGCGAGCCAGCCTCCTCGAACTCGGCAATGATCTCGTGCAGCGCGTCGCTGAGCGCTTGCATCGAGTCGAGCGGAATCTCTACGCCGTCGGCCATCACGATCCTCCCCAGGTCGTCGTGGAACAGCATAGGAACACTCGGGTGGTCACGGCGATGGGGAGTTCTCCCCATGCACGAGATCGGCGAGCCGATCGAGCGCCGGCCGCTGTCCCTTCACGAGCAGCTCGCGGGCACGGCCGAGGTCGACCCACTCGACGCGGTCGACCTCCGGAAAGGATGCCGTACGGCCCGACCGCGGCGGCCACTCCATCTCGAACTCGCCGAAAACGGCACCCGAGACGTCGAGATCGGCGCCGTCGACGACGAACACCGTGATGCGCTTGCCCGACGAGTACGAGAAGGTGCCCAGCTCGGCGTACGGACCATCAGGCGCCTCGAGCCCGAGTTCCTCACGGAACTCGCGTCGTGCGGCATCCAGCGCCGTCTCGCCGTCGGGGTCGTACTCGCCTTTTACGATCGACCACGCCCCGGCATCCTTGGCCGACCAGAACGGCCCGCCCATGTGCGCGACGAGCGCCGACACCGTGCCGTCCGCAGCGATGCGGTAGGGCAGGATGCCGGCGCTCGTCGTGACCACGATCAGGCGGAGTCAGGCCGGGCGCGTCTTCGGCGAGACCTTGTCGGTCTCGGCCGGGTCGGTCACCGCGACGCCGGCGAGGGCGTCGTTGATCGCGTCGTACGCCGACTGCTCGAGCTTCACGCCCGAGGCCTTGACGGTGTCCTCCAGCTGCTCGGGGCGCGAGGCGCCGACGAGCGCCGCCGCGATGTTCTCGTTGTGCAGCACCCACGCGAGCGAGAGCTGCGCGACAGTGAGGCCCGCCTCGTCGGCGATCGGCTTCAGCTTCTGGACGGCCGTGAGCACCTCGTCGTTCAGGAAGCGCTTGATGAAGTTCGCGCCGCTCTTCTCATCGGTCGCGCGCGACCCCTCGGGCACGGGCTGGCCGGGCTGGTACTTCCCGGTCAGCACGCCCTGCGCGAGCGGCGACCAGACGATCTGAGAAATGCCGAGCTCCTGCGAGGCGGGGATGACCTTGCCCTCGATGACGCGCCAGAGCGCCGAGTACTGCGGCTGGTTCGAGACGAGCTGGAACCCGAGCTTCGTCGCGAGGGCGTGGCCCTCGCGAAGCTGCTCCGCCGTCCACTCGCTGACGCCGATGTAGAGCGCCTTGCCCTGGCGGACGATGTCGGCGAAGGCCTGCATCGTCTCTTCGAGCGGCGTCTCGTAGTCGTACCGGTGCGCCTGATAAAGGTCGACGTAATCGACGCCGAGGCGGCGGAGCGACCCGTTGATGCTGTCGAAGATGTGCTTGCGCGAGAGCCCCTGGTCGTTCGGTCCCTTGCGGCCGGTCGGCCAGTACACCTTCGTGAAGATCTCGAGCGTCTCGCGCGGCTGACCCTTCAGCGCCTCGCCGAGCACGACCTCCGCGGCCGTGTTGGCGTACGCGTCTGCGGTGTCGAACGAGGTGATGCCGAGGTCCAGCGCCTTGTGGACGGTCGCGATGGCCGCGTCGTTCTCCACCTGCGACGCGTGCGTCACCCAGTTGCCGTACGTGATCTCCGAGACCTTGAATCCACTGTTGCCGAGGTAGCGATACTCAACCATGGGAAAACGCTACCTCGCGGTGGACGCGCACGGGCCGGAGTTGCGTCTTATGACCTCAACCGGCGGGAACGGTGTCGGCCGCGCGCTGGTCGTCCTCGGTCGCGACGAGCTGACCGCACGCGCCGTCGATCTCCTTGCCGCGGGTGTCGCGGAGGGTCGTCGGGATGCCGGCCTCGTTGAGCCGTCGCACGAACTCGTCCTGCACCTCGGGCTCGGACGAGGTCCAGATCGAACCGGGCGTCGGGTTCAGCGGGATCGGGTTCACATGGACCCAGCCGCGGCCCCGCGCGTTCAGCTTCTCGGCCAGCAGGTCGGCCCGCCAGGCGTGGTCGTTCATGTCCTTGATGAGGGCGTACTCGATCGACACGCGACGACCGGTCTGGTCGAAGTAGGCCTTCGCGGCGTCGAGCGCCTCGTCGACCTTCCATCGCGAGTTGACGGGGATGAGCTCGTCGCGCAGCTGGTCGTCGGGGGCGTGCAGCGAGAGCGCGAAGGTGACGGGGATGTCCTCCTTCGTCAGCTTCTGGATCGCCGGCACGAGTCCCACCGTCGACACCGTGATGCCGCGCGCGCTCATGCCGATGCCGTGGTCCTTGTCGACCATCGTGCGCACGGCCTGCATGACGCGCGCGTAGTTCGCGAGCGGCTCACCCATGCCCATGAACACGATGTTCGTCACGCGTTCGCCCTCATGACCCACCTTGCGGGGGTCGCCGAGGCCGCCGTCGGCGATGAGGCGGTTGGCGCGGACGACCTGCTCGACGATCTCGGCGGCCGACATGTTGCGGGTCAGACCCGCCTGGCCGGTCGCGCAGAACGGGCAGTTCATGCCGCAGCCGGCCTGGCTCGACACGCACAGCGTGATGCGGCCGGTGTAGCGCATGAGCACCGACTCGACGAGGGCGCCGTCGTGGAGCTTCCACAGGAACTTGATGGTGTCGCCGCGGTCGGTCTCGAGCCGGCGCACCTCCGTCAGCAGCGGCGGCAGCAGACCCGCGATGAGCTCGTCGCGCCCCGCGGCAGGCAGGTCGGTCATCTCCGCGGCGTCGGAGGTGAAGTGCCGGAAGTAGTGCTTCTCGATCTGCTTGGCACGGAAGCCGGGCATGCCGAGCTCCTTCACCTTCTCGACGCGCTGCTCGGGCGTGAGGTCGGCGAGGTGGACCGGCGGCTTGCCACGCTTCGGGCTCGCGAACTGCAGCAGCGGACGACCCGTCTCATCCTTCTGCTGCGACCAGCCCTCGGTCGCCGGACGCACCTGACGCGGCTTGGTGGAGCGCACGGGCGTCGAGGTCTCGCGCACGGACGACGCGGTCTCGCGCACGGACGACGCGGTCTCGCGCACGGGCTCTGAGTCGGTCATATGATCCAGGGTACCGGCGCCGGCTGCGCGAAGGCTGGCCGCCGGCATTCGCCGTGCCCGGCGACCGCATCTCCTCAGCTCTAGACTTCAGCCATGGACCTCGACGACGTCGCCCCGCCCCCGCGCGGCACCGTCGTGCACAAAGTGCTGAACAACAACGTCGTCATCACCGTCGACGAGCACGGCCGCGAGCGCGTGCTCATGGGGCGCGGGCTCGGATTCCAGTTGAAGCCGTCCGACACCCTCGACCCCGACAAGGTCGAGAAGACGTTCATCCTCGACGCCGGGGATGCCGGCGAGCGCGAGCGCCAGCTGCTCACCGACGTTCCCTACCCGGTCGTCGAAGCCGTCACGCGCGCCGTCGACGAGGCCGAGCGCCGTCTCGGCCACCACCTCGACCGGTTCTTCACGATGGCCGTCATCGACCACATCCAGTTCGTGCTCGAACGCCTCGACAACGGCATCCGCATCCCGGCGACGAACATGCCCGAGCTCCGCGTGCTGCACCCGCACGAGTTCTCCGCGGCGCAGCGCATGGCTACCGCCATCTCCGAGTCGCTCGACCGTGAGCTGCCCGCCGAAGAGGCGGTCTTCCTGACGATGCACCTGCTCAACGCGACCCGCGACGAGCCCAACGGCACAGCGGCCCTGCTCTTCCGGCGGCTGCAGCACGTCGTCATGACGGTCGAGAACGGTCTCGGCGTCAAGCTCGACACCGACAGCCCCGACTACGCGCGTTTCATCCTGCACATCCAGTTCCTGCTCCAACGCCTGGTGTCCAAGACGATGCTGCGCAGCGCCGACACGTCGTTCTTCGAGTTCGCCAAGCACAGCTATCCGCGCTCGTACGCGATCGCCGAAGAGGTCAAGGCGTACGTCCGCGCGGCCACCGAGTCGGAGCTGACCGACGAGGAGCTGCTGTACGTCATCGTGCACGTCGAGCGCCTCGCGACCCAGGTCGGCGCGAACGCCGCTGGCCAAGACTCCGGTCCCGTGCTACCGTGACCCTCGCAGGGCGTCGCTGCCCTGCGGAAGTCTCCGGATTGTTACCGCGGCAGCGGGCAAAACCTGAACTCACATCGCTTTGATCGGCGGTGAACGAGTTCAGGTTTTTTTGTTGCCCGGAAACACGGATGCGGGGGCTTCCTCCACCCGAGTGCCGCGATGCTGCGGCAGAAAGCGAGCAGTCCCGATGGATTACTCGAAGACCGCGGCCGGCGTCCTGGAGGGCGTCGGCGGCGAGGCGAACGTGAACTCCCTCGTCCACTGCGCGACGCGTCTGCGTTTCGTGCTGAAGGACGAGTCGAAGGCGAACACCGCCGCCGTCAAGGCCGTGCCCGGTGTCGTCACCGTCGCCCAGGCCGGCGGCCAGTACCAGGTCGTCATCGGCAACGACGTGCCCGACGTCTTCGCCGAGATCGGCAAGATCTCGAAGCTCGGCGCCGGCTCCGGCTCCGACGCCGCGGAATCAGAGGGCCCGAAGGGCAACCTCTTCAACCGCTTCATCTCGATGATCTCCGCGATCTTCACGCCGCTGCTGTGGGCCCTGGCGGGCACGGGTCTGCTCAAGGCATTCCTCGCCGCAGCGGTCACCTTCGGCTGGATCACCACCGACAACTCGACCTACGCGGTGCTCAACGCCCTGTCGGACGGCCTCATCAACTTCCTGCCGATGGCGCTCGCCTTCACGGCCGCGCGGTACTTCAAGGCGAACGAATTCACCGCCTTCGCCATCGCGGCGGCGCTGCTCTACCCGACGATCACACCGCTCGTCGGCGTCGAGGGCCTGACGTTCTTCGGCATCCCCTTCACGATGGTCACCTACGTCTCGAGCGTCATCCCGATCATCGTGATCGTGTGGCTGCAGAGCCACGCCGAGAAGTTCCTGTACGCGAAGCTCCCCGGTGCCGTGCGCCGCTTCGTCACCCCGATGATCGTCGTGCTCATCGCCGTGCCGATCGTGTTCGTGGTCATCGGCCCGATCTCCGCGATCCTCAGTGGCGCACTCGGCAACGGCATCGGCTGGGTCTTCGAGAACGCTCCGTGGGCCGGTGGCGCCATCATGGGCGGTTTCTGGCAGGTCTTCGTCATCTTCGGCCTGCACTGGGGTCTCGTGCCGCTGTTCACGCTGGAGTACCAGACCACCGGCCAGATCCTGCTCATCGGCCCGGTCTTCGCAGCCGTCCTCGCGCAGGCCGCCGCGGTCGCCGGTGTCTGGGTGCGCGCGCGCAACAAGAACCTCAAGTCGCTCGCGGCTCCCGCCACGCTGTCGGGCTTCCTGGCCGGAATCACCGAGCCCGCCATCTACGGCATCAACCTGCCCCTCAAGCGCCCCTTCGCCTTCGGCATCGTCGGCGGTGTGATCGGTGGCGCGATCATCGCGATGGGCGGCGTGTTCTCGACTGCGTTCGTCGTACCCTCGGGCCTCGCCCTTCCGGCCCTGTTCGGCAACGGCAACATGGTCATGCTCATCATCGGCCTCGCCGCCGCGATCATCATCCCGTTCCTGCTCACCGCCATCGTCGGATTCACGGAGCCCGAAGAGGATGCCGCGCCGTCGGCCGCTCCCGCCGCGTCCGGCAACGACGTCGTCGTGCTGAGCCCCGTCGACGGCACGGTCGTGCCGCTCAGCGAGACCCCCGATGCGGCCTTCGCCGAGGGCAGCCTCGGTGACGGCGTCGCGATCAAGCCGCGCTCGGGTGCCGTCTACGCCCCCTTCGACGCGGTCGTCGCCGCCGCGTTCCCGACCGGTCACGCGATCGGACTCCGTCACGCCGACGGCGCCGAGGTGCTCATCCACATCGGCATCGACACGGTCAAGCTCGCCGGTGCGCACTTCGACGTCAAGGTCACCACCGGCCAGGAGGTCAAGGCCGGCGCCCTGCTCGTCGAGTTCGACGGCGATGCGATCGAGCGTGCGGGCTACGACCTCACCACGCCGGTCATCGTCACCAACGGCGAGCTGTACCCCGCCCTGACCGACCAGGCGTCCGGCCCGATCGCGCACGGCGAGCCGCTGTTCACGGCGGTCTCGGTCGAGTCCGCGCTCGCGAACTGACCGACGCACCCCGTATGGAGGGGGCGCGGACCCGAACGCGCCCCCTCCCCCACCCCGTCCCGTCACCCTCGGGACAAGCGATACACAGTCCCGCCCACCCGCGGGACAAGCGATACGAAACGAGAGAGAGCCATGAGCACCACCACCTTCCCCGACGGATTCCTCTGGGGCGGCGCGACTGCCGCGAACCAGCTCGAGGGCGCCTACGACGAAGGCGGCAAGGGACTCTCGGTGCAGGACGTCATGCCCCGCGGCATCGTCGGCGCCCGCACCGACGAGCCGACCCCCGACAACCTCAAGCTCGTGGGCATCGACTTCTACCACCGCTACGCCGACGACATCGCCCTCTTCGCCAAGATGGGCTTCAAGACGTTCCGCTTCTCCATCGCCTGGAGCCGCATCTTCCCGAAGGGCGACGAGACCGAGCCGAACGAAGCGGGCCTCGCCTTCTACGACCGCGTGCTCGACGAGCTCGAGAAGCACGGCATCGAGCCGCTCGTCACCATCTCGCACTACGAGACGCCCCTCCACCTCGCCGAGACCTACGACGGATGGACCGACCGCCGGCTCATCGGCTTCTACGAGAACTACGCGCGCACGCTCTTCGAGCGGTACGGCGCACGGGTGAAGTACTGGCTCACCTTCAACGAGATCAACTCGCTTCTTCACGCGCCCTTCATGTCGGGCGGCATCAACACCCCGAAGGACGAGCTGACCGAGCAGCAGCTCTATCAGGCGATGCACCACGAGCTCGTGGCATCCGCCCGTGCGACGCGCATCGCGCGCGAGGTCGCCCCGAGCGCGCAGATCGGATGCATGGTGCTGTCGATGCCCGTGTACCCCCTCTCGCCCTCGCCCGCCGACGCCCTCGAGGTCATGTCGTTCGACCACTCGAACCTCGTCTACGGCGACGTGCACACGCGCGGCGCATACCCCGGGTACTTCCTCCGTACGCTCGCCGAGAAGGGCATCGAGCTCGACATCACCGACGAAGACCGAGACGACCTGACCAACACGGTCGACTTCGTCTCGTTCAGCTACTACATGTCGGTCGCCGCGACCGCCGACCCGGCGAAGAAGGTCACCGGCGAGGGCAACATCATGGGCGGCGTCCCGAACCCCACGCTCGAGGCGAGCGAGTGGGGCTGGCAGATCGACCCCGTGGGCCTGCGCCTCGTGCTCAACCAGTTCTGGGACCGCTGGCAGAAGCCGCTGTTCATCGTCGAGAACGGGCTGGGCGCCAAGGACGAGCTCGTCGAGGTCGACGGTGTCAAGACGGTGGTCGACGACTACCGCATCGCCTACCTCAACGACCACCTCGTGCAGGTTGGCGAGGCGATCGCCGACGGCGTCGAGGTGCTCGGCTACACCTCGTGGGGCTGCATCGACCTCGTCAGCGCCTCGACCGCGCAGCTGAGCAAGCGGTACGGCTTCATCTACGTCGACCGCAACGACGACGGCACCGGTTCGCTCGAGCGCTACGAGAAGAAGTCGTTCGGCTGGTACGCCGAGGTCATCCGCACGAACGGCGCCTCGCTCACTCGCTGAGACGCCGACCCGACCGGGCGCGGTCGCGGGGCCCTCCTTCTGGCCCGCGACCGCGCCCTTTCTCCGCGTCTGAAAGGGATCTGCATGACTTCGTCCGACTTCCGCCGCCGCGCCGTGTTCCTCGACGTCGACGGCACCCTCCTGCAAGAC
Source organism: Microbacterium arborescens (assembly GCF_030369635.1). Classification (NCBI taxonomy): domain Bacteria; kingdom Bacillati; phylum Actinomycetota; class Actinomycetes; order Micrococcales; family Microbacteriaceae; genus Microbacterium; species Microbacterium arborescens. The sequence continues at coordinate 428,252 of NZ_CP128474.1, read as the reverse complement.
GGCACCCATCTGCCCGAGTCCGCCGTCGCCGCCGTCCGCCGTGCCCGCGAGAACGGGCACCTCGTGCTGCTGAGCACCGGCCGCGGCATGGCCGAGCTGCGCGGCCGCATCCTCGACATCGGCTTCGACGGCGCCGTCACCAACGGAGGCGCCTTCGCCGGGGTGGGCGACGAGCTGGTTGTCTCGCGACTCATGACGGCCGCCGAGGTCGCGCGCCTCAGCGCGGCGTTCGAGGCCCGCGGCATCCATTGGTACTTCCAGTCGTTCGACCGCATGTTCGCGAGCCCCGGCCTGCCGGCTCTGCTCGCCGACCGTCTCGAGCGCGACCGCGCCCGCCACATCGAGGACGCGCTGGCCGCCGGGGCCGACCCCGACGAGCTCGAGTTCTTCAGCGTCGGCATGAAGACCTTCGACGACGAGGTCCACTTCTCGGATGCCGAGATCGCCAAGGCCGTCATCCTGGCGCACGACGCTGACGCCGTCGCCGATCTGCTCGCCGAGCTCGCCCCCGACTTCGCCGTCGTCTCGGGCACCATCCCCCTGCCCGAGGGCAGCTCGGGCGAAGTGGCGCCGCGCGGCGTGAACAAAGGCGCCGCGATCCTCGAGGTGCTCGCCCACCTCGGCGTCGACCCATCGGACGCGATCGGCATCGGCGACAACTGGAACGACGCCGAGATGTTCGAGGTCTGCGGCACCGCGATCGCGATGGGCAACGCCGCGCCGGAGGTTCAAGCCCTCGCCGACGAGGTCACGACCGCGATCGACGACGACGGCATCCACAACGCCTTCGCGCGACACGGCCTGCTGTGAGCGCCCCCCGTTACGCTGGAGGGGTGACGTCGGAAACTCGCATCATCTTCCTCGACGTCGACGGCACCATCCTCGCGCACGGCGAGACGATCGCCCCCTCGACGATCGCCGCGGTCCGCGCCGCGCGCGAACGCGGGCACCTCGTCTATCTCTGCACGGGACGCGCCGCCGGCGACATCAACCCTCGCGTGCTCGACATCGGCTTCGACGGTGCGATCTCCAACGGCGGCGCCCTCGCGGTCTCCGGCGACGAGACCGTCCTCGCCGAACTGATGCCCCGCACGGCCGTGGAGCGGGTGATGGCCTACTTCGACGAGCAGGGCACGCGGTACTTCATCCAGTCGCACGACGGCGTGTACGCGAGCGAGGGCGTCCGGTCGTTCATCGCGGACTTCATCAGCGATCGCCGTCGCCGTCATGCCGAGGACCTCTCCACCGTCGCCCTCGCCGAGGACGTCGTGGCCGCGCCGCGCTTCGCCCCCGTCGAAGAGGCCGATCTCGACCACATCGCCAAGGCGGTGTTCGTCAGCTCCGACCCCGACGCGGTCGAGAAGACCCAGGCCGCGCTCGGCGAGGAGTTCCACGTCATCCCGGGGAGCATGCCCCTGCCCACCGGCTCGAACGGCGAGGTCGGCATGCGCGGCACGAACAAGGGAACCGGCATCCAGGCGATGCTGACGCACCTCGGCCGAGACGCCGCGGACGCCGTCGGAATCGGCGACAGCTGGAACGACGTCGAGATGTTCGAGGTCTGCGGCACCGCGATCGCGATGGCCGAAGCCGACCCGCAGCTGCAGCAGATCGCCGGCGAGGTCACCACCGGCGTCCTCGACGACGGCATCTGGAACGCCTTCGTCCGCCACGGCATCATCGACCCCGAGACGGCCGCCTGATGGCGCCGGGCGCGGACGACCGCGACATCCGACCCATCGACCCCGCCGACGCCGGCGAGGTGCTGACCCTGCAGCGCGCCGCGTTCGTGTCCGAGGCCCTCATCTACGACGCCGCCGACATGCCGCCGCTCACCCAGACCCTCGACGAGCTTCGTGCCGAGCTGGCGGAGAACCTCGGCTGCGTCGCGGTCGACGACGGTCGCATCGTCGGAGCGGCGCGCGCCCGCCTCGACGGCGAGCTGCTGCTGATCGGCCGCATCGCCATCGCCCCCGACCAGCAGGGGTCGGGCGTGGGCACGGCCCTGCTCGCCGCCGTCGAGGAACGCGGACGGGCGGCCGGTGCGCGCGAGGCCGAGCTGTTCACGGGATCGCTCAGCGAGGCCAACCTGCGCCTGTACGAGCGCGAGGGCTACACCGAGTCCGAGCGCGTGCCGCAGGACGACGGCACCTTCCAGATCTTCCTCCGCAAGCCCCTCTGACCGCGCTCGGGCAGCACATCCCTTCAGTCGAGGAAGACGTCGGGGAACAGCTCCGCGTCCGGCGTTCCGGGGACCGCGGCGTAGCCCGAGAAGTCGGTCACACCGGCGGCCTCGAGGACGTCCTCGACGATCAGGGTCTGCCCCGTGTATTCGCCGGCGGGCTGCACGAGCACCTCGTACGCGGCATCCGCGTATATCTCGGGGGTGCGGCTCGCCGCCATCATCCGCTCGCCGCCGAGGGAATTGCGCACCGCCGCCGTCGCGATCGTCGTCCGCGGCCACAGCGTGTTGGCCGCGATGCCGTCGGCGGCGAACTCCGCGGCGATCCCCAGGGTCGCCATCGTCATGCCGTACTTCGCGAGCGTGTACCCCGTGTGTGCGCCGAGCCACTTCGGCGAGAGGTTCAGCGGCGGAGACAGCGAGAGGATGTGCGGGTTCTCGGCGTCGCGCAGGGCCGGGATCGCCGCTCGCGACAGCAGGAATGTCCCCCGCACGTTGACCGCCTGCATGAGGTCGAAGCGCTTCGTGCCGAGCTCGAGCGTGCCCGACAGGTCGATCGCCGAGGCGTTGTTCACGACGATGTCGATGCCGCCGAACTCGCCCTGCGCCTTCAGCACGGCCTCGGTGATCGAGTCCTCGTCACGCACGTCGCCGACGATCGGCAGGGCTCGGCCGCCCGCCTCGACGATCGCGGCGGCGGCGGTGTGCACGGTGCCTTCGAGCTTCGGATGCGGCTGGTCCGTCTTGGCGAGCAGCGCGATGTTGGCACCATCGCGCGCGGCACGCAGCGCGATGGCCAGGCCGATGCCGCGGCTGCCGCCCGACATCAGCAGGGTCTTGCCCGCGAGGGGCTTCGCGTCGGTCATGAGGTCTCCTCGGTTCGGGTACGGCGTGCGGATGCGGCGGCGAACGCGTCGATGCGCATTCGCGCCTCGTCGGTGTCGAAGCGCGCGCCGATCGTCCGCGCCTCGTCGTCGAGGTTCTCGGCGAACGACCGCGCGGCGCCGTCGCGGACGAGACGTTTGGCCTGTCCGAAGGCGCGCGTCGCGCCCGCCAGCCACGAGTCGGCCAGGGCCTGCGCCCGGGCGGCGGGGTCGTCGGCCACCTCGGCCACCAAGCCCCAGTCGAGCGCGGCCGCGGCGTCGAGCGCGGTGTCGTGGAGCAGCAGCTGCAGCGCGCGGCGCTGACCGATCGCGGCGGGCAGCAGCGTCGAGACCCCCAGATCGGGCGTGAGGCCGATGTTGGCGTACTTGCTGACGAAGACCGCCGACGGCGACGCGACGATGTAGTCGGCGACCAGCATGATGCCGAGGCCTCCCCCGGCGACCGCACCCTGGACCGCGGCGACGATCGGCACCGCCGCGCCCGTCAGCGACGCGATGCCGTCGTGGATGATGCGGGCCGTCTCGGTGACCGCGGCGCCACCCATGCCCGACGTCGACATCGACACGACGTCGCCGCCGGCGCAGAAGGCGCGGCCCGCCGCATCCAGGATCACGGCACCGATCGAGGTGTCGGCGGCGACCTCCGCGGCCACCTCGCGCCAGCGGGCCGCCATGTCGGCGTCGACCGCGTTGAGCGATGCCGGGCGGTTCAGCGTGATCCGCGCGAGCGCGCCCTCGCGGCGTAGCAACACCGTGTCGGTTGCGGTTGCAGTGTCGGTTGCGGGTGCAGTGTCGCTCATCGGGGTGCCATTCTGATCGCGCCGTCGAGACGGATCGTCTCGCCGTTGAGGTAGTCGTTGTCGACGATATGGGCGGCGAGCGCGGCGAACTCCTCCGGCGCGCCCAGACGCGGCGGGAACGGAACCTGCTCGCCCAGCGAGCGCTGCGCGGCATCCGGCAGCCCCGCCATCATGGGCGTCTGCATGATCCCCGGCGCGATCGTGCAGACGCGGATGCCGTAGCGCGCGAGCTCGCGCGCGATCGGCAGCGTCATCGCGTGCACCCCGCCCTTCGAGGCGGCGTAGGCGGGTTGGCCGATCTGTCCGTCGAAGGCGGCGACGGAGGCGGTGTTGACGATGACGCCACGCGACCCCGTCTCCGTCGGCTCGGTCCGCGCGATCGCGGCCGACGCCTGCGCCACGACGTTGTAGGTGCCGACGAGGTTGATCCGGACGATGCGCTCGAAGTCCGCCAGCGGTGTCGGGGCACCCGCACGGTCGAGCACCTTGGCGGGCGGCGCGATCCCGGCGCAGTTGACGACGATGCGCAGCGGCGCCGCGCTACCCGCCGTCTCGACGGCGGTGGCCACCTCGTCCGGATCGGTGACATCGGCGGGGGCGAACCGCCCGCCCAGGGCCTCGGCGACCTCGCGCCCGGGCGACCCCGGCAGGTCGACGATCGTGATGTGCGCGCCGCCCGAAGCGAGGCGCCGTGCCGTGGCCGCGCCCAGCCCGCTGGCGCCGCCCGTGATGAGGGCGGAGGCTCCCGCGATCTGCATGTGTTCTCCTTCGAACTCGCCCCTCCACCCTAGAACGCCCGGGGCCGACCTCCGCGCCCGGGCGATCCGAGCACCCTCCGCGCGCCGCGCCGGTGCCGTCGACAGGCTGAACTGCCCCAGACGCACCCCAGCCACCCCGAGAGCCGCTCCGGCCCTGACGACGGAACGCCCAGCCCGGGCGCCGAACCTCCGCGGATCGCCTCCGGCCGACCGGTCTCCGCTCAGGCCGGGCGCCGCTCAGGCCGTCGACCGCGTGTGCCGCGAACAGGCTGAGCTGCCGTTCCACCGCCGCGCGGCAGCGGAACCACCCCACCAACCTGCGGACGGCAACTCGCGCGCGGCGGATGTCGGCCTCGACGGCGAGCGAAGGCGGCAGGATGTGGCTGTGACCCTACTGCCCCCGGACGCGCCCGTCCGCGCCGACATCGCAGCGCGACTGCGACGGCTTACCGCCGGCACCGCCGCGACCCCGCTCTGGCGCAACGCCATCGGGGGTATCACGCTCGGCACCGACGACGGCCGTGTCGTCAAGGTCGGCCCGCGGAACGCCGAGACCTCGATGCGAGTCGAGTCGGAGCGCCTGCGATGGGCTGCGCCGTTCACGTCGGTTCCCGAGGTCATCGAGACCGGCGAGGACGGCGACGTCGAGTGGCTCGTCACCCGCACTCTCCCCGGCCGGTCGGCCGTCGATCCCCGGTGGCTCGCCGATCCCGCGACCGCGGTGCGGGCGGTCGGCGAAGGACTCCGCGCCCTCCACGACGCCCTGCCGGTCGCCGACTGCCCCTACGACTGGAGCGTCGCGCACCGGCTGCGAAACGCCGAGGCCCGGGGCATCGCCGTGCCGGCATCTCTCCGCGACGCACCCGAGCCCGACCTCCTCGTGGTCTGCCACGGCGACGCCTGCTGCCCCAACACCCTGGTCGGTGACGACGGACGCTGGCTCGCCCACGTCGACCTCGGGGCGCTCGGCGTCGCCGACCGCTGGGCCGACATCGCGGTGGCCTCGATGAGCACCGAGTGGAACTACGGCCCCGGCTGGGAGGACGCGCTCATCGACGCCTACGGGATCGCCCCCGACGCCGACCGTCTGGCCTACTATCGGTCGCTGTGGAACGAGACCTGACCTGGCGGATCGTCGACGTCGCCTACGGCGATCCGCGCGCACGCGACCTGCGCCGACAGCTCGACGACGATCTCGGCGCGCGCTACGACGGATTCCACGGCGACGAACCCGACGAGCGACGCCGTGCCCGCGCCCGCGCGCTCGCGACGCACCCCGATGAGATCGTCACGACCCTGATCGCCCTCGCCGCCCGGGCCGGCTCCGCAGACACCCCCGCGGGGCACGTCATCCTCCGCCGACTCGGCGACGAATGGGAGATCAAGCGCCTCATCGTGACCGCGGACTTTCGCGGCGTCGGCATCGCGCGCGGACTCATGTCGACAGCCCTCGATGCCGCCCGCAACGATGGTGCCGAGCGGGTCATCCTCCAGACCGGACTCCAGCAGCCCGAGTCGATCGCGCTCTACACGTCGATGGGGTTCAGCCGCATCCCGGTCTATGAGCCCTACGCCGAGACGATGCCGCGCTCGGTGTGCTTCGCCCTCCCCCTCTGACGGGATCGCTCTGACACGACGCGGCCCCCGGGCCGGAAAGCTCGGGGGCCGCGCGCTAGGCCTTCGTCGTCAGCGGACGTCGTCGTCGACCCAGTCCATCGACTTCGTCACGGCCTTCTTCCACAGCCGCAGCTGGCGCTCGCGCTCCTCGACGTCGTCGTTCGGGGTCCAGCGCTTGTCCTCCTGCCAGTTGGCCCGGAGCTCGTCGAGGTCGCTCCAGAACCCGACGGCGAGGCCGGCGGCGTAAGCGGCACCCAGCGCGGTCGTCTCGGCGACGACCGGCCGGACGACGGGGACCCCCAGGATGTCGGCCTGGAACTGCATGAGCGTGTCGTTGGCGATCATGCCGCCGTCGACCTTCAGCTCGGCCAGGTCGACACCCGAGTCGGCGTTGACGGCATCCAGGACTTCACGCGTCTGGAAGGCCGTCGCCTCGAGCGCTGCGCGCGAGAGGTGGCCGCGGTTGGCGTAGCGCGTGAGGCCGACGATCGCGCCTCGAGCGTCGGGCCGCCAGTACGGCGCGTACAGGCCCGAGAACGCGGGCACGAAGTAGACGCCGCCGTTGTCCTCGACCGACAGCGCGAGCTGCTCGACCTCCGGCGCCGTGGAGATGATCCCGAGCTGATCGCGCAGCCACTGGATGAGCGAGCCGGTGACGGCGATCGATCCCTCGAGCGCATAGTGGGTCGGTCCGTCGCCGAGCTTGTACCCGATCGTCGTGAGGAGGCCGTTCTCGGACTTCACGATCTCAGTGCCCGTCTGGAAGATCAGGAAGTTTCCGGTGCCGTAGGTGTTCTTGCTCTCGCCGGCGTCGAACGCCGCCTGCCCGAACGTCGCCGCCTGCTGGTCGCCGAGGATGCCGGCCACCGGCGTCTCGCGCAGCAGCGACGTGTCGCGCGCCTCGCCGTAGACCTCGCTGGAGGAGCGGATCTCGGGCATCATCGAGCGCGGCACACCGAAGTCGGCGAGGATGTCGTCGCGCCACTCCAGGGTCTCGAGGTCCATGAAGAGCGTGCGCGACGCGTTCGTGACGTCGGTCGCGTGGATGCCGCCCGACGGGCCGCCGGTGAGGTTCCACAGCACCCAGGTGTCCGTCGTGCCGAAGATGAGGTCACCGGCCTCGGCCTTCTCGCGGGCACCCTCGACGTTCTCGAGGATCCAGACGATCTTGGTGCCCGAGAAGTAGGTCGCCAGCGGCAGTCCGACGATGTCCTTGTACCGCTCGACGCCCTCGTCGCCGGCCAGGCGGTTGACGATGGACTGCGTGCGGGTGTCCTGCCACACGATCGCGTTGTAGACGGGGATGCCGGTGTTCTTGTCCCACACGACAGCGGTCTCGCGCTGGTTGGTGATGCCGATCGCGGCGATGTCGTGGCGGGTCAGGTTGGCGCGGCCGAGCGCGATGCCGATGACCTCGCGCATGTTGTCGCGGATCTCGATCGGGTCGTGCTCGACCCAGCCCGCCCGCGGCATGATCTGCTCATGCTCCTTCTGCCCGACGGAGATGATCGAGCCCTTCTTGTCGAAGATGATCGCGCGGCTCGAGGTCGTGCCCTGGTCGAGGGCGATGATGTAGTCGGTCATGATGTGACGTCCTTGTCTGTCAGCGTTGGCGGTTCGTGAAGAGGGTCAGGCGAGGCCGAGCAGGGCGCCGGCGGCGAGTGCCGCGAGCGTACCGCCGATGAGGGGTCCGACGACGGGAACCCACGCGTACGACCAGTCGCTCGATCCCTTGCCCTTGATCGGGAGCACGGCGTGGGCGATGCGCGGGCCGAGGTCGCGGGCCGGGTTGATGGCGTAGCCGGTGGGGCCGCCGAGCGAGGCGCCGATACCGACCACGAGGAGCGCGACGGGCACGGCGGTGAGCGGGCCGAGCGAACCCGGGGTGCCGATCTCGATGTCGCCGTAGTCGGCGAATCCGAAGATCACGAACACGAGTACGAAGGTCGCGATGATCTCGGTGACGAGGTTCCAGCCGTAGGCACGGATGCCGGGGCCGGTCGAGAACACGCCGAGCTTGTTGGCCGGGTCGGGCTCGGCGTCGAAGTGGTCGTGGTAGGCCAGCCAGCAGAGCACGGCACCCAGGAAGGCGCCGACGAACTGGGCGGCGACGGCGACGAGGAACTGGGCGAACTCGATCTTCCCGCCCACGAGGAGGCCGATCGACACGGCGGGGTTCAGCTGGGCGCCCGAGTACGACGACACGAGCACGCCGGCGAACACCGCCAGGCCCCAGCCCCAGTTGATCATGAGCGTCCCGCCGCCGAGGCCCTTCGACTTGGCGAGGATGACGTTGGCGACCACGCCACCGCCGAGCAGGAGCAGCATCGCCGTCCCGACGAGCTCTGACACGAAGTAGAGCCCGAGATTGATGTCGTGCATGTCAGCGTCGACCTTTCTGCAGAATCACCGCGGGCGACATCGCCGCGCGAGAGGATGGCCCGAGGGTGATCCGGCGTCGGGCCTCGCCGGGTCAAACGGGCTCAGGCGTCGAGCGGCGCCAGGTGCGACGTGCGCACGTCGATGCGGTGAGCCTCCTCGAGCGCTTGCGCGGCCTCGTCGATCTGTGCGCGGACGGTCTCCGCATCCCAGCCGAGCACGGGCGCGGCCGCCTCGGCGACCTCCGTGAGCGTCTCCATCGAGACGCCGCCGACGAAGGCGATCGAGGTGCGACGCAGGAGCAGATCCATCAGGGAGACGACCTCTTCGCGCTCGGCGAGGAACGCGATCTCCTCGACCGAGTAGCCGGGGGCGTGCTCGAACTCCTGCTGGGCGACGGGGAGCGCGGCCAGCACCTCCTGCGCGTAGGTGCCGTAACGCTCCAGCATGCGGTCGGCGAACTCCGCCGAGTGCGCGCCGCGGTGGGCCTCGATCCAGCGGCGACGCTGAGCGACGCTGCGCGGGTAGCCGGCGCCGCCGCCGATCGCGAGGTCGGTCGTGGCGACACGACGCGGTCGCTTCAGCAGGCCCATGACGTCGGTGGCGAGGTGCTCGGCGAGCGCGCGGAACGTCGTCCACTTGCCGCCGACGAGACTGAGGACGGGGACGTCGCCGAGGCGGTCCTTCTCGATGCGGTAGTCGCGCGAGACGAAGCCGGGGGCGAGGTCGTCGTGGCGCGGGAGGGGACGGATGCCGGAGAACGTGTAGACGATCTGCGAGCGGTCGACGTCGATGTCGGGGAAGACCTGGCCGATCAGATCGAAGAAGTAGTCGATCTCGTCGTCGGTGCAGACCGTGGGCCGGCTCGGGTCGGCGTCGATGTCGGTCGTCCCCACCATCACCCGGCCCTTGAGCGGGTAGATGAGCACGATACGACCGTCGGCGGCCTCGAAGAAGATCTCGTTGCCGCCGGTCGCCTCGAGCAGCGAGGTGTTGTCGAGGACGATGTGCGACCCCTTGGTGCCGCCCATGAAGCGCGTGGGCGTGCCGAGTGCGGTGTTGGTCAGGTCGGTCCACGGCCCGCTCGTGTTCACGACGACGTCGGCCGTGAACGGGAACTCCTCACCCGTGACGTCATCCCGGATGATGACCGACGCCCCGTCGGCGCCGACGACGGGGGCGTAGTTCGCCGCCCGCGCCGACTCCTCGCGCACGCCGTCGCGCAGGACGTCGAGCGCGAGGCGCTCGGGGTCGTGCATGGAGGCGTCGTAGTAGGTCGCGGTGTAGCGGAACCGGTCGTCGAGGTCGGGGAACTGCGCCCGCGAGCTGCGGCGCCCGCGGAACCGGTGGCGCGGCACCGCGCCGCCGTCGCGCGAGAACGTGTCGTACATGATCAGGCCGACCTTGATCAGCAGGGCACCGCGCTCGCGCGGCTTGCCGCGGCCGTGCGTGACGAGCAGCCGGAACGGCGCGGCGAGGATGCCGGAGAAGGTGCGGTGGATCGGGATCGTCGTCGGCAGCGGCTTGACGAAGTGGGGCGCGTTGCGCACGAGCCGGTTGCGTTCGGTCACCGACTCCTTCACGAGCCGGAACTCGCCGTTCTCGAGGTAGCGGACGCCACCGTGGATCATGTGACTCGACGCCGACGAGGCGCCGCTGACGTAATCTCCGCGCTCGACGAGGGCCACGTCGACGCCCTGGAGTGCGAGGTCGCGGAACGTCGCGATTCCGTTGATGCCCCCGCCGATGACGAGGACCTCGGCATGGGGGCGCTCGCGCAGGGCTCGGATGTTCGCTCGGGTGGTCGGCGTCGACTCGGTCATCATGCATCCTTTTCCACGGCTGTCCCGATCTACACTGGGGTCCACCGCACGAATGCGCAACGGTCATGCACGAACGTGCACCGGCGCCGCGGCGATGCACGAACGTGCAGGACGGATGACGATGAGCGCGGACGCCGAGGCCGAGGCACGCACACGCGACGCGCTGCGCGCGGCGCAGCTGTACTACGTGCAGGACCGCACGATGGACCAGATCGCGGCCGAGATGGCCCTCTCGCGCTCGTCCGTGTCGCGGCTGCTCTCGCACGCCCGAGACATCGGACTCGTCGAGATCACGGTGCACTCGCCCCACGAGGCGAACTCGGTGGTCGCGCGGCGCCTGTCCGAGCGCTTCGGCATCTCCGTCCACGTCGTCAGCACGCCCCCGCGCACGAACGACGCCGAGCGACTCGAGAGAACAGCCCGGACAGCGGCCCACGTCCTGTCATCGACGCTCGATCCCGACGCGAACATCGGCATCGCGTGGGGAGCCACGGTCTCGGCGATCGCCCGCCACCTGCCTACCAAGCGGCTGCACGACTCGCAGATCGTGCAGATGAACGGGGCAGCGAACGAAACGACGTCGGGCATCTCGTACTCCGGCGCGATCCTCGAGCGGTTCGGGCAGGCGTTCGGCACCGACGTGCAGCAGTTCCCCGTGCCCGCGCTGTTCGACGACCCGCTGACCAAGCAGCTGCTCTGGCGTGAGCGGTCGATCCGGCGCGTGCTCGACGCGCAGTCGCGCGTTCAGGTGTTCGTCTTCGGGCTCGGCTCCCCCCACGCCGATGTCCCCTCCCACGTGTACGCCGGCGGATACCTCACGGGCGAGGACCTGCGCTCGCTCCTCCGCGACGGCGTCGTCGGCGACTGCGCGACCGTGTTCTACCGCATCGACGGCTCGGCGACCGGCATCGAGCTCAACGCGCGATCGAGTGGTCCGTCTCTCGAAGCGATCCGCCGCATCCCCCGCCGCCTGTGCGCGGTGTCGAGCCTGACGAAGCTCGACGCGCTGCGCGGCGCGCTCGCGGCCGGTCTGATCACGGAGCTCGTCGTGGAGGAGGCGCTCGCCCGGCGCCTGGCGGAGACGACGGTCGGCAGCCTCTGAGACGCGGCCCGAGGCCCGACTCCAGGGCGGTCCGGCGTCAGGATGGGCCGAAGATCGGGTGGAAGGCGCCGACCGCGACCGACACCGCGACCGCCGTCACCGAGATCGCGAGTCCGCCCGCGATGATCGCCGCGTCGGATGCCGCGAGCCGCGACTCCCGTGCCCAGGTGCGTCGCCCCGGGGCACCGAAGGCCCGCGCCTCCATCGCCGTCGCGAGGGCCGAGCCGCGACGGATGGCGAGCACGAGCAGCGCGAAGGCCATGCCGAGCGTCCGACTCAGACGGCCGTCGTCGGCGACGCCGCGGGCACGCCGCGCGAGCGCGAGCGCACGCCAGTCCTCGGCGAGCAGCCCGAGCATCCGCATGCCCGCGAGCCCGCCGATGACGAACCGCGCCGGAAGCCGCAGGATCTGGGCCAATCCGTCGGCGAGGTCGGTCGGGTCCACGGTGATGAACAGCACGACGGCCGGCAGACCGATCGCGAGGACACGCAGAGCTGCCGCCAGGCCGAGTGCGAGCGAGCCCTCGCTGACGTGGACGAACGCCCAAGCGAAGACCTCGGCTCCGCTCCGCTCGCCGTAGAGCGAAATCGTCACCGCGGCCGCGGGGGCGGCGATCCACAACGGAAGCGTCCGCACCCAGAACCGGCGCCAGCCGACCCCCGAGGCGAGCAGCAGCGGCAGCTCCAGGAGCAGCGCGACGCCGGCGGACACGGGGTCGATCGTGATCACGAGCGGCATCGCGATGAGAAGCGCCGCCAGCAACTTCGCCACGGGGTTGAGCGCCGCGACGCCGCGCGGCGCGTCTCGGGTCACCGCCGCCGCGGTCATGCCGGCACCCCCGTCGGAGCGGTGAGCGCGAATCGCCGGGCCGCGAGCGCATCGAGCACGGCGTCGTCGTGCGTGATCGTGATGACTCCGAGGGGCCCGCGATCGTCGACACCGTCGCGGAGGGCGGCGATGATCGCGACCAGCTCCGACCAGGTTCGGGCATCCTGCCCGTAGGTCGGCTCGTCGAGGACCACGATGCGTGGCCGCGCCGCCAGCATCGCGGCCACGGTCAAACGGCGCTTCTCGCCGCCGGAGAGCGTGTAGGGATTGGCCCCCGCGAGCGGGGCGAGCCTCAGCCGCTCGAGCAGCTCGTCGACGCGTGCCGCGACCTCCCCCGCCTCGATGCCCAGGGCCCGCGGCCCGACCTCGAGCTCGTCGCGCACCGTGGAGCGGAGGATCTGGTGCTCGGGCTCCTGCAGGACGGTTCCGATCCGCGTCAGCAATGCCGTCGAGCTCCATGCCGCGGGGTCCGCCCGCTCCCGTCGCCGTCCGCGGACGAGCGCGGCGCCCGCCGCCACGTCGTCAGCAGTACGGACGATCCCACCCTGCGCCGGCAGCAGCCCGGCGAGCGTGAGCCCGAGCGTCGATTTGCCGACACCATTGGGCCCCACGATGCCGAGCGCTTCGCCGGCACGCACGTCGAGGTCGAGCGGCCCGGCGGCCGGCGAGCCCGGTGCACGCCCGACGACGAGACGTTCGGCCGACAGTAGGACGTCACCCGGCGAGGCCACCGGGCGCGGCGGCGAGGACGGCCGGATGCCGGGCACCCATACGCCCGCCGACGCGAGCTCGGCGCCGCGTTCGGTGAGCACCGTCCGCGGGTCGCCGTCCGCGACGACCCCGCCGCCGGGCGCCAGCACGATCACGCGGTCGACGAGCGGGAGCCAGGCATCGATCCGGTGCTCGATCACGACGAGCGTGGCTCCCGTGGCATCGAGCACCCGCGCGACGGCATCGCGCACCTCGATCACGCCGGCCGGATCGAGGTTGGCCGTGGGCTCGTCGAGCAGCACGGCGCCCGGCCGCATCGCGACGACGCCGGCGAGCGCGAGGCGCTGCTTCTGCCCGCCCGACAGGGCCGCGGTCGAGCGATCGAGAGGGACGTCGAGGCCCACGGCATCCAGGGCAGCCCGTACCCGAGACCAGATCTCCTCGCGCGCCACCCCCAGGTTCTCGCATCCGAAGGCCGCGTCATCGCCCACCCGCGCGAGGATCGTCTGACTGTCGGGGTCTTGGAGGACCAGTCCGACGCGACCGCGCGCCTCGGCAGCCGACCGACCGTCGACGAGGAGCGATCCTTCCTGCTCACCCTCGTCCGCCCCTCCGAGGACCCCTGCGAGCCCCTGCAGCAGCGTCGACTTGCCCGACCCCGACGCCCCGAGCAGGAGCACCCGTTCACCGGCCTCGATCGTGAAGGAGGTCTCGCTCGCGGCCCACGCGCGTCGGGTGGCGTAGCGCCACCCCCACCCGCGGGCCTCCAGGGTCGCGGGCCGCGCCGCGCCGGCGTCACCCACCGTCAGACGCGGGCGGTGGCTTCGCGCCCGGCCGCGAACCGGCTGAGCGCCCCGGTGCGTGCCAGGGCACGTGTGATGAGCCAGCCGCCGAGACCTGCGATCACCGCGCCCGACAGCGTCGTCGAGGCGATGTAGACCGACGTGAAGAGCGTGTCGGCGCCCGGGTACCAGAGGATGCGGTCGTTGATGCCACCGGCAAGTCCCGCGCCCGCGCCCGCGAGGAGGGCGACCGGCAGACGCCACGCCGCGTAGAGGAAGACCAGGAAGATCAGTTCGGCGCCGAATCCCTGCACGAGGCCGGACACGATCGTCAGGGGTCCCCACTGATTGCCGACGAGCGCCGAGATCACGGCCGCCAGCAGTTCGGTGTACAACGCCGCGCCGGGCTTGCGGATGATGAGGCCGCCGAGCACGCCGGCGATGAGCCAGGGCCCCGCGAGCAGGCCCTGCAGGCCCGGGAGCAGCGGCGTCAATGCGGCCGACGGCCCCTGATATGCGACGTTCCACAGGAGGAACACCGCGGCGCAGGCGACACCGATGACGCTCGCGACGACGATGTCGACGACGCGCCAGCGGAAGCGGCCGGGCGCGTGCCCGGGACGACGATCGGTGGGCTCGGTGGTGGACGCAGCAGCGTGCATTTCTCTCTCCTCCCTGCGCCGGCATGATCCGGATCAGGTTCGACGGTCGAAGCGTGGATCGCTTCCTCTCAGCCCGGCTCACCGGACTCCCGTGGTTGTCGATGAAGTATATCGGCGCACGCGCGTTGTACGTTGGGCGGGTGACATCTCCCGACTCGCGCGTCGCCCTCGCGTGGGTCGACGACGACGCGGTCACCGGCGCGAACGGGCACCGCGAAGCAGCTGCCTCGGCCGGTCCGTACACGCTCGCGCACGCCGAACTGCTCACCGAGCGGCCGCGCCGGTCGGCGGCGCCGGCCGTGCTCACGACGCTCGGTGTGGCCGTGCTCGTCGCAGGCGGGTACACCGGGGCGACGCTGATGTGGCCGTTGGATGCCGTCGCGCCCGAGATCCTGCCCGCCGCCGTCGCGGCTCCCGCCGCCGCCATCGCCCAGCCCGCGTGGCCCGCCGAGGGCGCCGGGGCGACGGCCGTCGGCGGATTCGCCGCCGTGTCGGCGTCGTCGGGCGAGCCGGAGTCGATCGCGAGCATCACCAAGCTCGTGACCGCCCTCGTCGTGCTCGACCGGATGCCGCTCGCCGACGGCGAACAAGGCCCCGAGTTCGCTTTCACCGCCGCCGACCGTCGGGAGTACCGCGCGTACATCGCCGACGACCAGTCGGCTCTGGACGTTCCCGTCGGCGGGGTGCTGACCCAGTACCAGCTGCTGCAGGGCGTGCTGATCGGCTCGGCGAACAACTACGCCGACCGCCTCGTGTTCGATCTCTGGCCCGACGAGGACGCCTACGTCGAGGCGGCGAACGCCTGGTTGCGGGCGCACGACCTCGGCGGCGTCACCGTCGTCGATTCGAGCGGAATCGATCCCGGCAACACGGCGGCACCGGCATCGGTCATCGCCCTGGCCGAGAGCGCGATGTCGAACCCCGTCATCTCGGGAATCGTGGCCCAGCGCTCCGTCGAGCTGCCGGGTGCCGGGTTCGTCGAGAACACGAACGCCCTGCTCGCCGACCCCGCCGTCGTCGGGGTCAAGACGGGCAGCCTGTACGGCTCCTACAACCTCGTCGCGGCGAAGGACACCGACCTCGACGGTGTCAACGTGCGCGTGTTCGCGACCGCCCTCGACCAGCCCGACGACGAAACCCGCCACTCGGCGACGGCCGCGCTGCTCGATCGCACGATCGCCGAGATCTCGGCGTCACCGGTCCTCCCCGCGGGAACCGTCGCCGGCACCGCGACGACTCCGTGGGGAGCGACCGCCGAGATCGTCACCGAAGCCGACATCCGTGTCGCCCTCTGGAACACGCAGTCCGCTCAGGCGGCCGCGAGCGTCGACCTCGGAGACGCCCGCGACGCGGACGACCAGGCGGGCGAGCTCACCCTCACCGGCCCCCTCGGATCAGCGACGACGGCCCTGCGTCTGACCTCGGACATCCCCGATCCCGACATCTGGTGGCGCCTCAGCCACCCGCTGCAGCTGTGGGGCCTAGCAGGCTGACCTCGCGTCGCGCCAGCACGAACCCCTGTGGGTGCGGTTCACCACCCCGCGCGAGCCGCTCGCGCTGGTCGAGCACGGCGAATCCGCGAGCCGCGAAGGCTGCCGCGACCTCGCGGGGGTCGTGCAGAACCGCATCGAGCGAGACGTCGTGACCGTACGCCCGGTCGATCCGACGCGTGCCGCGGCCACTCTGGAAACCCAGCAGCACGAGGCCGCCCGCCGTCGAGACCCGGGCGAACTCGTCGGCGATGAGGTCGAGCTCGTCCGTGCCGTCATGGATCACGGAGTACCAGGCGAGCACGCCGGCCACGGATCCGTCGGGCAACGGCACGTCCGCCAGGTCGCCCACGGCGAGATCGGCGAACGGACAGCCCGCGCGCGCCAGCCCGATCATCTGCGGCGAGAGGTCGAGGCCGACGAGGCGCAGGTCCGGCCGGCGCTCGCGCATCAGGTGCAGCATCCGCCCCGCCCCGCATCCGGCGTCGAGCACACGGGCGCCGCTCGGGAGCAGGTCGAGGAACCGATCGATCAGGGCGACGTCTTCCGGGGATTCGAACGAAGCATCGGGCAGCAGAGCCGCGTAGTCGGCCGCGACCGTGTCGTAGGCCGCTCGCACGGCTGCTCGGGACGTCACACGAACCGCACCGTCTGCTGCAGCCGGGTGCGCACGTCGAAGAGCTCGTTGCCGCCGATCTCACGCGCACCGGCGACCCCCCGGCGCAGCACCGTGGCGAGCGCGGAGCGGCCGACAACCGCGACCGCGAGCCCGCGCACGCGGCCGAGCTCCTCGATGGCCTGCACGACGTCGTCGTCGGGGAGCACCACGATGACGCCGCTGAACTTCACCCGGGCAGCGCGGCTGAGCGCACGCGCCCGGTGCACGAGCGTCGCGATCGGGGAGTCGACCCCCTCGCCGATCAACTCGCCCCGGCGGGTGCGCACGGGCGCGCCGAAGTCCTCCGACAGCACGGCGTAAAGGCCCGAGGGCCCGAGCACGACGTGGTCGAGCTTCACGTCGGGGTCGCGCGGATCGGCGGCGACGTCGTGCCAGACCGTGTAGCCCATGCCGAGGTCGGCGACGACGCGGGCGGTCGCCTCCTCGGCGAGCGCATCGGCCAGCAGCCGTCTGATCTCGTGCGGCGCGGTGCGCACGAGGGCAGGGTCGTACGGGTCGTCGAGCGGCGCTCCGCGTCCGACCCACTCGCGGATGAGGGTCAGGTAGCGCTCGCGGCGCCAGCCGCCGGGTTGGCCGAAGGAACGAGCCCGCGGGCGCGTGTCGGCGGGACGCTGCGGCGGCCGCCACGTCGAGGCCCCGGGTGAGAAGTCCGGGGCGGCGGTGAAACCGTGCCCCCGGTCGTAGGCGGCGCGGGCGGTGGCCGTTCCGACGAGATCCCAGGCGCGCTGCACCTGCACGAACGCGACGGCGTCGCCACCGGTGTCGGGATGGGTCTGCCGAAGCCGCAGGCGGTAAGCGCGGCGCAGTTCCTCGTCGTCGACGTCGGGCGCGACCCCGAGCACGTCGTACGCCGAGGCGGACAGCGGACTGTCGAACACGAAGAACCCTCCCTCGTGCGTCGCGGCCCCGGGACGGCGCGGACGCACAGCATCCCGAGACTATTACCTCGTGGCCGGGCGCAGTCCGGGAGCCCGACGGAACTCAGTCAGTCCATAGGGCGGGCACGGGCTCGAAGGCGAATGCCTGCGTCACGATCTCGGGATCGAGATCGTCGCGGGATGCCGGCGACCATGACGGCGACCCGTCCTTATCGACGAGTCGCGCGCGAATGCCCTCGACGAGGTCGGGTTGCGTCTGGGCGAACCACAGCACCAGGGCGTACTCCTGGGCCAGCACCGCTCGGAGCTCGTTCCGGGCGCGGGCCTGACGGACGGCCGCGAGGGTGACGGCGAGCGCAGTCGGGGGGAGGGTGTCGAGCAGATCGGCTGCAGCTCGGGCGTCCGACTCGTCGCGCTCGCGCAGCCGCCCGATGATCTCGACGACCGAATCCGCGGCGAAGGCGGCGTCGATCCAGGGCCGCGCGGCCTCCAGGCGGGCGGGCCCCGCGGTCTCGTCGAACAGCAGGACGAGCTCGGTCGCCGTCTGCGGATCGGCTCGGCTGACGAGGGCGTCGCGCAGGTCGTCGAGCCGCTCCGACGGAACGAGGTGGTCGGCGAAGCCGGCGTAGATCGCGTCGGCGGCATCCATCGACTCGCCCGTCAGCGCGAGGTATTCCCCCACGTGCCCCGGCGCTCGCGCGAGCAGCAGGCTGCCCCCGACGTCGGGGGTGAAGCCGATGCGGACCTCGGGCATCGCGAGACGCGATCGTTCGGTCACCACGCGCACCGCCGCATGCCCGGCGAGCCCGATGCCGCCGCCCATCGTGACGCCGTCGGCGAACACGACGACAGGCTTCGGGTACGCGGCGATGCGTGCGTTGAGTGCGTACTCGGCCCGGAAGAAGTGCGCGGTCTCGGCCACATCACCGGCGACGATCTGGTCGTACAGGCCCCGGACGTCGCCCCCGGCGCACAGCCCGCGCTCCCCCGCGCCGTCGAGCAGAACGGCGTCGACACCGGGGTCGTGCTCCCATGCGTCGAGCGCCGCGGCGAGACTCCGGATCATGCCGAGGTCCAGTGCGTTGATGGCTCGCGGCCGGTCGAGCGTGAGGTGTCCGAGCGCACGATCGACACGGGCCCGGACACGCGAATCGGATGCAGCGGCGTCGGTCACCCTCGCCACGCTACCGCCCGGAGTTCGCGGTGAACGCGGCGTGTCGGGCAGGATGGGACCCGAACCACCCGGCGAGAGGGGGCGCGATGGCGGACGGACAGGTGCTGGAGTTCACCGACGTGGCCAAACGTTTCGGCCCCGTCGCGGCCGTCGACGGTCTGACGGCACGGGTCGAGCCGGGGGCGGTCACCGGCTTCCTCGGCCCCAACGGCGCGGGCAAGACCACGACGCTGCGGATGCTTCTGGGGCTCATCGCCCCCACGTCGGGGTCGGCCACGATCGGCGGCCGGCGCTACCGCGACCTGAAGCATCCGCTTCAGACGGTCGGCGCCGTCCTCGAGTCATCGAGCTTCCACCCCGGCAGGTCGGCCGCGGCGCACTTGCGGGTCTACGCCCATGCGGCGGGCATCGCTGCCTCTCGTGTCGACGACGCCCTCGGCATCGTCGGGCTCGGCGATGTCGCCGGGCGCAAGGTCGGCGGGTTCTCACTCGGGATGCGGCAGCGCCTCGGGCTCGCCTACGCGCTGCTCGGCGACCCCGGCGTCCTGGTCCTCGACGAGCCGACGAACGGCCTCGACCCCGAAGGCATCCGCTGGATCCGCCGGTTCCTCCGCGACCTCGCTGCGGAGGGGCGCACCGTTCTGGTCTCGTCGCACCTGCTCGCCGAGGTGCAGCAGTCGGTCGATTCGCTCATGATCATCACCCGCGGCCACCTCGTCTATCAGGGCGGGATCGAGAACGTCGTGCCGCAGGACGAGATCGCTACCGTCGTCGACGCCGACGATCGTGAAGCGCTACGGCGTGCCATCGCGGCCGCGGGCTTCGAGAGCGATGAACGTCGCACCGGCCTCGCCGTGCGCGGCGCCGACGCCCCGACCGTCGGACGCATCGCCGCCGACGCCGGCATCGCTCTCACCGCGCTGCAGCGGAAGGGCCCGGCTTTCGAAGAGGTCTTCCTCGAGCTCGTCAGCGGCACCCGCGTCCACCCGTCTGCCGAGAACGGCGAGGAGAAGCGATGAACCTCGTGAACGCGACGCGCTCGGAACTCAGCAAGCAGTTCTCCACCTCGGTCTGGTGGGTGCTCCTCATCGTCCTCGTCCTGTACATCGGCGGAACGGCCGGCGGCATGGCCGCCGTCTTCGCAGCGGGTGAGAACGGCTCGCTCCCCGGCACCACGTCGCTGCCGACGGGTCTCGGTGACCGGCTCCCGAGCCTCATCTACGGGCTCGCGACCGCCATGGGATACGTGTTCCCGCTCGTCGTGGGGTCACTGCTCGTGACCGGCGAGTACCGCCACAAGACGCTGACGCCGACCTTCCTCGCAACACCCCGTCGCGGCATCGCGTTGTCGGCGAAGATGCTCGCGGGCGTCGTCATGGGTCTTGTCTTCGGTGTCGCAGCCGTCGGCTCGACGGTCGCGGCGGGGGGCGGGATGCTGGCGCTGTTCGGCGTCGACCCGCAGCTCGCGCGTCCCGAGACGTGGGCCTTCCTCGGGCGGATGCTGCTCGCCCTCGTCCTCTGGGTACTCCTCGGCATCGCCCTCGGCACCCTGATCCGTAATCAGATCGCCGCCGTCGTCGGCATCCTCGCGTTCACCCAGTTCGTAGAGCCGATCGCCCGCGTGGGCGCGAGCATGGTCGAGGGGCTCGCCGACGTCGTGCGTTTCCTTCCGGGCGCCGCATCGGATGCGCTCGCGGGCGACAGCATCTACGCGGCGATGGGCGGCGGTGCGAGCCAGTCGCTGGACTGGTGGGCGGGCGGCCTCGTGCTCGCGGCCTACGTCGTCGTGTTCGCCGTGATCGGCTACGCGGTGTCGTGGCGGCGCGACGTCGCCTGATCGACCAGATCGGCGACATCGGCGGGCTCGTCCTCGACGTCGAGGCGCAGCGCCCGCACGAGCGCGACCCCGTGCCGCGTCGTCAGGATCAGGCGCTGGAACTCGTCGTCGCCCTCGAGATCGACGACGACCGACGGACGGCGACGCCGCACGAGCACGAAGTCAGTGCCACCCGCCGATTCGAACGAACCTGCTGCGATCACCGCGGGCACGAACAGACCCGGGCGGGGAACGCCGCGCAGCCACGACCACGCGTCATCCGTCAGCTGCACCCGCGCGATGTTCTCGCGTGACACCAGGACATTCCGCTGGCGGAATGCCGCTGCGCGCTCGGTCGCGGACAGCACGATCTCGAGCTGCGCGGAGTCGAGCAGGAGGGTCACCATGGGTCCAGTCTGCCAGTCGGACGCTCAGGGAATGCTCACAGACCGGCAACGATCGCGGCCGCGCTCACGTCATGGGGCAGGGGCGTCGGATGCCGGTGCCGGCTGGCGGGAGATCGCGTCGATGAGCGAAGAGATGGTCGTCTCGGCGGCGACCACATCGACGCTGAGACCGAGCTTGCGCGCGTCGCGCGCCGTCCGGGGACCGATCGCCGCGATCAGAGTCGATGCGGGGAGCTCGGGGAACTGCTCGCTGACCTGCTCGGCGACCGACCCGCTGGTCACGAGCACCGCGTTGATGCGGCCACTCGCGACATCGGCGGCGATGCGGTCGGTCACCGGCACACCCACCGTCCGGTAGGCGACGACGCTGCGGACGTCGTGACCTGCCTCGACGAGCATGCGGGTCAGCACGGGCTTGGCGACTTCACTGCGCAGCGCGAGGACACGCGTCGGCTCGGCCTCGATCGCGAGGATCTGCTCGGCCAGGCCCGCGGCCGAGTCGTCCTCATCGGGGACCAGGTCGACGCGGTAACCCACGGCTGTCAGCGCAGCGGCCGTGGTCTCGCCGACGGCCGCAACGCGCGTCTGCGCCGGGATCTCGGCGCGATAGGCGTACAGGACGTCGACGGTGGTCGCGCTCGTCAGCGTGATCCAGTCGAAGGCGCCGGCCGCGAGTTCGGCGAGTGCCCCTTCGAGGTCGGCCACGTCCGTCGTGGGCGCGAAGTTGATGAGCGGGGCGATGACCGGCGTGGCTCCGTGCGAGCGGAGGAGAGCGGCTACCTGGTCACCCCAGGGACCCCCGCGCGGCACGAGCACGCGCCACCCCCGAAGGGGCTTCTGCGGCTCTGCGTGGCCGGGCTCGACATGCATATGGTGGCTCTCGTGAGGCGCGACCACCCCCGGAAGAGCGGCCGACGCACGTTCCTTGTCCGGGCGGTGCAGGCCCGGATGCGCAACATCGGCAGCATTCGCTCCATCGCCGCTGCCTCGTTTCCGAGCATACTCCGCAACGGACGCGGGACGGCGGCAGGAGGTATCGATCCGGACTCGGTTGGCCGAGAACGGATCACGCCGCCCGATCAGCGCGCAATGAGTCGGGCGACGCCCCAGACGACGGCGCCCACCGCGACCGCGACGCCCACCGCTGCTGCGGCGGCGCCCGCCGGGTTGCGCTCGGCATAGGCGCGGGCCTCTCGGCTGGCGCGATCGGTCGCGATGACGGCGCGCTTGGGGAGGTTCGCCTTGTGCTCGATCGCGGCGAGCGCGGCCTTCAGCTCGGCGCGTGCCTTCTCGACCGGGTCGTTGATGCCCAGCGGCACGGCGGTGTCGGGGAGCTCAGAACTCATCGGCCACTTCCTTCACGATCTTGGCGTCGGTGGAGATCGCCTGGGCGGGGTTCTGGCGCGAGCTCAGCTTCTTGAAGCGAAGGAGGCCCAGCACCGCGAACACGGCGGCGATCACGAGGAGGATACCGATCACGATGAGCGACGCGGCCCACGCGGGCAGCCACGACGACAGCCCGATGATCGCGAAGGCGCCGATCGCCGGAATCGTCCAGAACAGGAAGAACAGGGCGACGATGAACCAGACGCCGCCGATGCCGGCGTCCTTGCCCGTCTTCTTGGCCCATGCCTTCGCCGAGTCGATCTCGGCGACGACGAGGTTGCGGACGAGCTCGGGGATCTCACCGATCAGGGTGAACAGGCTGTCGTCGGCGCGGTCGCGGAATCCGCGGGGCGTGCTCATCTCAGCTGTCCGCCACGGCGCTCGCGTCGGCGACCTTGCGCGCATCGCGCTCGGCGGCCTTGCGCACGTCGCCGGCGGCCTTCTCGCCCTCCGCGACGGCCGCGTCGAGCTTCTCGCCGGGGGTTCCGCTCTTGCCGGCGGCCTTGACGACCTTCTTCGCACTGTCCCAGACGACACTGGGCACCGCGAGGGCGGCAGACTTGCCGAGCTCGGTGACCTTTCCCACCTGCTTCTGCACGGGGTCGAGCTCCCAGATCTGCTGGGCCTTCTCTTTGATCTGCTCGTAGCGCTGACGCCCGGCGCGTGCCCCGAGCACGTAGCCCGCGGCGAGTCCGACGGCGATGCCAATCTTGCCCCTCATGGGGTCTCCTCACGTTCGACGTTGCTGCGTTGTCTCAGGCTATCGCCGTATGCCGCCTCAGGTATCCACTCCCGTAACGCGGCGGAGCCGACTATCATGCCGGATCGACCCCGTGCCACAGCACCGCGTGCCGCGCGGCATCCGCCTCGACGACGGCGTCGGCGGCGACTCGCTCGAGACTGTTTCCCGAGAGCCACCCGCCGACGACCGCGAGCCCCGGAAGCGTGCGCGTCCGCGCGCGGATGCCCTCGACTGCTTCGGCGTGTCCCAGGAGCGACGCGGGGGCCGCGCGGGAGTACGTGATGCGCGCCGAGGCGCGAACGGCTCCCGGCGGGATGACCGCGCCGCACAGATCGGACGCCGCGGCGCGCGCGGTCTCTACGGCATCCGCATCGGACGCGTCGGTGTGCGGCAGCGTCACCCGCAGGATGTGCTCGTCCTCGGCCAGCGCCTCGCCGATCCACGGCCACGTCCGCGAGATGTGACGCACGGTGACCGGCTCGGGGCCCGGCCCGATCACGAGCGACCCGCGCTCGGGTACGTCGAGTCCCGCGAGGCGCACCAGCACGACATCGAGCGGTCGCGGGCGGGGCTCGGCGCTCGCAGGAAGCTCGACGTGCGGGGCGAGCAGCCGACGGGCGGTGTCTTCGTCCGCCGCGACGACGAGGAGATCGGCCGGCACCTGCTCGTCGGCGTCGTCCGCGCTCACGAGCCACGTGTCACCATCGCGTCGGATCTGGCTGACGGCGGCGTCCGTACGGATGTCGACGTCGAAATCGCGCAAGCGGGCCTCGAGCGCATCGACCAGCCGGAACAGTCCCCCGCGCGGAGCCCGCCGCTGCGGCGAGCCGGGACGCACGGTCTGTGCGACCGCGCCGCTGAGCGAGCCGGTTCGCGTGAGCGCCGGGTTCAGCGACGGGGCGGCGACGTCGACGTCGATGAACTCCGGGGCGACGCCGTGCACGGCCAGCACGTACGGCGCCACCAGCCGGTCGCGCACGCGCTCGCCCATCCGCGACGACACGAGTTCGCCGAGGCTGCGTCGCCGACCCACCGTCAGCGGCGGCCGCACGCGGTCGAGATAGGCACGCCACGCGCCGCGCATCTCGATGTGGCGTCGGACGTCCTCCGCCCAGGGGTTCGCCGGGATCCCGAGCACCGTCTCGGCCGGCGCAGGGGCGGGTCCGTGCGGACCGGCACCGAGCCACAGCTCGTCATCGCGAGCGGTCTCGAGCTCGTCGGTCAAACCGACCTCGTCGATGAGCTTCGCGAGGGTCTGCGCCGAGGCCGGCACGCCGTCGGCCGCGGCATCCACGGTCAGGTCGCCCAGCGTCGCACGGTCGAGCGAGCCGCCCAGGTGCGGGCCGGCCTCGATCAGCGTCACTCGCAGGCCGAGTCGCGCGCATTCGAGAGCCGCCACGGCTCCCGCGATACCGCCGCCGACCACGACGACGCGGGTGTCGTGGGCGTGCGTCACGAGATCCGTCATCCCTCCATCCTGCCGCTCGCGGATGAGAACGCGGGCCGATGAGAACATGGGGAGCATGAGCCTGCACATCACCGACGACGACGCCGCCGATCAGCTGCTGACCGAGAATCCGCTCGCCCTGCTGATCGGGATGCTGCTCGACCAGCAGATCGCCATGGAGACGGCGTTCACCGGGCCGTTGAAGATCCGCGAGCGGGCCGGCTCTGTCGACGCGGCGGCGATCGCGGACTACGACCCCGAGGAGTTCGTCGAGATCTTCCGGCAGACGCCGGCCGTGCACCGGTTCCCGGGATCGATGGCGAGCCGCGTCCAGACCCTCTGTCAGACGATCGTGGACGACTGGGGCGGCGATGCATCGGCGATCTGGACGTCGGGTGATCCTGACGGAGCGACGGTGCTGAAACGGCTCAAGGCATTGCCCGGGTTCGGCGAGCAGAAGGCGAAGATCTTTCTCGCACTGTTGGGCAAGCAGTACGGCTTCACCGGCGCCGGATGGCGTGAGGCCGCCGGCTCCTACGGCGACGAGGGCTCATACCGTTCCGTGGCCGACATCGTCTCTCCCGAGTCGCTGACGAAGGTGCGCGAGTACAAGCGTGCGACGAAAGCCGCTGCGAAAGAGGCTGCGAGCTCCTGATCACCGGGGGGGGTTTCGAAAAGGCTGGCGGAACGCGGCGGATATGTTTGAGTAGTCGACAATCCGTTCCCCCGGTCTGCGCAAAGGAGCGCTCGAACCATGCGAATTCGTCGACCCCGAATACTGGCAGTCGCGGCGACCGCGGCCCTCGCCGCACCGCTGCTCGCCGCGACGGGAGCCGCTGCGGCCCCCACCGCCGCCGCCCCCGTCATCGCCAACGATTTCTCGAACCCTTCGCTCGGCGACGGGCTGACGCAGAGCGGGGGTGACGGCTCGACCCTCGACTACGCCGACGGCGCCCTCGTCGTGCAGGGCCGCGACGCCGACTACGTCGGCATCCAGACGGCGCCGGGATTCCTCGAACCCGAGACGACGTACACCGTCAGCGCACGCGTACGGCTCGCGCCCGGTACGCCCGACACCCGAGCGCGCTGGGTCGGCGTCCCGGGGTACACGTGGATCGGCGACACGACCATCTCCGCCGACGACTGGACGACGGTCACCGGCACGTGGACGTCGCCCGCGACCGCGGAGGCCGTCGGGATCTACCTCGGCACCGCCGACATCGCGGACGCCGCGCCCTACACCTACCTCGTGGACGATGTCACGATCACCACGGACGGCGATTCGGGCACAGATCCGGGCGGCGGACCCCAGACCCCCGGCACCGTGCTGATCGAGAGCACGTTCGACGACGGCGCCCTCGGCGCGTGGCAGCCTCGGGCCGGGTCGAGCGGCGCCGGCCCGACCGTCGACGTCGTGCCGGACGGAGCCGACGAGTCGTCGCACGCGGCGCTCGTCACGGACCGGACGCACGAGGGCGACGGCATCCTCCTGGATGTCACCGACACCCTGCTCGCGGGACAGACCTACGCCTTCTCCGCGGCACTGCGCTTCGCTCCCGGAGCAGACCCGGGCCAGGGCCTGACCGTCTCGATGCGCACCGACGACGGCGGCGCGGTCGCCTACACCAACCTCCTGCAGGCCGAGAGCGTATCGCCGACCGGGTGGACGACCGTGACCGGCGCCATCACCATCCCCGAGTACGACCTCGCAGCCGAGCTCTACATCGAGGCGCGCTACAACTCGGGCAACACCTCGCCGTTCCTCGTCGACCAGGTCACGGTCGCGGTGCCCGAGGCGGGAGAGGGCGACCTCGATCTCACTCCGCTGAGGGACACGACCGACTTCCCGGTCGGCGTCGCGGTCGACCAGCGCGAGACCAGCGGGGCGGCATCCGACCTGCTGCGGCACCACTTCGACCAGATCACGCCCGAGAACCACATGAAGGTCGAGGCCTGGTACGACGACCAGCAGCAGTTCCAGCGCCACCCGCAGGCCACGGCCCTGCTCGACTATGCGGCGGCGAACGACCTACGACTCTACGGGCACGTGCTGCTGTGGCACGCGCAGACCCCCGACTGGTTCTTCCAGGATGCATCAGGGCGTGAGCTCACCGACTCCGAGGCCGACAAGCAGCTGCTGCGCGACCGGCTCGCGACGCACATCGACAACGTCGCACGGTCGATCGCCGACGACTACGGCCTGTTCGGGTCCGAGACCAACCCGCTCGTCGCGTGGGACGTCGTCAACGAGGTCATCTCCGACCAGGCGACGCCCGACGGGCTGCGGACCAGCCGGTGGCACGACGTCCTCGGTGAGGAGTTCATCCACCTCGCCTTCCGGCTCGCCGACCAGGCGTTCAACGACGACTACGCGGCGCCGGGCACCGACCGCCCCGTGAAACTGTTCATCAACGACTACAACACCGAGCAGGACGCCAAGGGCTCGCAATACGAGGCCCTCGTCGGCCGGATGCTGGACGCGGGCACGCCGCTCGACGGGGTGGGCCACCAGTTCCACGTCTCGATCAACACGCCCGTCAGCGCTCTCGCGAGCACGCTCGACCGCTTCGCCGGGCTCGGGCTCATGCAGGCGGTCACCGAGCTCGACGTCACGGTCAACCCGGCGACCACCGCGAACCTCGCGCGCCAGGGGTACTACTACCGCGACGCGTTCGACGTGTTCCGCGGGTACCACGCCGCGGCCCCGGCATCCGAAGGTCTCTACTCGGTCACCGTGTGGGGGCTGACCGACGCCCGCTCGTGGCGCTCGGAGCAGGCGCCCCTGCTGTTCGCGGGCGACCTGAGCGCGAAGTCGGCGTTCTTCGGTGCGATCGGCCAGGACGACGGCCTGCCGCCGCTCCTGACGACCGCCGATGTGTTCCGCGGCGACGTCGACCTCGACGGTGCGATCGTCGATGCTGCCGAGTGGCGCAATCTGCCGGAACACCCGCTCACCGGCGACGCCGGCGGCTTCCAGACGCGCTGGAGCGACGACCATCTCACGGTGCTCGTCCGCTCGAGCACGCGTCCGGAACGGATCGAGTTCACGTATCGGAACGAGCAGTCCGTCTTCGGAACCGATGGTGATCTCACGGGCCGGACGGTCGAGGTCGACGGCGCGTTCTACTCCGTCATCCAGCTGCCGCACGAGGCCCCGAGCGTGGGCGCGACGGCCGCGTTCGACGTCCGTGTCTTCGGCGCAGACGGACTCTCCGGCGCCTGGAACTCGGCGGGCGCGACCGGTCAGCTGACGTTCTACGAGGAGCTGTCGTACCTCGAGGTCCCGCGCGCCGAGGGGCTCACCGTCGACGCGGTCGTCGACGACGCGTGGGCGGCTGCCCCGCGGATCGAGACCGCCAAGCGCGTCGAGGGCGACGCGAGCGGCGCCACGGCGACGGTCCGCACGCTCTGGCGCGACAACGTCCTCTACACGCTGTTCGAGGTCGTCGATCCCGAGATCGACACAACGAACAGCGATCCCTGGAACCGCGACGGCGTCGAGATCTTCCTCGACCTCGGCAACACCAAGAGCGGCGCCTACGGACCCAACGACACGCAGATCCGCATCACCGTCGACGGCGACGTCACCTTCGGCACCGGCAACGAGGCCCTCCAGCGCTCACGGCTGCTGGAGAGCGCGACCGCGCGCACGGCCGACGGCTACATCGTCGAGGCGGCGATCGACCTCGTCGGTCAGTCGGGCGGGCAGAGCGACGTGCCGCTCGGCGGCGCCGGAACCTTCCAGGGGTTCGACGCGCAGGTCAACGACGCCCGCGGCGGCTCGCGCTTCGCCGTGCACACGTGGGCCGAGCCGACCGGCACCGGCTACCAGACCACCTCGCGGTGGGGTGTGATCCACCTCTCCGATTCGGTGACCACGCCCGGCGAGCCCGGCGGTCCTGGCGAGCCCGGGGAGCCCGGGGAGCCCGGGGAGCCCGACGCGTGGGCGACGGTCGACATCGGGGACGGTCGCGTCGCCCAGGGCGGATCGCTGCCCGTACGGGTCTCGGGCCTCGAGCCCCAGCAGCGGATCGGCGCCACGCTCTACAGCGATCCGATCGTCGTCAACGGCATCCCCGCGGCCGACGCGTCGGGCGAGGTGCGCTTCGCCGTCGCGATTCCCCGCGACCTCGAGATCGGAGAGCACACCCTCGTGGTCGCGTCGCCCGGGTTCGACGACATCCGCGTGGCCGTGACCGTCGTGAGCGGCGGGGCGGGCAGTGGCGCGGGCAGCCTCAGCGCGACCGGCGGCGAGCTGCCGTGGGGCGCCGCACTCGCGGCCGCCGTGCTCCTGACCGCGGGCGGCCTGTTCATGGCGCTGCGCCGACGCCGCACCCTCTGA
This sequence comes from Microbacterium arborescens, assembly GCF_030369635.1. NCBI lineage: Bacteria > Bacillati > Actinomycetota > Actinomycetes > Micrococcales > Microbacteriaceae > Microbacterium > Microbacterium arborescens. Next base: position 399,362 of record NZ_CP128474.1, on the reverse strand, counting down.
CGCGCGCGCCCGACCTCGGGCGCGAACATCGGAGAAAAGCGCGAACCTCGGAGCCCATCACACGATGGCTCCGAGGTTCGCGTCATTCTCCGCCGGACGACCGGGGTGGGAGGCGGGAGGCGGGATGCGGCGACCTGCGTCAGGCGCCGCGCAGGCGCTCGGCGAGGTAGCCCTCGAGCGCGTCGAGCGCGATGCGCTCCTGGGCCATCGTGTCGCGGTCGCGGACGGTGACGGCGCGATCGTCGAGCGAGTCGAAGTCGACGGTGACGCAGAACGGCGTACCGACCTCGTCCTGACGGCGGTAACGGCGCCCGATCGCGCCGGCGTCGTCGAAGTCGATGTTCCAGCCGCGGCCGCGGAGCGTGTCGGCGACCTCGCGCGCCAAGGGCGACAGGCGCTCGTTGCGGCTGAGCGGCAGCACGGCCACCTTCACGGGCGCCAGGCGCGGGTCGAGGCGCAGCACAGTGCGGGTGTCGACGCCGCCCTTCGCGTTCGGCACCTCCTCCTCGTCGTACGCGTCGACGAGGAAGGCCATCATCGCCCGCGTCAGACCGAACGACGGCTCGATGACGTACGGCGTGTACTTCTCGCCGGACGCCTGATCGAAGTAGGTCAGCGACTGACCGGATGCCTCGGAGTGGCTGCCCAGGTCGTAGTCGGTGCGGTTCGCGACACCCATGAGCTCGCCCCACTCCTTGCCGGGGAACCCGAAGCGGTACTCGACGTCGATCGTGCCGGCGGAGTAGTGGGCGCGGTCGTCCTCGGGCACATCGAATCGCCGCATGTTGTCGGCGTCGATGCCCAGCTCGATGAACCAGTTCCAGCACGCCTCGACCCAGTGCTCGAACCACTCCTGCGCTTCGGCGGGCGGCGTGAAGAACTCGATCTCCATCTGCTCGAACTCGCGGGTGCGGAAGATGAAGTTGCCGGGCGTGATCTCGTTGCGGAACGCCTTGCCGACCTGACCGATGCCGAACGGCGGCTTCTTACGGCTCGCGGTGAGCACGTTCGAGAAGTTCACGAAGATGCCCTGCGCGGTCTCGGGGCGCAGGAAGTACAGCCCGGTCTCGTCGTCGACGACGCCGAGGTAGGTCTTCACCAGGCCCGAGAACGACTTGGGCTCGGTGTACTGGCCCTTGGTGCCGCAGTTCGGGCACGGGACGTCGCCGAGGCCGTTCTCGGCCTTGCGGCCCTTGCGCGCCTCGAAGTCCTCGATGAGGGTGTCTTCGCGGAAGCGCTTGTGGCACTGCAGGCACTCGACCAGAGGGTCGGTGAACGTCGCGACGTGGCCGGAGGCCTCCCAGACGCGCTTGGGCAGGATGATCGACGAGTCGAGGCCGACCATGTCGCCGCGACCGCGAACGAACGTCTGCCACCACTGGCGGCGGATGTTCTCCTTGAGCTCCGTGCCGAGGGGGCCGTAGTCCCACGCGGAGCGCGAACCGCCGTAGATCTCCCCCGCCTGGAAGACGAACCCGCGATGGCGGGCAAGGGCGATGACTTTGTCGAGGCGGGACTGCTCGGCCACAGGTGGCTCCTCATGGTCGTTTTCGGGATGCGCCGGCGGCGCGGATGCCGCAGACAACGGCATCCTCGATTCTAGTCGCGCCGCGCACGTCGACCCCGATACGGTCGAAGCACACATCGTTACGTACGGGAAAGGTCAGCATGGAAGCTCTATTCGCCGGAGGCGCGCTCGTGATCGGCGGCATCGCCGTGGTCGCCGTCATCATCCTTCTGATCTTCCTGCTGATCATGGTGCGGGCCTGGTACAAGGTCGCCAAGGCCGACCAGGCGCTCGTCGTCGTCGGCCGCAATCAGAAGAACGCCGCGGGCGACTCGTCGCGCATCTCGATCATCACCGGCGGCGGCGCCCTCGTGAACCCGCTGACGCAGCGCGCCGAGATGATCTCGCTGCGTGCCCGGCAGATCAAGATGGAGCCGACGGCGCAGGCATCCAATGGCGTCACCGTCTCGGTGGCGGGCGTCGCCCTCGTGAAGATCGGCTCGGACCCCGAGTTCGTGCGCCGCGCGGCCGAGCGATTCCTGTCGCAGGACGGCGCGATCGAGCAGTTCACCACGGAGCAGCTCGAGGGCGCGCTCCGCGGCGTCGTCGCGACGCTGACGGTCGAGCAGCTCATGAAGGACCGTCAGAAGCTGTCGGACCAGATCGCCGAGGGAATCAAGAGCGACCTGCTCGCCCAGGGACTCATCCTCGACTCGTTCCAGATCCAGGGCATCACAGACAAGAACGGCTACATCGACGCCCTCGGCGCGACCGAGGTCGAGCGCGTGCGCCGCGAGGCCGACGTCGCCCGAATCAACGCTGCCCGCGAGGTGCGTGCCCGTCAGCTCGCGACCGACGAGGCGAACCTGATCGAGCAGACCGCGTACGACAAGAACTCCGCCGCCGCCTCCGCCGAGGTCGGCCGCGCACGCGCCGAGGCCGAGCAGGCCGAGGCCCTGGCCCGCGCCCAGCGCGAGCAGGACGTGCTGCTGCAGGCCGCCGAGAACCGGCAGGCCCAGCTCGACGCCGACATCAAGAAGGTCGCCGACGCTTCGCTCTACGAGCGTCAGCGCAAGGCCGACGCCGACGCGTACGCCGAGGTCAAGGCCGCCGAGGCCCGCGCGCAGATCGCCGCCCAGGAGGCCGAGGCCACGCGCCTGCGCGCACAGGCCGAGGCCGACGCCGTGCGCCTGGCCGGTGAAGCCCGCGCCGAGGCGATCGAGGCCGAGGCCGCCGCCATCGCGCAGAACCAGGAGGCGCTGCTCGCGCAGCGCGCGATCGAGGCCCTCGTGCCGCTGATGACCGAGTTCGCCCGCGGCTTCGACAAGGTCGGGTCCATCACGGTGCTCGGCGGCGACGGCGCATCGAGCCACATCGCTTCGGAGAGCGCGTCGAGCATGCGCGCCACCTTCGACGCCGTGCAGGCCACGACCGGCATCGACCTGCGTCAGATCATCCAGGGTCAGGCCACCGGCCGCGGCGTCGCCCAGGGCCTGCGCGCGGACGACGCGGCCGCGGCGCCGGCTCCGGCGACGGCGACGGCTCCGGAGGGCACCTCCGCGGAGTGACCCCGCGCTAACTCCTCAGATCCGACGACGCCCCGTCTCACCTCTCGCGAGATGACGGGGCGTCGTCGTTCGCGGGCTCGCAGATCCGAGGAGTTGCCGCGCGCCCTTGTCAACCGGGTGCGTCGCGGCGTCACGGGTTCGTAGCGTCGGGGCATGACGTTCACTCCTCGCCGTGCCATCGTGACCGCTTCCGACTCGGGGATCGGCCGCGCGACCGCCCTCGCCCTCGCCGACGCCGGCCTGGATGTCGGCGTCACGTGGCACTCCGACGAGGAGGGAGCGAACGAGACCGCCGAGGGCGTCCGAGCGCGCGGACGCAAAGCGGTCGTCGCGCAGTTCGACGCGACCGAGTTCGACAAGGTCCCCGGTGTCATCGAGCACCTCGCCGCGGAGCTCGGTGGCCTCGACGTCTTCGTCAACAACGCCGGCGGCGGCACCGGTGGCCCCGTGCTCGATCTCGACCTCGACGGCTGGCGGACGGTCGTCGCGCTGAACCTCGACGGCGCCTTCCTGGGAATGCAGACGGCCGCGAAGCTCATGGCGGATGCCGGCGACGGCGGGCGGATCATCGCGGTGACGAGCGTCCACGGCTCGCAGCCGCGCGTCGGCTCCGCCGCCTACGTCGCCTCCAAGCACGGGCTCGAGGGCCTCGTGAAGACGATGGCGCAGGAGCTCGGCCCCCGCGACATCACCGTCAACTCCGTCGCCCCCGGCGAGATCGCGACGCCCATCAACGACATGGAGGGCGACGAGGCAGAGAAGACCCACCGCCCCGGCATCCCGATCCCCCGCCCGGGCAAGCCCGAGGAGATCGCCGCGGTCGTCGCTTTCCTGGCATCGCCGGCGTCGTCGTACGTCACCGGCGCGACGTGGGTCGTCGACGGCGGGATGCTGCAGATGGGGCCGCAGGCCGGGTCGCACATGGAGTCCGACGACTGGCGCGACGCCGGCGCGGAGTAACCACGCCCACACACCCCGAGGTCCCACTTGGGCCGGTTATGCAGAGCTCATACCCGGCCCAAGTGGGACCTCGCTGGGTTTTCCGGGGTGGGGGCAGGGGGTTACGGGCGGACGAGGAGGTATCCGCGCTCGTCGTCGAAGCCGCCGACCGTGAGCCCGGCGGCGAAGTGCTCGAGGAACTGCGTGCGCACCCGGTCGCGCCAGGCGTCGGCCTCGTCCGGTGAGGCCGCCCGGATGGCATGGATGTCGTCGGGCACCTCGATCGTCGCGACGACCCGGTCATCGGACGGACGCTCCTGCGGCGGCGCGGCCAGGGGCCAGGTCACCATGAGCCGGTCGGTGACGTCGCCGCGGTTGATGCCGTCGTCCATGAGGCCGTACTGGTCGACGAGGTAGTCGCTGATGCGGGCTCCGAGCACCTGCAGGTTGAAGTGCGCGTTGCGCGCGAACAGCGGGTCGAACGTCCACGTGATGGTGCCGACCTCGCGGGCGAAGGCCCACGCACGCTGGTGCTGCTTGAGCACGCGTCCGAGCCCCTGCTGCTGGTACTCCGGCAGCACGCCGGTCACGTGCGAGTGCATCGACCGCGCACCGGGTTCGGCGAAGAAGGCCACCGATGCGCCGACCACCCGGTCGCCGTCGAAGAGACCGACGACGTAGTTGCCGGAGTACGCCAGCGCGCGCATGAGGTTCGTGGGCACCGAGTCGCGGTCGCCGCCCCACACCTCGCGCAGCACCGCGGCGCCGGCGAAGATGTCGGCGACGGTTTCGAGGGGGCGGATGTCGATCCCCGCGGGCACGTCGGCTGGGATCGGGGGAACGCTCTCGCTCATGAGCCCACCCTACGCCGCCGCGGATAGCCTGAAGGGATGGCATCGGGCGACGGCGGACGACGAAGACTCACCCGGATGCCGCGGCAGGGCGCGATCGTCGCCGTGCTCGCGATCGCGGGGCTGGCCTCGTCGTTCATGTTCACCCTGGTCGTGCCCATCCAGTCGAAGCTGCCCGAGCTGCTCGACGCGAGCCGCGAAGACACGGCGTGGGTCGTCACGGCCACCCTCCTCGCCGCCGCGGTCTTCACCCCTATCGCGGGTCGACTCGGCGACATGTACGGCAAACGCCGCATCGTGCTCGTGCTGCTCGGGCTGCTCATCGTCGGGTCGATCGTCGCGGCCCTGTCGACCGACATCATCGGCGTGATCGTCGGGCGCGCCCTGCAGGGCGCGGTGACGGGCGTCGTGCCGCTGGGCATCTCGATCATGCGCGACGTGCTGCACGAGAACCGGGTCGACGCGGCGATCGCGCTGATGTCGGCGACCCTCGGCGTCGGCGGCGCCGTCGGCATGCCCGTCAGCGCCCTCATCACCGAGACGAGCGACTGGCACGTGCTGTTCTGGATGTCGGCGGGCCTCGGGGTGGTCGTCCTCGTCCTCGTCGTGCTCGTGGTGCCTCCGAGCGTGCTGCGAACACCCGGTCGCTTCGACATCCTCGGGGCGATCGGGCTCGCGATCGGTCTGACCGGACTGCTCCTGGCGGTCTCGCGTGGCAACACGTGGGGCTGGACCTCGGCGGCGACCCTCGCCTGCGGCCTCGGCGGCGTCGTCGTGCTGCTCGTGTGGGGCTGGTTCGAGCTGCGGATCGCCGACCCCCTGCTCGACCTGCGCGTCGCCGCCCGCCCGGCGGTGCTGCTGACCAATCTCGCGTCGGTCGCGATCGGCTTCTCGCTCTTCGCCTCGAATGTGTCGTACCCGCAGATGCTGGAGCTGCCCGAGGCCGTCGGCGGCTTCGGGCTGACGCTGCTGCAGGCGAGCCTCATCATCATGCCGGCGGGCCTCGTGATGATGGTCCTCTCCCCCTTCTCGGGTCGACTCGCGCGCACGGTCGGCCCGCGGCTGCTGCTCGTCCTCGGCTCGGTCGCACTGATCCTCGCCTACGGCTTCTCGCTGCTGTGGGCCTCCGAGGTCTGGCACCTGCTCGTGGCGAACCTCCTCATCGGCGTCGGCATCGGCTTCGGCTACGCCGGCATGCCGATGCTGATCATGCGCTCGGTGCCGCCCACCGAGACCGGCGCGTCGAACGGACTGAACGCCCTGTTCCGCTCGCTCGGGACGAGCACGGCGGCCGCCCTCGTCGGCGCCGTACTCGCCGCGTTCTCGCTCGAACGCGACGGGGTGACGGTGCCGACCCCGACCGCCTTCCAGGTCTCGTTCGCGCTCGGTCTGGGCGCCGCCGTCATCGCACTCGCCGTCGCGCTGTGCATACCGCAACGGCGCGACCCGCACGAGACCCGTCCGTCGCTGCCCTGAGCGGCGTATCGTCGGCATCCATGAGCAACGAGGACGCAGCCTCCACCGCATCCCGTCATCGCGACGCCGACCACAGCAGGAACGACACCCGCTTCTTCGGGCAGCCGTGGGCGCTCACGCACATCTTCGGCGTCGAGCTGTGGGAGCGGTTCAGCTTCTACGGCATGCAGATCGTCCTGGTCTACTACCTCTACTTCTCGGTCTCCGACGGCGGGGCGGGCCTGCCGCAGGCGACGGCGGTCGGCATCGTCGGCGCGTACGGCGGAGCGGTGTACCTCTCGACGATCCTCGGCGCCTGGGTCGCCGACCGCCTGCTGGGCTCCGAGCGCGTGCTGTTCTTCAGCGCGATGATCATCGTCGCCGGTCACGTCGCTCTCGCCGTGCTTCCGGGGCTGCTGTCGGTCGCGGTCGGACTCGTCCTCGTCGCTCTCGGCTCGGGAGGACTGAAGGCCAACGCCACGGCGGTCGTCGGCACCCTCTACTCCGAGCACGACCCGCGGCGCGACGCCGGCTTCTCGCTGTTCTACCTCGGCATCAATCTCGGGGCCTTCGCGGGCCCGCTGCTCACCGGCTTCCTGCGCACGAGCCTCGGGTTCCACTGGGCCTTCGGCGCCGCCGCCGTCGGCATGACCATCGGCCTCGTCCAGTACGCGATCGGGCGCCGGTCTCTTCCCGAGGCGGCGCGCCGCGTTCCCAACCCGCTGCCGCGGTCGCGCTACCCGCTGGTCATCGGTGTCGCGGTCGCGGCCGTCGCGGCGATCGCACTGCTGGTCGCCCTGGGCGTCATCCGCGCCGACAACCTGTCGCTCGTCGTGGTCGTCGTCGTCATCGCCGCGACGATCGCCTACTTCAGCGTGATCATCTCGAGTGCCCGGATCACCGCGACCGAGCGGTCACGCGTGTTCGGCTTCATCCCGCTGTTCATCGTGAGTGTCGCCTTCTGGTCGCTGTACCAGCAGCAGTTCACCGTCATCCCGATCTACGCGGAGAAGCGGCTCGACCTGAACCTCTTCGGCTGGCAGATGCCGCCCGACTGGGTGCAGTCCATCAACCCGGTGTTCATCATCATCCTCTCGGGCGTCTTCGCGACACTGTGGACGAAGCTCGGCACACGGCAGCCCTCGACACCGATCAAGTTCGCCGCGGGCGTCGCCGTCATGGGTGTGGCCTTCCTGCTCTTCCTGCCGTTCGCCTCCGACGGACCGTCCGCGACACCGTTGCTCGGCATCGTCGGCATCCTGTTCGTCTTCACCGTCGCCGAGCTGCTGATCTCGCCCGTCGGGCTGTCCGCGGCCACGAAGCTCGCTCCGGCGCGGTTTCAGACGCAGATGGTCGCGCTGTTCTTCCTGTCGGTCTCGTTGGGAACGGCCATCTCGGGACTGCTCGCGCCCTTCTACGACCCTCAGAACGAGGTGCCGTACTTCTCGATCCTCGGCGCCATCGCGATCGTCCTGGGCATCGCGCTCGCGGCGGCCCGCAAGCCCGTGCTCGCGCTGATGCGCGGCGTGCGCTGACACGAGAGGATGGGGACATGTCTTCTTCCGCCGTGCGCCGTTCCAATCCCACCGCCTGGGCCGCCTTCTGGATCGGCCTGCTCGGGCTCATCCTGATGCCGATCCCTCTCTTCATCGGGCTCATCCTCGGCGGCGGGCTCTCGCTCGTCGCGGCCGTTCTGGTCGTCATCGCTCTCCTCAAGGGCCTCGCACGCAGCGGCACGGGCATCGCCCCCGTCGTCTTCGCCGCGATCTTCGTGCTGCTCACCTGGGGCGGCATCTCGCTCGGCGGCGGCATCGTCTGGTGACGCGTCCGACGGGCGGCTTCGTCACACGATGACGGACGGATGCCGGGCCGGCGCGGGCCCGGCGTTAGAGTCGCGGGCGCACCCGATGAGAAAGCGACGCTCATGACCGAGATCACCACCACCACCGCCGGCAGCCTCCCCCGCACGCAGGCCCTGATCGACGCGAACCGCGTGCGCTCCTTCGCCGACGACGGTTTCACCCTGACCTCGACCCCCGAGTTCGACGAGCTCACCGCACAGGCCGTCGCCGACGTGGTCGCGCGTCAGCGCGAAGCCGGAGTGACACAGGTGGGCGACGGCGAGTTCGGAAAGGCGATGTCGAACGCCATGGACTACGGCGCATGGTGGTCGTACTCGTTCCAGCGCGCGAGCGGCCTGTCGCTGACCGAGGTCAACGCGTTCAACGAACCGCCCGTGCGGTCGGAGCCGGGTCGCATCCGTCTGACCTCGTTCCTCGACCGGCGCGACCGGCAGCTCTTCCCCGCCGTGTACGCCGAGGCCGTCGAAGCGGGCGCGACCGCGACGGCGTTCCCCACCACGACCGGACCGATCGCCTACCGCGGGCACGCGGCCGTGGCATCCGACATCGCCAACCTGAAGGCGACGCTGCGCGAGGGCGAGCAGGGATTCCTCACCGCCATCGCACCCGGATCGGCATCGCGCGTTCGCAACGAGTACTACGCCACCGATGAAGAGCACATCTTCGCGTGGGCCGAGGCGCTGCGAGAGGAGTACAAGGCGATCACCGACGCCGGGCTCATCGTGCAGCTCGACGACCCCTCGCTCGCCGAGAACTTCGACCAGATCAATCCGGAACCCGCCGTCGCCGACTACCAGGCGTTCACGCGTATCCGCGTCGAGGCGATCAACCACGCCATCGCAGGGCTCCCGAAGGAGCTCGTGCGCCTGCACCTGTGCTGGGGCTCGTGGCACGGACCCCACACCACCGATGTCGCACTCGCCGACATCCTGCCCGTCGTGATGGAGGCGAACGTCGGCTCGATCTCGTTCGAGGCCGGCAACGTCCGGCACGAGCACGAGTCGGCAGTCTGGGCCTCGGCTGCCGTCCCCGACGACCTCGTGCTCGTGCCCGGCGTCGTCAGCCACGCCACGAACGTCGTCGAGCACCCCGAGCTCGTCGCGCAGCGCATCGAGCGTTTCGCCGGCATCGTCGGAGCCGACCGGGTCATCGCCTCGACCGACTGCGGCCTCGGCGGCCGCATCCACCCCGACATCGCCTGGGCCAAGCTCGCCTCGCTCGGCGAGGGCGCCCGCATCGCCGGCTCGCGCCTCTGACTCGTCTTCGCACGGGCGTCGCGTCCGGGATGCAAGCAATCGCGGCCGACACCCCGGGTCGCGGCATCCGCCGTCGGGGTGTCGGCCGCGATCCCTGGCATCCGCGCCCGCGGGCGTTCAGCGGATTCGACTAGCGTGAAAGACCGCAGGACACCGCGAGAGGGAGCCATGACCGATACACAGCCGCAGATCTTCGAGCCCGAGGGCCGCGCCATCCCCTACGTCGAGGATGCCGGCAGCGAGCCCGTCCTGGTGCTGATCCCGGGGTACAGCAATGTCGCCGCGCTCGGGACGCTCGCCCACGTGCTGGCCGAAGAGGACTTCCGCATCCTGCGGGTCGGCTACCGCACGGCGCAGACCGAGGGCGTGACCCTCCACGACCTGGCGCAGGATGTCGTCGACGTCATGGACCACGTCGGGCTCGGTGACGCCTGGATCGGCGGTCACGCCTTCGGCGGCGCCGTCGCGCGCACGGTGTCGATCGACCACACCGACCGCGTCGACGGCGTGCTGCTGCTCGGCGCTGAGGGTGACGAGCCCCGCACCGACCTCGAGCCGCTGCAGGCGGCGGCTGCGGCCTCGGTCTCGGCGGAGGAATGGCGCGCCCTCGCCCCCACGGTCCCGGTCATGCTCATCCAGGGCGCCGACGACGACGTGCTGCCGCCCGCGAACGGCGAACGCCTGCAAGCGGCCGCTCCCGGCCTGGTGAGCCTCGTGACCCTCGAGGGCGGCGGACACCTCTTCCCGGCGACGCACGCCGGCGAGGCCGCCTTCGTCATCGAGGACTACCTCGACGTCGACTGAACCCGCCTCCACTTCCCCCCAACCCCCACCCTCCGTCGACTCGCCACGAATCGCGGATGCCGCCCCGCCGCATCCGCGGAATCTGGCGAGTCGACGGCCTGAACGTGCCGGGAGCGCCCGTCGGACAGGGCAGAATCGAAGGATGACCGACTCCGCGCTGCACCCCGCCCACGCCTGCCTCATCGTGCACGGGCAGGACCAGCCGGGCATCATCGCCGCCCTGTCGGCGATGGTCACCCGCGTGGGCGGCAACATCGTCGCGTTCGACCAGTACTCCGACGACCCGACGGGCGGCGCCTACTTCTGCCGCGTGGTGTTCCACCGGCCGAACTTCGCGGTCGACCGGCCGTCGATCGAAGCGGAGATCGGCGAAACCCTCGCAGGGTTCGATCTGCAGTGGTCGCTCACCGACCAGTCCGTTCCCAAGCGCATGGCGATCCTGTCGTCGAAGCAGGACCACTGCCTGCTCGACCTGCTCTGGCGGCACCGCCGCGGCGACCTGCCCGTCACGGTGCCGATGGTCGTGTCGAACCACACGACCTCGGCCGAGGACGTGCGGTCGTTCAACGTGCCGTTCTTCCACGTGCCCTCGACGCCCGGCCCCGACAAGTCGGCGTCCGAGGCCGAGATCCTGAAGCTGCTCGTCGGCAACGTCGACTTCGTCGTCCTCGCCCGCTACATGCAGATCCTGTCGTCGGACTTCCTCGAGAAGCTCGGCGTGCCCGTGATCAACATCCACCACTCGTTCCTTCCCGCCTTCATCGGCGCCGAGCCGTACAAGAAGGCCAAGGAACGCGGCGTCAAGCTCATCGGCGCGACGAGCCACTACGTCACGACCGACCTGGACGAGGGGCCGATCATCGAGCAGGACACGATCCGCGTGACTCACGCCGACACCGCGGCCGAGCTCGCCCGCCGCGGCGCTGACGTCGAGCGCCAGGTGCTCTCGCGCGCGGTGCTGTGGCACGCGCAGGACCGCGTCATCCGACACGGCAACCACACGATCGTCTTCTGACCGCGGGCGGGGTCTCAGCTCGCGGGCGGGGTCTCAGCTCGCGGGCTGCACCGGCTCGAAGTCGTCGGGCCCCGTCGCACCCGTCGGCGAGAGGAAGATGCGCGTCGTGTCACCGGGATCGGCGGGGTCGAACACCAGCGGACGCGTGTCGCCGACCGCCGGCACCTCGCGCGGCGCGATGAGCACCATGGTCGTGACCCAGCGATCCGTGCCGACGGCGTCGGTGAACTTCGCCACCAGCGATGCGGTCATCCGCGACGCGTCGTGCGCGGGCAGGGGCGCCTCGACGATCTCCGCGTCGACGCGCGAGCCGGAGGCCAGAAGGCGCGAGATGACAGTGTTGTTGCGGCGGCGCGTCGCGAGGGCGCGCACGCGCGCGATGTAGCTGAGGACGGCGAGCAGCGCGAAGAGCCCGGGAAGCCACCACTGACCCGCGTACAGGATCCACTCGCCGACGCCCCAGGGCTCGTTGCCGCCGAACGTCGGGTCGACGGCGACGCCGACCGCGTCGGGCGCGAGCCACATCGTCGTCGCCACCCATGTGCCGATGGCCAGCCCGGCCAGGATGATCGTGAGCGGACCGATCGCCGCGTAGCCCTTCTCGCGTGCGCTGAACCGGTGGTTCCACTTGCCGTACTGTCCGATGCAGACGAGAAGCAGGAGGATGCCGACGGGCAGGCCCCATCCGCGGACGGCAACCGGGATGCCGGTGTCCCAGGTGCCGAACACGCTGTTGATGTTCACGGCCCGGAGCTGCTCGAAGATGCCGCCGATGGCGAAACCGACGACACCGGCGGCGGCGACCGAGAGGATGCCCCAGATCACCGTCGCGGCCAGGGCGGAGGTGGTCCCCCGATACTTGGCCTGTTCACGTCGTGCGGCTTCTCGGGGGTCCAGCAAACTCACTCCCCCAGGCTAGCGCGGCCCGCGCCGGGGTTCAGGACACGGGCTGCTGCAGATCGACGACCCACCGCTCGCCGTCGTAGGGCGTCTGCAGATACACCTCGCGGCACGCGCCGTCGAATCGCAGCCCGCGGCGCTCCGCCTCGGCGACGAGCGCCTGCCACGCGCTCTGGATGCCGGCCAGATCGGGCGCCTCGTAGCGGAGGGTGAGCGCCCGCGGTTCGGCCGCGACGACCGCCCGCTCGAGGCAGTCAGGCACCGGCGCGTCACCGATCTGCTCGGCCGCGGCGGCGATCATGCCGTCACCTGTTGTCGTGTAAACCGCGACGCCGGGGCCGACCCGCTGCGCGCCCGCGGCCTCGATGCGGTCGTTCACGCGCTGGAACATGACGCTGATCTCGTCTTCGATCTGCGCCATCTCGTCGATGCGGACCGAGAGCTGAGTGAGGGTCAGCTCGGGCAGCGCGGTCTCGATGAATGTGGACACGGGTATCTCCTTCTCGATCGATCGGAGTCTCGCCTCGACCTCGTTCAGCCGCCGACCGTCTGCGGCGATCTGGCCGCTCAGCTCGGCCCTCCGCTCCCGCAGGAGCGCGGCCACCGATGCCGACGACATACCGTCGTCGAGCAGTCGGCCGACCTGTTCGAGGGTGAAGCCGAGGTCCTTCAGCGCGATCAGCCGGTTGGCCCGATCGAGTTGCGACGCGGTGTACGAGCGGTAGCCCGAGGCCGGATCGACGCGATGCGGACGCAGCAGACCGAGCTGGTCGTAATGGCGCAGCATCCGCACCGATACGCCGGCCAGGCGGGCGAACTCTCCGATACTCAACATGGTGATCCCAGCCGACAGCCTGACACGGTGTGAGGGTCAAGCGCATGCCGGGATCGGATCAGAAGACGTACTCCATGAGGTCGAGGCCGAACGCCCGGAACGCCTCGTGAGCCCGCAGGCGGTCGCTCATCGACAGGTCGTCGAACCCGACCAGGAGCGCGTACGACACCCCGGCACGGGGGCCGGCGAGCACGCCCGCCTCGGTACGGATGCCGTCGGCCCGGCCGGTCTTGTTCACGAACAGCAGCTCGTGCTTGTCATCGTCGTGAGCGAAGGGGTCGAGCCCGGTCACCGACCCGACGAGCGAGAGATCGTGGTTCAGGCTCAGCCATTCCGAGACCTGAGCGCTCACGCCGGGTGAGACGACATCGGTGTTGACGAGGGCGGCGAACATCGCGGCCAGCTCGCGAGCCGTGCCGAGGGCGTAGTGCGGGGCATCGTCGGGCCCGCGGTCGTCGCGGAATCGGTCGAGCAGCGCCGTGCGCGGCATCCCCAGGCTCCCCAGCCGTGCCCGCACGGCGTCGAGACCGACCCGGCCGAGGAGAGCGTTGGCGGCGAGCGCGTCTCCTGTGGCAGCGGCGAGCACCGCGAGGTCGCCGAGCGGCAGCGCCGGGGCCATGAGGTGACGCCAGATACCCGCGACCGAGACGTCGTCGACACTCGACCGCTCGACGATCTCGAGCGGGTCGAGGGTCCCGGCGTCGAATCGTGCCGCCACCTCGATCAGCAGCGGGACGATGCCCATGCCCGCGACCGGCAGTGTGACGAAGTCGTCGCCCGCGAGAACGGGCGTGCCGCGATCGAGGTCGCTGACGCGCACCGACACCCGCGCGCCGGATGCGGCGAGGGCATCGAGTGCCTTCTCGGTCGATGCGAACCCCCGGCGCGGCGCACCGGAACGACGACGCGGTCGCGGACCGGTGCGCCGCTCCGCGCGCGAGCGGGCGGTCCCGGAGGAGGACTCGGATCCATCCACCGTCATGTTCTCGTCTCCGTCGGAGTAAGCCTGAGCGATTCGGTTCGGGTGATCACCAGATCGTGACGCGGCGCTCGGGGGCGAGCCAGAGCTCGTCTGCCTCGGTGACGCCGAATGCGTCGTAGAACGCATCGATGTTACGGACGATCTGGTTGCAGCGGAACTCGTTCGGTGCGTGCGGGTCGATCGTCAGCAGCCGGATGGTCTCGGCGTCACGACCCTTCTGCTGCCAGATCTGACCCCAACTGAGAAGAAGCCGTTGCACCCCCGTGAAACCATCGATCACCGGGCCGTCGGGGGCCTCGGCGAGCTCCTCCGCCGACATCGTGGCGGCGAGGTGCAGCCGGTACGCCTTCAGGGCGATGCCGAGGCCGCCCAGGTCGCCGATGTTCTCACCGATCGTGAGCGCGCCGTTGACGGTGTGCTCGTCACCGAGACCCCGCGGAACGAGCGCGTTGTACTGATCGATCAGTGCGCCCGTGCGCTCCTCGAAGGCGGCGCGGTCGGCGTCGGTCCACCAGTCGTTGAGCGCACCGGTGCCGTCGTACGCACTGCCCTGGTCGTCGAACCCGTGCCCGATCTCGTGTCCGATGACCGCGCCGATGCCGCCGTAGTTCGCCGCGGCGTCGCGCTCGGACGAGAAGAACGGCAACTGCAGGATGGCCGCGGGGAAGACGATCTCGTTCATCAGCGGGTTGTAGTAGGCGTTGACCGTCTGCGGAGTCATGTGCCACTCGTCGCGGTCGATCGGCTGGCCGAGCTTCGCCAGCTGACGCTCGTACTCCCACTCGGTCGAGCGCAGCACGTTGCCCAGGAGGTCGGTGGGGTCGATCTCGAGAGCCGAGTAGTCCTTCCACCGATCGGGGTAGCCGATCTTCGGCGTGAAGGCCGCGAGCTTCTCGAGCGCACGCTCACGGGTGGCCGGCGTCATCCATTCGAGCCCCGTGATCGACTGCCGGTACGCCTCGATGAGGTTCGCGACCAGCGCATCCATCTCGACCTTGGCCTGCGGCGGGAAGTGCCGCTCGACGTAGATCTCACCGATCGCCTCGCCCAAAGCGGCCTGCACGATGCTCACGCCGCGCTTCCAGCGCTCGCGGTTGACGGGCACGCCCGTGAGCTGCGTGCCGTAGAACGCGAAGTTCTCGGCGACGAAGGCGTCCGGCAGGAACGGTGCCGACGCCCGGACGACCTGCAACCGCAGCCAGGCCTTCCAGTCGTCGAGGTGCTCGTCGGTCAGCAGTGCGCCGAGCCCCGAGAGGAAGCTCGGCTGGTTGACGTTGATCTCGGCGAATCCGTCGCGGTGACGGGGCGCGAGGCCCTCGAGCCACGGGTCGAGGTCGACACCGGCGAGGGCTCGCACGTCGTCCCAGCTGTGCAGGTTGTAGGTCGCGACGGCGTCGCGGTTGCGGACGTTGTCCCAGTGGTGCGCGGCGAGCTCGGTCTCGAGCCTCGCGATGCGCTCGGCCTGACCGGCGGCGTCGTCGATGCCGGCGAGCTCGAGCATGCGCTCGGCGTAGCCGCGGAAAGCGGTGCGCGTCGCCTCGAAGCCGTCGAGGCGGTAGTAGCTCTCGTCGGGAAGCGAGAGGCCGCCCTGCACGAAGAACACGACATAGCGCTCGGGGTTGCCGGGGTCGGGCTCGATGAACGTGCCGATCATGCCCCCGATGCCCTCGCGCTCGAGCTCGCCGACGGTGCGCAGCAGCGCCGGAATCGAATCGATCGCGTCGACGCGTGCGAGCTGGGGGCGCAGCGGCTCGGCGCCGAGCTCGTCGATGCGCGCCGTGTCCATGAAGCTCGTGAACAGGTCGCCGATCTTGCGTCGGACCGTTCCCGGCTCAGCGGTCGTCGCCTCGTCGATGATCGCGCGGACGTCGCTCTCGGCCTGCTCGGCGATGAGGTGGAACGATCCCCAGCGCGCTTTGTCGTCGGGGATCTCGGTGCGCTCGAGCCAGCTGCCGTTGACGTGCCGGAACAGGTCGTCCTGCGGTCGGATCTCGGGGCTCAGTTCGGCGATGTCGATACCGGAGGGGAGGACGGGGTCGGTCATGGCACCCATGCTAGGCCGACCGGACGACACGAACTTCCGAGGGCATTCAGCGTTCCGTGGTGGTACATCCCTCGGCAACCGGGATACCGGCGAAACGGTCTCTCGTCCAGTCGAACAGCTCGTCGATGAGAGGCGACGGCCGCTCGACGACACCCGCGTGCTCGAACCCCGCGTAAGTGCGGAAGTCGACGTCCTGCCCGGCCGCGCACATCCGATCGACGAAGGCGGCCTGGGTCTGCACCGAGATGACGCTGTCGGCTCCGCCGTGCGCCAGCAGCACGGGTGCAGTGGAGTGCAGCGGCGCCGTGTTCTCGCGCAGATGGCGCCCGAGCACCCCGGATGCCGGCGAGCGCGAGAACAGCGCCGGATCGCGGCTCATCCCGAGCGCCGCGGCGACCGAGAGCACGATCGTCGGGTCGGACAGGCACCGCTCCGACATCTGACGCAGCACCGTCTCGGCGCCGGGCCGCACGTAGTCGCGGTACTCGATCTCGGGGTAGATCGCCGAGAACGAGGCGAACGCGTACGAAGCGAAGATGCTGCCGCCGGTCACGCTCGAGATGCCCTGCACGAGGGCGGCGGGGTCGCTCGCCGGGGCGAGGGCGGCTACGCCCCGCACCCAGACCTCGGGCGCGTACTCCCGGGCCACGGCACCCGTCCACAGCGCCGCCGCGCCGCCCTGCGAATGCCCCCACACGACCGTGCGCGCACCGAGGTCGGCCTCTTCGAGCTCGCGCGCCGCCCGCACCGCGTCGAGCGAGGCATGGGCGCTCGGCAGACCGACGAGGTACGGGTGCGGACCCTCGGTGCCGAGCCCGATGTAGTCGGTGCCGACGACGGCCCATCCCTCTTTGATCGCTCGCGGCAGCATGTAGAACGCGCCCGCCCACAGTCCGCGGGGCTGCAGCGACGGCGCACAGTGCTGCGCGAAGCCGGTGGTGCCGTGGTTCCAATCGATCACCGGCCACTGCCCATCGCCCTCGCGGGGCACTGCGACGATGGCGCTCGCGACGCGGACGTTCCCGTCGACGCCCGTCGTGGTGTACAGGATGCGCCACCCCTGGGCGCTCGCCGGGATGCCTGCCTCGAAGGGCTCGGCACGCACGAGGCGCCCGGGCTCGTCGGGCAGGTCGCGCGGCGCCGCGTAGAAGTCGTCGACGACGGTCGAGCCGTCGCGCAGCGGCGCCGTCACGATCGTCGTCGTGACGGCGAGGGCGACCGAGGCGATCGCGACGACCGTGCGCCCCCAGCGTCGGCGCGGCCGCCCGTCGGCCCCCGATCGCTCGGCGGCTCGATCGTCGCGACGACGTCGAAGCCTGGTCCAGAGATCGACGACGCCGCTCATGATGAGGCGGGCGCCGAACACGACGGCCGTCACGAGCAGGGTGATGTCGGGCCAGAACAGTGCTAGCGCGCCGAAGATGACCCCCGATGCCCCGAAGGCCGCGTCGGCGATGCGCGCGTCCCAGGTGCGGCCGCGCCCGAAGGCCGCGAGGACCCCGAGGATGCCGCCGCCGAGAAGCAGGATGCCGACGACGACGGCGACCACGCGCACGGTCAACCCCGGCGCGAGGAGGACGATCGCGCCGCCGAGCAGCCAGGCGACACCGGTCGCGGTGCGCCAGCGCGGCCGGTGCGACTCCCCCTCCCGGCCGGTGAGCTCGAGCAGGCCCGTCAGCGCCATCCCGCCGCCGATCAGCCAGGCGAGGACATCGAGTGCGGTCGTGGGACGGATGACGATGACGACGCCGAGCACGACGGCCGCCGCGGCCACGACGACACGGACCCACGTCGGCAGACGCGCGTGCAGGCGCGCGATCGCCAGGCGTTTGAGCAGCCGCATCCGGCGTCCTCCCCCTCCGGTCGATGATCAACGGTAACCGGGGAAGCGGTGGCGCTCGGCGCGCTCGACAGCGACCGGGCCGCTGTGCAAGACCGAGCCGCCGGCCTCGCGCCTCTAGGCTCGTCTCATGGCGCCCACGCTCAACCGCGAGATCCTGCGGCTGGCCGTTCCCGCCCTCGGCGCCCTCATCGCCGAGCCGATGTTCCTCATCGTCGACGCCGCACTCATCGGCCACCTCGGTGTCGTGCCGCTCGCGGCGCTGGGAATCGCGGGAGCGGTGCTGCAGACGATCGTGGGGCTGATGGTCTTCCTCGCCTACGCGACGACACCCGCGGTGGCCCGCCGTTTCGGCGCGGGTGACTCGACGAGCGCCGTGAGCGCGGGAATCGACGGGCTGTGGCTCGCGCTCGGCCTCGGCGCGGTGCTCGCCGCTGTGGGTTCTCTCGCGACCCCGTTGCTGGTGGGCATGTTCGGAGCGGGCGAGGCGGTGGCGACCGATGCCGAGACCTACCTGCGCCTGTCGATGTGGGGCCTTCCCGCGATGCTCATCGTCTTCGCCGCGACGGGACTGCTGCGCGGGATGCAGGACACCGTCACCCCTCTGTGGATCGCCGGCCTCGGGTTCGGCGCCAACGCGTTGCTGAACGTCGTGTTCATCTACGGCTTCGGCTGGGGCATCGCCGGGTCGGCCCTGGGCACCGTGATCGCCCAGTGGGGCATGGTCGGCGCCTACGTGGTCGTGATCGGGCGCCTCGCCCGCCGGCACTCGGCCTCGCTTCGACCGCGAGCCGACGGCATGCGCGGGTCGGCGCGTCTGGGCGGCTGGCTGTTCCTGCGCACGGTCTCGCTGCGCGCGGCCCTGCTGGCGACCGTCGCGGTCGCGACGGGGCTGGGAACGAGCGAGCTCGCCGGCTGGCAGGTCGCCTTCACGATCTTCTCGACCGCGGCCTTCGCGCTCGATGCCCTGGCGATCGCGGCGCAGGCGCTGATCGGGCGCGGACTCGGAGCCGGAGACGAGAGCTTCGTGCGGCGCGTCCTCGGGCGGACGGTCGCGTGGGGCGCATGGTTCGGGGTTCTCGTCGGAGGCCTGATCGCTGCCACGTCGGGAGTCATCGGGCTTCTGTTCACGGGAGATTCCGACGTCGCCGCGCTGGTCCAGCCGGCCCTGCTCGTCCTCGCCGTCGCCCAGCCCGTATGCGGCATCGTCTTCGTGCTCGACGGGGTGCTGATGGGTGCCGGCGATGCCCGCTATCTCGCCCTCGCGGGCGGACTCAACCTCGTTCCCTTCGTGCCCGCGCTGCTCGTGATCGGGGCTCTGCACCCGGAGGGCGCGGCGGGCCTGGCCTGGCTCGCGGCGGCATTCTTCGGCGTCTACATGATCGCCCGCCTGCTCACGCTCGGCTGGCGCGTGCGCCGCGGCGCGTGGCTTCACGTCACCGTCTGAATCCGCACCGTCTGAAGCCACACCGCCGGAACCCGTGGCGCCGGGGCGAACTGTGATCGGGGTGAAACCTCTCTCACGTGCGAACCTCAGCCTCGGCCCGTACCGTGGCGGCATGCCGAAGCTCACGTCCGTCGCAGCCGGCATCGCCGTGCTCGCGGTCGGGGTGCTCGCTTCCGGCTGCGCGCAGCGCACGCAACCGGTCGAGATCCCGGCTCCATCGGACGATACGCGCACGCTGCCCCGCCCCACCGCGAACGACGCCCAACGCTGGGCCGATGCCGTGATCCCCGAGAACGCGCTCGGCGGCGCCTCCTGGACCCAGCGCGAAACGGGCGTTCTCGAGCCCGGCGGCGAGCCGATCATCTCGGTATCGGCGGGCGAGGCGCCCGCCGTCGTGACGATCGCCTGCGTCACCGGTTCCGGCAGCCGGCTGAGCTACGCGGTCAGCGCCGGCGGCGAGACTCTCGAGAGCGGCGAGGTGACGTGCGCCGCGGTCGACGAGAACGCCGAGGCGCACCCCATCCGCGACGTTCCCGCCGACGCGACGGTCGAGCTCACCGCGTCGGCGACGGGACTCTTCGTCTACGCCGTCACTCCGGACCGGCACCCCGAAAGGTGACGGCGGCGGAGCGCGGTCAACGCGCCCAGCGCCGGCACCACTCGTACATGACGACGGCGCCCGCGGCCGACGCGTTGATCGACCGCGTCGAGCCGTACTGCGTTATCTCGACGACGACGGATGCCGCGGCCACGGCCTCGGCCGAAAGCCCCGGCCCCTCCTGACCGAACATCAGCACGGCCCGCTCGGGCAGATCCGCCCGGTCGACCGGCACCGACCCCGGAACGTTATCGACCGCCACGATCGGGAGGCCGTTCTCGCGAGCCCACGCCGCGAAGGACGCGACATCCTCGTGGTGGCGGACGTGCTGGTAGCGATCGGTCACCATCGCGCCGCGGCGATTCCACCGCCGACGTCCGACGATGTGCACCTCTGCTGCCCCGAAGGCGTTGGCGCTGCGCACGATCGACCCGATGTTCATGTCGTGCTGCCAGTTCTCGATCGCAACGTGGAACGGATGCCGGTGCTCGTCGAGGTCGGCCACGATCGCCTCGAGCCGCCAGTAGCGATAGCGGTCGACGACGTTGCGCCGGTCGCCGTCGGCGAGCAGCTGCGGGTCGTACCGGGGGTCGTCGGGCCACGCCTCCGGGCCGCCCGGCCACGGCCCCACACCCACCGGGAGCTGCGGTTCCGCGTCGTCGGAGTCGGGGCGGTTCACCGAGACAGGCTATCCCGCCGCCGCGGATAACCTGGAGTGTGCCCTCCCCCGCCGTCGACGACTATCTGAAGACGATCTACCACCACACCGAATGGCAGCCGTCGCCCATCACCCCGTCGCAGCTCGCGGCGATGCTCGGGCTCGCCCCGTCGACCGTCACCGAGATGGTGCGCAAGCTCGCCGCGCAGGACCTCGTGTCGCATCGCCCGTACGGCCCGGTGGCGCTGACCGAGACGGGCCGCCGGCGCGCGGCATCCATCATCCGCCGCCACCGACTCATCGAGACGTGGCTCGTCCGCGAGTTCGGGTACGCCTGGGACGAAGTGCATGACGAGGCCGAGGTGCTCGAGCACACCATCAGCGACCGGCTGCTCGCGGGCATCGCCGAACGGCTGGGTGATCCGCGATTCGACCCCCACGGCGACGCGATTCCCGACGCCGACGGCGAGGTGCATCGCGAACCCTTCGTGCTGCTCGCCGAGGCCACGATCGGCCACGAGGGCCGCATCCTCCGCGTGAGCGACCGCGACCCGGGGCTCCTGCGAGCGCTCGAGGAACGCGGCATCGACGTCGGCCACACCCTGATCGTCAGCGGGCGCGACAGCGTGCAGCTCGACGGCGGCGGCTCCGTCATGCTGCCGCCCGGCGCCGCCGCGGCCATCTGGGTCACCGCCTGAGACCGGCCGGCGCGATCAGTTCTTCGCGCGGGTGCGGCTCGCCTTGAGGTACGGCCAGGGCGTCCGGGTGGTGTGCTCGCAGTACGACCACAGCCGCGCGGCGATCTCCGGGTCGCGCGTGATGGCCGCGGGCGTCGCGACACGCGGCTCGCCGCGCAGCACGCCCGCCGGGCCGTAGAACTCGCCGCCGGCGGCATCCGGATCGACCAGAGCCCGCACGAGCGGCCAGGCACCCCGTTCCTTCGACTGCGTGACGGCGACCTGCAGGTTGTCGGTGAAGCGCGTCATGCGCGTGGGCTCGTTGATGCCCACGATGCCGCGGGTGCGTCCGCTCGTGGAGTAGCCGGGGTGGGCGACCAGGCTCTGCACGGGCACGCTCGCCGCCCGCAGGCGCTCATCGGCCTCGAGGCCGAGCGAGGTCGTCGCGACCTTCGACTGCACGTATGCGCGCCAGGGCGAGTAGTCGCTCTCGAGCTCGATGTCGGTCGGGTCGTACTTCCAGATCGAGGTCGACACCGACCCCACCCAGACCATGCGACCGCGGCCGGCGGCCAGGGCGATGAGCAGCTCACCGGCGAGCGCGTAGTGACCGAGCACGTTGGTGGCGAAGACCAGCTCATGACCGTCGGGCGTCGTGCGGCGCTGACGCGGCGGGTGCACGACCCCGGCGTTCAGGAGCAGGCCGTGCAGGGGTTTGCGCCCGCGCGCGGTCGCCGCCGCCGCCCGGACCGAACCCAGGTTGCTCGTGTCGAGCAGCAGCGTCTCGACCGAGCCCACCCCTTCGGGAAGCGCCCGGCCGACGGAGGCGCGCGCGGTCGCGAGGCGCTGCGGGCTGCGCCCGGTCATGATGACGTGGGCCCCGGCGGAGGCGAGCTGAAGCGTCGCGAAATAGCCGAGTCCCGCGTTGGAACCCGTGACGAGGTACCGCTTGCCCGACAGGTCGGGCAGCTTGCGGGGATTCCAGTCGTCGTGGGCCACGAGTGAAGACTACGGCCGGATCGCCACGGCTAGGCTGGGACCATGCGGACACGCGCCGATATCGAGTGCTGGCTCACGGACATGGACGGCGTTCTCGTCCACGAGAACCACCCCATCCCGGGGGCGGCGGAGCTGCTCGCGCAGTGGCGCGAGACGGGCACGCCGTTCCTCGTGCTGACCAACAACCCCTTCTTCACCCCCCGCGACCTCAGCGCGCGTCTCGCGCGGTCGGGGCTCGAGGTTCCGGAAGACCGCATCTGGACGTCGGCGCTCGCGACGGCCGACTTCCTGCGCTCGCAGCATCCGGGCGGCTCGGCGTTCGTGATCGGCGAGGCGGGGCTCACCACCGCCCTGCACGAGGCCGGATACATCATGACCGAGACCGACCCCGACTACGTCGTCGTGGGCGAGACCCGCAACTACTCGTTCGACGCCATCACGAAGGCGATCCGGTTCATCAACGCCGGAGCGCGGTTCATCATCACCAACCCGGATGCCACGGGCCCGACGCCCGAGGGCGTCGTCCCGGCGACCGGATCGTTCGCGGCCCTCATCTCGCATGCGACGGGCAAGAGCCCGTACGTCGTCGGCAAGCCGAATCCGATGATGTTCCGCTCGGCGATGAACCGCATCGGAGCGCACTCCGAGAACACCGGCATGATCGGCGACCGCATGGACACCGACGTCGTCGCGGGCATCGAGGCGGGCTTGCACACCGTGCTCGTGCGCACCGGGATCTCGGACGACGCCGAGATCGAGCGCTACCCGTTCCGTCCCGACGAGATCCTCGACTCCGTCGCCGACCTGCTCGACGCGGAGCCGTACGAGACCGAGGACCCGGGCATCCTGTGAACGAGTTCGAGCAGAACCTGCTGCTGATCAGCGTCGCACTCATGCTGACGACCACCCTCGTGGTCGTCATCGTGCAGCTCGTGCGGAGACGCGGCGGGGACGACGACTGATGTCGATCGTCCTGGCGCTCACCGGCCTCGCGGTGCTGCTCATCGCGCTCGTCATCTTCGTGCGCAACCAGCGGATCGGCACCGACGGCACCAACCGCGGGTCGACCCGGCGCGGCATCATCCTGCTGACGTTCTTCGGCCTGCTGCTGGGCCTCGCCTCGCAGCTGCCCGTCTTCCGGGGCTGAGCCCGGGGCGGTTCGGTCGAGGACCGCGGTCGCGGGTACCCGCTCTCGTCTGCCATCGGGCCGCAACCCGCGTCGGGCTCGGCGTGCCGATAGGCGTGCCGTGCCGATAGGCGTGCCGCCAACAGGCTCACAGCCATCGGATGCGGTCTCGGAGCGCGCGACGTCCCCTTCATCCTGTGGACGGAACAGAGACGACCGCCCGTGCGGCGTGGAGCCCGGCCGCCGGCCGGCCGCGCGCCGCACCGACATCGGCACCCACATCTGACCCGAGGCCCGGCCTTCCCGTTCCGCGCACAGGCTCAGCGGCATCCGGAAACTCCCGGGCCCGCAGGCCTCGCTGCTGAGCCTGCGCACGGGACGGGCAGGACGAGCCTGCGGCCGCTCAGACCGCGCCGGCGCGCACCTCGTCGAGGAACGGGTAGTCGATGTAGCCCTCAGCGGTCGACCCGTAGAACAGCTCGGGACGCGCCTCGTTGAGGTCGGCCCGCTGCTCCCACCGTGCCGCGAGGTCGGGGTTGGCGATGACGGGGCGGCCGACGGCGACGGCATCCGCCCAGTCGGCCGTCACGAGCGTCTCGGCCTCTTCGCGGGTCGTCGGCGACCCGAAGCCGGAGTTGAGGATGAAGGGGGCTCCGGCCGTGCGGCGGAGGTGCTGCACGAGCTCGCCCATCGGGTCGGCGCTCAGCACATCGACGAACGCGAGTCCGAGCGGGGCGAGCCCCTCGGCGACAGCGGCGTAGGTCGCGTGGGCATCGGCGTCGTCGTGCTCGAGCACGCCCTGGATGTTGTGCTGCGGCGACAGCCGGATGCCGGTGCGGTCCGCTCCCGCGGCGGCGGCCACGGCCCGCGTGACCTCGATCGCGAAGCGCGCACGGTTCTCGGGCGACCCGCCGTAGCGGTCTTCGCGCACGTTCGAGACGGGCGAGAGGAACTCGTGCACGAGGTATCCGTTCGCGCCGTGCACCTCGACACCGTCGAGCCCGGCCGCGCGGGCATTGCGCGCCGCCTGCGCGAACTGCTCGACGACCTCGGGGATCTCCGCCTCGGTCAGAGCGTGCGCGATCGGCATGTCGGCCTTGCCCTTCGGCGTGCGGGTCTGCCCGGGGGCCGCCAGTGCGCTCGGGCCCACCACCCGGTCGGCGCCGGTGATGTCGGGGTGCGACACGCGGCCGCCGTGCATCAGCTGCATGACGATCGTCCCGCCGGCCTCATGCACGGCCTCGGCGATGCGCCGCCAGCCCGCGATCTGCTCGTCGGTCTGAATGCCAGGCTGGCCGGGGTACGACTTGCCTTCGACGACGGGCCAGGTGCCCTCCGTGATGATGAGGCCCTGCCCCGCACGCTGGCGGTAGTACTCGACCATGACGTCGGTGGGGACGCCGTCCTCGCCCGCGCGGGTGCGGGTCAGCGGCGCCATCACGACGCGGTTCGAGAGGTTCAGGGCACCGAAGACGGCGGGCTCGTACAGGCTCATACCTGACCGCAACCGCCCCGACCCCGCGCGCTATTCCTCAGCGCGCTGGTTCGCGCACCGGTTCGCTTGGCAGCTCCCGCCCCGTCGCCCGGGCGGCACGCTGGTTCGCTTGGCAGCGCACGCCCCATCACCCGGTCGGAAGGGGCGGATGCTGCCAACACGAGCACGCAAAGGGGCGGATGCTGCCAACACGAGCACTGCGGAGCACGCGAAGCGTCGCGCGAAGCGCGGCGGAGCCGGCTACTGCGGCGCGAGACCCAGGTCGTCGAGGTCGATCGCGGCGAGCCACTGCAGGCCTGCTGCCTCGACCGCAGCCTGCGCGCCGGTCTTGCGGTCGACGATGACGGCCACCGCGACGGGCTCGGCGCCCTCGCGCCGCAGGGCCTCGACGGCCTTGAGCGCGGACTGTCCGGTGGTCGAGGTGTCTTCGACGACGACGACGCGCTTGCCCGCGACATCCGCCCCCTCGATCTGGCGGCCGCGACCGTGGTCCTTCGGCTCCTTGCGCACGACGAACGCATCGAGGGGATTCCCCGCGCGAACCGACTCGTGCATCACGGCGTTCGCGATCGGATCAGCGCCGAGCGTGAGCCCGCCGACGGCGACGACGCCGTCGATGTCGGAGATGAGGTCGAGCATGATGCGGCCGATCGCAGGCGCAGCACGGTGGTCGAGCGTCAACCGGCGCATGTCGACGTAGTACGTCGCCTTCTTGCCGCTCGAGAGGGTGAAGTCGCCGTGGAACACCGCCTCGTCCTTGATCAGCCGGATGAGGTCCTGGCGGTCGGCTTCGAGCTCGGGCGTGCCTGCGACGGTCATGCCCCCGATTCTACGAGCGGAGCGGCCTCACCCCCGCAGCTCAGACCACGACGAGGTCGACGTCGCGCAGCTCGCCCGCGTCGACCGTGAGCGTGATCAAGGTCTTGTGCGGCTGGCGGCGCCGGTCGGTCGGTGAGCCCGGGTTGAGCAGCCGGAGTCCGCGCGGGGTCGTCGTGTCCCACGGGATGTGGCTGTGACCGAAGACGAGCACGTCGTCATCGGGGTAGGCGGCATCCATCCGTCGCTCGCGACCCGTGGCGGCGCCGGTCTCGTGCACGACCGCGAACCGCACCCCTTCGATCGTGCGCCGAGCCACCTCGGGCAGCCGGGAACGCAGGTCGGCGCCGTCGTTGTTGCCCCACACGCCGAGCACCTCGCCGTGCCGTTCGAGCTCGTCGAGCACGGATGCCGCGACCCAATCGCCCGCGTGCACGATCAGGTCGGCTGCGTCGGCCGCCGCGAGCACCGCATCCGGCAGCATCCGCGCCCGTCCGGGGACGTGCGTGTCGGCGATGAGCAGCAGTCGTGTAGCCATGCCCCGACGGTATCCCCCGGATGCCGGATGCCGGATGCCGGATGCCGGGATGCCGGGATGCCGGGATGCAAGGGATCGTGCGGGACGCGCCGCGGCGAGAGCCTCCCCGCCGGGGTGTCGGCACGATCCCTTGCATCGCGGCACAGGGCACAGGGCACAGGGGACAGGGCACAGGGCACCGGGCGAGTGAGGTCCGGGGTGCCGAATAGGCTGGAGGCATGCGTCTTGCCACCTGGAACGTGAACTCGATCCGCGCTCGCGTCGACCGCATCGTCGGCTTCGCCGTGAACGAAGACATCGACGTCCTGGCGATGCAGGAGATCAAGTGCAAGCCCGAGCAGTTCCCGATGGAGCAGTTCGAGGCGGCCGGCTATCACGTCGAGCTCCACGGCCTGAACCAGTGGAACGGTGTCGCGATCGCCAGCCGTGAGCCGATGACCGACGTGCAGATCGGGTTCCCCGGCATGCCGGGCTTCCTGAAGGGCCACGAAGGCCCCGACGCGCCGCTGGAGGCGCGGGCCATCGCCGCGACGGTCGGCGGCGTCCGCGTCTGGAGCCTGTACGTCCCGAACGGCCGGTCGCTCGACGACCCGCACTACGTCTACAAGCTCCACTGGCTGCAAGCGCTCGAGCAGTACACCCGCGACACGCTCGCCGCCTCGCCGGGTCTGCCCCTGGCCCTCACCGGCGACTTCAACATCTGCCCGACGCCCGAGGATGTCGGCGACCCGACCCTCGTCGAGGGCGTCACGACCCACGTTTCTCCGGCCGAGCGCGCAGCGTTCCAGGCTCTGCTCGACGCCGGGCTCGCCGACACGGTCCGCCCGCTGGTTCCCACCGGATTCACCTACTGGGACTACAAGCAGCTGCGATTCCCCCGCAACGAGGGGCTGCGCATCGACTTCATCCTCGGCTCGCCGGCTTTCGCCGACGCCGTCACGGGTGCGGCGATCCACCGCGATCAGCGCAAGGGCGAGGCGCCGAGCGATCACGTGCCTGTCGTGGTCGACCTCGACCACGACGGCGACGACGATGACGACCGCCCGATGATCTTCTGACCGGCTCCCCCGCTCGGGGGATGCTACGGATCCCGGGCGGGCCGTAGCGTGGAAGGCATGTCCGTGGCCACCTCCGTTCCCGACGAGCGTCTCGCTCCGACTCCCGAGCAGCTGCGAAACGACCTCTGGCTCGCCGCTGCGCTGCTCGTGAGCGCGATCCTCAGCACCTGGCTCGGCAGTGTCGCGCGGGTATGGGGCGACGATTCGCCGCACCTCGGCTGGGGCCTGGTCTACTGCGCCGCACTCACGGTTCCGCTCGCGCTGCGCCGCCGTCTGCCCGAAGTCGCACTGATCGTGGTCGCGATCGTCTACTTCGTCGGCATGTCGGTGCACATCCCCGAGATGTACGTGGGCAGTATCGCGCTCTTCATCGCGATGTACTCGGTCGGCGCGTGGGTCGTGGACCGCCGGCGAGCCATGATCGTGCGCGTCGTGGTGATCATCGGCATGTTCTTCTGGCTGCTGGCGGCGATGTTCCAGGCGGCGAGCGAGCAGGGCAGCGACAGCGCCGCGGAGTTCTCGCTCTTCTCCCCCGTCGCGGCGATGATGATGCTGCAGTTCCTGTTCAACGTCGTGTTCTTCGCGGGCGCCTTCGCCTTCGGCGAGCGGGCCTACGCCGAGGCGCTCAGCCGCGAGGAGCTCGAACAGCGCACGCGCGAACTCGAGCGGGAGCGTGAGATCACCGCGGCTCAGGCGGTCGCGCTCGACCGCGTCCGCATCGCGCGCGAGCTGCACGATGTCGTCGCGCACCATGTCTCGGCAATGGGGGTCCAGGCCGGGGCCGCCCGCACCGTGCTCGACCGCGACCCCGACGCGGCGCGACGCGCGCTGACCGTCGTCGAGGAGTCGGCCCGGGCGTCATTGACCGAGCTGCGTCAGCTGCTCGAGACGCTGCGGACCCCGGATGCCGTTTCCCCGCACGACTCCACGCTGCGCCTCGATGCGATCGCCGAGCTCGTGCGGTACTCGGAGGAGAACGGGATGCCGACCACGTTCAGCGTCGTGGGAGAGCCCGTCGCGGCATCCGAGGTCGCTCAGGTGAACCTGTACCGCATCGCGCAGGAGGCGCTCACGAACGCCCGCCGCCACGGGGGGCCGGAGGCTCGCGCCGATGTCCGCCTGCGATTCGACGGCGACGAGATCGAGCTCGAGGTCGCCAACGACGGCCGCGTGCGGTTCGGAGCGACTCCGGGGCTCGGACTCGTGGGCATGCGCGAGCGCGCAGCCGCATCCGGCGGCTGGCTCGAGGCGGCGCCGCGGCCGCGCGGCGGGTTCCTCGTCCGAGCGCGGGTTCCCGTCGGTGCACGGTCGCCGGAGCCGAGCGTCGAGGGGGTTCTCGCGTGAACGACAGCGCCAAGTCAACCTCCGTGGTGCTCGTCGACGACCATGCCGTCATGCGGGCCGGCTTCCGCATGATCCTCGAAGCGAGCGGCGACATCGCCGTCGTCGGCGAGGCGGGCGACGGCGCCGAGGCGGTCGAGACGGTCGCCCGCCTGCAGCCCGACGTCGTCTTCATGGACGTCCAGATGCCGATCCTCGACGGGCTCGAGGCGACCCGTCGCATCGTCGCCGACCCTCGCAACTCCAGCGCGGTCGTCGTCGTGACCACCTTCGACCGCGACGACTACCTGTTCCAGGCGCTGCAGGCCGGCGCCAGCGGGTTCCTGCTGAAGAACGCCGGGCCCGAAGAGCTCACCGCAGCCGTGCGGGTGGCCGCCGCCGGCGATGCCCTCCTCGCTCCGGAAGTCACGCGCCGGGTCATCGAGCGCTTCGCAGGCGGCCCGACCGACCCGACGTCCACGGTTCGCGAGGCGCCCGCCGCACCGCCGTCTCCCGCCGACCACGGCCTGACCGAGCGCGAGGCCGAGGTGCTGCGGCTCCTCGCGCGGGCGCTCAGCAACGCCGAGATCGCCCGCGAGCTGTTCATCGGCGACGCGACGGTGAAGACGCACGTGTCGAACATCCTCATCAAGCTCGGCGCACGCGATCGGGTGGCGGCCGTGGTCCTCGCGCACCGCAACGGCTGGGCCTGACCGCCGCGTCAGGCGGGGTCGGACACGGGCGAGAGCGAGGGGCGCGGCAGCGGAACCGAGATGTTCCGCGCGGCGCGTGGCACCGCGACACGCCAGAGCGCCTGGATGCTCCAGACGAACAGGGCGACCAGAAGCACGTTGCGGGCGAGGAGCAGACTCGCCGCGAACGGATCTGCGTGGACGAGCGGCATGTAGAAGATCGGGAAGACGAGGGTCGTCAGGAAGCTCGTCACCGCCATCCACTTCGCCGGCGTCCGCCACCGATCGGGGTCGACGAGCAGGCCGACGACGACGATCGGAGCGAGCCACAGCATGTACTGCGGTGAGCCGACCTTGTTGAAGACGATCAACGCAGCCGTGAGGGCGAAAGCCCCCAGCACCACGAGGCGCCCCTCCGCGAGCTCGGCGCGCTGCGCGCCGGCCACCCACGTCATCCGGGCACGCACCAGCAGCAGGGCGATGGCGGCGAACGCCGCGATCATCAGCCACCCGACGACCTCACCGGCGGCCATCGCCCCGTGTCCGATCACCTCACGGGTCGCGAGCTCGTAGTTCTGCTGGATGCGTGCGCCGGGCATCTCCCAGATCGTCGCCCACACCCAGGGGGTCGCGACGGGCGCTTCGAGCTGCGGCGCGCGGGTTCCCTGGATGGTCAGGAAGCTGAAGAGGTTCGAGGCTCCCCCGGCGAGGACGACAGCGATCATGATGACGGCGCTCGCCGCGATGCCGCCCAGAGCGACCCACCAGCGGCTTCGGCACACCGCGACGACGGCCGCGGCGATGGCGGCGGGCCAGACCTTGATCCAGGTCGCCAACGCGATGAGCGCTCCGGCGACGACGGGACGTCGCGCCACCCAGACCAGACCGGCGATGGCGAGGGGCGCGGCGACCCCCTCCAGGCGCAGCATCGACACGGGCGCCAGGAGCAGGATGCTGAGCAGCCAGTACCACGCAGCCGGGTACGCGGAGCGCCGTTGCAGCCGGCCGCCGGCGATCGCGGCGAGCGCAAGCCAGTTGGCCCCCGCGAGCATGAGCAGCCAAAGGAGCTGATACAGGTAGGGGCCGAGTGCGATGGGGGCGACGATCGGCAGCAGCGCGCCGGCCGGGTACACCCATTCGAAATCGATGATGGGCCACGTGCCCTGCACGGCATCCTGCGCCCACTGCCGATACAGCGGCAGATCGCCTTCGGTGCCGCCGGCGATGATGAGCGGCAGGAGGGCCAGGATGTAAGCCGCGTGGAAGGCCACGAAACCGGTGACGAGACCTCGACGGGTCCGTCCGAAGGCCGCCAGCCGCTGGCGACGGGTCAGGCGGGGGGATGCCGGGAGAGACGTCACCCGGGCATCATAGGCCCCGCGCATATCCGCACGATGAACGATCTCGCGCCGTCCGTCGGCGGCCCGGTTCGGGTCAGCGGCGGTGCGCGGCGCGGCCGCCGTGGCCCGCCAGCGCATCGGCTGCACCGACGAGCGCGAGGTGCGAAAGCGCCTGAGGCGTGTTGCCCGCCTGCCGCCCGACCGTGACGTCGTACTCCTCGGAAAGCAGCCCGACGTCGTTCGCGAGCCCGCACAGCCGGTCCATGAGCCGCGTCGCGTCGTCGGTGCGGCCGGTCGCGGCGTACTGCTCGACGAGCCAGAACGAGCAGGCGAGGAAGGGGTGCTCGGTTCCGGCGAGGCCGTCGACTCCGGCTTCGGTGCGGTAGCGCATCACCAGACCCTCGCGCAGCAGGGTGCTCTCGATGCGTGCGACGGTCGCGAGCATGCGCGGATCGTCGGGAGCGCAGAATCCGACCGCCGGGAGCAGCAGCAGCGAGGCGTCGACCTCGTCGGTGCGGAAGTGCTGCGTGAAGTGACCGCCGGCGGCATCCACGCCCCGCTCGTCGATCTCGGCGCGCACGCGGTCGCGCAGGGTGCGCCACGTGGCGGGGTCGCCGGCGAGCCCGTGCTCCTCCACGGCGCGCACGCCGCGGTCGAGGGCTGCCCAGATCATCGCGCGCGAATGGGTGAACATCTGCGGCTCGCCGCGGATCTCCCAGATGCCGTGGTCGGGGCGATCGAGCCAGGCGACGACCTGATCGAGCAGCGCCCGTTGCAGCGCCCACGAGAACGAGGTCTCGGTGACACCAGCGAGGCGCGCGGCTTCGAGGGCGACCATCACCTCGCCGATGACGTCGGCCTGGTACTGGTCGACCGCACCGTTGCCGACGCGCACCGGCGCGGATCCCGCGTAGCCGGGCAGGCTCTCCAGCTCACGCTCGGGCAGGTCGCGCTCCCCGGCGATGCCGTACATGATCTGCACGTCGGCGGGATCGCCCGCCACCGCCCGCAGCAGCCAGTCGCGCCAGCGCGCGGCTGCCTCGAGGTACCCGTGCGAGATGTAGGCCTCGAGGGTGAGGGCGGCGTCACGCAACCACACGTACCGGTAGTCCCAGTTCCGCGAGCCGCCGAAGTCCTCCGGCAGCGAGGTCGTCGCGGCGGCCACGATGCCGCCCGTCTCGGCGTGGGTGAGGGCCCGCAGCACGAGCATGGAGCGCAGCACGCGGTCGCCCCACCGGCCGCCGTCGCGGATGCGCCGCGCCCAGGTCGTCCACCACGCGTGTGTGCGGTCCCGAGCGTCGTCGACGTCGAACGGCTGGGGGACGTCGCGGTACGACGGCTCCCACCGAAGCACCGAGTCGATCGTCCGCCCGGCTGTGACCCGGAAATCGCCGCGGTGCATGGTGTCGTCGGCGACGAGTCGGGGGCCGCGGAGCGTGACCGCATCGGGGCCGGCCACGGCGAGCAGAACACCCATCGGCAGGGCGTCGGAGGTGTTCGCGGCGCCGATCTGCCGCACCCAGGGCACGGCCCGCGCGTAGTCGAACCGCAACCGCACCTCGCTGACGAAGGCGACCTCTCCGGTGATGCCGACGACGCGGCGGACGACCGCATCGACACCGTCGAGGATCGGCATGAACTCGTGGACCTCTGCGACGCCGTCGGCGCACTCCCACCGGGTCACCAGGACGAACGTGTCGCCGTCGTATCGCCGCGTCGCGGTCGCGCCCGGGTCACGCGGCCGCAGGCTCCAGCATCCGTGCGAATGGTCGCCGAGCAGCGCCCCGAAGATCGAGCCCGAGTCGTAGCGGGGAAGACACAGCCAGTCGAGATCGCCCGTGTCGGAGACGAGGGCGGCGCTGCGGCAGTTGCTGAGGAGGGCGTAGCGCTCGATCGGTGCGGGCATCCTCGCATCTTCGCGCCCGGGCGGCCGATCCGCCAACACGGCGATTGGCGGTCGCTGGTTAGGCGAGGCTATCCTTCTGCCGTCCCCCGTGTCCCGAACCGGCGGATCCCCCGAACGAAAGAGTCACTCGTGCGTCATCGTCTCCTCGCCTGCCTCGCCGCCGTTCCGCTGGCCGCTCTCGTCCTCGCGGGATGCGGCGCGTCGGAGGTCGTCCCGGCCGGCGCGGCCGCCTCGGACGGGAACGGTGAGACGGCCTACCCCCTGACCATCGAGAACTGCGGTCGCACCATCACCGTCGACGCCGCACCTCAGCGCGTCGTCTCTCTGGATCAGAACTCGACCGAGATACTGCTCTCCCTCGGCCTCGAGGACCGGATCGCGGGCACAGCCTCGTGGACC
This sequence comes from Microbacterium arborescens, assembly GCF_030369635.1. NCBI lineage: Bacteria > Bacillati > Actinomycetota > Actinomycetes > Micrococcales > Microbacteriaceae > Microbacterium > Microbacterium arborescens. The sequence goes on along the minus strand of NZ_CP128474.1, from coordinate 366,435 downwards.
GATCCGATCCTGCCGTCGCTGGCCGAGGCCGATGAGACGGTGCCGCGCCTGGCCGACAACGCTCCGACCTACGAGGTCGTCCTCGGCGCCGACCCCGACTTCGTCACCGCCTCGTTCGGACGCCACTTCAGCCAGGGCGGCGTCGCGACTCGCGACCGGTTCGACGAGACCGGGATCGGCAGCTACCTCTCGCCGACCGATTGCGACAACGGGGTCAGCATCAACGGAGGCGGCACCCGCACGACCGCGCTCACCGTCGACGCGCTCTACCAGGAGATCAGCGAGCTGGGTCGGATCTTCGATGTGTCCGATCGGGCCGAGAAGCTCGTCGACGATCTGCGGTCGCGGGCGGAGGCGGCGACCGCGGGCATCGACGCCTCGGGAGCGAGCGTGGCCTTCTGGTTCGCCGACACGAAGACCCCGTACGTCGCGGGCGGGCTCGGATCGGCGGAGCTGCTCGCCTCGACGACCGGGTTCACCAACGTCTACGACGACCTCGACGACGACTGGCCCGCCACGACGTGGGAGGACCTCGTCGACCGCGATCCGCAGGTGCTCGTCCTCGGCGACCTGCAGCGCGACCGGTTCCCCGGCGACCGGCTCGACGACAAGATCGCGTTCCTCGAATCCGATCCCCTGACCCGGACGATCGACGCGGTGCGCGGTCAGCGCTACATCGCACTTCACGGCGCCGAGCTGAACCCCTCGATCCGCTTCGTCGACGGCCTCGAGAAGATCAGGCGCTGGCTGGACGAGCACCGGGACGAGCTCTGAGCGCGCGCACCCGCGGCCCCCTCGCCACGGCGACGCTTCTCGTCGGCGGCATCCTGCTGCTCGTCGTCTCCGTCGGCGTCGCGATCACCCTCGGCCCGGCCGACATCCTGCTCGTCAACGTCCGCGACATCGTCACCAACCACCTCGGCCTGACCGACATCCCCGTCAAGGCAGCGAAGGACGCGATCGTCTGGGAGGAGCGGCTGCCGCGCGCGCTCGTCGCCGCGACATGCGGCGCGGGTCTCGGGCTCTGCGGCGTCATCATGCAGTCGCTCCTGCGGAACCCTCTCGCCGAGCCGTTCATCCTCGGCATCTCTTCGGGCGCCTCGACCGGCGCCGTCGCGATCGGCGTGCTCGGTCTCGGCGGTGCTGCCCTCGGCCTCTCCGGGGGCGCGTTCATCGGCGCGCTCGTCGCCTTCGCGGTCGTCCTCCTGCTCTCACGCCTCGCCGGGGGCGGCAACGACCGTGTCGTCCTGGCCGGTGTCGCGAGCACGCAGCTGTTCTCCGCGCTCACCTCGCTCGTGATCTTCGCGTTCGCCGACGCCGACGAGACGCGCGGGGTCATGTTCTGGCTGCTCGGATCGCTCGAGGGCATCCGCTGGGACGACGTCGTGCTGTGCGCCGTCGTCGTGGCTCTCGGCTCGGTGCTGTGCCTGCGCTACGCCTCGGCGCTCGACGCCTTCGTCTTCGGCGACGAGGTCGCGGCCTCCCTGGGCATCCACATCGCGCGCACGCGCGGCATCCTCCTCGTCACGACGGCGCTGATCACGGCCACACTGGTGAGCGTCGCCGGAGCGATCGGCTTCGTCGGACTCGTCCTGCCGCACATGGCGCGCCTGCTCGTCGGGTCGCGCCACGGGCGCCTCATCCCCACCACGATCGTCGCGGGTGCGGTCTTCATGGTGTGGGTGGATGCCGGCTCACGGGTCGCCTTCTCGCCGACTCCGCTGCCCGTCGGCGTCGGCACGGCCCTCGTGGGCGTACCCGTCTTCATCGCCCTGCTCGCCCGCCGGAGGAACCGCGCATGACCCTCGCCGCACGCGACCTGTCGTGGACGCGCTCGGGCACCCTCGTCGTCGACGGCGTCAGCGTGCGACCCGAGCCGGGGAAGACCCTCGGACTGCTCGGACCCAACGGCTCGGGCAAGTCTTCGCTCCTGCGGCTGCTGCACGGTCTGGTCCGGCCCGACGCCGGTCTCGTCACCCTCGACGATCAAGACCTCGCCTCGCTCGGCCGGCGTCACGTGGCGCGCGCCGTGGCCGCCGTGACGCAGCACGCCGATACGGAGGTCGACATCACCGTGCGCGAAGTCGTCCGCCTCGGCCGCATCCCCCACCGAACCGCGTTCGGGGGCGACCCTGCGGCCGATGACGCCGCGATCGCCCGCGCCCTCGAGCACGTCGGCCTCGCCGATCGGGCCGACCGACTGTGGCACACCCTCTCGGGCGGTGAGCGCCAGCGTGCGCAGATCGCCCGCGCGCTGGCGCAGGAGCCGCGGGAGCTGTTGCTCGACGAGCCCACCAATCACCTCGACATCCGTCATCAGCTCGAGCTGCTCGAGCTCGTCTGCGACCTGCCGGTGACGTGCATCGTCGCGATCCACGACCTGAATCTCGCCGCGATGTACTGCGACGCCGTCATGGTGCTGCGCTCGGGTCGGGTCGTCGCGGCCGGCTCCCCCGCCGATGTGCTGACCGCCGAGCTCATCGCCGACGTCTACGGCGTAGCGGCCGAGGTGCACCCGGACGCCCGTACGGGGCGTCCGGTCATCACCTTCCTGCGCCGCTGACCGAGCACGCTAGGGTGGCGCCCGCCCCGTCGCCCCGCGCGGCTCCCCCGCCGGGCGGGGCCCGTGCCGCCACGATCCGCCGTACGGGGGATCCGCGCACCCCCGGCCGCTCCCTAGCGTGGAGTCATCGGCTAAGGAGGCGGAATGCTCGAACTGAGCGGCATCACCAAGAACTACGGCACGCACCGCGTGCTCGACGACGTGGGTTTCCGGGTGCCCGACGGGCGCCTGACGGGTTTCGTCGGCGGCAACGGAGCCGGCAAGACCACGACGATGCGCATCATGCTCGGCGTGCTCTCGCGTGATCGCGGCGAGGTGACCCTCGACGGATCACCGGTGACCGCCGCCGACCGCCGCCGCTTCGGGTACATGCCCGAGGAGCGCGGGCTCTACCCCAAGATGAAGGTGCTCGAGCAGATCGTCTACCTGGCACGACTGCACGGTTTCTCGAAGGCGGATGCCACAACGCGCGCTCGCGCCCTTCTCGAGGAGCTCGGACTCGGCGAGCGCCTGAACGACAACATCGAGACGCTGTCGCTCGGCAACCAGCAGCGCGCGCAGATCGCCGCCGCCCTCGTGCACGATCCCGAGGTGCTCATCCTCGACGAGCCGTTCTCGGGCCTCGACCCCCTCGCCGTCGACGTCGTGGCCGATGTCCTGCAGACCCGCGCCGCGCAGGGCGTCGGTGTGCTGTTCTCGTCGCACCAGCTCGACGTGGTCGAACGCCTCTGCGACGACCTCGTCATCATCGCCCGCGGCACCATCCGCGCCGCCGGCACGCGCGACGGGCTGCGCCGCGAGCACCAGGGCCACCGCTACGAGCTCGTCTCGACCGGAGACGCCGGCTGGATCCGCACCGAGCCGGGTGTCGAGGTCGTCGAGTTCGACGGCGGCTACGCCCTGTTCGACGTCGATGCCGACGAGACCGCGCAGCGCGTGCTGCGCCGTGCCGTCGAGCACGGCGACGTCGCGAGCTTCACGCCGCGGCATCCGTCCCTCGCCCAGATCTTCACCGAAGTCATCCAGGAGGTCGCCCCGTGAGCGCCGCATCCCCCTCATTCGCCCAGAGCACCTGGCTGGTCGCCGAGCGCGAGATCAGCTCGAAGCTCCGCAGCAAGTCGTTCGTCATCTCGTTCGCCATCCTCTTCCTCGGAGCGCTCGCTCTCGTGATCTGGGGTGGCTTCTCGGCGGCGAACGACAGCGGCTCCCCTGTCGCCGTGACCCCCGACGCCGCCTCCTACGTCCAGAACGCCCCCGGGCTCGACGTGAAGGATGTCGCCGACCGTGCGGCCGCCGAGAGCGCGGTGCGCGACGGCGACGTCGACGCCGCGATCGTCGCTGACTCGTCGGCCCCCACCGGCTACGTCGTCATCGGCGACACGTCGGTGTCGAACAACATCCTGCTGTCGCTCGCGCAGCTGCCGAAGGTCGAGCTGCTCGACCCGTCCGGCGACGCCGGGTTCCTCGGCTACATCGTCGCGATCGGCTTCGGCGCGATCTTCTTCATCTCGGCGCAGACCTTCGGTGCGACGATCGCCCAGTCGGTCGTCGAGGAGAAGCAGACGCGCGTCGTCGAGCTGCTGATCTCGGCCGTGCCCGTCCGGGCGCTGCTCGCGGGGAAGGTGATCGGCAACACGGTGCTGGCGATGGGGCAGATCCTGATCCTCGCCGCGGTCGCCGTGATCGGTCTCACCGTGACCGATCAGACCGCGTTGCTCACCGGCATCGGGGCGCCCATCGCGTGGTTCGCGGTGTTCTTCCTGTTCGGCTTCGTCCTGCTCGCCGCTCTCTTCGCCGCCGCCGCCGCGATGGTCTCTCGTCAGGAGGACATCGGGGCGACCACGACGCCGCTCATCCTGCTGGTCATGGCGCCGTACTTCCTCGTGATCTTCGCCTGGAACAACCCGCTGATCCTCGGGATCATGTCGTACGTGCCGTTCTCCGCACCCGTCGGCATGCCGATGCGTCTCTTCTTGGGCGACGCGCTGTGGTGGGAGCCCCTGCTGTCACTGGTGATCCTCCTCGTGACCTGCGTCGGCGCGATCCTCGTCGGCGCGAAGATCTACGAGAACTCGCTGCTGCGGATGGGTGCCCGCGTCAAGCTCGGCGAGGCCCTGCGCCGCTGAACCGGCGCGGCGCCGCCGCGCCGTCGCATCGCCGTCCTCCGGTCTCAGGCCTGGAGGACGGCGATGACGTTCCCGGCGGGGTCGCGGAACCAGGCGATGTCGGGACCGCCGCCCCCGCCCCGGACGATACCCCGCTCGTCGGAGGGGAACACCTCGTCGGGATAGATCTTCGTGTCGACGCCGCGCTCACGCAGCTCATCGACGGCGGCGTCGATGTCGTCGACCGGGAAGTTCAGGATCGTGAAGCTCGCGGGCGTGTGTCCGGGCTTGTCGTAGACCAGGATGCCGCCGCCCGAGGCCAGCCGGATCTCGAGAAACCCCATGGGATTGGTCTCGACATCGAGACCGAGAGTGTCGGCGTAGAACGATCGGGCCGCGTCGATGTCGTCGACGCTGAACCCGCTGAAGGCCCCGTCCGGGGTGAATGCGCTCATGCCGACAGGTTCACCCCGCCCGGAGGCTCGCGCAAGAGGTTTCTCGTGACGGGGAATGTCGGCGAGCGCGCCGTGGTTCGCACGTGACGGGACGATGGAGTCCGACGCCAGTCCACTGAATCATCGGGAGAACCCATGTCCCTCATCGAAGAGCGCGTCGCCGAGACCGACGCCCCCGTCCTCGACATCCTCGCCGCGCGCTGGAGCACCCGTCTGTATGACGATGTCTCGCCCGTCGATGAGGACGCCCTCGCCAGCGCCCTCGAAGCGGCGCGCTGGGCACCCTCTGCCTTCAACGCGCAGCCCTGGCGTTTCGTCGTGGCCCGCCGCGGCACCGAGACCCACGAGAAGGTCGTGTCGACCCTCGTCGAGTTCAACCAGGCCTGGGCCGGCCCGGCAGGCGCCCTCATCGTCTTCATCGCGCAGACCGAGAACGACGGCAAGCCCGTACCCACCGCGCTCTACGACCTCGGTCAGGCCGCTGCGCACTTCACCGTCCAGGCCCACGCCGATGGTCTCTACACGCACCAGATGACCGGATTCGATGCCGCGAGTCTCGCCGACAAGCTCGGCATCGAGTCACCTTTCGTTCCCGTCACCGTCATGGCCGTCGGAGACCTCGGAGACGTCGACGCCGCCCCCGCGGCGGTCCGCGAGCGCGAGCTGTCGCCCCGCACGCGCCGTCCGGTGGCCGAGTCCGTCGTCATCGACGACTGAGCCCGCCCCGCCTCAGCGCCCCGCCGTGCCCCGTGCCGGCGGGGCGCGGTCGTTCGGGATGGCGACGACACCCCCTCTCGACGGCCGCGCACCATAGACGAGGCCTGTGAGGTGCGACACCCCCGCGCCTCGGGGCGCGTCCTCCGGTTATCGTCAAGCATGACCGCCCGCATCCTGTCGATCGGCACCGCGGTGCCGCCGGCCGTGATCCACCAGAACTCCGTGCGCGACCTCTTCGCCGCGCAGCCCGGCATCGGGCGGCTGTCGCAGCGCCTGGTCGGCGCAGCGTTCGACGCCTCGGCGATCGAGACGCGGCACACGGTGCTGACCGACCTCGCCGACGCCCTCGCCTCCCGGGCCGCGGGAGGGAATGCTGCGCGAGCGGATGCCGCAGAGGCGGATGCCGCCGACCCGGCATCCCTCCCCGTCATCTCCGGCGACGGCGCCCTGCTGTCACCCTCGACCCGAACGCGCAACGACGCCTACATCGCGCTCGCCCCCGAGCTGTCGGCGCGCGCGGCCCGCGAGGCCCTGTCGGCGGCATCGGTCGACCCGGCCGACGTCACGCATGTGGTGACCGTGTCGTGCACCGGGATGTACGCCCCCGGCCCCGACTACCGACTCGTCCGAGATCTCGGCCTGCCGACATCCGTCGAGCGCTACCACCTGGGGTTCATCGGCTGCGCTGCCGCTGTTCCGGCGCTGCGCGCGGCGGCCCGCATGTGCGCCGCGCAGCCCGACGCGGTCGTGCTCGTCGTGTGCGCCGAGCTGTGCACGCTGCACTTCCGCGTCGCGGACGATCCCGACCAGATCCTCGCCGCGTCGCTGTTCGCCGACGGCGCCGCGGCGGCCGTCATCAGCGCCGACCCCTCGCGACGCGCTGACCGCTGGCTCGATCTCGACCGGTTCGCGACAGCCGTGACCGACGACGGCGAACGCGACATGACCTGGACGATCGGCGACGCCGGTTTCGAGATGGTGCTCACGGCCGAGGTGCCGCGGATCATCGGACGGGAGATCCGCGGCGCGGTGGCCGACGTCGTCGGCGATGCCCACGTCGACGTCTGGGCTGTGCACCCGGGTGGCCGTGCCGTCCTCGACCGCGTCGAGTCGGGGCTCGATCTGGCGCCCGATGCCCTCGCGCAATCGCGCGCGGTGCTGCGGGACTACGGCAACATGTCGAGCGCGACGATCCTCTTCATCCTCCGCTCGCTCCTCGCGGGCGATGCTCTGCGCGATGGTCAGACGATCGCGACGCTCGCCTTCGGGCCGGGCCTCACGATGGAGGCCGCCCTCCTCACCGCGGGAGTCGCCGCCGCGCCCGACGCCGCTGCCGGTGAGACCGTGGCGAGGGATGCCGCACGGCCGGAACCCGTCGCATCGTGGACCTGAGGCACCGCGACGTCGACCTGCGGGAGCTGATGGACGACCCCGGCTGCGACCCGGTCGCCCTCGCGCAGACGCTCCGCCGCTTCGACGTCGTCAATCGCGCCGTGAGCGGTTGGGGAACGGTGTGGCGGCGCCACCTGCGGCCCGCCCTCGCGCGGCTCGATCGTCCCTCGCGGGTCCTCGACATCGGTTCGGGCGGCGGCGACGTCACCGCCCGACTGGCGCGGCTCGCCGAGCGGGACGGCCTCGACGTCAGCTGGGTCGGGATCGATCCCGACCCGCGCGCTCTCGCCGTCGCCCGTGAGCGCGGCCGGCCCGACCTCGAGTTCCGCAGCACCGACTCGACCACCCTGCGCGCGAGCGGCGAACGTTTCGACGCCGTCATCTCGAACCATGTCCTGCATCACCTCGGCGAGAGCGAGCTCGACGCCTTCGTCGGCGACTCGCTCGCCCTGTCGCGCGGCATCGTGCTGCACGCCGACATCGAACGCGGGCGGGCCGCCTACGCGCTCTATGCCGCGGGCATCACGCCACTGCAGCGCGGGACGTTCCTGCGCACAGACGGACTGCGCTCGATCCGCCGCAGCTACCGCGCGCCCGAGCTGCGGATGACGCTCGCCGACCGCGGCGAATGGCACGTCGTGCGGCCGGCACCGTTCCGCGTGCTGGCCGTGGGAGCAGGGCATGCCTGACGTCATCGTCGTCGGCGCCGGCCCGGTGGGGATGCTGCTGGCCGCCGAGCTCACACGGCGGGGCGTCGACGTCACGGTGCTCGAGAGACGTGAGCGCAGCGGCGACGGATCCCGCGCGATCGGGCTCCACGCCCCCGTGCTCGCAGCGCTCGAGGCGGGCGGCGCGACCGACCGCATCCTCGCCGACGCCGTCCGCGTCTCGCAGGGCGAGGCGCGCAGCGACGGCGAGCTGCTCGGCGTCGTGCGCTTCGACCGCCTGCCGGCTCGGCATCCGTATGTCGCGACCCTCCCCCAGGCGCTCACCGAGCGTGCGCTCGCGCACGGCGCACCGCCTCCGCTGCGGGGCACCTCGGTCACCCGCGTGACACCGCGACCCACCGAGGTGCGGCTCGAGACGGCGGGCCCACGGGGGCACGGCGAGCTCTCGGCGCCACTCGTCGTGATCGCGGGAGGCGTCGGCGCGCGTGAGCTGGTGTTCCGGCCGGAGGCCCTGCGCCGCACGAGCTACCCCGACCGATATCTCATGAGCGACGCGGACGTGCCCGGTAGAACCGACGCGGAGGTCGCGGTCGTGCACCTCGCGGCATCCGGCGTGCTCGAGTCGTTCCCCCTGCCCGGAGACCGTCGCCGGTTCGTCGCCTGGGACGCCCCGCCCGCGCGGGAGGACGGCGGTTTCGACGAGCCGGAAGCCCGACTGCACCGGCTGCGCGCGGCGATGCGCGAACGCGGCGAGACGGATGCCGCGGACGCGATCACCGACGCGACGGGCTTCCGCGTGCGGCGCGTGCTCGCGGCGCAGCTCCGTCGCGGCCGGGTCGTGGTCATCGGCGACGCGGCGCACGAGATCAGCCCGATCGGCGGACAGGGGATGAACCTCGGCCTCCTCGACGCGGCGACCCTGGCTCCGCTGCTCGCCGACTGGATCCGCAGCGGGGCCGAGCCCGCCGCCGCCCTCGCCATCTGGGAACGCGACCGCCTGCGCTCGGCCCGCACCGCCGGACGGCTGGCCGCCGTCAACATGCGGCTCGGACGCCCCGTGAGTCCCGTGACGCACGCGATACGCACGCGTGTACTCGGGCGGGTGCTGGCCGCGACCGGGTCACTCGTCCCGAACGCCTACGCGATGGGCCTCGACGCCGCCGCCCGGTGACGCATCAGCGCAGCGACCCTGCGGCCACCACCAGTTGGGCCGCCAGCACGAGGGCCGCGGCCATGACCAGACGGAACCCGGTGCGATCGGGACCGCGCAGCCGCATCCGCACCACGACGGCGATCGCGAGCGCCAGCACCGCCCCGAAGAACAGCCACGGCAAGACGCCGTCGCTCCGTCCGCCGATGAGCACCGCGATCGCGGCCACGACGATGCCGGCCACCGCGACGACCACCGAAATGGGTGCTCCGAGGCGGTGCGGCAGCCCGCGCACGCCCGTGTCGCGGTCGTCGTCGAGGTCGGGCAGGACATTCGTCAGGTGCACAGCGGCCCCGAGCGCCGCACCCGCGACCGCCGCGAAGGGTGCCGCGAGCGTCGGGTCGGAGGAAGAAAGGGTGGCGAGAGAGGGGAAGAGCCCGAAGCTCACCAGAAACGGCACGACCGACAACGGTGAGGATTTCAGCCCCAGGTTGTACGACCAGGCCGACACGATCGTGACGGCATGCGCGAGCAGCATCCCCCACCCGAGCACCGCCGACAGAGCCAGCGCGATGACGACCGAGCCCGACGCCGCGATCCACGCCGAACGGTTCGAGACCTCACCTCGGACGAGGGGCTTGTCGGTCCGGCCGACAGCGCGGTCGCGCTCGCGGTCGATCGCGTCGTTGGAGATGCCGATCGAGAGCTGACCGAACAGCACGGACGTCACGAGCACCGCCAGCCGCCACGGCTCGAGCCCGGCCGCGAGCCCGAGCGCCAGAGCGAGGGCCGTCACGACGACCGATGGACCCGGGTGTGAGGCGCCCCACAGGGCCCGGACCGTGCGCATAGCCTCAACACTCTCACGCCGCCGCCGCCCGCCCCGCGTGGCTTGCGCGCGCCGGCCCGGCCGCTTCGCGGCCTGCCGCGCCGCGCCGTGCCGGGGTCGGGCCGTGCCGTGTCGGGCTGTGCCGTGTCAGGCCGTGCCGGGCCGAGCGGGGGGCCGCCAACAGGCTGGATGAGATCAACCGCCACGGGAAACACCCCCACGCGAGGCTCAGCCTGACGACGGGACAGCAACCCACGCCGACCACCGGCCACCGGCCGCCCGCCGCCCGCCGCGCGCAGCTCGACCCGCTCCGGTCCGGCCACCGCCCGGCCAGCTGTGCCGCCAACAGGCTCAACGGCCTCCGACACCGCGGGAAAGCTCCCCATGCGAGGCTCAGCCTGACGACGAGATAGCAACCCACGCCGACCACCGGCCACCCGCCACCCGCCGCGCGCAGCTCGCCCCGCTCCGGTCCGGCCACCACCCGGCCAGCTGTGCCGCCAACAGGCTCAACGGCCTCCGACACCGCGGGAAACACCCCCCACGCGAGGCTCAGCCTGACGACGGGACCCAACACCCAACACCCAGCACCCAGCACCCAGCACAGCCGCCGCTCGCGGCACCGGGGATCAGTCGTCGAGCAGCTCGGCCTCGATCACGTCGTCGTCTCCTCCGGCACCTGCCGGCGCGGCGGGCTCCGCCGCGCCGGCGCTGGTGAGCACGAGCGTGGAACCGTCGGCGGCGACGTCGACTCGCACGATGTCACCGTCGTGCACCCCGCCCGAGAGGATGGCCATCGCGAGGCGGTCCTGGATCTCGGACTGGATGAGGCGGCGCAGCGGCCGGGCCCCGAACACGGGGTCGTAGCCGCGCTCGGCGAGCCAGGCGCGCGCGTCGGGCGTGACGGCGAGCGAGAGGCGCCGGTCCTTGAGCCGCCGCTGCAGCGCGTCGACGGACAGTTCGACGATCTGCGCGAGGTCGTCCTGGCTCAGCGCCTCGAACATGACGGTGTCGTCGAGGCGGTTGAGGAACTCCGGACGGAACGCCTGGCGCAGCAGGATCTGCACCTGCTCGCGCTTCTGCTCGAGGCTCAGCGTCGGGTCGATGAGGATCGGCGAACCGAGGTTCGACGTGAGGATCAGGATGACGTTGCGGAAGTCGACCGTGCGGCCCTGGCCATCGGTGAGGCGACCATCGTCCATGACCTGCAGCAGCACGTCGAACACCTCGGGGTGCGCCTTCTCGACCTCATCGAGCAGCACGACCGAGTACGGGCGCCGCCGCACGGCCTCGGTGAGCTGGCCGCCCTGCTCGTAGCCGATGTATCCCGGAGGGGCTCCGACGAGCCGCGAGACCGAGTGCTTCTCGCCGTACTCCGACATGTCGATGCGCACCATGGCGTGCTCGTCGTCGAAGAGGAATTCTGCGAGGGCCTTCGCGAGCTCGGTCTTGCCGACGCCGGTGGGGCCGAGGAAGAGGAACGAGCCGGTCGGACGGTTCGGGTCGCTGATGCCCGCACGCGAGCGTCGCACGGCGTCGGCGACCGCCTTCACCGCGACCTTCTGACCGATGAGGCGCTTGCCGAGCTCGGACTCGAGTCGCACGAGCTTCTCGGTCTCGCCCTGCAGCAGGCGTCCGACGGGGATGCCGGTCCACGCGGCGATCACGGCGGCGATGTCCTCGTCGGTGACCTGCTCGTTGACCATGCGTTCGGGACCGTCGACGGCGGTCTCGGCGCGCTCCGCCTCGACGACCTCGCGTTCGAGCGCGGGGATCTCGGCGTAGAGCAGGCGCGAGGCCTTCTCGAGGTTGCCCTCGCGCTGAGCGCGTTCGGCTTCGACACGAGCGGCGTCGAGGCGCGTCTTGAGGTCACCGACGCGGTTCAGGGATGCACGCTCCCGCTCCCACCGCGCCTGCAGGTCGTCGAGCTTCTGCTGCTCGTCCTTGAGGGTCGCCCGGAGGGCTTCGAGACGCTCGCGCGAAGCGGCATCCTTCTCCTTCTTCAGCGCGAGCTCCTCGAGCTTGAGCCGGTCGACGTGGCGGCGCAGCTCGTCGATCTCGAGCGGCGCCGAGTCGATCTCCATGCGCAGGCGCGAGGCGGCCTCGTCGATCAGGTCGATCGCTTTGTCGGGCAGCTGGCGGGCCGGGATGTACCGGTTGGACAGGGATGCCGCGGCCACGAGGGCGCCGTCGGAGATCGCCACCTTGTGGTGGGCCTCGTAGCGCTCCTTGAGTCCGCGGAGGATCGCGATGGTGTCCTCGACGCTCGGCTCGCCGACGTAGACCTGCTGGAAACGGCGCTCGAGGGCGGCGTCCTTCTCGATGAACTCGCGGTACTCGTCGAGGGTTGTCGCACCGATGAGCCGGAGCTCGCCGCGGGCGAGCATGGGCTTGAGCATGTTGGATGCGGCGACCGACCCTTCACCGCCGCCGGCACCCATGAGGACGTGCAGCTCGTCGATGAAGGTGATGATCCGGCCGTCGGACTCGGTGATCTCCTTGAGCACGCTCTTCAGGCGCTCCTCGAACTGGCCGCGGTACATGGCGCCGGCCACGAGCGCGGAGATGTCGAGCGACACGAGCTCTTTGTTCTTCAGGCTCTCGGCGACGTCACCGGCGACGATGCGCTGGGCGAGGCCCTCGACGACGGCGGTCTTGCCGACGCCGGGTTCGCCGATGAGGACGGGGTTGTTCTTCGTGCGTCGTGTGAGCACCTGGCTGACGCGGCGGATCTCGCTGTCACGTCCGATGACGGGGTCGAGCTTGCCTTGCCGGGCGCGGTCGGTGAGGTTGATCCCGAACTGCTCGAGGGCGCTCTGCGCCTCCTCCTGTCCGGGCTGTTGCGTGGCGTTCATATCTCTCCTGAAATCTCTCGGCTCAAACTTGAGCCTGTGTGACTCAAGTTTATCACCGTGTTGCTCAGGACGCTACGGCCTCCGGCGCGACACCGGCCACCGAAGCGGCCTCGGGCGTGCAGGCGAAGCGAGCGCGGTATGCCGATGGGCTCACCCCCAGGGCGCGGGCGAAGTTCTGCCGCAGGACGGACGCGGAACCGAAGCCGCTGTCGGCCGCGATCTGATCGAGGCCGAGATCGGTCTGCTCGAGCAATCGCTGCGCGCGCAGGATCCGCTGCCGCCCGAGCCACGCCGCCGGGGTCGTCCCGTAGTCGGCCTTGAATCGTCGGGCGAACGTCCGCGGCGACATGTGCGCGCGCGAGGCGAGCAGATCGACGGACAGATCGAGGTCGAGATTCGCGATCATCCAGTCGGTGATCGGCGCGAGCGACAGCGACGACGCCTCGGGAAGGGGACGGGCGATGAACTGGGCCTGTCCGCCGTCGCGGAGGGGCGGAACCACCATCCGTCGGGCGATGGTGTTCGCCGCCTCGGCGCCGAGCTCGATGCGCAGCAGGTGCAGGCAGGCGTCGAGGCCGGCCGCCGTGCCCGCCGAGGTGATGATCCGGTCCGACTGGACGTACAGCACGTCGGGATCGACCTCGATGCGCGGGTACATGCGTGCCATCGTCTCGGCGTAGCGCCAGTGGGTCGTCGCGCGCTTGCCGTCGAGCACACCGGATGCCGCCACCACGAAGGCTCCACTGCAGACGGTGAGCACCCAGGCGCCGCGCTCGACTGCGCGACACACCACGGCCGTCACCCGCTCGTCGACGGCATCCCAACTCTCGCGCGGGATGGGTGTGATGATCACCAGGTCGGCCTCGTCGGCGAACTCGAGGCCCGCGTCGACGTTGAGCGAGAACGCGAGGTTGGCCGGAACCACGCCGGGATCGGGCGTCACGACACGGAAATCGAAGTTCGGGATGCCCTCGTCGGATCGGTCGAGGCCGAACGCCTCGCACGCGAGGCCGAACTCGAATGGCGCGAATCCGGGCTGGACGACGCAGGCGACCGTGTGCATGGCAGGATTCCTCCGAATACCGTCTCGTCCGCCAGTGTCGGCAGGATGACGCCAATCGTAGCGTTTCTGCCATGGATTCCGACTTGCTTCTCGTCGCCGTCATCGTCGCTGTCGTCGCTGCGTCGATCGCCACCCTCGCGGTCGTCGCGCACGACGGTTACCGCCGTGTGCCCACCGACGCGTCGCGCCTACCTCGGCCGGCGGAGGTGGCCCCGGGGCCTCGCGACGGCGGGCGCCCCGCGAAGAGGATCGCGGCGGACGTCAGCGAGCGCGGAGCGCGCGGGCGCGACGGGATGCCGCGAGCAGTCGCGACGCCGATTCCACCCAGGTGAACCGCGCGATGTGGGCGCGGCCCGCCGCCACGAGCCCCGCACGGGCAGCGTCGTCGTCGAGCGAGACGACGGCCGCCGCGAAGGCACGCGGATCGCGCGGCGGCACGTAGAGCGCCCCGTCGCCGCCGACCTCGTGGAAGATCTCCATGTCGCTCACCACCGCGGGCACTCCGAGCGCGAGCGCCTCGGCGATCGGCAGCCCGTAGCCCTCGTCCAGGCTCAACGTCGCGAGCATACCGGCGTCGGCGAGGAGCGCCGCGTACTCGGCATCCGTCACCCCGCCGTGGAAGACGATGCGGGCGTCGGCGGGCGCGAGCTTCTCGAGCTCGGCGCGCCGGCCGTCCGAGATGCGGCTCAGCAGGTGCAGTGTGCGACCCGGCAGCCACTGCATCGCCCGGACGAGCGTCTCGACGTTCTTGTAGGGCATGAACGAGCCCATGTAGACGATGTTCCGCGGCTTGGCGGCCCCCGGCATCGCCGTCGCCGGTGCGAGGTCGGCCAGACGCTGCGGAGCGTTGGGCAGCACGACCACCTCGCGCTTGGTCAGCTTCACGTCGGCGAACTGCCGCTTGCTCGTCTCGCTCACCGTCGCGACGAGGTCAGCGGCGTTGAGCGTCGCCCGCTGCGGCGCGTACGAGAGGTGGAAGAGGCGCCATCCCAGACGGACGAACCACGGCAGGTCGCGCGGAGGTGTGCGGTGCCGGTAGTAGATCGTGTCATGGAGCGTCAGGATCAGCGCGAATCGGCGACCGAGGGCACCGATGGTCTGCATCGGCGAGTAGACCACGTCGGGACGGTGACGGTTCAGACGCAGGGCGGCGAAGGGCTCGAGCATCGAGGTCGGTGCGTGCAGCACGACGTGGGGGGCTCCCTCGGGCAGGAACGCGATCTGCGCGGGGTCGTGCACGATGAACGTGACCTCGACGTCCTCGGCGGGCGCCGCCGCGAACACCGCGTGCGCGAGCTCGTGCGAGAACCGGCTGATGCCGTCGTGGAAGTCGGTGCGGATGTAACGCGCGTCGAAGAACAGCCGCATCGTCACGCGTCGAGCGGCTCGCCGCGGTAGAGCTTCTCGAAGGTGTCGAGAGTGCGCTCGATGTCGTGGATCTCGACGCCGTCGAGCGAGGCCTGCTGCATCCGCAGGTACTCCTCGGGCGATGCGGTGAGCACCCGACGCAGCTTGTCCGCGAGATCGTCGACGTCGCCGGGTTCGAAGAGGTAACCGTTGACACCCGACTGTACGAGGTGGGGCAGCGCGACGGCATCCGCCGCCACGATCGGCAGCCCCGAGGCCATGGCCTCCATCGTCGCGATCGACTGCAGCTCGGCGATCGACGCGATCGCGAACACATCCGCCCGCGTGTACGCGGCACGCAGGTCGGCTTCATCGGTGCGCCCGAAGAACGTGACGCGATCGCTGATGCCCAGCTGCTGCGCGGTCTGCTCGAGGTTCCGACGCTGGTCGCCGCCGCCGACGATGTCGAAGTGGACGTCGAGCTCGGGCGCGAGCTTGGCGACGGCCTTCAGGGTGACCTCGACATGCTTCTCGGTCGTGAGGCGACCGACGAACAGGATGCGACGGTGCTCGCGCGGGGTGAGGTCGGGGGTGTAGTTGCGCTTGTCGATGCCGCAGCTGATCGGGATGACGCCCGAGATGTCGATCGTGTCCTCGAGGAACTCCGCGGCCTTGCGCGTGGGGGTCGTCACGGCGCGCGACATCAGGAACGTGCGCTTGGCGTCGTCCCAGCAGAGCTTGATGATGATCTTGTCGAGGAACGGCGGGAGCGTCGTGAAGTCGATGACGTTCTCGGCCATGACGTGGTTGGTCGCGACCACCGGGATGCCGCGCTTCCTCGCCTCGCGGGTGAGCCCGCGGCCGATGACGATGTGCGACTGGCTGTGGACGACGTCGGGCTTGACCGAGTCGAGGATGCGCCGCGCGTAGTGCTTCGAGCGCCACGGCAGCACGAAGCGCAGCCAGTCGTGCGGGTACCAGCGCCATCCGGGGAGGCGATGGACGGTGAGGTCCGCGCCCTCGATGTTCTCGGTGAAGACGCCCGACTGCGAGTGCTTCACGCTCGGCGTCACGACGTGGACATCGTGACCGCGAGCGGCGAGGCCGGCGGAGAGCCGCTCGGCGAAGCGGGCGGCTCCGTTGACGTCGGGGGCGAAGGTGTCGGCGCCCATCACGATGGTCAGAGGTGCGCGCGAGCTGGCGGCGGGAACACCCTCGTTCGTCGTGGATTCGGTCACGGGTCAGGCCCAATCTGTACGGCGGAGTGCCGCCGGCTGTGGCCGACGCGGCGGCCCCGAGCTTACCCGAGCGGTCTTGACGCTTCCGGGAGGCGGCCCGGCGTTGAGGCAAACCGGCCGCACGGGCTGCACGGCGGGCGGACGCGGGAACCCCGGCGGCATCCCTAGGCTGGGGTCATGGCCCGACTCGAAGCCGATGCCGATCCCGCCCGCTGGGTTGCCGTCACCGAATCGTTCGGATTCTCCGGACGCCGCGCCCGCAAGCGCGCGATCGGGATGCTGCTGAGCCAGGCCAACGCCGCGATCGGCGCCGCGCCGCGCCCGGGCGGGCGGTTCGCCGCGTGGGCCGCGAGCCAGGCGGTGCCGATGCTGATGCGACGCGCGAACGGCCGGGTGCGGGCCTGGATGTGGAAAGCCGACCCCGAGCTGCTGGTCGTTCTCGCGCAGATGCAGGAGGCGACGGCGCAGGTGCGGGCGGCGCGGGCGATGATGCCGATGGAGTACGACGACACCGAGGACTTCCGCTCCCCCTACCTGGGGGTGGGCGAGAAGCTCGTGATGACCCTGCCTCCCGATCCGAGGACGCCGCCGTTCGTGTCGTACACGTGGGACACCGGCACCCACCTCGTGACGTTGTCGGCCGTCTGCAGCGACCGCGAGCGCGTGGGAACGGTGCTCGACGAGCTCGATCATCTCGCCCGCTCGCTGCGCGTCGTCGACGATCTGACCCTCGACGAGTCCGCCGGCACCCTGCGCCTTCCTCCCGCCTGACCCCCTCCGCCCCCTCCGCCCCTGCCCGATCGCCGACCCGACGCAAAAGGTCGCCGAATTCCGGCCGGAGCGACCATTCGTGTCGGGTCGGCGAGGGGTTGGGGGGTCAGCTGGTCAACGCTTCGCGCGCACGGAGGAGGACGGCGCGACGCCGCGCGCCGCAGTGGGTTCTGTTCACGCGGATGACGCGCCAGCCGAGACGTGCGAGGTCGTCGAGGCGGTCGACGTCGCGGCCGTACTGCGCGTCGTCGAGCCGATGCTGCTGACCGTCGTACTCCAGGAGCACGCGCCGCTCGGCGTCGACGAGGTCGCCATAGGCCACGAAGTGCCCGGCCTCATCGCGGATGACCGCGTTGACCTCGAAGGTGGTCATCCCGAGGTCCTCGGCGTCGAGACGCAGCTCCGTCTCCGCAACGGAGTCGGTGCGTTCCCGACAGCGTTCGTGCGCGAGTCGGAGTGCACGTACGCCGCGCCGGCCGGACCACGCCGCCACCGCCCCGCCGAGCTGCTCGATGGACAGGACGGGATCATGCCTGCGCATGAGGGAGTCTGCCGCGATGACGAGCTCGCGTTCGCCCATGAGCTCGGCCGATTGGCACCAGGCGACGGCCGGATGCTCGATCGGAACGGGTCCGAACCGCCACCGACTCGCCGCGGCGGCTTCGTGCCCGCGCACCCCCGCACCCCGGGCGCGCCCGAGCGGTCGCGGCGCCGCGACGTCCACCTGCGTGCGCAGCCGCTCTGGAATCCAGCCGCCGACGAGAGCCACTGCCGTGGCATGGCTGATGTGCTCGCCTGCGCGCAACTTCGGCAGATAGGCGGTCACCAGCGCGCGCACGTCCGTCACGGGTGCACGCGAGCGGATGCCGCGGAAGGGCACGGCCAGGTCGGCGGAACGAAGTCTGCCCCGCGTCACACCGGTCGCGCGCGCGGTCCCAACCGTGAAGGCACCCGGCAGCGCCTCGGGGAGCTCAGCAGGAATGCGTGCCACCCGTCCAGACTGACGCTCTCTCGCCCTCTCCTGCGATATCCCCAGCCCGTTCACCATCCGGTCTCCCCCACCCTCGCCTGTGCAGGAACCCCGCCCACCCCGCCCCACCCCCGCCCCACCCTGAACCGACCCGAATGGCCGCTCCGCACGCCGGATAACGACCCTTTGTGTCGGGTCGACGGGGCCGGCTGAGGCTGCGGGGCCGGCTGAGGCTGCGGGGGCGGCTGAGGCTGCGGGGCCGGCTGAGGCTGCGGGGGCGGCTAGGACTGCGGGGCGGTGGGCGGGGCGGCGGGGCGGCGGTAGAGCACGACCTCGGTCGCGCGGCGGACGCGCGCGCCGTGGCGCAGGGTCACGACGGCGCCGGTCGCACCCGCGGCGAACACCCGCGCACCGGGGCGCTGCTGCATCTCGTCGCGAAGACGCTGCTCGAGGTCTCGCACCTCACGCCGAAGGCCCGCGACCTCGTTCTCGAGCTCGAGGATGCGCGCGATAGCGGGCAGGCTGATGCCCTCCGCCGACATCCGAGCCACCTCACGCAGCTGACGGATGTGCCGCAGCGAGTATCGCCGCGACCCGCCCTGCGTGCGCCCGGGCACCACGAGCCCCAGCCGGTCGTACTGCCGGAGGGTCTGCGCGTGCATGGCGGCGAGCTCCGCCGCGGCAGCGATCGCGAAGATCGGGGCGTCCTCGTCGATGTCGTCTTCAGCCATGGTTGGTCACCTCCTGGACGTCGAGATCGTCGTCATCCGGCCCGCCGCACCAGTCCCGTGGCGAACGGGTGCGGCGGGTCGACGACGGGTGTGTCAGCCGCGCGCCTTGTTCATCAGGTCGGCACGCGGGTTCTCGCGGGGTTCGACCTCCGCGAAGCGCTCGAGGGCCGCCCGGGCTTCCTCGTCGAGGTGCGCAGGAACGGCGACCTGGACCTCGGCCAGCAGATCGCCGGTGCCCTTGGACGTGCTCACACCGCGACCCTTGACCCGCAGGACGCGACCCGACGGCGTGCCGGGCGCAACCCGGAGCTTGACGGGGTCGCCGCCGAGCGTCGGAACCTCGATCGTGGCGCCGAGGGCGGCCTCGGTGAAGGTCACCGGAACCACGACGCGCAGGTTGAGCCCATCGCGCGTGAACACCGAGTGCGGGCGGACCGTGACGGCCACGACGATGTCACCCGGCTCGCCGCCGTCGGGCGAGGGCCGCCCGCGGCCGCGCAGCCGGATCTTCTGGCCGTCCTTGACGCCTGCGGGGATCTTCACCTTGAACGGCTTGCCGTCTTCGCCCTGGAGCGTGACGGTGTCGCCGCGCACCGCCGTCGCGAAGTCGAGCGTCGTCCGAGCTGTGACGTCGGCGCCGCGCTGCGGGCCGCCGAAGCCCTGGAATCCGCCGGTCGAGCGGCCGAAGCCGCCCGTCCCGAAGCGGCTGGATCGGCCGGACTGCTGGTTGAACATCGCGAAGATGTCGTCGAAGTCCGCGCCGCGCGCTCCGGCGCCGCCTCGAGCCCCCTGGTTGAAGGCGCTGAAGACGTCTTCGAAGCCACCCGCGCCCTGGCCACCCGCGGTGAAGCGGGCGCTGCCCGACCCCATCGCTCGGATCTGGTCGTACTCGGCGCGCTGCTCCTTGTCGGAGAGCACGGAGTACGCCTCGCTGATCTCCTTGAACTTCGCCTCGGCCGCAGCATCGCCCTGCGTCGAGTCGGGGTGGTATTTGCGCGCGAGCTTGCGGTAGGTCTTCTTCAGGTCGCTGTCGGAGACGTCCTTGGAGACGCCCAGCACCTTGTAGAAGTCCTTATCGAACCAGTCCTGACTGGCCATGTCGTTGCCTCCTATTCGGCCGGCACGGCGACGACGACCTTCGCCGGACGCAGCTCGATGCTGCCGAGGCGGTAGCCGACCTCGACGACCTCGAGGATCGTCGGCTCGGCCGTGCCCGGGGTGGGCGCCTGGAAGATCGCCTCGTGCTGCTGCGGGTCGAACGCGTCGCCCGCGGCGCCGTAGGACTCGACACCCAGTCGCGCCACGACCCCGCGCAGCTTGTCCGCGATCACCGCGAGCGGCGATCCCTCGACGAGGTCGCCGTGCTTGTCGGCACGGTCGAGGTCGTCGAGCACGGGCAGCAGACCCTTGGCGACCGAGCCCTTGGCGCGCTCGATCTCGACCTCGCGCTGCTCCTCGGTGCGCCGACGGTAGTTGGCGTACTCGGCCTGCACGCGCTTGAGGTCGAGCACGAGGTCGTGCTCCTCGGCAGGCGCTTCGGCGACGGCGGCCTCGTCGGACTGCGTCGCGCCGAGGATGTCGTCGATGGTCAGTTCGTCGTCCGCAGCCGCGGCGTCCGCGGCATCCGTTGCTCCGGTGGCCTCGTGCGCGTCGGGGCCGGACGCCTGGGCGTCCGACCCCTCCCCGCCGAGGACCTCGTCTTCGCCGTGCGGCTCTTCGAAGTCCTTGTTGGTCATGATTACTTCTTCTCGTCCTCGTCTTCGACGACCTCGGCGTCGACGACGTCCTCATCGGATGCCGTCGCACCGGCGTCACCGGTCGGAGCGTCGGTCGGGGCACCCTGCGCCTGGTCTGCCTGACCCTGCGCGTAGATGGCCTCACCGAGCTTGCCCTGCGATGCGTTGAGCTTCTCGAACGCGGTCTTCACGGCCTCGTCGTCATCACCAGCGAGTGCGGTCTTCAGCGCGTCGACGTCACCCTGCACCTCGGACTTGACGTCCTCAGGCAGCTTGTCGGCGTTGTCGGCGATGAGCTTCTCGATCGAGTACGACAGGGTCTCGGCCTGGTTGCGCACCTCGGCTGCCTCGCGGCGCTTCTTGTCCTCTGCCGCGTGCTCCTCGGCCTCACGCACCATGCGCTCGATGTCGTCCTTGGGCAGCGACGAGCCGCCGGTGATCGTCATCGACTGCTCCTTGCCGGTGCCCTTGTCCTTCGCCGAGACGTGCACGATGCCGTTGGCGTCGATGTCGAAGGTGACCTCGACCTGCGGGATGCCGCGGGGTGCCGGCGCGATGCCCGTGAGCTCGAACGTGCCGAGCGGCTTGTTGTCGCGGGTGAAGTCGCGCTCGCCCTGGAAGACCTGGATGGCGACCGACGGCTGGTTGTCGTCGGCGGTCGTGAAGGTTTCGCTGCGCTTGGTGGGGATGGCGGTGTTGCGCTCGATGAGCTTCGTCATGATGCCGCCCTTGGTCTCGATGCCGAGGCTCAGGGGGGTCACGTCGATGAGGAGGACGTCCTTGCGCTCGCCCTTGAGGACACCGGCCTGCAGGGCGGCGCCGACGGCGACGACCTCGTCCGGGTTCACGCCCTTGTTGGGCTCCTTGCCGGCTTCCTTCTTCACGAGCTCCGACACGGCGGGCATGCGGGTGGAGCCACCCACGAGCACGACGTGGTCGATGTCGCCGACCTTGATCCCGGCCTCGCGGATGACGTCTTCGAAGGGCTTCTTCGTGCGGTCGAGCAGGTCCTTCGTGAGGTCCTCGAACTTCGCGCGCGACAGCGTCTCCGAGAGCGACACGGGGCCCGAGTCGGTCAGCGAGAGGTACGGCAGGTTGATCGAGGTCGACTGCGAGCTGGAGAGCTCCTTCTTCGCCTGCTCGGCGGCCTCCTTGAGGCGCTGCAGGGCGATCTTGTCGCCCGAGACGTCGACACCGGTCGTGTCCTTGAACTGCTTGATGAGGTACTCGACGATGCGCTGGTCCCAGTCGTCGCCACCGAGGCGGTTGTCACCGGCCGTGGCGCGCACCTGGATCGTCGAGAAGTCGTCGTCCTTGCCCACTTCGAGCAGCGAGACGTCGAAGGTTCCGCCACCGAGGTCGAAGACGAGGATGAGCTCGTCTTCCTTACCCTTGTCGAGGCCGTAGGCCAGCGCGGCGGCGGTCGGCTCGTTGATGATGCGCAGGACGTTCAGGCCCGCGATCTCGCCGGCCTCCTTGGTCGCCTGGCGCTCGGCGTCGTTGAAGTACGCGGGCACGGTGATGACGGCATCCGTCACCGTGTCGCCGAGGTACTGCTCGGCGTCGCGCTTGAGCTTCTGGAGGATGCGAGCCGAGATCTCCTGCGGCGTGTACGCCTTGCCGTCGATCGCCTGGGTCTTCCAGTCGGTGCCCATGTGGCGCTTGACGGAGGTCAGGGTGCGGTCGACGTTGGTGACGGCCTGCCGCTTGGCGGTCTCACCGACGAGGACCTCGCCGTCCTTGGTGAATGCGACGACCGAGGGGGTCGTACGGAGCCCTTCGGCGTTGGCGATGACCTTGGGCTCGCCGCCCTCGAGGACGGCCACGACGGAGTTCGTCGTGCCCAGGTCGATACCCACTGCACGTGCCATGAGTTGTCTCCTTACTTGCGGTTCTGATGGATCTGAAGTCTGCGGCGGCCCAACCTGAGCCGCGATGACTCAACTGTACTCGCGCACCGAAACCATGTCAAGAGAAGTTGAGTCAGGTCGTATCAAGTTCATTGCCGGATGGCGAGGTGCATGACGTCCACCTGAGCCAATTCTGAGCAACCCTGAGGCACGATCATCGGATCCTCTCAGCGGCGCGCTATATGTTGAGTCCACTCATGACAAGAAGCGTGAACCCGAACTCGCCTCTCGTCGACTCCGAGCCCGTGATGGGCGGTCGTCGAGCGTTCCCGCGTGCCCGGAGGCACCCGTGACGCGCAGCGCCGTCGTCATCGAGGATGACGACGACCTCCGCAGCCTGCTCAGCCAGACCCTCGAGCAGCACGGCTTCGCCGTCCACGCCTTCCCCGACGGCCCCGCCGGAGTCGACGCCGTCCGCCACCTGCGTCCGGACCTGACGACCGTCGACGTCAAGCTCGACGGCATCGACGGTTTCGAGGCGGTTCGCCGCATCCGGGCCTTCCACGACGGATACGTGCTCATCATCAGCGCCGTCGACGACGAGACCGCGACGGTCGAGGGCTTCCGCAGCGGAGCCGACGACTACGTCATCAAGCCCTGGCGCCCCTACGAGCTGCGCGCCCGCATCGACGCCCTGATGCGGCGCCCCCGCACCCTCCAGTCACCCGAGAACGTGTCGGGTGGCTGGCTCGAAGCAGGTGGTTTGCGGCTGAGCCCCGGATCGCGCCGCGTCGAACTCGACGGCCGCGCCCTCGATCTGACCCGTTCCGAGTTCGACGTCCTGCAGGCGCTGATGCAGCGCCCCGGTGACGTCGTCGAGAAGGCGTGGATCGCGCTCATGCTGCGCCGTCAGAGCGGTGTCCATGGCGAACACGTCAGCCCCCACGACCTCCACGCGGTCGAGGTGCACCTGATGAACCTGCGCCGCAAGCTCGGCGACGACGGACGCACCGGCCGCTGGATCGAGACAGTGCGCGGCATCGGCTACCGGTTCGCGCGTCGCGACTGAAAAGCGCCCCACCCCGTTCGGCTGCGGATACGCTGACCCCGTCGCGAAGATGCGACGCGCCGCCGACGGGCGGCACCGAGTGTTCACGGAGAGGTCGTAGCGTGCCCGGCATGTCACCCGAGACCGATCCGCCCGGCGGAGGCCGCAGCCCGAAGGCATCCGCGCCGGGGGTTCCCACGCCCCCCACCGCCGCCGACACGCAGGCCCTCGGGCGCATCGCCGCCATGCAGACCCGCGATGTCGACGAGCAGCCCGTCCCCCGGAAGACCGTTGTGTCGTGGGCACTGTGGGACTGGGCGACGCAGCCGTTCAACTCCGTCATCCTCACCTTCGTCTTCGCGTCGCTGTTCCTCGTCTCCGATTCGTTCCTGCCCGCCGACATCGCCGCGCTGCCCGACTCCGACCCGATCAAGGAAGCAGCCCTCGCCGAGCTGGCGAGCGGGTACGGCGTCGCCTCGACAGCTGCCGGCATCCTGATCCTGCTCCTCGCGCCGGTGCTGGGGCAGACCGCCGACCGATCGGGCCGGAAGAAGCGGTGGCTCGGCGTGTTCACCGTCGTCCTCGCGCTGCTGCAGTTCGCGCTGTTCTTCACCTTCGCCGACCCGGCGTACTTCTGGTACGGCGCGATCGTCCTCTCGCTCGGCGCCGTCGTCTCCGAAATCGCGGGCGTCAACTACAACGCCATGCTCGTCGAGGTGTCGACGCCTCGCACGATCGGCCGGGTCAGCGGCCTGGGCTGGGGCCTCGGGTACATCGGCGGCATCGTCGCGCTCACCCTCGTGGTCGTGCTCACCTTGGCCGACTGGTTCGGGATGGACACGAGCAACGGTCTGGCCTACCGGCTCATCGCCGTGGGATGCGGGGTCTGGACGATCGTCTTCGCCATCCCGCTGATGCTGAACGTCCCCGAGCGCTCCGCACCGCACAGCACGGAGAAGGTCGGCTTCTTCGCGGCGTACGCCCACCTGGTCGCCGACATCGCTCGCCTGTATCGCACCGAGCGCCCCACGTTCTGGTTCCTTCTGGCGAGCGCGGTCTATCGCGACGGCCTCGCGGGCGTCTTCGCCTTCGGCGGGGTGCTGGCTGCCCGCGCGTTCGGATTCTCGCCGACGGAGGTCATGGTCTTCGGCATCGCCGCGAACCTCGTCGCCGGCGCGTCCACCATCATCGCGGGACGCTTCGACGACCGTTTCGGAGCGCGAGCCGTGATCATCGCGACCCTCTCGGGGCTCATCGCGGTCGCCGTGCTGCTGTTCGTGCTGCAGGACGCCGGATCGATCGTGTTCTGGATCGCCGGGCTCATCCTCTCGGGATGCGTGGGACCCGCACAGGCGGCGAGCCGCTCACTGCTCGCGCGCGTCACGCCTCCGGGCATGCAGGGTGAGATCTTCGGCCTCTACGCCACGACGGGGCGCGTCGCGAGCTTCCTCTCCCCCGCCATGTGGGCGCTGTTCATCGCCTGGTTCGGCAGCATCATCTGGGGCGTGCTGGGCATCGCCGTGGTGCTGCTTCTCGGGCTCGTGCTGCTGCTCTTCGTGCGCCTGCCGAAGCAGGCCGGCATCCGCTGACCGGCTTCAGGCGGAACGCCGCATGGGGACGTGCGGGATGTCGTCCTCCGAGAACTCCGGCCCGCTGATCGCGAATCCGAACCGCCCGTACCAGTCGGCGAGGTGCTTCTGCGCGTCGAGGTCGATCGCCGCGCCGGGCCACCGCTCGCCGGCGCGCTCGACCGCCGCGCGCATGAGCTGGGCCGACAGGCCACGGCCGCGGGCCTCCGCGGCGGTGGCGACGCGTCCGATGCGGGCGTTGCCCGAGGCATCGCGCAGCAGCCGGAGCGTCGCCAGAACCCGTCCGTCGTCTTCGATCCAGAAGAGCTCGGTGGCGGGCTCGAGGTCTCGGCCGTCGAGCTCGGGGTAGGCCGCGGCCTGCTCGACGACGAAGACGCTGACGCGCAGCCAGAGCAGACGGTAGAGGGTCTCGGCGGGAACATCGGTCAGACGGGCGGAGGACACCGGAGGCATCCGCCCAGCGTACGACGAAGGCGCCGGGCGGTCGGGCCCGGCGCCTTCGCGGCGATCGACGATGTCCGCGTCAGCCGCGCCTGCCGACGATCCACGGGAAGCGCACTCCCCGCTCGTTCGGCTCCTCGACCTCGAGGCCGTAGTGGTCGCCGATGCGTTCGATGAACTGGGCCCGCTCCGCACGGGCGTACGCGCGGCGCTCGCGTTGGAAGGCCAGCACCGTCGACCAGCACATCAGGAGCATGACGATCGAGAAGGGCAGCGCGATGAGAATCGCCGCGGTCTGCAGCGCCTGCAGGCCTCCGGCGAGCAGGAGTGCGCTCGCGAGGGCGGCGGTGATGACGACGAAGAACACACGCACCCAGCGCGGCGGCTCGGGGTTGCCGCCCGTGGCGATCATGCCCATGACGAGGGCGCCCGAGTCAGCCGAGGTGATGAAGAACACGGCGATCAGGACGATGGCGCCGATCGTCAGCACGCCACCGGCCGGCAGCCCCTCGAGAAGCTGGAACAGCGCCCCCTGCAGGTTCACCGAACCATCGGCGGCGAGCATCGACCCGGGCTGTTCGAGCTCTCGGTACAGCGCCGAGCCGCCGAGGACGGCGAACCACAGGATGCCGATCAGGGTCGGCACCAGCAGCACGCCCGCGACGAACTGGCGAACCGTGCGCCCCTTGCTGACGCGCGCGATGAAGATGCCGACGAAGGGCGCCCACGAGATCCACCAGCCCCAGTAGAACGACGTCCACTGCGCCTGCCAGGCCTCGCCCGCCGCCCCCTGGAGAGCGCTGACGGTGAAGGAGAGGCCGATGAAGTCCTGGATGTACGCACCGATCGACTGCACCCACTCTCGCAGGAGGAACTGCGTCGGCCCGGCGAAGAGGAGGAAAAGAAGCAGCAGGCCGGCGACGATGAGGTTGAAGTTGGAGAGCCACTTCATCCCCTTCGTCACTCCCGACAGCACCGAGAACAGGACGAAGACGGAGACGATCGCGATGAGCCCGATGAGCATCGCGTCGTTCATGGGAGGGAGGCCGATGAACTCGAGGCCCGAGCCCATCTGCATGACTCCGAGTCCGAGCGAGGTTGCGACACCGAACAGGGTGCCGACGAGAGCGACCGCGTCGATCACGTTGCCCGCGGCCCCACGCACACGATTGCCCAGCAGCGGCTCGAGCGCCCAGCGGATCGAGATCGGCCGGCGACGGCGGTGGATCGCGTACGCGAGCGCGAGCCCGACGACCACGTACATCGCCCAGGCGTGCACACCCCAGTGCAGGTACGTCTGCGTCAGCGCTCCCTGAGCCAGCTGCTGCTCGGTGCCGGTCACCCCGGGTCGCGGGTCGACGAAGTGGCTGAGCGGCTCGCTCACGCCGTAGAAGACGAGTCCGATACCCATGCCCGCCGCGAAGAGGAGCGAGAACCACGAGCCGGTCGAGAACTCGGGCTCGTCGTCGTCGCGTCCGAGCTTGATGTCACCGAAACGACTGAAGCCGACGAAGATCGCGAAGCCGACGAAGAAGGCCGCGATGAGGACGTAGTACCAGTTGAACGAGTCGACGATCGACGTCTGGATGGCGCCGAAGAACGACTCGGCCGTGGTGGGGAAGATGATCGCGAAGGCGCTGAAGCCGACGATCACGACCGCGGCGGGCCAGAACACCCAACGGGCGATCGTGCCCGGGGTGGACACCGCGGCTATGCGTTCTGCGGGAGAGGGCTGATTCTCGGTGCTCACCGAACCAGGGTGGCAGGATACCGGCGCGACGCAAAGTGGAGAAGCCCAGTTGCCTGCATCCGCGACAGCGGGTATGGCTCAGCCGCGCGGCCAGGCGTCGGCGAGTTTGGTGAGCAGTCGGGCCAGTTCGGCGCGCTCGTCGTCGGTGAATCCGTCCAGCGCGCTGCCCAGGGCCGCGCGACGTTCACCCCGCACGCTGCGCGCGAATCCACGCCCCTCGTCGGTCAGTGCGATGCGGGTGCGGCGGGCGTCGTCGGGGTCGGCCTCGCGACGCACCAGGTCGAGCTCGACGGCCTGCTGCACCAGCCGGGAGGCCCGCGGCTGGTCGACACCGATCGCCTCACCGATCTCGCTGACGCTGAGCGGGTGGGATGCCGCGGCGAGCGCCTCGAGCATGCGCAGGCGCGCGAGGCCCGCCATCCTCCCGCGTCCGTCGGCGAACGGACCCCCGCGATGTCCGTGCGGGCCGTGCCCGGCGTGGCTGCCGAACGGCCCCTGCGCGTGCGCTGCGTGCTGCGGACCGGGCCCTGGACGCCGCAGCCCGCGCAGACGCCCCAACGCGTCGGCGATGGCATCGATCTGCGGGTCGTCGGCAGCCGTCATGGTTCGAGAATACATGCGACTTGACATGGACCGGACTGCATGTCATAGTGCATATACATGACACATGACATACATAACGGGTCGGATGCGCCGGCCCGCGAAGGGAACATCATGAACAACCACGACAACACCCCCGAGGCACCCGAGACCCGATCGCGGTCGCTGGCCTTCTGGATGCGCGCCGCCGGAGCGGCACTCGCCACCGAGATGAATCGGACGCTGGCCGCCGAGGGGCTCGACCGCCGAGACTGGGCCGTACTCGATGTCCTCGCGGGCGAGCGCGACATCCCCGGCCTCGCCGAGCGCGTTCAGCGCGGCGGGAAGCGCGTCCGGTCGCTTGCGGCTCGCGGCTGGGCCGCCGAGCGCGACGGCGCCTGGACCATCACCGAGGAGGGCCGTCGCGAGCGCGACCGCATCCATGGGCTCGTCACGGGCGTCCGCAATCGCGTGCGGGGCGCCGTGTCGGATGACGACTACGCCACGACGGTCGCTTCGCTCGAGGCGATCGCTCGCGAGCTGGGTTGGGACGAGAGCGGACCACGCCGATTCGGCCCCCGGGGCCACCGCGGCTTCGGTCACCGCTTCGGCCACGACCACCGCGTCGGCCACGGCCGGGGCCCTCGCTGCGGCGAGCAGCCCCACCACGGCGAGCACGCGTTCGAGCGCGGCTTCACCGCCGGCTTCGCGGCCGGGCGCGACGCCGCCTGACCCGCGGCAGCTCGGATGAGGCCCCCGAGGTTCGACGCCTCGGGGCCCCCATCCGTCCCGGAACCGCGTCAGGCGCCGCGCGATCCGGCGTCGATCGTGCCCACGTCGGTCCGGTGGAAGTTCTGGAACGAGCGCGACGCGGTCGGGCCGCGCTGCCCCTGATAGCGGTTGCCGTACGGGCCGGATCCGTAGGAGTTCTCACTCGGCGAGCTGAGCTGGAAGAAGCAGAGCTGCCCGATCTTCATCCCCGGCCAGAGCTTGATCGGCAGAGTGGCGACATTGGCGAGTTCGAGCGTCACGTGACCCGAGAACCCGGGGTCGATGAAGCCGGCCGTCGAGTGGGTGATCAGGCCCAGCCGCCCGAGAGACGACTTGCCCTCCAGGCGCGCGGCGACGTCGTCGCCGAGGCGCACCTGCTCGTACGTCGATCCGAGCGCGAACTCGCCGGGATGCAGGATGAACGGCTGGTCCGGCTCGACCTCGATCAGACGGGTCAGCTCGGGCTGATCCTGCGCCGGGTCGATGAAGGGGTACTTGTGGTTGTCGAACAGGCGGAAGTACCGGTCGAGGCGCACGTCGACGCTCGAGGGCTGCACCATCGAGGCATCCCAGGGGTCGAGACCGATACGGCCCTGATCGATTCCGGCACGGATGTCGCGATCACTCAGCAGCACGGACACAGCCTAGAGCGCGAGGCCGGGCGAGGACGTCATCCGGCCCGATACCGAGCGGGCGGCGCGGTGGTCTGCCGGGCCACCAGCTTCGTCGGAAGCCGCAGATGCGTGGCCGGCAGCGTCTCGCCGCGCATGAGGGCCAGCAGCATCTGCACCGCGGCCGCCCCCAGGCGCCCCATCGGCTGTCGCACCGTCGTCAGGGGGACGGGAAGCCTCGTCGCCTCGGGGATGTCGTCGAATCCGACGATCGACAGGTCGCGGGGAACCTCGAGCCCGAGCTCGGCGGCCACCTGCAGGATGGCGATCGCCGACACGTCGTTCGCCGCGAAGACAGCGGTGGGCCGATTGGCCGCCGAGAGCATGTCGATCGCGACCTCGCGCACCGTCGCCTCGCGATAGCGCCCCGCCCCGACGTACGTCGCGTCGAACGGGATGCCGGCGTCGGCGAGCGCGCGACGATATCCGGCGTCGCGTGCGATCGACGACCGCAGGTCGGCGCGTCCCGCGATGTAGCCGATGCGCGTGTGCCCCATGCCGATGAGGTAGGCCGTCGCCTCACGGGCGCCGCCGTAGCTGTCGCTCTCGACGATGGGCACGTCGGCGGGGCCGGTGTGCGGGTCGATCGCGACGAGCGGGACGTCGGCACTCGCTTTGACCACCGTGGGTGTGACCATGATCGCGCCGTCGATCAGCGTTCCGCTCAGGCGCGACAGCGACCGCCGCTCCCACCCCTCCTCGTCGCCCCGCGACCCTGAGTAGGCGAGCAGGTCGTAACTGGTGTCACGAAGCGCCTCGCCCACACCCTTGAGGATCTCAGCGCTGAACGGCTCGAAATCGGCGACGAGGACGCCGATCACACCCGTCGAGCGCGAGCGCATGCTGCTGGCGATGAGGCTCGACTCGTAACCGAGCTCCGCAACGGCCGCCATCACGGCATCCACGGTGGCTGTCGCCACGCCGTAGCGCCCATTGACGGCCTTCGACACCGTCGACACCGAGACGCCGGCGCGCTCGGCGACGTCGTGGATGGTGGGGCGGCGACGGTCCATGCACGCATGCTAGCCCGAAGTGGAAACCGTTTTCGAAAACGTTTGACACCTCTTTGTTGCCCGCGCAAACTTTCGGTGTCCGACAGCACCAGCGAATGTCCGACGACACCCGAGCATCGCCGCTCGGCGGTTCGAGCAGCCCAGCCCGGGCCCGGCCGCGGCGCGCTCACCGGCAGATGTCCACTCAACGAAGAGAGAAGGAATCACATGGCACGCTCCATCACGGCTCGCCGCAAGGCAGCCGTCACGGCAGCCGTCTTGGCGGTGGGGGCACTGGCCCTCACCTCCTGCAGCGCCAACGGCGACGGCGGCAGCGCCGACGGCACCGTCGAGATGACGCTCTGGCAGAACTCGACGACCGGCCCCGGACAGGAGTTCTGGAAGGACGCGATCGCCGCGTTCGAGGCGGAGAACGAGAACGTGAAGATCTCGATGCAGTCCGTTCAGAACGAGGACATGGACGGCAAGCTCCAGACCGCACTCAACGCGGGAGACCCGCCCGACATCTTCCTGCAGCGCGGCGGCGGCAAGATGGCCGCCATGGTCCAGGCCGGACAGCTGATGGACCTCACCGACCTCATCGGCGACACCGCCAAGGAAGAGATCTCGGAGGGCTCGTTCAAGGCCGAGACCTACCAGGACAAGGTGTGGGCGATGCCGCTCGCCGTGCTGCCCAGCGGCTTCTGGTACAGCTCCGACCTGTTCACCGACGCCGGAATCACCGAGACCCCCACGACGGTCGACGACCTCAAGACCGTCGTCGGGCAGCTCAAGGATTCCGGTATCGCCCCGATCGCCCTCGGCGCGAAGGACGCCTGGCCCGCCGCGCACTGGTTCTACAACTTCGCGCTGCGCGAGTGCAGCCCGGAGACGATCGAGAAGACCGGCGACTCGAAGGACTTCAGCGACGAATGCTGGCTCAAGTCCGCCGAGGACCTCGCCGACTTCGCCGAGCTCCAGCCGTTCAACGAGGGCTACCTCACCACCTCGGCGCAGCAGGGCGCGGGCAGCAGCGCGGGCCTCATCGCGAACCACCAGGCGGGCATGGAGCTCATGGGCGCCTGGAACCCCGGCGTCATCGCCTCGCTCACGCCCGACGAGCAGCCTCTGCCCGACCTGGCGTGGTTCCCCTTCCCCGAGCTGTCGGGCGGAGCGGGTGAGCCCGGCTCGATCATGGGCGGTGTCGACGGGTACTCGTGCTCGGCCAAGGCCCCCAAGGAGTGCGCCGACTTCCTGAACTTCCTCGCCAGCGCCGAGCAGCAGGAGGCCTACTACAAGGCGTTCAACGCTCCGCCGGTCAACTCGGTCGCGCAGGGCGCCGTCGAGGAGGAGTACCTCCAGGAGGTCCTCGCCGCATACAACAAGGCACCCTTCGTGTCGCAGTGGCTCGACACCGTCCTCGGCCAGAACGTCGGCAACGCGCTCAACGTCGCCGTCGTCGACCTGCTCGCGGGCAAGAGCACGCCCGAGCAGATGATCCAGTCGGTCTCCGACGCGGCGAAGAAGGGCTGATCCGCATCATGTCGCTCAGCGAGACAGCCGTGGCGGGCAACGCCGACGGCGTGGATCTCGCGGCCCGGGGCGAGGGCGTCACCACGACGCCCTCGCCCTCCCGGCGCCGCCGAGGCCTCGGCTGGTCGGGTCGCCTCGAGATCGCGGTGCTCGTCGGACCCGCCCTGGTGATGTTCGTCGGGTTCGTCATCTTCCCCGTCGTGATGGCCGCGTACTACGGCTTCTTCCGCTGGCAGGGCTACGGACCGCCTACCGAGTTCGTCGGCCTGCAGAACTACATCACGATCCTCACCGACCCGACCTTCGTCGAGGCCCTCAGCCACAACGCGATCATCGTCGTGGCATCCCTCGTGCTCCAGGGACCGGTCGCGGTCCTCCTCGCCCTGCTGCTCAACCGCCGCATGCGCGGGCAGTCGCTCATCCGCGTGCTGATCTTCGTGCCGTACGTCATCGCCGAGGTCGTCGTCGGCACCGGCTTCGGGCTCATGCTGCAGACCCAGGGCGCCCTCAACGGCGCACTCGAGCAGCTCGGCCTCGGGGCGTTCACGCGCGACTGGATCGCCGATCCCTCGATCGCCATCTGGACACTCATGGGCATCCTCACGTGGAAGTACGTCGGCTTCGCCGTCATCCTCTTCCTCGCCGGCCTCCAGGGCATCCCCGAGGAACTGTACGAAGCCGCCGCCCTCGACGGCGCCGGCTACTGGCAGATGCACTGGCGGATCACGCTGCCGCTGCTCGCCCCCACCCTGCGCATCTGGGCGTTCCTCTCGATCATCGGTGCGCTGCAGCTGTTCGACCTCGTGTACATCATCTGGGGTCAGTACGTCGCCTCGACGGCCGGCACCTCGACGATGGCCACCTACATGGTCGTCAACGGCCGCAACGCGGGCAGCTACGGCTTCGGAAACGCCGTCGCCGTCGTGATCTTCCTCATCTCCCTCGTCGTCGCGATCGTGTACCAGCGCTATGTGCTGCGACGCGACACCGCCGGGGCCATCACCGAAGGGAAGCAGGAGCGATGACCGCCCTCACCTCTTCCGCCACTCGCGCGGTCGTCACCCCCGCCCCCACCGGTCGTCGCGGGCGCCGCAGAGAGCGCCTGCCCTGGGGCAGCCCCGTGGTGTATTTCGTCGCCCTCGTCGTGATCGCGCTCATGCTGACGCCGGTGCTCTACATCATCATCGGCGGCTTCCGCAGCAACGCCCAGATCACGGTGGACCCCGCCGGATGGCCGTCGCCCTGGAACATCGAGAACTACCTCACGGTGCTCACCGGGTCGCAGTTCTGGCAGCAGGTGCTCAACTCCACGATCGCCGCCGGCGCCACGACGATCGGCGCCGTGCTGCTGGGGCTCATGGCGAGCTACATCATCGCCCGCTACCAGTTCCGCGGTCGCGGAGTGCTGTACGCCGTCTTCGCCTCGGGCCTGATGTTCCCCATCACCGTCGCGATCACCCCGCTGTACATCGTCATCCGCGACCTCGGCCTGATGAACTCGCTCGCGGGCATCATCCTGCCGCAGATCGCCTTCGCACTGCCGATGACGATCATCATCCTGGTGCCGTTCCTGCGGGCGATCCCCGACGAGATCCAGGAGGCCGCGTTCATCGACGGATGCGGGCGCCTGTCGTTCTTCTGGCGGATGGTGCTGCCCCTGTCGGTGCCCGGCGTCATCACGGTCGGCATCCTCGCCTTCATCGGCAGCTGGAACAGCTATCTGCTGCCGCTGTTCATCCTCAACAACGAGGCGACCTTCACCCTGCCGCTCGGCGTGCAGGCGTTCTCGTCGCAGTACTCGGTCGACACGGCGAAGGTGCTCGCCTTCACCTCCCTGTCGATGCTTCCCGCCCTGGCGTTCTTCAGCCTGTTCGAGCGCCGCATCGTCGGCGGTCTGACCGGCGCCGTCAAGGGCTGATCCCCCGTAGAGAAAGCACGAACTGTGACCCTCACCGATATCTCCGTCTCGACGCGCGTCGCCGACCTGATCGCGCGCATGACCCTCGACGAGAAGCTGGCCCAGCTGGTCGGCTTCTGGGTGGACCAGGGCGATGAGGTCGTCGCCCCGATGGCCGGCGAGATGGCGTCGTCGACCGCGTACGCCGACGCCACCGTCCACGGCCTCGGCCAGCTCACCCGCGTCTACGGCACACGGCCGGTCGACCCGATCGAGCGGGCGGCGTGGTTGTGGGACGAGCAGCGCCGGCTCGTCCGCGAGACGCGGCTGGGCATCCCCGCACTCGTTCACGAGGAATGCCTGACGGGCCTGGCGGCATGGCAGGCGGCGACCTTCCCCACACCCCTCGCGTGGGGAGCGGCGTTCGACCCGGAGCTCGTCGAGGAGATGGGGGCGCTCATCGGCGAGTCGATGCGCGAGCTCGGCATCCACCAGGGGCTGGCCCCGGTGCTCGACGTCATCCGCGACCCCCGCTGGGGCCGCGTCGACGAGTGCATCGCCGAAGACCCGTACGTCGTCGGCGTCATCGGCACCGCGTACGTGCGAGGCCTGCAGAGCACGGGGGTGCACGCGACGCTGAAGCACTTCGTGGGCTACTCGGGCTCGCAGGCGGGCCGCAACCACGCACCGGTCCACGCCGGACCGCGCGAGATCGCCGACGTCTTCCTTCCGCCGTTCGAGATGGCCGTGCGCGACGGCGGCGTGCGGTCGGTCATGAACTCGTACGCCGAGATCGACGGGGTGCCGGTCGCCGCGACCCCCGCCTACCTCACCGACCTCCTGCGCGACACATGGGGCTTCGACGGCACCGTCGTGTCGGACTACTTCTCCGTCGCCTTCCTCCAGACGATGCACGCCGTCGCGCGAGACCGCGGCGAGGCCGCGCAGCTCGCCCTCGAGGCCGGCATCGATGTCGAGCTGCCTACCGGCGACGCCTACGTCGGGCCGCTCGCCGAGCGCGTGCGCGCGGGACTGGTCGACGAGGCGCTCATCGACCGCGCCGTCCGCCGCGTGCTGATCCAGAAGGAGGAGCTGGGGCTGCTCGACGAGACGTTCGAGACGCCGCCGACCAGCGTCGACCTCGACTCGCCCGCCCACCGCGCCCTCGCTCGCCGCCTGGCTGAGGAATCGGTCGTGCTGCTGAGCAACGACGGCACCCTTCCCCTGGCGTCGCCTCGCCGCGTCGCCGTGATCGGACCGAACGGCGACAGCTCGGAAGCCCTCATGGGCTGCTACTCGTTCGCCAATCACGTGCTCGCGCACCACCCGGGCGTACCCCTGGGATTCGAGATCCCCACCCTTGCGGCATCCGTCGCCGAAGCCCTTGCCGACGCTGAGGTCACCGTCGTGCGCGGCTGCGACGCCGAGGGCGACGACCGGTCGGGCTTCGCCGAGGCGGAGGATGACGCACGCGCGGCGGATGTCGCGATCGTCGCCGTCGGCGACCGGGCGGGTCTGTTCGGGCGCGGCACCGTCGGCGAAGGAAACGACGCCGACTCGCTCGAGCTTCCGGGCGTGCAGCGCGAGCTCGTCGAGCGTCTCGTCGCGACGGGGACGCCGGTCGTGCTCGTCATCCTGTCGGGGCGGCCGTACGCGATCGACTGGGCGCTCTCGGGCGAGGGGGCCGTCGCGGCGGCGCTGCAGACGTTCTTCCCGGGCGAAGAGGGCGGACCGGCGATCGCTGCGGTCCTGAGCGGGGAGGTCTCGCCCTCGGGTCACCTGCCCGTCTCGCTCCCCCGCTCGTCGGGCTCGCAGCCCTACAGCTACCTGCACCCGATCCTCGGCGGGCCGAACGAGATCACGAGCGCCGACAGCACCCCCGCGCTCCCCTTCGGGCACGGCTTGAGCTACACGACGTTCGAACGCACCGATCTGTCGGTGACGGCGTCGGTGCCCGCGGGCGACGCCTTCACGGCGACCGTGCGGGTGCGGAACACGGGTGGGCGCGCCGGCACCGATCTCGTGCAGCTCTATGCCCGCGACCTCCACGGGAGCATCACCCGCCCCGTCGCGCAGCTGCTCGGCTTCGCCCGGGTGCAGCTGGATGCCGGCGCCGAGGCGACCGTCTCGTTCGATGTGCCGACAGCGCGGCTGGCGTTCACCGGACGCGAGGGCGTGCGCATCGTCGAACCCGGCGACATCGAGCTGTGGGTCGGCCCGTCGTGCGCGGAGCGCGAGACCGAGGCGGCGACCGAGATCGTCGGCGACGTGCACCGCGTGACGGCATCCGACCGGCGCATCGTAGAGGTCTCGATCGAGCGCTGATCAGGGGTCGTGTACGACGGGCTCGAGCGATAGTGTGCGGGCCATGTACAACGACTACGCAGGACCCGCAGCGGCCTTCGGCATCGGCTTCATCGTGCTCGGCATCGCGATCTACCTCGGGACGATCGCGCTCATCCTCTGGGTGAGCTACCTGCTGATGCGGACGGCGGTGAAGAACGGGATGCTGCTCGCCATGCGCGAGAGCGGCGGACAGTTCCCAGGCGGTGGGGGTGCGGTTGGTGGCGGTGGTTATGCTGCCGGTCCGCGTCCGGCAGCACCGCCGTACCCGCAGGCTCCGCCCGCGCCGGGCGGTCACGGCCCGGCTGGCCCCGCGGCGCCGGGCGGCCCGGCTGGGTCGGGAGGTCCTGCTGGGCCGGGCGGCCTGGGTGGCCCTGCTGGGTCCGGAGGACCGGCTGGGCCTGCAGCTCCGGGTGGGCCTGCGGCTCCGAATGGGCCGTCTGCTCCTGGCGGCCCTGGCGGCCCTGCTTCGGGCGGTCCGAGCCCCGTGGGGTAAGCTGACCGAGCACCTTCGGGTGCGTGGGGCTGTAGTTCAATGGCAGAACATCTGCTTCCCAAGCAGATAGCGCGGGTTCGATTCCCGTCAGCCCCTCCACAGGATTATCCCCAGGTCAGAATAGATTTCGTCGCCAGTGCGTTCGCCTCCATTGACCCCATGTAGGCGCGCTCGTGCCCTCCTCGTGCCCTTAGCCTTCACACGGTGCGCTCGCTGACGCGTCAGATACGTCTCACCGCTTCGTAGAATCTGAGGCATGCACATCCTGTTCGTGGACGAGAGCGGAACCGCGCCGCCGCCCGATAAGGCGTCCGCCACCCCACTCTTCGTTCTAGGCGGGCTGGTAGTCCCAGAGGAGGTTTGGCCGAAACTGAAGGCAGACCTCGAAGCCGCCAAGCGCCGCCACAAGGTAACGGGCGAAATCAAGTGGCGGTACTTCGCACCCCCGAAGGGCGGAAAGACACACTCCCTCTCCCACCTCGAACGTGACGAGCGCGACGCGCTACGCGAGGAGTTGCTGGACGCGGTGGCACGGTACAAAGCCATCCGGATCATCGCAGCAGTCGTGGACACAGTAGCGACATACCAGCGCCGGGGAATCGAGGATGCGGACGACCTCTACCAGTTCGCGTTCAAGCAGTTGAGCGAACGCTTCCAGTACTTTCTTCAGGACTTGGAGCGTGAATCGGGCTCCCCGATGCGCGGAATGATCGTGTGCGACAACCGCAACAACGACCAGGACAACCGGCTGAAGGAGTTCCATCAGACTCTGCTCCAGGGCGGAGCATTCACGAGCAACTACGGGAATCTCATCGAGGGCCTGTTCATTGCCGCGTCACACCACAGCCCCGGCACGCAGTTCGCGGACCTCGTGGCGGGATGCGTGTATCGCAAGGAGAGTGCGGGCGACACGCGGTTCTTCGACCGGATTGCGGATCGGGTTCGACGCAGTAGGACCGGCGCAATGGCGGGCTACGGGCTCATCTACATCCCGAAAAAGTAAGACGCCGTGTCTGGGTTTCCCCAAAACCTGCGATAGCGGCGCAGTCACGGCGTGCACCCACTGTAACACCCCCGTGGTCTGAGTCGCCGCAATTCACAGGCCTGGCATCTCGACGCGGATCACCGCCTGCAAGCCCGTGGACTGCATAGTCGCGCGCGGTTCCAGGGCCGCGCCAGCAAGGGCGTCAAGGGTCGCCGCGATTGCGACGTTCCGCTCCTCCGCCGCGTGCTGGTAGATGAGCGCCGCGCGCGCTGTGGAGTGCCCGGCGCGCGCCATAAGTTCCCGCGTCGTGGCTCCGCCCTGCGCCGCCATCGTCAGCCCCGCATGCCGCACGTCATGCACGTGGAACTGCCCGAGCCCGATGCTTCGCGCGGCCTTGCGCCACGCCTGACCGAGCGCGTTCCCCGTAATCGCCTCTCCATCGGCGCGAGGGAACAGCGGCGACTTGCCGAACCCGGTGGTCCCGGCCAGGTGCGCCTCGACCTCAGCGGCGATCCGAGGCGGGAGCGCGACCGACCGCGAGTTGCCGGTCTTCGTGGCCGTGGTGATGAACTCGCCTCGCACACGGATCGTCTGACGCTCCACCCTCAGCACCCCATCGGCGTAGTCGCCGCGCTGGAGGGCGACGAGTTCACCGACGCGCAGGTGCGCGCCGAACATCACACGGATCGGGAGCGTCCACTGCTCCGGCATGGCGTTGACGATGGCGGCGAGCGCCTCCGGCGTCATGTACGGTCGCTCGGGGTGGGCGACGGACCCGGCACCGACGATCTGGCACGGGTTCGAGCCGATCAGCCCGTCACGGACGGCGGTCTGGAGGATGGAGCGCAGGAGGGTGTACGCCTGCCGGAGCCGCGACTCGCCGGTGGGGATGGGTGGAGCCTCCGGGGGCTCGATGCCGCGCCGCTTCGCCGTCTCCAGCACCTTGCGCCGCGCCTCCTCCGCACGCAGTTTCAGCGTGGCGGCGAGGTCCTTGCGCGCCCGGCTGTACCAGGACCGGACGATGGCGGGGGTGATCGTGTTCAGCGGGTAGTCGTGAAGCGGGGCGAGCAGACCGGCGAGGAGGTCTTCGTTGTTCGCGCGCGTCTTGGGCGCGAGTCTGCCCCGTGAACCGCCGTTCTCGATCCAGTCGGCGGCATAGGGGCCGAACGCCTCGGACCCGGCCCGGTGGTCGCGGAACTGACCGCGCATCTTGTCGGCGCGCACCCCGGCGAGCCAGTCGAGCGCCTCACGCTTCGTCACGAACGTGGTCGGGGCTGTGACGCGCTGGCCGTTCGCCTCCGGGTAGCGGGCCTGGTAGCGACCCGAGGGCAGTTTGCGGACGGTCCCGAAGGATGCCCGGTTCGTCTTGCGCGCGCTCATCGCGTGCTCCTCTCTGCGCGGCGCGTCCATCGCCGCCATTGGCTCTCGCTGACCTTGTGTGTGCCGAGGGCGTCGAACGCCACGAGCATCGCCGGGGTTGGGTTCGACCGTGCGGCGCTCTCGGCGTCGAAATCGGCGGTCGGTCGGAAGCCGAACGCCTCCTCCATCTCGGCCACGGCGCGCCGGAGGGCCTTCGCACCGAACGTCTCGATGCGCCGCCGCAGGGCCGGGGTGTCGGCCACGCGCCGCCGCACCACGTCGATCAAGTGCGCGTAGCGCTCCCATGCGTGGCGCACGTCCGCGAGGGCGTCGGCGGCCTCCTCGAACCGGGCCCACGCCTCGACCTCGGGCATAGCCTCCTCCCCGGCCACGATGGCGTCGGTGCGGAGGGTCTGCTCGCCGCCGAGGCTGACCGGCTCGGTGGTGCTCATGAGGTCGGCCACGGTGCATTCGAGCACCCACGCCACGGCCACGAGGTCGGCGGCGGCTACGGCCTTCTCGCCGCGCTCCACCTGCCATGCGACCTGGCGTGACCACCCGACGCCAACGAGGGCGCGGACCTCTCGTGCGAAGTGGGCCTGGCTCATGCCCCGCTTCGCGCGGACCTCCGCGATGCGTGCGCCGATGTACTGATCGAGATGTGTAGCGGTTTTCATAACACCTGTCCTCCACAGGCAACGCTACCTCACATGATGGACATGCAGCCAGACACAACGAGAACGGGGCAAAGAGATGACCACCACCCAGCAGAACGACCAGCCGACGCTCACCCTCGCGGACCTTCG
This sequence comes from Microbacterium arborescens, assembly GCF_030369635.1. Taxonomy (NCBI): domain Bacteria; kingdom Bacillati; phylum Actinomycetota; class Actinomycetes; order Micrococcales; family Microbacteriaceae; genus Microbacterium; species Microbacterium arborescens. Next base: position 326,735 of record NZ_CP128474.1, on the reverse strand, counting down.
CGACGGGACGCGCGCCACGGTCACTGTCCCTGAGGCATCCAGCGTTCTCGGGCTCAGCCCGTGGGTTGGATACCAGGCCGCACAGCGTGGCGAGATTCCGACGCTTCGCATCGGTCGCCGCCTCGTCGTCCCGGTCCCGGCGCTCCTCCGCATGCTCGACGGCGCGCAGGTAGACGAACCCACCGCGCTCGCGCGCCCGAAGCGCTGAGCCGTCCGGAGGGTGACCCTGATGGACACGACACAGCAGACCTCGGAGCCGTTCGTCTCGATGCTCGCCGCGCTCGACCGCTTCGACGCGCACCTGGCCGAGTTCGCGCTCGCCGAAGTTGCGGAGGGTGAGCGATGACGGTGGGCTGGGTGCGGGCTCCTCACTGGGTGACGCGCGAGGCCGTACCCGCGTTCGGGCTCACCCCGCCGCAGATCGCCGTGTACGCCGTTCTGCGCGACCGCGCCGATGAGCACGGCGTGACGTTCCCAGGTCAGGACCTCATCGCGCGAGAGTCGGGCCAGTCGCCGCGAGCGGTGCGTGCCGCGCTGAAGCGCCTCATCGAGGTCGGGCTCGTGGAGGTGGTGAGCCGTGGCACGAAGCAGGGCAACCGATACCGCGTGGGGATGCGCCCGCCGCTGTCGATTCCGGCATCTCCTGCCGCATTCACGTCAGCACCCACGGACACGATTCCGGCACCTCCTGCCTCCGATTCCGGCACCTCGTGCCTGTCGATTGAGGCACCAGATGCCTACGAAGTAGACCCAGGGAAGAAGACCCAAGAAGTAGACCCACTTCTAAAGCCGCCCTCGCGAGGTCGGCGGCTCGATGACCTCCCGGCATCTCCTCGGCAACTGGCATTCATCGGTGACCTCACCCGAGCCCTCGACTACGAGTTCCCCAGCGTCGAATCACGCGAGCACGCGAACGACCTCATCACCGAGTACTGGCACGAGATGGAGCGCCGCCGCGCCGAAGGTGAACCGCTCGACGGCTCGATAACAGACCTATCCCCAGCCGGTCAGCGCTATGCGCGCCGTCACGGCCTCACGTTCACGGACAGAGAGGAGGGCGCTCGATGAGCACCCCACAGCACGACCCGACCACTGCCGACCTCGCCGCGGAATACCTCCTCGGCGACCGGCCCGCCCCGAAGGGCGTTCCCGCCCGCGTCGCCCGCGCGACCCGCAAGGCGAAGGCGCTCCAGATGCGCCGTGCGGGCATCTCCGTCGAGGCCATCGCCGCACACCTGAAGGTGCACCCCCGCACCGTCTACACGTGGCTGAGGGATGCCCTCGCGGCGATCCCGCGTGAGGAGGCGAACGAACTGCGCCTGCTCGAACTCGACCGGCTCGATGCGATCTTCCGCGGACTGTTCCCTGACGCAGTTGCGGGCGACGTGCGAGCCGCGGAGGGATGCCTGAAGGTGATGGAGCGCCGCGCGCGTCTCCTCAACCTCGACGCGGCGCACACGGCGGGCCTGGAGCAGGTGGGGAGCCTGCTCGACCGGCTCGTCAACGGGGAGGGCTGACCCGTGGTGCACAGCACCCCCCGACCGAGCGACGTAGACCTCGCCCGCGCTCGCGCCAAGGCCGCGTTCCTGCCGTACCGGAGCATCCTCGTCACCCTCCCCGAGCCAGTGCGCTCGACCATTACCGCGTACACGGGTGCGCTCAGCGCGGAGGCCGCGGCTCAGCGTCACCGAGCACAGCGAGCAGAGGCGCGCCTGGAGGCACGCCGAGCGGAGAGGGGACTCCAATGACCGCCCGCACCTACGAGGGCGTGCACCACGAACTGCGTCGCCGCCGCGGGTCCGCCGTGGGCCTCCCCTGCGCCCACCCGGATTGCGACACCCCCGCCATCGGCTGGGGCCTCCTCGGTCACCCGACGAACATCGGCTACAGCGAACGCGGCACGGTCGTGAAGTGGTCCACGAACTACGAGGACTACGTGCCGATGTGCCGCTCTCACAACGGCCAGCGCGACGGGGGCGGCAACTGGACGCTCTGCCCGCGGGGTCACGCCCGCATAGCGTTCGGCACCACCCCCAGCGGTGCTTGCCGTGGATGCCGACGCGAGTGGGACCGCGAGGCCCGCGCCCGCCGCAAGACCTCCCGTCAGACGGCGGGGACCATCGCCCAGCAGGGCACCGACACCAACACAGAACGGAGGCCGTCGTGACCATCGACAGCGCCACCCTCATCACCCTCATCACTACCGCGCGCCGCGACCTCCTCGCAACGGCACGCACCACCGATCCGCACCTGACACCGGAGGGCCTCCGGGCTCGCCAGCGTGCCGAGGTCGAAGCGATCCGGGCTCGACTCCTCGACGCGATGCCCGCCGAGCCCGCGGCGACCCCTGACCGTCAGCCGGTCCTCGACGCGCTCGCCCCGGCCACCGCCGACGACATCGCCCGTGTCCAGCACGAGCAGGCGAAGGTGAGCGCCCTGCTCACCGCGGGCCGTCTCCTCCCGGAGGTCATCGCGACCGCCAGCCGTGACCGGCTCGCCGCGATCCTCGACAGCGCCGAGACAAGCCCCGAGGTCCTGGAGGCACGCGACCCGGCATCCGTGCTCGGCGCGCTCCACGAGATGATCTGGGATCGGCTCGTGCAGGTGGATGAGACGGCGCAGGCCGTCGTCGCCGCCGAGGAGGCCACGATCCCGGCGCGTGCGTGGCGCTCGATCCTGGAGGGCGTCGCGACGGCGGGCTCGATCCCGTTCGAGGGCCGCGTGCTCCTCAACCGTGCCGACCCTGCCGTGCTGGGCCTCCTGGACGACGGCGACGCCGAAGCGGTGCCCGGCCCGTCCGGGAACCTCATCGAGTCGATGATGGACGGGCTCGACCGCGTGCCGGTGGACGCCTGACCACCGATCAGCGCCGAGGAGCGGGCTGGCCTACCCGGCTGGTCCGCCCCTCGCGCCGTGTGCGCCCGCCTGAGCGACTTTCACACCGTCCAGGCCCTCTCACCCCACCCTGCGCTCGTTCGTCACTCTGTGCGGCTCTCACGGCTCCTGGTGGCGCTCCAGCCTCGAATCTCTCTCCACAGCCCGGAGTGGTCCATGATGCAACAGCCTGGCATCGCCAATGCCTCGCGTGGGGGCCTCCGGCCGTGCCCTATTCGTGCCCTTAGGGGCCATCACGTGCCCTAACTCGACCTCACCAGACCACACGACCGGGGCCCAGAAACCTAGGATCACGCGGAACTCCGGGGGCCTGCTCACTGCTTCCCAAGCAGATAGCGCGGGTTCGATTCCCGTCAGCCCCTCAGATGCGAAAGGGACGCGGCCATCGGTCGCGTCCCTTTCGCATTCGTGCGGTTGCCGTCGTAATCGACCCGCCCCAGTCGCGCCGATTCGCGATGCAAGGGACCACACCCGACACGCCGCGATGCGGCATCCTCCACCCGGGTGTCGGTCGGGAACACTTGTATCCCCGCACGTGAACCAAGCCCCGCCCCGGCCCCGCCCCTGCACCGCTCAGCCCGCCGCGATGCAAGTGATTGCCGACGACACCCCGGCGCCGGGGCATCCCACCCGGGTGTCGGGCACGATCCCTTGCATCCCGGCACCCACGAACGGATGCCGACCACCCCGGCTCAGCCCCCGATGACGACCTCGTCGCCGACCCGAACCACACCGCCGCCGGCGGCGGGGAGGAGGAGGATGCCGAGGGTCGGCTCGGCCTGATCGAATTCGGTCGTCAGCACCCGCAGCAGCCGCGCGTCGCGTTCGCCCGTGTCGGGGTTGGCCATGATCGCGGCGCAGCGGCCGATGGGGCGCTGCACGTCGAAGGCGACGTCGCCGATGCGGATGCGGCCGCTCCAGCCGAGCTCGTCCCACGCCCCGGCACCCGAAACGACGATGTTCGAGCGGAACCGCCGGCTGTCGACGGGCGCGGCCACCGCGGCATCCACCTCCGCGACCGAGGCGGCGCCGTGCAGCGAGACGTAGCCGCGCGCCCGATCCTGGAATCGCGAGATGACGCCGTCGCCGATGAGACGCAGAGGCAGCACGCCCTCGCGCTCGAGGCGTCGCGCGTCGCCCGGCGCGAGCACGAAGGCGGTCACAGCCTCCTCGAGCTCGCGCCGACCGGCGTCGTCGAGCCTCACCTCGGCAAGCACGACACCGCCGGCGCTCAGCCGCAGCCGCTGCGCCTCGGCCTCGAACGCGAGCGTCACCTGCGCGAGCGCCGGGAAGTCCATGAGCGCGAGGCCGCGGCTCTTCGGCCACGACTCCAGGCCGTCGGCGTCCTCGGGCTCCACCGCGTCGGCGAAGCGGAACGCGAGCACCCGGTCACCGGCGATCCGGCCGTCGGGCTGGACGACGAGCTCGTCGCGCGCTTCGGGCGTGAACCCCTTGAGGGGATAGCGGTACAGGGCGGAGACGACGGGCACACCGCTACTCTGCACCACCCCGCCGAATCGCCACCAGAGCCGGCGATCTCACAACCGCCGACGGCCCGAAGAGAGAAAGAGGTAACGGAACGGACGATCAGCGAGACCGCCGAGGAAACACCCCGCCCCTAGCGTCGAGCACCATACCCACCGGCTCTCGACCGAAGGAGGACGCGATGTCCTACGTCAAGCCCACCGAGCTCGTTCAGACCGTCATCGACGCGGGTGCGTCGAAGGTCATGCTCTCGACCCGCGACACGCTCATCCGCTCCATCATGGGCGGCGCCGTCCTCACGATCGCCGCCGCCTTCGCCGTGACGATCACCGTGACGACGGGGATGCCGCTGCTCGGCGCCGTCCTCTTTCCGATCGGCTTCATCATGCTGTACCTGCTCGGCTACGACCTGCTGACCGGCGTCTTCGTGCTCGCGCCGCTCGCCTGGCTCGACCGGCGTCCGGGGGTGACGCTCGGCGGCATCCTGCGCAACTGGGGCCTGGTGTTCCTCGGCAACTTCATCGGCGCCTTCACCGTCGCCGTCCTCATGGCGATCGTCGTCACCTACGGGTTCTCGACCCCGCCGAACGAGGTGGGCCAGGCGATCGGCCACATCGGCGAGGGCCGCACCGTCGGCTACGCCGAGCACGGCGCAGCGGGCATGCTCACGCTCTTCGTCCGCGGCGTCCTGTGCAACTGGATGGTCGCGACGGGCGTCGTGCTGGCGATGATCTCGAAGGATGTCATCGGAAAGATCTTCGCGATGTGGATGCCGATCATGCTCTTCTTCTTCATGGGCTTCGAGCACTCGATCGTGAACATGTTCCTGTTCCCCTCGGGGCTCCTCCTCGGCGGTGACTTCACGATCATGGACTACCTGATCTGGAACGAGATCCCCACCGTGCTCGGAAACCTCGTCGGTGGCCTCGTCTTCGTCGCGATCCCGCTCTACTTCACCTACGGCCGGCCGACCTCGCCGCGTCGCGCGCGCACGCCCAAGCGCACCCGTGCGACCGGGGCCGTCGCGCCGGCCACCGTCGAACCCGCCGTCGAGCCCGCCGCCGAGCCCGCAGCCGCCGAGCCCGAGACCGCCCGGGTCTGACTCATGGCGCGCACCGTAAGCAGCCGGAAACACGCCGCTGACGACCCGGCAACCTCGCCCGCGTACGGTCGCGGCATGAGCTCCACCGGCCCCACCCGACACATCGTCGTGGTGGGCGCCGGAATGGTCGCCCACCGTTTCGTCGAGAGCCTGCTGAGCCGCGCCGACGACACCTGGCGCGTGACGGTCGTCGGCGACGAGCCGCGACACCCCTACGACCGGGTCGGCCTGACATCGTTCTTCGCCGGCGCCTCCACCGAAGACCTCGAGCTCGACCGCTCGCCGTTCGACGACGAGCGCGTGCGGTTCCTCCGCGGGCGCACCGTCACCCGCATCGACCGCGACGCCGCCGAGGTGCTCGTCGACACCGGCGAGCGCATCGGCTACGACCGGCTCGTGCTCGCGACCGGCTCGTACGCGGCCCGGCTGGCGGTGGACGGATACGACCACGAGGGCTGCTTCGTCTACCGCACCCTCGACGACGTCGAAGCGCTCGAGGCGTTCGTGCAGCGACGCTCGGCTGAGCTCGGCCGACGGCTGACCGGAACCGTCATCGGCGGCGGCCTGCTCGGCCTCGAAGCGGCGGGCGCGCTGCAGGGGCTCGACGTCGACTGCACCGTGGTGCAGTCCTCCGACAGGCTGATGTCGGCTCAGCTCGACCTTCCGGCCGGAGATGCCCTGCGCCGCCTGATCACGGCACGGGGAATCGGGGTGCGCACCTCGGCGCTGACCACCCGGCTCGACGCCGATCGCACCGGCCAGGTGGTCGGGCTCGAGTTCCGCGACGGCACGTGGGAGCGCACCGACGTCGTGGTCTTCACCGTCGGTGTCCGCCCCCGCGACGAGCTCGCGCGCGATACCGGCCTCGCCGTCGACCCGCGCGGCGGCGTCGTGATCGACGAGGGATGCGACACCTCGGATGCCCGCATCCTGGCGATCGGCGAGGTCGCCAGCTTCGGCGGTCAGTGCGTCGGGCTCGTTGCTCCCGGCTACGCGATGGCCGAGGTCGCCGCGACGCGCCTGCTCGGGCTCGACGCCACCTTCGGCGGCTTCGACGTGTCGACGAAGCTGAAGCTGTCGGGCGTGGATGTCGCGAGCTTCGGCGACGCGTTCGCCGAGACGCCCGGCGCCCTCGACGTCGTCTACGCCGACCCCGTGGCGGGTGTCTACAAGAAGCTCGTGCTCTCGGATGACGCCAAGACCCTGCTCGGCGGCATCCTCGTCGGCGATGCCTCGGCGTACGGTTCGCTGCGCCCGCTCGTGGGCGGCGCGCTCGGCGGCGACCCGGTCGCCTACCTGATGCCGGACGGCGGCGTCGCGGCCCCGACCGGCGAGCTGCCCGATGCGGCCCTCGTCTGCTCGTGCAACAGCGTGACGGCGGGCGGCATCCGTTCGGCCGTCCACGACGAGGGATGCACGGATGTCGCCGCCGTCAAGGCCTGCACGAAGGCGGGAGCCGCGTGCGGCTCGTGCGTCCCGATGATCAAGAAGCTGGTCGGCGCCGAGCTCGCGAAGTCGGGGGCGACCGTCAGCAACGCCCTCTGCGAGCACTTCGACCTGTCGCGCCGGCAGCTCTTCGACGCAGTGCGGGTGTCGGGTCTGACGACGTTCAGCGCCGTGATCGAGCGCTTCGGCGCGGGGCGCGGATGCGACATCTGCAAGCCCGCGCTCGCCAGCATCCTGTCGACCCTCACCGGCCGTCACGTGCTCGACGGCGAGAACGCAACGCTGCAGGACACGAACGATCACGTCATGGCGAACATGCAGAAGGACGGCAGCTACTCCGTCGTCCCCCGCATCCCGGGCGGCGAGATCACCCCGGCGAAGCTGCTCGTGATCGCGCAGGTCGCCCAGGACTTCAACTTGTACACGAAGATCACCGGCGGCCAGCGGATCGACCTCTTCGGGGCCCGGCTGGAACAGCTGCCGGCGATCTGGGGGCGACTCGTCGAGGCCGGCTTCGAGTCGGGTCACGCGTACGGCAAGTCGCTGCGCACCGTGAAGTCGTGCGTGGGGTCGACCTGGTGCCGGTACGGGGTGCAGGACTCCGTCGGCATGGCGGTGCGCCTCGAACTGCGGTATCGCGGACTGCGCGCTCCCCACAAGTTCAAGCTCGGGGTCTCGGGATGCGCCCGCGAATGCGCCGAGGCCCGCGGGAAGGACGTGGGGGTGATCGCGACCGAGACCGGGTGGAACGTCTATGTCGGCGGAAACGGCGGGTTCACTCCGCGTCACGCGGTGCTGCTGGCCGAGAACCTCGACGACGACGCCCTCCTGACGACGATTGACCGCTTCCTGATGTACTACATCTCGACGGCCGACCGGCTGCAGCGCACCGCTCCGTGGTTCGAAGACCTCGAGGGCGGGATCGACGGTCTGCGCGCCGTCATCTTCGACGACGCGCTCGGGATCTGCGCCGATCTGGATGCCGCGATGGCGCGCCACATCGACGCCTACGAGGACGAGTGGGCGGCGACCCTCGCCGACCCCGACAAGCTGCGGCGTTTCGCGTCGTTCGTCAACGCGCCGACGACGCCGGACCCCTCGCTGGCGTACACCGTCGAGCGAGGTCAGCCGCGGCCCGCGACCGCCGACGAACGCACGGAAGACCGCGTGCTCATCGCCGGCACGACCCTGGAGGTGCGGCGATGACCCTGGTGGACGACACGGTGAGCGAGATCGACAGCGCGCTGCGCGCGCAGAGCCGCAGCTCGGCGTGGACGGCGGTGTGCCGGCTCGACGACCTCGAGGTCGAGCGTGGCCGTGCGGCGCTGCTCGGAGACCGGCAGATCGCCCTGTTCCTCCTGCACGACGGTCGTGTTCACGCGACGGCCAACCTCGACCCGTACAGCGGCGCGAACGTCATGTCGCGCGGGATCGTCGGCACCCGCGGCGACGCGCCCACGGTCGCGTCGCCGATGTACAAGCAGGTCTTCGACCTGCGGACGGGCGCATGCCTCGACACCCAGGGCAAGGAGCAGCGGATGCTGCCGGTCTGGCCGGTGGCCGTAAATGGCGAAGGCACCATCTTCATCCGCGACGGAGGTGCGGCATGACCACGATGCTCGGGCTCTCGCTCACCGGCCGTCGCGTCGTCTTCGTCGGCGGCGGGGCTGTCGCCGCCCGGCGGATCGGCCGGTTCCTCGACGAAGGAGCGGACGTCCGGGTCGTCTCCCCCGCCCTCGGCGACGCCATGCGGGATGTCGTGACCGCGCACGGCCTCACCTGGCTGCCGCGCGACGTGCGGCGGGACGATATCGCCGACGCGTGGCTCGTGCACACGGCTACCGGCATCCCCCAGGTGGATGCCGCGGTCGCGGCGTGGTGCGAATCGGACCGCGTCTTCTGCGTGAACACCTCCGACGGGGCGCACGGCTCGGCGCGGCTGGCGGCCGAGACCCGCAGTGGCGACGTCATAGTGGGGGTCGCCTCGGACGCGGGCGTCGACCCGCGACGCGCGGTGCGCCTGCGCGACGCGATCGCCGCCGCGCTGCGTGCCGGGATGCTGCCGCTGCGCCGACGCCGCCGCGGCGGTGGCCGGGTCGATCTCGTCGGCGGCGGCCCGGGTCCGGCCGACCTCATGACCGTGCGGGGCCGGCGCCTCCTCGCCGAAGCGGATGTCGTCGTGGCCGACCGGCTCGGCCCCGTCGACGTCCTTCACGAGCTCGAGCCCGGTGTCGAGGTCATCGACGTCGGCAAGCAGCCCGGCCACCACCCGGTGACGCAGGACGAGATCAACGTCCTGCTGGTCGCTCATGCCCGCGCCGGCAAACGCGTCGTGCGCCTCAAGGGCGGCGATCCGTTCGTCTTCGGCCGCGGTGGCGAGGAGGTCGCGGCCTGCCACGCGGCCGGCATCCCGGTCGAGGTCGTCCCCGGCCTCACGAGCATCGTCTCGGTGCCGCAAGCCGCCGGCATCCCGGTCACCCACCGCGGCGTCTCGGGCGGGCTCCACGTCGCCAACGGCCAGGGGCCGATCACGCCGTCGACACGGGCGGCGCTCGGCGACGACGCGATCACGACCGTCTTCCTGATGGGCGTCGCCGCGCTGCCGCGCATCGTCGAGGCCGCGCGGGCCGCGGGCGCTCCTGCCGAGCGTCCGGTCGCCATCGTCGAGCGGGGGCACACGCCGCAGCAGCGCACGACCCGATCGACGCTCGCGACGGTGCTCGCGGATGCCGCAGCCGCCGGTGTCGCGAATCCCGCGGTCATCGTGATCGGCGAGGTCGCCCGACCGGGCCTGCTGCTCGCGCACGCTGGAGAACGGGAGCGCGTCACCCGGTGAATCAGTCCGTCCGTCCCGCACTCTCGGCCGCTCTCGGTGGTTGCACGATCGTCATCGCCGTCGATCGGCGCTCGAACGAGCTCGCGACGGCGCTCGAGCGGCACGGGGCGAGCGTGCGACACGCGCCGGCGCTGAGCATCGTGCCGCACATCGACGACGAGGCGCTCATCTCGGCGACGCACTCGCTGATCGCAGATCCGCCGGATGTCGTCGTCGTGACGACAGGCGTGGGATTCCGGGGGTGGATGGAGGCCGCCGACGAAGCAGGGCTCCTCGACGATCTGCACGACGCCTTCGCCGGCGCCCAGATCGTCGCCCGCGGGCCCAAAGCGCGCGGTGCGATCCAGCAAGCGGGCCTCCTGGCCGACTGGGTCGCCGAGTCGGAGACCTCGGGCGAGCTCGGCGAGTTCCTGCTCGCCGAAGGCGTGCGCGGTCGCCGCGTCGCGGTGCAGCATCACGGCTCGGGAGCCGACGGCCTCGACGAGCTGTTCACCGGTGCGGGCGCAGACGTCGTCAGCCTCACGGTGTACCGGTGGGGGCCGCCGCCCGACCCGGCGGCCGTCGCGCGCTCGGTCGTCGCGACCGCACAGGGCGAGGTCGACGCCGTGCTCTTCACCTCCGCGCCGGGCGCGGCGGAATGGATCGCAACCGCCCGCCGGGAAGGCGTCCTCGACGACATCGTCCAGCGGGCGCACGGCCGGAGGCTGCTTCTCGCGGCCGTCGGGCCGATCACCGCAGCCCCCCTCCGCGGCGCCGGAGCGGAACCTCTGATCGCCGAACGCGGGCGGTTGGGCTCGCTCGTCCGCGCCGTCGTCACCCATTTCGGCGGCGGCCACGCGCCCTCGCTTCTCACCCCGGCCGGACGACTGGAGCTGCGCAGCTCGGCCGCCGTCCTCGACGGGCGCGTGATCCCGCTCTCACCGACCTCAGCCCTCATCCTCGAAGCACTCTTCGCCGCGGCGGGTGGCGTCGTGAGCCGCACCGATCTGCAGCGGTCGCTGCCGCGTTCGAGCGCCGGCGACCACGCCCTCGACGTCGCGATCGCCCGCACGCGCGAAGCGCTCGGGTGCCCCGGCCTCATCCGGACGGTCGTCAAACGCGGGTATCGACTCGACCTCACGACGACGGGAACGACGCCATGACCCCGGTCCTCATCGCCTGCTCCCACGGCACGAGCTCCCTCGAGGGCCGGGCCGCGATCGCCGGGGTCGTCTCGCGGGTGCGCGAGATGCTCCCCGGGGTGCAGGTCGAGGAGGCGTTCGTCGACGTGCAGGAGCCCGAGATCGACACCGTCGTCGCGGGCGTGCCCCCGGGGGCGGCATCCGTCGTCGTGCCACTGCTGCTCTCCACCGGCTTCCACACGCGGGTCGACATCGCACGCGCGGTCGCGGCGGCCCCCGGCCCGTGCGTCGCGACCCCCGCCCTGGGACCGCACGACCTGCTGGCTGGTCTGCTCGCCGAGCGGCTGCGCGCCGCCGGCCTGGCCGCGGGCGACGCCGCCCCCGGCGACGAAGCAGTCGTGCTCGCGGCGGCGGGATCGTCCGACCCGGCGGCCGAGGTCGACGTCATGGCGATGGCGGAGCTGCTGACCGCCCATCTGGGTATGCCGGTGTCGGTGGGCTTCGCCGCGGGCGCCGGCATCCGCATCGGCGTGGCGGTCGAGGCCGCGCGCGCGACAGGTGCGACGCGCGTCTTCGCCGCGAGCTACGTCCTCGCCCCCGGACACTTCGCGGGCGTGATCGCGAACGCCGGAGCAGACATCGTGACCGAGCCGCTCGCCCCCGACGACGCGGTCGCGGCGGTCGTCGTCGAGAGGTATCGCGCCGCGCTTCGCTGACGCGTCCGATCCACGGGTTCCCGGATCAGCTGCTCGCGACCGCCCAGGCCGCCAGAGCGGCGACGAGCGTGCGGTGCCCCGAGGCCTCGAAGGCGCGAGCGTCGTGACCAAGCACGTCGACCGCGATGCGGCCGCCACCGTACTCCCGGACCCACGCCGCGGCCTCCTTCGCGCCATCGCCCTCGTGCCACGCCACGACGGTCCGGTGCCCGAGCCGCTGCAGCGCGCAGTAGCGCTCGTCGTGGGTGTGGAAGGTGGTGGGAACCTCGACGGGCACGGCATCCGGCTCGACCTGGACCGTCATCTCACCCGCCTCGGGGTGGAACGAGAGCTCGGGCAGCCAGATGGCGCCCAGCGCGGGTGCCCACTCCGGATAGTCGCGCAGCGACGACACCGCCGAATGCACCGCCAGCACGCCGATGCCGCGCTCGAGCGCCGCGGCGAAGCCCGCGACCGAGGACGGCGGGGCGCCCCGCGTCAGGCTGCTTCCGCCGCGCCACGGATCGCCCGCGCAGACCGCGACGAGGTCGTAGCCGTCGAGGTTCGCCATGCCCTGATCGACGTCGTCCGACACGGCGACTTCCCAATCACGGTGACGGAGGATGTCGGCGACCTGCGCACCGACCTCGGCGAACGGATGCCACGGGTCGGCGTACCGCCCCGATCCGGTCAGGACGAGTGCTCGATGTGCCATGGCTGTGCTCCCTCGCTCGCGTGATCCCACCGTAGGGGCCATGCGCTTCCCGCGCCGACGGGTTGAGAATCGCCGCCCCCTGTGAAAGCGGTCCCGGTCACCGCGCCACGAGGTCTCCCGCGCGCAGCCCGAGCAGCGCCTCGACCGCCGTCGACATCAGGCGGATGCGCGAGTCGGCGTCGCGCCACGACACGAGAGCGTGGGCGTTGAGCCCGTCGATCATCCCGAGCACTTGGGCCGCGACGGCCGCGGGGTCGTCGACCCGGAACGTGCCGGTGCGCACGCCGTCGCGGATGATGCCTTCGAGGAAGGCCGTCCAGGCGTCCATCTGCGTGCGCACCCGCTCGGCGAGCGCTTCGTTGCGACGGCCGAGCGCCCACGACTGCACCCACACGAGCGTGACGTCGGAGCGGCTGCCGTCGAGGAGCGTGCGCAGCAGCTCGCGTACCAGCACCACGGAATCGGGGTTGCCCGCGCGGAGGTGTTCGAGGTCGCGCAACTCGGCGGCGACGATCGTCTCGAAGGCTGCGGCGACGACGTCGTCCATGCTCGGCGCATGGTGGGCGACCAGCGCCGACCCGACTCCCACCGACGCCGCGACCGCGCGCAGGGTCACCGCGCTGAGCCCCTGCTCGCGCGCGATGCTCTCGGCGGCGGCGGCGATCTGCGCGCGGCGCTGCTCTCCGCTCAGTCGCGCTCGCCCCGCGGAATCCTTTGACGCCATGCCCGCCAGTCTGTACGCTTCCGAGAAATTGATCAACTGATCAACTAGACCTCGGAGGACCGCGATGCCCTGGAGGATGCCGGCCGAGTCCGCGCCGCACGAGCGCACCTGGATGGCGTTCCCGCGCGTCGGGCTCACCCTGGGAGAGACTGACGCCGACCGCGCGGAGGGGTACGCCGCCTGGACCGCCGTCGCCCGCGCCGTCGCCGAGTTCGAGCCGGTCTCGATGCTCGTCGATCCGACCGAGACCGCACGGGCGCGCGATCTGCTCGGCAGCGGGATCGAGCAGCACGAGACGCCGGTCGACGAGTTCTGGATGCGCGACCACGGCCCCACCTTCGTGCTCGATGACGAGCGGCCGGGCGTCCTCGGCGCGGTCGACTGGATCTTCAACGGCTGGGGCGCCCCCGACTGGGCGGATTGGCGACTCTCCGCCGAGCACGCCCGCATCATCGCGGCTCACGTCGGAGCGGAGCTCGTCAGCTCGATGCTCGTCAACGAGGGCGGCGGCATCCACGTCGACGGCGCCGGCACGGTGCTGCTGACCGATACCGTCCAGCTCGACCCGCGCCGCAACCCCTTCGCCGATCGCGCCCGCGTGGAGGCAGAGATGCTCCGCACGATCGGCGCCGACACGGCCATCTGGCTGCCACGTGGGCTGACGCGCGACTACGACGAGTTCGGCACCAACGGCCACGTCGACATCGTCGCGACGTTCGCGGCCCCCGGCCGGGTGCTGCTGCACGCGCAGTCCGACCCTGCGCACCCCGACCACGCCGTCATGCCCGAGATCCGCGCCGCCCTCGAGGCCGCGACGGATGCCGCGGGCCGGGGCCTCGAGATCGTCGACCTGCCCGGACCCGCCCAGCTGCGCGACGACGAGGGCTTCGTCGACTTCAGCTACGTCAACCACCTCGTCGTCAACGGCGGGGTCGTCGCGTGCGGGTTCGGCGACCCGGCGGCGGACGACCGGGCCCGCGGCATCCTCGCCGATGCCTACCCCGGCCGCCGCGTCGTGACGGTCGACGTCCGCCCGCTTTTCGCCCGCGGCGGCGGCATCCACTGCATCACGCAGCAGCAGCCCGCTCTCCCCGCACCCTCCCCCGTCGACTCGCATACAGGGACCGACCGGTGATCGAGGTCAGCGAGGCCACGATCGCCGGGCTCGGGGCGGCGCTCGCGAGCGGCGAGACCACCGCGGTCGAGCTCGTCGAGGCCTACCTCGCCCGCATCGACGCCTACGACGGCCCCGACACCGCCACGGCGCTCAACGCAGTCGTCGTCAGCAACCCCGACGCCCTCACCGAAGCCCGCGCATCCGATGACCGTCGTGCCCGCGGTCAGAGCCGCGGCCCGCTCGACGGCATCCCCTACACCGCGAAGGACAGCTACCTGGTCCGCGGCCTGACTGCCGCCGCCGGAAGCCCCGCCTTCGCCGACCTCGTCGCGCAGCGCGACGCGTTCACGATCGAGCGGCTGCGGGATGCCGGGGCCATCTGCCTCGGCCTGACCAACATGCCCCCGATGGCCAACGGCGGCATGCAGCGCGGTCTTTACGGGCGGGCCGAGAGCCCGTACAACGCCGACTATCTGACCGCCCCGTTCGCGTCGGGGTCGTCGAACGGATCGGGCACGGCCACCGCCGCGAGCTTCGCCGCCTTCGGACTCGGCGAGGAGACGTGGTCGAGCGGGCGCGGGCCGGCCTCGTACAACGCCCTGTGCGCCTACACGCCCTCGCGCGGGGTGATCTCGGTGCGCGGCAACTGGCCCCTCGTCCCGACGATGGATGTCGTCGTGCCGCACACCCGCACGATGGCCGATCTGCTCGCCGTGCTCGACGTGATCGTCGCCGACGATTCCGACCGCCGCGGCGACTTCTGGCGGATGCAGCCCTGGGTCGCGATCCCCGCTGCCTCGGCCGTCCGCCCGCCCAGCTACCGCGACCTCGCCGTCGCGAACCCCGCCGCTGCCCGCGAAACCCTGGCCGGGCGGCGCATCGGCGTCCCGCGGATGTACATCGGCGCCGATCCGGATGCCGGCACCGCGGCCGAACCCGGCATCGGCGGGCCCACGGGGCGGCGCATCGAGACGCGGCCGGGGGTGATCGCACTGTGGCACGCACTGCGCGACGACCTCGAAGCTGCCGGAGCCGAGGTCGTCGAGACAGACTTCCCCGTCGTGTCGCGCTACGAGAACGACCGGCCGGGCGCGGGCTCCATCGCGACGAACGGCCGCGTGAGTGCCGAGTATCTGCGCCGCGAGATCGTCGATCTGTCGGCGTGGGCGTGGGACGACTTCCTCCGCGCCAATGGCGACCCCGCTCTCCCGGGGCTCGCAGGTGTCGACGGCACGCGGATCTTCCCGCAGCCCGACGGCGCGCTGCCCGACCGGTACGACGGGTTCGACGACGACATCGCCGAGTACCCCGACTGGATCCGGTCCCACCCCGACACGGCGCTCAACGACATCCCGCAGCTCGAGGCCGGTCTCCGCGGCCTCGAGGAGACCCGGCGCGTCGACCTCGAGGAATGGATGGATGCCGCCGGCCTCGACGCCGTCGCCTTTCCCGCCGTCGCCGACGTCGCTCGCGCGGACATGGACGTGAACCCCGCCTCCGCCGACCTCGGCTGGCGCAACGGCACCTGGATCGCCAACGGCAACCTCGCCGTCCGCCACCTCGGCATCCCGACCGTGACGGTTCCGATGGGGATCCTCCCCGACATCGGGATGCCGGTCGGTTTGACGATCGCCGGGCGCGCGTACGACGACAACGCGCTGCTCCGCCTCGGCGCGGCCGTCGAAGCGCTCGCTCCCCGCCGGGTCGCGCCGCCGCGCACGCCGCCGCTTCGCTGACCCCGTCGGGGCACCAGCCTGTCCCGAACCGCCCCGACAGAACTACCCTCGACGCAAGGAGGACCCATGACCGAGCGCTTCCCCGCCCGTATGCACGACGTCACCGACGAGACCCGCGCGATCGTCGATCTCGTGCTGGAGTACTCGCGCGGCCGGCTCCTCGCCGAGGACACGCCGCTCGACAAGCCCCTGCCGCCGTCCGAGCTGCGCCGACTGGCCGGCCGCACGATCGACGCCGAGGGCATCGGCGCCCGCAAGGCCATCGGGGTCTTCGAGCACATCCTCGCCCCGTCGTGCATCTCGACCGACGACCCGCGCTACCTCTCGTTCATCCCCAGCGCGCCCTCGAAGGCCGCCGCCGCGTTCGACCTCGTCGTCTCGGCGAGCGCACTCTACGGCGGATCCTGGCTCGAGGGCGCCGGCGCGGTTCACGCCGAGAACGAGGTGCTGCGCTGGCTCGCCGATGAATTCGGGCTGCCCGCGAGCGCGGGGGGCGTCTTCGTGCAGGGCGGCACGCTCGGCAACCTCTCGGCGCTCGTCGCGGCACGCGAGACCGCACGCGCCCGCGGCATCCGTCCCGACCGCTGGCGCGTGGTGTGCAGCGCAGAGGCGCATTCGTCGATCGCGTCGGCCGCGCGGGTCATGGATGTCGAGGTCGTGGCGGTCCCCGTCGCCGAAGACGGAGTGCTGCGGGGCGAGGCGGTGCGCGCCGCGCTCGCGGAGCACGGCGAGAGCGTCTTCGCCGTCGTCGCGACCGCCGGGTCGACCAATTTCGGCATCGTCGACGACATCGCATCGGTCTCGGCGGTCACGCGCGAACACGGCGTCTGGCTGCACGTCGACGGCGCGTACGGTCTCGCGGCGATGCTCTCACCGGTCGCGCGCCATCGATTCGCCGGTGTCGAGAACGCCGACTCCGTGATCGTCGACCCCCATAAGTGGCTCTTCGCCCCGTTCGACGCGTGCGCGCTCATCTACCGCGACCCCGAACTCGGGCGGCGCGCCCACACGCAGCACGCCGAGTATCTCGACACGCTCACCGAGACCTCCGACTGGAGCCCGTCCGACTACGCCGTGCACCTCACGCGCCGGCCGCGCGGTCTTCCCCTGTGGTTCTCGCTCGCGACCTACGGCACCGATGTGTACCGCGACGCGATCACCCGGTCGATCGAGCTCGCGGAGCGCATCGCCGCTGAGATCGAACGCCGCCCCGAACTGACGCTCGTCCGCCGGCCGCAGCTCGGCGTCGTCGTCTTCGAGCGGGTCGGGTGGGAGCGGTCCGATTACGCCCGCTGGTCGTCGGACCTGCTCGAGCGCCAGCACGCCTTCGTCACCCCGAGCAGCCACGCGGGACGGACGAACGCACGCTTCGCGATCCTCAACCCGCGTACGACGTACGACGACCTCACCGGCATCCTCGACACGATGGCCTGATCACGCCGCGCAGGACGACGTGAGACCGACCGCGACGGAGAGGAAGCCGATCGTCGCGGTGTTCGTGGCGGCACGCTCCCAGCCGCCGGGGCCGACCGCGTAGAGGGTGAACACCGAGGAACCGACCTCGACGAGGCTGGGCGAGAGCGACACCGAGGTCGCCGTGGCCGGCAGGGTTCCCGAGCGGTTCGCCGCTCCCACGAGCGTCCACCGGTATCCGGCGATGTTCCCTCCCGTCGGTGCGGCGTTCCACCCGACGACCGCGGGCACGAGCAGCCCGGATTGCACGCACCGGACCGCCCCGGGCGAGGTCACCGTGATCGCCGAGAGCGTCGCCGAGGAGGCCACCTCGGCGTCGACCCAAGCCGCATCGGTCGTGATCGGGGCGAGCAACCCCGCGGCCGCACACCCCGCGAGCATGAGTCCGGCGGCGACGAACCGGCCACGGCCACGGGTGCGGCGCGGTCTCACGTTCGACCCCTCCGCGCGGATGCGGGCCGCCGCCGAGGTCTTCCGCGGCCCCGCCTGGGCCAGAAGACCGCCACGACGAGCACCGTCGCCGCCACGGTCACCCCGACCATGACGGGCGGCGTCGCACCGGCGGCGATCAGAGGTGCGGCCCCCGGGATGGAGAACATCACGATGCGAACGCGTTCCACGTCGTAGGGGAACGGGTCCTCGACCGCGTTCGCATCACCGCGCATCGTGATCCGGCGCGCCTCGGGATCACCCTCCGGCACCCCGGCGACGCTCGTGACGCGGTGCGTGATCGGCAGCTTGCCCGCGCGTTCGACGGTCACGACATCACCTACGCGAACCTCCGAAGCCGGGATGCCGCGGGCGACGGCGGCCGCGCCGGCGGGGATCGTCGGCGACATCGAGCCGGTGCTGAACAGCGTCACACGCACGTCGAAGACGGCCGCCGCGATGGCCAGCACGATGCAGAGCGCTCCCGCCGCCGCCGCCACGACGAGGGCGATGTCACCGACCCGCGAGAGGCGGCCACGCCGCGGGGCGGCGACTCGTGCCGTCCGCGCCTCGGCACGGGTCGCCGCCCGCGTGGACGGTGGGAGGGTCGAGGAACTCATCTCACGCCCGCTCTCAGCTCGCCGACGTCCCCGTGAAGGTCCACGTCACCGTGCCGGATGTGCCCTGGAAGGTGTTGGCGGCGCCGGGCTGGATGCGCACCTCGACGCAGAAGCCGAGCTGAGCTCCCGCTGCGTCGATCGGGTTCGCGACGACGCTGCTCGGAACGGTGGTGACCGGGATGTAGGTCGACGCCCCGCCGGCGATGAAGACCGGCGTTCCCGAGGTGAAGGCGGCCGCGTTGCACGTGGCCGTCGGAACGGCGGCGCTCAGGCGCACTGCGCGGTACTCGAGCGCCGACGCCAGCCCGCCGGTCGCGGTCGCGGCCGTCAACGAGACCGTGCCTCCGACAGTCGAGGTGGGAGACGTGCGCACGTTGATCCAGGCCTGCGCCAGTGCGCCCGGCGAGAGCGCGCCGCCCGAGAAGGTCAGGGTCGCCGCGTTCGCGGTGGTCGCGTGGCTGGCGTAGGTCGGCGATCCGGCCGTCTGCGACTGCGTGTCGAACACGCTCGCGACGAACGCCCCGGTGGCCACCTCGCTGTCGGTCCAGGCCGCGATCGTCGAGGCCGCGCCGACCCCGAGCACGGTCCCCGCCGCGAGAACCGCCAGCACGCGCCGGCGCCGCCACCGACGCCGCGCGTCGCGTCTCGTCTGCATCCGCGGAATCAGGGCAGCGGGTCGCCCGACGTGCCCGCGAACTCCCATGTGATCGTTCCGGCCTCGCCTTGCCCGATTGCACCGGCCGTCACGACGAAGCAGAGGTTCACCGGGGCCCCTGCGGCAGTGAGGTCGAAGACGTCGACGGTTCCGGTCACGTCGGCGGCGCGATCGGCGACGACCTCCGCACCGGTGGGCGGGGCGGCTGCCGAACACGTCGTGCCGAAGTCGTCCTCGACGAACAGCGAGTAGGTGAGGTCGTCGCCGATGGCTCCGCCGATGACGTTCTCGACGGTGACGGCCGCCTCGTTCGTCGACGTGTCTGAGAGCTGCACGGCGAACGGCGCGTAGACGACATCGTCGGGGGCGAGAGTGTCGGCGTCGATCGTGAAGGTCAGGGTCTTCCCGGGCGCTGCGGCATCGCTCGTGAACGTCGTCCCGTCGGTGCTGCCCTGCAGGTCGAACGAGCCTGCGCCGAAGGTGCCCGTGGCGAACTCCGAGTCGTTCCAGACGGCGAGGGTGACGATCGCACCGACGCCGAGCACCAGGCCGCCCGCCGCGAGCGCCAGGGCCATCCGCCGACGGCGGTGCGGCTCGGCGGGTCCGTCCATCCGGGATCGTTCTGCTGATGGGGGTGCGGATGTCATGGGGGGCTCCTCGGGCGCGACGCGGACGGTTCAGGTCCTGAGGACTGTAGCCGCGGGATGCACGCGTGCGAGAGGCTCGTGAGCAGAACCCGTATGCGGGGATTCGCGCTCAGCGTTCCCTCAGTAGTCGGGTCCGCCGACTACTGGGGAGACGCCCGAGGAGCGCCGGAATCAGCCGATGACGGCGACGCGCTGCTCGTCGCCCGCGGGCGAGACGAGCACGATCTCGCCGGGGCGCGCATCGTCTGATACACCCTCGACCGTGAGCACGCTCAGCCGGGGCGCGTAGTCCATCGTGCACACCTGGTCGGCGGCTGCAGCCGCCTCGGTGGCGCGCACCGCGTCGCCGTCGAGGGCCACGGACTCGAACACGGGCGGGCAGCTCGACGAACCCCAGGTCAGTAGCACGAGACCCGCGTCGTCGAACCAGCCGGCGCTCGGCATCATCTCGTCGTTCACGTCACCCGTCGGTGCTTCGAGGCCCGCGACCCCGTCGAGGTCGGCGTCGCCGGTGTACCCACCGGTCACGACGATCTCGAGGTCCTGCGCGGGGTCGATGCCCGCCGGCAGCCCGACGTACGACGCCCGCGGCACGTAGTCACGCGTGCACGCCGCACCCTCGGGGTCGCTCAGCTCGACCGTGACCGTCTGCCCGGAGGCCGAGACCTCGCCGACGACCGGCTGGCACGACGAGCTGCCGTAGGTCACGAGGCCGACGGCACGCCCGCCGTCGAGCCACGCAGCCTCGACGTCGGCCTCCTGCGAGGGCGCGGGCGAGCCGGCATCCGACCCGCTGGATGGCGCGCCGCCGGGGGCGGCCCCACCGGGAGTCGTGGCGCAGCCTGCGAGAGCGAGTGCTGCGAGGAGCAGCAGAGCGGATGCCGCGGTCGTGCGTGTCGTCGTCATGATCTCATCCTTCCGTCATCCCGAGAGTGTCGCGTCACCGCGCATCGTCTCAGAACGGATCACTGCAGGGCGGAGGTCAGACGCGCGAGGTTGTCGAGCACCGTCGATCGGAGCGGCTGCTTCATCCATTCCTCGAGGGTGAGCTCGCGCGAGAGCGATCGGTACTGGTCCTCGACCTGACGCAGCTGAGCGATGAACTCCTCGCCGCGCACGAGCATGGAAATCTCGAGGTTCAGACCGAACGACCTCATATCCATGTTGCTCGAGCCGATGATGGCGACGTCGTCGTCGATCGTCAGGCTCTTCGTGTGCAGGATGTACGGCCTGCGGTACATCCAGATCTTCACGCCGGCTCGCAGCAGCGCCTCGTAGTAGCTGCGCTGCGCGTGGTAGACCATCGCCTGATCGCCCTCTTCCGAGACGAACAGCTCGACCTGCAGGCCGCGCTGGCACGCCGTCTGCACCGCGAGCAGCAGTCCTTCGTCGGGCACGAAGTACGGGCTGACGATGATCACGCGCTTCTGCGCGGCGAACAGGAGCGCGGTGAAGAGCTTGAGGTTGTTCTGGAACTCGAATCCCGGCCCGGACGGGACGATCTGGCAGTCCAGGTCTCCCGGCCCGCTCTCGAGCTCGAACAGGCCGACGTCCTCCGAGGGGGCCGAGCCGGTCTCGCTGTACCAGTCCGAGAGGAACACCGCGTCGATGCTGGCCACCACGGGACCCTGCACCCTCACCATCAGGTCGACCCAGTGCAGGCCTCGCTTGATGTTCTTCTTCAGGTTGTACGTCGAGTCGGTCATGTTCTGCGACCCGGTGAACGCCACCTGCCCGTCGATGACGATCAGCTTGCGGTGGTTGCGCAGGTCGGGTCGCTGATACTTGCCCCGCAGCGGCTGCACCGGGAGCATGTGATGCCAGTCGGCTCCCATGGCCGTGAGCCGCTTGACGGTGGCGCGATAGTTCGGCTTGCCTCGGTTGGCCCAGTAGTCCAAGAGCACTCGAACGGTCACCCCGCGGGCGGCGACCTCCTCGAGCGCCGCGAAGAAGACGTCGGTCGTCTTGTCGGACTGGAGGATGTAGAACTCCACGTGCACGTACCGCTCGGCCTTGCGCACCTCTTCCGCCATCCGGCGGATGCTCTCCTCGTAGTCGGAGATGATCTCCGCGCCGTTGTCGCCCGCGAGTGGCATCGCGCCGAGGTTGCGGTTGAGCGTGACGACGGAGGTGAACCAGGCCGGAGCATCGGGGCGCAGGGTCCCGAAGTCGAGCCCCTCGCTGGTCTCGCGGATGTACTGGTTGATCTCGCGCTGCATCCGGCGCCGTTTGCGCGGGAGGCGCGGATTGCCGATCAGCAGGAAGAGGAAGACGCCGACGAACGGGATGAAGTAGATCGCCAGAAGCCACGCCATGGCGGCGGTGGGCCGCCGGTTTCGCGGGACGACGATGATCGCGGTGATGCGGATGATCAGGTCGGCGATGAAGACCAGGACGAGCCACCAACCGGGGAACTCGAACGCGGTGAACTCGATCGTCACGCCGCCCCTCCGATCTGCTCGGAATCAGCGTATCGGGCGCGACCGCTCATCCCACGGGGTCAGGGGGTCGAGCTATCGGGCGTCGGCGCGGCGAGCCCGCGGGCCGCACGCTCCTGCGCCTCGATCTTCGCGTACGCCCGGCGCTCGGTGCGATCCATGCGCAGGATGCCGCGGAGGACGAAGACGAAGAGCACCGAGACCACCAGGGTCGGCAGCAGCGACCAGATGACCGCGCTCACGTATTCGTCCATGCCCCCTATCGTACGTGTCCCCGCTGATGAAAGGCCCAGTCGGGGAGGTGACCGATCTGCGCGAACGACAGCAGGATCTCTGCGAGCCCGTGATCGGGGTCGATCTCCAGGGCGCGCTCGGCGTACGACGCGGCGTGCGTGGAGCGCCCGAGCGCCCAGGCGAGCCACGCGCACAGCGCGAGCGGCCCGGGCCGCAATCGGCGCGGAGCCAGCGCGGCGACCTCGCGCATCACCGCGAGCGCGGCCAGCAGCCGGTCGGGATCGGGCCGGTCGCCGTCACCCCACATGATCCGGCCGAGCCGCTCGGGATACTCCTCGCCTTCCTCCCACCGGCGCTGCGCATCGAGGGCGTCGTCGCCGCGGCCGGCATCCGTCGCCCACTGCACGAGGGCCACGTCACGCAGTGAGGGACGCGAGAGGCACCACACCAGCAGCGCCACGACGAGGGGGTCGAGGTCGGCAGGATCGCCCTCGAGCACCCGCTCGAACAGTCGCGGCGGATCGTCGAGCTCGCACGCGGCCTCGAGCGCCGCCTGGTCGACGCTGCCCGCGCCGTCCGTCTCACCGCGCGGCCGCCGACGACCACCGCCCACCCGCGGTATGCCGCACAGCACCGCGAGCGCCGCTTCGAGCGAGCGCAGTGCGCCGCCCACCACGCGGCGTTCCGCGGCGCTGCGTCGCGGCAGGTCCGCGCCGGCAGCGTGGTCGCGATCGATCGCCGTGCCGGGGCCCGGATCACCGTGGCGTGCAGCGGCCCGTTCGATCTCGCTCAGCGGCCTCCCACCCGCCGGGCACGACGCGTCGAGGTGCGACCCCCAGCCGTCCGTCGCGACGGTCAGCAGATCGACGACCCGCACGCCGCAGACGTCGGCCGCCCGGCTGACCGCCGCCAATACGGGGACCCCCGGCAGCCCGTCACCCGCGGACTCGGGAGCGTACGCGATCGCCGTCAGGGCATCGGCATCCGGGATGCGGCACACCATTCCGACGATCGTCGCGGCTGCGCTGTCGAGGTCGCCGAGCGCGCCGGTCGGCAAGTCGACCCGCATCGCACCGAGGCTCCGGGAACCGGCGAACGGCACCACCACGAGGCTGCGGCTCGGGGCGAAGCCGAGCAGATGAGGAACGAGGGAGAGGAAGTGCGCGGCATCCGCGGCGCGAACAGTCGTGGTCATGCAGACCAGGCTGGCGCCGGGCGCGAGGGTGCGGAGACCGTCCGGAGCAGGATGTGGAAACCCCGCCCGGTGCTTTCCCCTCGCAGGAACCGCGGCTACTTGACCAGCGGGAAGAGGATCGTCTCGCGGATGCCGAGGCCCGTGATCGCCATCAGCAGGCGGTCGATGCCCATGCCCATGCCGCCAGTGGGCGGCATCCCGTGCTCGAGCGCGCGCAGGAACTCCTCGTCGACGTGCATCGCCTCGTCGTCGCCGCGGGCGCCGAGCTTGGCCTGCTCGACGAAACGCTCCCGCTGGATGACCGGATCGACGAGCTCGGAGTACCCGGTCGCCAGCTCGAACCCGCGCACGTACAGGTCCCACTTCTCCACGACTCCCGCGATCGTGCGGTGCTCGCGGACGAGCGGTGACGTGTCGACGGGGAAGTCCATGACGAAGGTGGGCCGCTCGAGCCCGCCCTTGACGAAGTGCTCCCAGAGCTCTTCGACGAGCTTGCCGTGCGTCGCCACCTTCTCGGGCACGACGACGCCCACCTCCGCCGCGAGCGCCTGCAGCTCGTCGAGCGAGGTGGCAGGGGTGATGTCGCGCCCCGCGGCGGCCGAGAGCGAGTCGTACATCGAGATGCGGTCCCAGTCGCCGCCGAGATCGAACTCGGTGCCGTCGGCCCACGTGACGGTCGTCGACCCCGCGACGGCCACGGCCGCGTTCTGGATGAGCTCCTGCGTCAGATCGGCGATGCCGTTGTAGTCGCTGTACGCCTGGTAGGCCTCGAGCATCGCGAACTCGGGGCTGTGGGTCGAGTCGGCACCCTCGTTGCGGAAGTTGCGGTTGATCTCGAACACGCGGTCGATGCCGCCCACGACGGCGCGCTTGAGGAACAACTCGGGCGCGATGCGCAGGAACAGCTCGGTGTCGAAGGCGTTCGAGTGGGTGATGAACGGGCGCGCGGCCGCGCCACCGTGCTGCACCTGCAGCATCGGGGTCTCGACCTCGAGGAAGCCATGCGCCTCGAAGGTGCGGCGCAGTGAAGCGTTGACCTTCGCCCGGGCCACGACGGTCTCGCGCGCGGTGTCGCGCACGATGAGGTCGAGGAAGCGCGAACGCACGCGGCTCTCCTCGCTGAGCTCGGAGTGGAGGTTCGGCAGCGGCAAGAGGGCCTTCGACGCGATCTGCCAGCTGCTCACCATGATCGACAGCTCGCCGCGGCGGCTGGAGATGACCTGGCCGGTGACCGAGACGTGGTCGCCCAGGTCGACGAGCTCCTTCCACGCCTGCAGCGACTCCTCGCCGACCTCGGCGAGCGAGACCATGGCCTGGATGCGGCTGCCGTCGCCGGCCTGCAGCGACGCGAAGCACAGCTTGCCGGTGTTGCGACTGAACACGACGCGCCCCGCGACCGATGCGACCACGCCGGTCTCGGCGCCCGCCTCGAGGTCGGCGTAGCGCTCGCGCAGCGAGGGGATCGTGTCGGTGACGGCCACGGCGACGGGATAGGCGCCGCCCGCGGCATCCGCTCGCTCGCTCAGCAGCCGCTCGCGCTTGGCGAGGCGCACGGCCTTCTGCTCGATGACGTCGTCGGCGTCGTCGACGGGGGGCACGGGCGCGTCGCTCATGGCAGAAAAACTCCTCGGGATTCGACGTGCCAGTCTACCGAGCGCGTCACGCGTGCTTGGCGATACACCCGTCGGACCGGCCCCCTACGCGATCGCCCCGCGGGCAACTCGCAGTCCGATGTCGTCGTGAGCGCTGTCGGGACGAGCCCCGCGGCGCGTGCCGGCCCGGACGGTCGTCGCGGCGTCGGCGAACCCGCCCCCGCGGAACACGCGGTCGCGCGACCCCGTGTCGGGGGCGAAAAGGTCCCAGCACCACTCCGAGACGTTGCCGAGCATGTCGAACAGGCCGAAGAGGTTCGGATGCCGCCCGCCCACGTTCTGCGGCGACGAGAGGTTGTCGGCAGCGGTCCAGGCGATCTCGGCGAGCGGTCCGTACTGCGCGGCCCGCGAGCCCGCGCGGCAGGCGTACTCCCATTCGCGCTCGGTCGGCAGCCGGTACCCGTCGGAGTCGTCGTACCAGCGCACCTCGTCGCCGTCGACCGCGTAGGCGGGATCCAGTCCCTCCCACTCCGACAGCGCGTTGCAGAACCGCACCGCGCGCAGCCACGACAGCTGCACCGCCGGACGCCGTGGGTACCCGGCCGTCACCCCGAGCACCTCGCCGAGCTGTTCCTCGGTCACGGGGTACACGCCGATCTCGAAGGACTCGACCCACGGCGCGCGGCCGGCGCCGGCGACCGGCAGCTGACCGGCGGGGATGCGGGTGAGCTCGAGGTCGCTCACAGGAGCTCGTCGTCGGGGCTCGCGCCCCGCCCCGCGGCGGTCAGCGCACGTTCGACGGTCGAGTGCACGAGGGTCGAGAGGAAGCGGCCCGGGTTGGGCACGCCGGCATCCTCGAGCAGGGAGGCCGACTGCTGCACGATCGAGGCGGCGAACTGGGTCGCGGTCGCGATCGCCTCGCCGTAGGCGGGCCGGTCGGCATCGGCGACGACGACGGGCTCGCAGCCCAGCTCGACGGCGAGAGCCTGTCCGATCGGCAGGACGGCGGCCGGCGCTGTCACCGCGGCGTACGCACCCGCGAGCTGGCGCAGGTCGAGGGTCGATCCGGTGAAGGCGATGGCGGGATGCACGGCGAGTGGGATGGCTCCTCGCGCGGCGGCCGGCGCGAGCACGTCGAGACCGTGCCCGGGGTCGGTGTGCAGCACGAGCTGCCCCACCTGCCAGGCTCCGAGCTCGGCGAGACCGCTCACGAGCGGGCCCAGCTCGTCGTGGGGCACCGCGATGACGACGAGCTCGCTGCGGCGCACGACCTCGTCGGCGTCGAGAACCGGGACCCCGGGGATCACCGCGTCCACGCGCTCGCGGTCGGATCCCGCGGTGACACCGGTCAGCGCGTGGCCGGCGCCCGCGAGCGCGGCACCGATCACGGGTCCGACCCGGCCGGCTCCGATGATGCCGACGCCGAGGCGCGAGCTCGCGCTCATCGGCCCTCCCCCGCGGTGTCGTCCGCGCGCGGCGGCACGTACGGCGGCGGGGGCACGGCGCCCGGCGGAAGCTCGGTCGCGCCGACCGGCGGGGGCAACGGCACCGACGTTCCGGGCACGGCGAATCTCGCCTGCTCCGGGCTCGGCGAGGAGAGCACCGGCTCAGCGGCATCCGTCGTCTCGGCCCAGCGGTGCGAGCGGTCCGATGCGGCGGCCGAGACCGCCAGCTCGGCGACCCGCTCGAATGCCGCGATCACGTCGTCGCGGTCGATGCCCGCGACCGCGGTGAGCACCGGGCCCGACACCGTGTGAGCGCGCAGAGACGCGACCCGCAGCGCGCGTGAGACCGGCCCCTGGTGCAGCGCGACCGACTGCAGCCGCGCGAGCGGCAGCACCGCGAGCATGCGCCAGATCAGCCCGCGCCGCAGCATCAGCAGGTCGCCCGTGATCGCGAGGCCGTTGCGCCGCCACGACAGCGGACGCACGATGCGTGCTCGTCGCGGCGTCGTCACGTATCCCCCGGCGGACGAGCCGCCGAGCACACCGTCGCGGACGATCGCCGCGCGCTCCTCCTCGGCGACCGACGGCAGGATGAGGCCGAGCACCCGCTCGACGTCGGCGAGCGTGCCGACGGGGAGGACGGTGGTGAACTGATCGGTCGTCGTGTCGGACGCGCTGCGGCCGGTCATGCGGTTGATCCGCACCGTCCACCATCCGAACCCGCGCCAGAGGATGGACTGCGTGATCTCGACCGCGTGGATGCGCCCGGGAGGCAGGATCTCCGACACGGTCGTGAGCAGACCGAACGTCACGCGGACACCGTCGCGCGTCGGCGCGATGGAGTACCGCAGCGACCGCACGATCGTCCGCACCCAGTAGGCGCCGAATCCGAGCAGCGCCGGGAAGTAGGCGAACAGCACCCAGAACACACCCTGCGACAGCGCGATCGCGAGCGCGGTCGCGCCCGCGAGGATCACGACGGTGCCCCAGCTGGCGAATTGCGACCCGATCAGGCGGCCAGCCGGGATGCGCACGACGGACTCGGGCTCGGCGGCATCCGCGTCGTCACCCTCGATCAGACCGGTGAGGCCGCGAGCGACGGTGTCGGCGACCGCGATGCGCGCTCCACCGGCGGCTGCCGCGGCTGCTCGCTGTTCGGCGAGGCGCTGCCCCGAGGCCAGCCGCAGGATGTCGGCGCGAATCGTCTCGGCGTTGCCGGTCGAGAGGTATTCGAGCTTGACGTTCGCGTCGGCACCCGCGCCGACGATCTCGAGCTTCGCGGCTCCGAGAAGTCGCGCGACCGCGGGCCGGGTGAGGTTGACGCCCTGCACGCGGTCGAGCGGCGCGCGGCGCTGGGTGCGCGAGAGGATGCCGCTGCGCACCTCGACGTCGTCCTCGGTGATGCGGAACGTGTGGAACCGCCACGACAGGTAGAACGCCCCGATGATGACGGCGAGCACGCCGACGGTGACGAGCAGGGCGATGAGGACGAGGTTGTTGGCCAGCACCCACCCGATCGGATCGCCGGCCGCCTCGTACTCCTCCCACTCGTCGATCGGAACGTCGGGGGCGAAGGCCGGCACGAAGATGCTGATGAGCCGGTCGCGCATGTTCGCGACGACGATGCCGAGCACGACGAGCAGCGCGAGGCCGCCGCGCAGCAGCGGTGTGAGCGGATGCAGCCGGTGCCACTCGCCGTCGCTGAGAGGCGACCGGACGAGCGCGGCGGGCGGGGCGGATACCCCGGCGTCGGCCGTAGGCGGGTTCGGGACGGGGTCGGTCACAGCCCGGTCCGCCGCGATTCCGCCACCGACATCAGGTGGTCGCGCAGCGCCTCGGCGGCCTGCTGCGTGAGGCCCGGGATCACGACCCCCGTCGCTGCGGCGGCCGTCACGAACTTCAGCTGCGCGATCCCGAAGCCGCGGTCGAGCGGCCCGTGCGTGATGTCGACGAGCTGCATGCGGCCGTACGGCACGGCGACCATGCGCTGCCACAGGATGCCGCGGCGGAAGACGAGGTCGTCCTCGCGCAGCTGATAGCCGATCGAGCGCACCTGGCGTGGCAGGATCGCCATGCCCGCGAGGGTCAGCACGATCAGGATGATGCCGGGGATGAGCGCCCACCGCTGGTCGGCGACCAGGAGCAGCACGAGCATCACGGCGACGATGATCGCCAGGACGAAACCGTTGCTGATCAGCTGAACGGCGAGGTACTTGCGTGAGATCTGGTGCCACACGCCCTGCTCGAGAGCGAGACGTCCGGCCCCGCGGGGCTCGCGGATGCGGTCATAGGTGCCGGCATCGAGGGTCGCGTCGATCGTGCCGGACTCCGCAGCGTCAGTGGTGGGAGGGAGTGGCGTCGGGCTCGGGTGGTCCGGGCTGGTCGTCATCGTCGTCCTTCCGAATGGTGCAGAGCTGTTCTGCGATCACGCCGGCCGCCACGAGCACCACGGCTCCGACGATCGCGGCGACGACCGCTCCCGTTGAGCCTACTGACGGCGGGACGGGCCGTGTGAGAAGGAAGAGCAGGAGACCGACGCCGATGCCGCCGACGAGCGCTCCGACGATGCTCGACGCCTTCGCCAGCATCGCGACGCGAACCGCCCGGAACGGGTCGACCCGCGGAGCCTGGCCCCGGGTCGCCCGGCGGATCGGGAGGGCGAGGGCGATGACCGAGACGCCCAGCAGCACGAAGAGCACGGGGAGCATGACCGACGGAGTGAACGTCGCGCGGCCCGCGCCGGTGAGCAGCTGGTCGATGACGAACCCCGCGGCGATGCCCAGCACTGCCGCGACGACGAGGGTCGCGGGAGATGTGCGTCTCACGATGCACTCCCGGTCAGACCCGCCAGCAGCGCGTCGACCCGGCCGCGGCCGGGAAGCACGGCCTCGGGGTCGACGGCCAGCCACGGCCGGAGCACGAAATCGCGCTCGTGCGCGCGCGGGTGCGGCAGCACGAGCGTCGGGGTGTCGCAGACGACGTCGCCGTGTGCGATGAGGTCGAGGTCGAGCGTGCGATCCTGCCACCGGGCCTGATCGGCCGTCCGCGGGGCGCGACCATGGCGCTCCTCGATCGCATGCAGATAGCCCAGCAGCACGCTGGGGGCCAGTCTCGTGTCGATGAGGGCGACCGTGTTGAGATATGCAGGGGCCGCGGCATCCGGACCGTCGAGGGTCAGCGCGACCGTCTCGATCGGATCGGCGGCTCGCGCGACCCGGGTCAGGGGCAGCCGGTCGAGGTCGGCGATCGCGTGCTCGACCGTGGCCGCCCGGTCGCCGAGGTTCGCGCCGATCGCGACGACGGCTCGCCGCGTCAGCGCGCTCTCGGTGGGGCGGGGCTCGGGCGATTCCTGGGCGAGACGGCGGCTCATCGGTTCTCCCGTCGGCGGGTGAGGGTCACACTGACATCACCGAAAGGCACCGCGATGGGCGCCTGCGGCTTGTGCACGGTAACGGCGACGGCATCCACGCGGTCGAACGCGAAGGCCGCGCGCGCAATGCGGTCGGCGACGGTCTCGATGAGGTCGGCCGGCTCGCCCGACAGGATCGCGGCGACTCTCTCGGCCAGCTCTCCGTAGTGCACCGTATCGGCCACGTCGTCGCTCGCCGCGGCGTCGGCCAGCGACAGTTCGAGCTCGACGTCGGCGACGAACTCCTGCCCCTCGCGCCGTTCGTGCTCGTAGACCCCGTGATACCCGACGGCCCGGATGCCGCGCAGCGTGATGCGGTCGCTCATGGGGCCTCCCGCCACCGAGAGCGCACCGCCAGCGCGTCGCGTGTCGACTCGACGTCGTGCACGCGCACTCCCCACGCTCCCACGTCGGCCGCGAGCACGCTCGTGACGGCGGTCGCGAGGTCGCGCCGCGCCATGTCGGACGCATCCGCTGCGTCGGCCCCGGCATCCCCGCTGTCCAGGACGTCTCCGATGGCCTCGCGCAGGAATCCCTTGCGGCTCGTGCCGACGAGCACGCGCTTGCCGAGCCCGACGACACGGTCGAGGTGGTGCAGCACCGCCCAGTTCTGGTCGCCCCGCTTGCCGAAACCGATGCCGGGGTCGAGCACGATGCGTGAGGGGGCGATACCTGCCGCGATCGCAGCGCCCACGCGCTCCTGGAGCTCGGCGATCACTTCTCCGACGACGTCCTCGTACCGGGCGGCGGCGTACATGTCGGTCGAGTGTCCGCGCCAGTGCCCGATGACGACATCCGCGTCGGATGTCGCGACCGCGGCGAACATCTCGGGGTCGGCGAGCCCACCCGAGACGTCGTTGATGATCCGGGCCCCCGCCGCGACCGCGGCCGACGCGGTGCCGGCGTTCATCGTGTCCACGCTCACCACGATGCCCCGCGCCGCGAGCGCCTCGATCACCGGGACGACGCGCCCGCGCTCGACGTCGGGCTCGACGCGCTCGGCGCCCGGCCGGGTCGACTCGCCGCCGACGTCGACGATGTGCGCGCCGGCGCGTCGCAGAGCCTCGGCGTGACCGATCGCGACGTCGAGGTCGAGGTACCGACCGCCGTCGCTGAACGAGTCGGGCGTGATGTTGAGGATGCCCATGATCAGCGTCATGCTGCGCCGCCCGAGATCAGCGCGATCAGCTCGGCCCGCTCGGCCGGCTCGGTGTAGACGCCGCGGGCGGCGACCGTCACGGTCGAGGCATCCGTCTGTCGTCCGCCGCGCATCGTGACGCATTCGTGGGCGGCATCCAGCACGACCAGCACGCCGCGCGCATCGAGCGCACCCGCGATCGTGTCGGCGATCTGCTCGCCCAGGCGCTCCTGAACCTGCGGTCGCGCCGCGAGCGTGTCGACCACCCGCGGCAGCGCGCCGAGCCCGACCACCTGCTCACCCGGCAGGTACGCGATGTGGGCGTGTCCGGCGAAGGGCAGCAGGTGGTGCTCGCAGAACGAACGGAACCGGATGCCGCGCACCATGACAGCGCCCGACGGCAGCGTGTCGGGAGCGGGGCCCCGCGCGACCGAGATCGTGTGCGCGA
The DNA here is from genome assembly GCF_030369635.1 of Microbacterium arborescens. Lineage (NCBI taxonomy): Bacteria > Bacillati > Actinomycetota > Actinomycetes > Micrococcales > Microbacteriaceae > Microbacterium > Microbacterium arborescens. Next base: position 295,140 of record NZ_CP128474.1, on the reverse strand, counting down.
GCGGTTCGGCAGCGTCGGCGCCCACTCCCGAGAAGAACTCGGCATACGCGTCGGCGACCCGCTGCGGGGTCTGCTTCAGCCCGGGACGGTCGGGGTCCTCCCCGATCGCCTCGAGCAGGTCGCGCACGAGGGCGGCGACGCGTTCGCGATCGACGGCCACGCCCCGAGCCTACGCGGTCGCGGGTCGCGCCTGCCCCGAGGGGCGACGGTGCGGGGCACGCTCGGCGGCGGTCTCGGTCTCCGTCTCGGCGACGGCGGATGCCGCCAGCCCGGCCTCTTCGCGACGCTTGGGAACGTCGATCGGGGGCAGGGTCGACACCGGACGATCCTGGCTCGAGAGCCACTGCGGGCGCGGCGGGAGCTTCTTGATGTCCTTGAAGATCTCGGCGAGCTGCAGGTGGTCGAGGGTCTCCTCTTCGAGGAGGGCGAGAGCGAGCTTGTCGAGGACGTCGCGATTGGCGTTGATGACCTCGTACGCCTCGTTGTGCGCCTGCTCGATCAACAGCCGCACCTCGGCGTCGACCCGCTCGGCGATGCGCTCGGAGAAGTCGCGGCCATGACCCATGTCGCGGCCCATGAACACCTCACCCGACGACGACCCGAGCTTGACGGGGCCGACCTCGGTCGTCATCCCGTACTCGGTGACCATCTTGCGGGCGATGCCCGTCGCCTTCTCGATGTCGTTCGAGGCCCCCGTCGTGGGGTCGTGGAACACGACCTCCTCGGCGACGCGCCCGCCCATCGCGTAGGTGAGCTGATCCTGGAGCTCGTTGCGGGTCACGGAGTACTTGTCTTCGAGCGGCAGCACCATCGTGTAGCCGAGCGCCTTGCCGCGCGGGAGGATCGTGACCTTCGTGACCGGGTCGGAGTGGTTCATCGCCGCCGCAGCGAGGGCGTGACCGCCCTCGTGATAGGCCGTGATGAGCTTCTCCTTGTCCTTCATGACGCGCGTGCGACGCTGCGGACCGGCGATGACGCGGTCGATCGCCTCGTCGAGGGCGCGCATGTCGATCAGCTGCGCGTTCGAGCGCGCGGTCAGGAGCGCCGCCTCGTTCAGCACGTTCGCGAGGTCGGCACCGGTGAAGCCCGGGGTCTTGCGAGCGATGACGGCCAGGTCGACCGAGGGAGACAGCGGCTTGCCGCGGCCGTGCACCTCGAGGATCTTCTGACGGCCCTTGAGGTCGGGGGCGTCGACGCCGATCTGACGGTCGAAGCGACCCGGACGCAGCAGCGCGGGGTCGAGGATGTCGGGACGGTTGGTCGCCGCGATGACGAGCACCGAGACCTTCGGGTCGAAGCCGTCCATCTCGACGAGCATCTGGTTGAGCGTCTGCTCGCGCTCGTCGTGACCGCCGCCCATGCCGGCGCCGCGGTGGCGACCGACGGCGTCGATCTCGTCGATGAAGATGATGGCGGGTGAGTTCTCCTTCGCCTCCTTGAAGAGGTCGCGAACGCGGCTCGCGCCGACACCGACGAACATCTCCACGAAGTCCGAACCCGAGATCGAGTAGAACGGCACACCGGCCTCGCCCGCGACGGCGCGTGCGAGGAGCGTCTTACCGGTTCCGGGAGGGCCGTACAGCAGCACACCCTTCGGGATGCGGGCGCCGACGGCCTGGAACTTCGTCGGGTCCTTCAGGAAGTCCTTGATCTCCTGCATCTCCTCGATGGCCTCGTCGGAGCCGGCCACATCGCCGAAGGTGACCGTCGGGGTCTCCTTCGTGACGAGCTTCGCCTTCGACTTGCCGAACTGCATGACGCGGCTGCCGCCGCCTTGCGCGCTCGACATCAGGAACCAGAAGAGCAGGCCCAGCAGCACCAGCGGCAGCATGAGCGAGAGGAATCCGTCGAACCACGTGGCCCGCGGCACGACGTCGTTGTACCCGTCGGCGGGGTTCGCCGCGTCGACGGCCGAGACGACCTCGTCGGCGCGCGCGGAGGTGTAGTAGAACTGCACCTGCTTCGAGCCCTCGAAGTCGTCGGAGAGCGTCAGATCGACGCGCTGATCGCCGTCCGTGGTCTGCACCTTCGTGACGGTGTCGCCCTTGAGCAGCTCGAAGCCCTGCTGGGTCGTGATCTGCTTCGCGCCGGTGAGGCTGGAGATCAGCATGAAGCCGATCAGCAGCAGCGCGCCGATGAGCAACACGTACATCAGCGGGTTGCGCGTGACTTTCTTGACGTCCATGGTGCGATCAGGCTACCCCGCGCCGACTATGCGGGCTCTGTGCGTTCGTTTTGGGCGTACCGGGAGCCGCCACGCGAAGCCCGCTCAGCTGTATACGTGCGGCGCGAGGACCGCGACATCCCGCAGGTTTCGGTACTTCTCGGCGTAGTCGAGGCCGTAGCCCACGACGAAGTCGTTCGGGATGTCGAAGCCGACATAGCGGCAGTCGATCTCGACCTTCGCGGCTTCGGGCTTGCGCAGGAGCGCCAGCACCTCGAGCGACTCGGCGCCGCGCGACTGAAAGTTCTCGAGCAGCCAGCTGAGGGTGAGGCCCGAGTCGATGATGTCCTCGACGATCAGCACGTGCTTGCCGTGCAGGTCGGCGTCGAGGTCCTTGCGGATCTGCACGACACCGCTCGACTTCGTGCTCGCGCCGTACGACGACACCGCCATCCAGTCCATCGTGATGTCGCGCTTGAGCGCGCGGGCGAAGTCGGCCATGACCATCACGGCGCCCTTGAGGACCCCGACGAGGATGAGCTCCTTACCCTCGTAGTCGGCCTCGACCCGGGCGGCGAGCTCGGCGAGCTTGGCCTGGATCTCCTCCTCCGTGACGAGGACGTCGGTGAGCTGGTCGGCGATCTCGGCAGCACGCATGCGACGAGTTTAGGCGCCGCTCCCGCCCGCCGAGAACTCGATGAGCCGGCCGACGCGGCGGGCGCGGCATCCGGGAACGTCGATCGGTCCCTGACCGGAGTAGTCGGTGACGAGCCGGGCGACCTCGAGGGTCTGGCTGCGCGTGAGGCTCTCGTGGAACTCGCTCTGCACGACGAGCCGGATGATGCGGTGGCGCAGCGCCGGAGGATTGGCGGCGAGCGCGGCGACCGAGATCGCGATGCCCGCCTCGGCCGGCTCGACGATGTCTTCGATCGTCTCGGCGATCATGTCGTCGAACGCCTGCGCGTCCTCACGCAGCTGCTCGGCCGTGCGGGCCAGCGCCTCGGCCACGCCCGGGCCGAGCTCTGCTTCGAGAAGCGGCAGCACCCGCTCGCGGACCCGCACCCGCCGGAAGCGGTCGTCGTAGTTGTGAGGGTCGAGCCACGGGTCGAGCCCGGCCGCCGCGCATGCGGCGAGCGTGGTCTCGCGGCGCACCCCCAGCAGCGGCCGAAGCCAGCGCACGCCGGAATCGTCGTCGGCGCGGTCGGGCGCCATGCCCGCGAGACTCGTCGCCCCGGCGCCGCGCGCCAGCCCGAGCAGCACCGTCTCGGCCTGATCATCGAGGGTGTGACCGAGCAGCACGGCGGCGGCGTTCGCGTCGCGCGCGGCATCCCGCAGCACGCCGTAGCGCGCCTCGCGGGCCGCGGCCTCCGGGCCTCCCGCGGTGCCGACCTCGACGCGCACGACCAGCGGATCGAGTCCGAGGCCCGCGGCGGCGCGCGCGGCCGTGAGAGCCACCTCGTCGGAGCCGGGCTGCAACCCGTGGTCGACCGTGAGCGAGGCGGCGCGCAAACTGAGCTTCGGGGCCTCGAAGGCTGTTGCTGCGGCGAGGGCCAGCGAGTCGGGCCCGCCCGACAGCGCGACGATGACGGTGCTCCCGGAAGGCAATGCCGACAGTGACGCCCGCACGGCACGACGGACCTCGGCGATGGCGGGGCTCAGCGACGGCACGCCCCTACGGTAGCCGGGCTCGTGCCGATGGCGGGCTCGGGCGGGGGTCGGGGTCGTGCCGGGGTCGTGCCGGGGTCGGGGTCGTGCCGTCAACAGGCTGAGCACGTTGCGCGGCCCGCCCGGCAGCCTCAACCCGTCGCTGAGCCTGCGGACGGCGCGGCCGGCGGCACGGGCCCGGCCTCGGGGCGGTGGCGGGCTCGTGCGAGGGCCGAGGTCGTGCGAGGCCGGGGTCGGGGTCGTGCCGTCAACAGGCTGAGCACGTTGCGCGGCCCGCCCGGCAGCCTCAACCCGTCGCTAAGCCTGCGGACAGCGCAGCGAGCGTGGGGTGCGGGCACCGGCCGGACACTGACCGTCATCCGCTGGGCTCGTGCCGTCGACAGGCTGAGAGCCTGCGGCAACGCCGCCGCAGGCGCAAAATCCGGGCTGAGCCTGTATACGGCACGGCGGGCGCCGCGAAGTAGGCTGGACGGCGGCATCCCACCGTCATATCGAAGGAGCACACGTATGGGCGCGTACGACGCCGTCATCGAGATCCCCCGCGGCAGCCGCGTGAAGTACGAAGTCGACCACGGCACCGGCCGGGTCTTCCTCGACCGCGTGCTGTTCACGCCGATGGGATACCCCAGCAACTACGGCTTCTTCGAGAACACCCTCGGCGAAGACGGCGACCCGCTCGACGTGCTCGTGCTGCTCGACCGCGACATCTACCCCGGCGTGCTGGCGAAGGTCCGCCCCGTCGCCGTGCTGAAGATGAGCGACGAGGCCGGCGGCGACGACAAGGTCGTGGCCGTGCTGGCGAAAGACCCGCGGTGGGCCCACATCCAGGATGTCGGCGACATCGACGACTGGACCAAGAACGAGATCGGCCACTTCTTCGAGCACTACAAGGACCTCGAGCCCAACAAGTGGGTCAAGGTCGACGAGTGGGCCGGCGCCGCCGAGGCCGAGCGTCTCGTCTCCGAGGCGTTCGAGCGCTTCGAGGAGCACGAGGGCCAGACCAAGACGCAGGGTGAGGGCGAAGCGCCCAACTCGCTCTGAGTCTCAGACGAACGGAAGGAGGGGCGGATGCTGCAGCATCCGCCCCTCCTTCGTTGTTCCGGGCTCGTGAGCGCTGAAGCTCAGACCGAGATGCCGCGATCGCGAAGGAACGGCGCGGGATCGATGCGCTCACCGTTGCGGTAGATCTCGAAGTGCAGGTGGCAGCCCTGCGAGATGCCGGTGTTGCCGGCGTAGGCGATGACCTGTCCGGCCGAGACGCGCTGTCCGTATCCGACGTTGAAGCCGCCGTTCTGGATGTGCGCGTAACCGGAGATGATGCCGCCGCCGTGGTCGACCTTGATGTAGTTGCCCCAGCTGTTCGTGTAGGCCGCGAAGACGACGGTTCCGGATGCCGCGGCATAGATCGGGGCGCTGCATCCGCCGGCGAAGTCGATGCCGCGGTGCCCGCTGGTGCACACACCGCCGGAGCAGATGGTGCCGCGGTTGCCGTACCAGGAGCTGATGTAGCCGGGACCGGGGCGTACCCAGCCGGAGGGCTGAACCTGCCCGGCGCCGCCCCCACCGCCGCCGCCGCCGCCCCCACCGCCGCCACCGCCACTGTTGCCAGCGGCGGCTGCCGCGGCTGCGGCTTCCTGACGACGACGCTCTTCCTCGGCGGCACGACGGGCCGCCTCTTCGCGCTCACGGCGACGACGCTCCTCGTCGCGACGGCGCTGCTCTTCGACTCCGGCCTGGTAACCCGCGACAGTCGTGGCCGTCTCGTCCTTGAGGGCGGCGAGCTGCGCCTCGAGGGTCGCCATGTTCGCGGTCTGCTCTTCGAGGGCCGCCTGAGCGGCCGTCGCGGCTTCCTGCGCCGCGATCATCTTCTGCTCGGCTTCGACCTTCAGACGGTCGCGCTCGTCGCGGGCCACACCAGCCTGATCGCTCAGGCTCTGGGCGGTCTCGCGGGCGGTGACGGCATCCGTGTAGACGCCGCGGTTAGCCTGCAGCAGCTTGTCCATCGTGCCGAGACGAGCCAGCAGGTCGTCGGCGCTCGCAGCGGAATCGGAGAAGAAGAGCTTCAGGCTCGTGTCATCGCCGCCGTTGCGGTACAGCTGAGCGGCGAGCTTGCCGGCGCGGCGTGCGGCCTCGAGAGCCGCGGCGGACTGCGCGTCGGCCTGATCCTGCAGCGAGGTGGCGCGGGCGCTAGCGTCTTCGAACGCTGCCTGGGCCTGCGCGTACTCTTCGCCCAGACGAGCCGCCTCGGCCTGCTTGTACGCGACATCCGCGGCCAGGTCGGCGATCAGCTTCTCGATGCGCGAGATCTCCGCGGCCTTCGCGGCCTCGTTGCCCTTCGCGCGCTGCACGTCGTCCCACGACGGGTAGCCCTCGATACCGAAAGCGGACGGGATGCCGGGAGCGAGGAACGCCGTCGCTGCGACGAAGCCGACGGCGCCGAGGCCGAGGGCGCCGCGGCGCGAGATCAGCTGGGAGAGCTTCTTGCTCTCTGCGGGCGTCGGGGCGCAGCCGCAGTCTTCAGGGGAGTCGAGGCTCTCGTATCGCACGCGGGTGATCCTCCATATCGCGTGAGCAACTTCGTTCACAGTAGCAACACACGTCACATCACCGGAAGCATCGTCGACGACGTCCGGGGCGTGCGAACCCCGCCATTGTGACCCGGAGACACGCCCGGGCGGCGGACGCCACGCCTCCGATTCGCACATCGGCGTCGGATCGCATATGCTTGTCCCTCGGTAAGCGTGAACGTTTGACTCCCGGGTCTGGGTTCGCTCGGCCCCATCGTTTAGCGGCCTAGGACGCCGCCCTTTCACGGCGGTAGCACGGGTTCGAATCCCGTTGGGGTCACTCCCACAACTTAATAAGCATGGCCCTGTAGCGCAGTTGGTTAGCGTGCCGCCCTGTCACGGCGGAGGTCGCGGGTTCAAGTCCCGTCAGGGTCGCTCTAAAGCGACGGGCCCTTTGGTTTCCAGAGGGCCTTTCGTCTAGGACATGGCATCTCTGACGCCATGCGGCTCTGTAGCTCAGTTGGTAGAGCGCACGACTGAAAATCGTGAGGTCACGGGATCGACGCCCGTCGGAGCCACACGGACCGTCGTTACAACGGTCCCAGAAACCCTCGCCTAGCTTCTACATGGCGGGGGTTTTGCTTTGCCCCGACACCGACGCGCTCCGCTGATCGGCCGTGCGGGGCCCTATGGTCTAGGCATGAACGCGTCTCCGCGACCGCAGAGCCCCCGCACGAAGCGGCTGCGCCGGTGGGCGGTGGCATTGGCGGCATTCAGCGCAGCAGCGTTCATCGCGTCGATCGTCTTCGCGGGTCTGCTACCGGATGCCCCGGCACTGGTCTACCCGGCATTGCACTTCGTCGGGCTCGCGACCGCACTCGCCGGATACCTCCTGTGGCAGCGGTCGGACCCCGCGTACGACTTCAGTCACGAGCCGACACCCGACGAGTGACGCCGCCGGACCCGCGCCGACGAGGTCCCGCTCCCCTCAACTCGCCCCAACGGGGCGAACGACAGCCGTCGAGTCGGCGTTGACGGCACGCCCATCCGAGTCCACCGGCCTCATTTCTGCGAGCACATGCCCGTCCGCATCGACGAGGACTGAGCGCGGCTCGCCATCCTCGAACACGTGACGCTCGCCCCACTGCCGGAGCGCGACGATCACCGTGAAGAAGTCGCGCCCCGCTTCGGTGAGGACGTAGTGCTGGCGGCGACCGGATGCCGCAGCCTCACGCCTCAACAGCCCGCGATCGACGAGGCGCCGCAGCCTCTCCGTGAGGATGTTGCGCGCAACGCCGGTGCGCTGCTGGAAGTCGGTGAACGACCGGGCGCCGTCCATCGCGTCGCGGATGATCAGCAGGCTCCACCGGTCGCCGACAAGGTCGATCGTCCGAGCGACCGGGCACGTCGAGTCGGTCCAGGTCACGTCCTCGATATCTCCGACCATTCGCTCGACCCCTCCCATTGAGTTGCGAACTGCAACCATTCTGCCATACTGCGATGAGTTGCAAATGACTACCATTGGAGAGGGCTCGTGAGCGGGATTCGTACGGCGAGGATGCTGCTCGCGACGGTGTGCGCGGTCGCTGTGTCGACGATCTACGCCGCCCAGCCGATGCTCGCGCACATCGGCCGAGACGTCGGCATCGCGACATCCGAGTGGGGATGGGTGATCGCTGCCGGGCAGGTCGGCTACCTCATCGGGCTGATCGGCCTCGTGCCCCTCGGTGACGTGATCGATCGGCGGCGGCTCATCGCGCTCCACCTCGTTCTCTGCGCCGCCGGCACCCTGGTCACGGCGTCGGCCACCGGAGCCGCGCTCCTGGTCGCCGGCCTCGCCGCGACAGGACTCTTCGCCGTCGTCGTGCAGACAGCCGTCGCCTTCGCCGCGGATCTCTCCGCTCCCGCCGAACGCGGCCGGTCGCTCGGTGTCGTCACCTCCGGGGTGGTGGTGGGAATTCTCGGCGCCCGCGTCGTGGCCGGGGTCCTGACCGATCTCTGGGGCTGGCGGGCCGTCTACCTCGCGCTCGCAGCGATGCTCGTCGCGCTCGCGGTCGCCGTCCTCACCCGGTTACCGGCGGAAGCGCGAATGAGTCGCAGAACCTACGGTGCCGTGATCGGCTCGCTCGTCCGCATGTTCGCTGTACCGTTCTTCGTCTCACGTGGTGTGATCGCGTTCTTCCTCTTCGCGTCGTTCGGCACGCTCTGGAGCGGACTCGCCCTGCCCCTGGAGGCCGGACCCTGGCATCTGGACGCCACGCAGGTCGGGCTGTTCGGCATCGCCGGGCTGGCCGGCGCGCTCGGGGCAGCCCGGGCCGGCTGGTGGGCGGACAACGGCCGAGCGAGCCGCGTTACCGGGGCGGCGCTTGTCGTCCTGGCACTGTCGTGGATCGCGGCCGGTCAGGCCACATGGTCGATCTGGCTCGTGATCATCGGCGTCATCTTTCTGGACTTCGCCGTCCAGGCGGTTCACGTCAGCAACCAGTCGCTACTCACCGAGGCCTTCCCCGAACGGACCAGCAGCGCGATCGGTGGCTACATGGTTTTCTACTCGCTCGGATCCGTCCTGGGCGCGACCGCTACGACCGCCGTCTATGCGGCGGCGGGCTGGGCGGGATGTGCGGTACTCGGCGCAAGCTTCGCGCTCTGCGGGCTGCTCACCTGGGCGCTCAGCCGGCCCATGGCGGAGCGGCCGGCGAAGCTCGATGCGCTACCCGCAACCTGACGACGAGCGCTCGATGCCCTCACGAAGGACCGGCTAGGCCACCGGGTCGAGCAGCGTCGGGTCGGCGGGATCGACCGTGCGGGAGTTGCTGACCTTGCGGTCGACGACGTGCTCGCGGATCGTCGAGGCGACCTGAGCGGACGTGTGCTCGAGCATCGCCAGCGTCTCCGCCTTGCGGTCACCGGTGAGCTTCTCGGGCGTCAGCCAGGCATCCCAGGTGTCGGGCGTCAGGAAAGCCGGCATCCGGTCGTGCACCTGTCCGCTCGAATCCCGCGCCTCGCGGGTGATGACGACGAAGCACCGCGTTCTCTCGCCGGTCGGCAGTTCCATCGACCACGTGAGCCCGGCCGCCGAGAGCAAGCCCTCACCGTGGAGGAAGTGCGGGGTCTTCGGCGTCTTGTCGCCGGTCCACTCGAAGTAGCCCCGCATCGGAACGATGCAGCGAGCTGCGCTGAACGCCGGCGCCCAGAATCCTTGAGCCAGCTTCTCCATCCGCGCGTTGATGATCGGACCGCCCCGCGGGCGATTCGCCGGCTTCTGCCAGTCCCAGCGGACGAGTTCCAGCACCCGCCCCTCGCCCCGGTCGCGGACGATCGGCGCGTCCTCGGTCGGCGCGATCGAGTAGGCGCCGGCCCAGGACTTCGCCCAGTCCTCGGGGTCGCCGCCCTCGGCGACGTACTCCCGGATCAGCTCGTCCGTCTTGGCGTCGTTCGCGAATCGCCCGCACATGTGAGTGACCCTACGGCGCGGGGTGACCGGCGTCGAGCAGATGCCTCCTCACCCGGGACGCTGAGGCGCCCGGGCTCAGGCCGGCTCGGTGACCCGAACGAGTCCGCAGTTCAGGCACGACCACGCCACGAGGAACGCTTCGTCGTCGAGGATCTCGAAGCGCAGCGGATCGCCGCAGGTCGGGCAGACCCACGGAGCCGGCTGCACGCTCACGCAGCATCCCGATCGGTCACCCGCCGAGCCTAAACGCCGCATCGCACCCGCGGGCGAAAGGGTCAGGTTCGGCCGAGCGTCTTCTCGAGCTTGCGCCTACGCCGGTGAAGCCGACCGAAGGCGAGCCCATGCTTCAGCTGCATCCTCCCCAGGTCTTGCAGCGACGGGAGGCCGCGGCTTGCGAGGGCGTCGTCGATGACCGACGGATCTTGACCGTCAAGCTGCTCGATCAGGGAATTCGCCTGCCGCACTTCCTCTGAGGACAGCGGGTGGTCGGCAATACCGCGAAGGACCTGGTCGAGCTCTCGCTCACGCTCGGCACGGGTCTTGCGGAACATCCGGTCACTCTAATTCACCGAAATGAGCGCGGTGATCTCGTACGTCAGCCACGCATGAACGCGGCATCGACCCGCTGCGCGAGCGCGACGGCGTCGTGCGGCGCCCTCCCCCGCGCGTCGTTGTCGAAGTACACCCACACGTCGCGCGGACGGCCGTCGGATGCCGCCGAGCCGTCTACCCATCCGCAGATGCGGTCCGCCCACTCGTCGAGCTCCGCGTCGGAGTACCCGCTCGCGTAGAGGTCGGTCGCGCCGTGCAGCCGGACGTACACGTGCCCGGCAGTCGTGACCTCCTCGAACCGGGGAAAGCGTCCAGCGGTGTCGGCCACGACGAGGGCGGTGTCGTGCGCACGCAGCAGCGCGAGCGCGGCATCCGAACCGAAACCGGCCGACCGGGGCTCGAGGGCGTGACGGATCGGACGGTCCTCCTCGATCTCGAGCCACGCCCGCCCGTCGAGGCGTTCGTCGTGCCGCTCGGCGAGCGCGAGCGCCTCGCCCGTCGTCCGCGGCAGAAGGGCGAGGAACTCCTCGAGCACGGCGGCGTCGAACTCCTCCCGCTCGGGCAGCTGCCAGAGCACCGGGCCGAGTTGCCGCCCGAGCGCGAGCACACCCGACGCGAAGAAGTTCGCCAGCGCCGTCTCGACTCCGCGCAGGCGCAGCATGTGCGTGACATAGCGCGAGCCCTTCACGGCGAAGACGAACGATTCGGGCACCTCGCTCCGCCACCGGTGATAGCTCGACGGGCGCTGCAGCGAATAGAAGGATCCGTTCAGCTCGGCCGTCGACATCCGCTCCCCCACGTACGCGAGCTCGCGCCGCTGGGCGAGTCCCGTGGGGTAGAAGTCGCCGCGCCATCCGGCGTACCGCCACCCGGAGATGCCGACGCGAACGCGGCCCGGATCCGCAGGGGCTGCAGCGCGTTCATGGTTCGGCAGTCTCCGCGCGTCAACGCAAGCGTGAAAGGGGGTTGCCCTCGCCGCGGCATCCGGAACATCGGCGCGTATCCGCACAGCCGCGCACCCTAGGATTCGACGGACGCACCGGGCACCACAGGGGGAGTAACGATGGCCGCAACGCGACGTTCGAACGCGCGGCGACAGCGCAAACGCCGGGTGATCGGTATCAGCGCGGCTCTCACCGGAGTCCTGCTCGTCGCCGCGGCCGGCGGCTGGTTCGCGGTCGACGCGATGCAGCGCGCGAGCATGCTCCCCGAGCCGGCGGTATCCGCGGGCACCCCCACCCCCGAAGCCGACACCCCGACGCCCGAACCGCTGACGCCGGCGGAACAGCTCATCGCCGATGCGAACGACCCGAACGCATGCGCCGTCTCGTTCACCGGCGACGCGATCGATATCGCCCCGGAGCTCGAGACGCAGGGGAAGCCCTACGCCTCGCTGCCGATCCCCGCGCGCGAGGGCATGGTGTTCGCCGGCTGGTACGACACAGCCGAGGATGCCGCGGCGCTGGCGATCCCGGGTCGGCTCAACGGCGCGGATGCCGTCACCTGCGACGGCCAGCAGCGCACGGTGCACGCCGCGTGGATGAGCGCGGCCGACAACGCCGCCGCGAAGACGCGCATCCCGATCCTGATGTACCACCAGTTCACGACGAAGCCGGAGGGCGAGTCGGGCTGGCTCCGCGGCAACTACGCCTATGTCGGCGACTGGGAATCACACCTGAAGTACATCTCCGAGCAGCAGTTCTACCTGCCCACCTGGCCGGAGCTGAGCGCGTTCATCGACGGCGAGCTCTTCCTCCCCGATCACTCGGTCATCATCACCGACGACGACGCCGACCCGTCGTGGCTCGAGCTCGCCGTGCCACTGGTGGAGAAGTACCGCGTGATGACGACATCCTTCGTCATCACGATCAACGGCGCCGGACCCGACCTGCCGCCGTACGTGCTCAAGCGCTCGCACACGCACGACATGCACTCCGCGGGAGCCGACGGGCGCGGACGCATCGTGAACTGGACGCACGACGAGATCGTCACCGATCTGGAGACCTCCGCGAGCGTGCTCGGCGGCACGAAAGAGGTGATCGCGTACCCGTTCGGCCACTACAACGACGCCGCGAAGCAGGCGGTCGCCGACGCGGGCTTCGAGATGGCACGCACGATCGAGCCCGGCTACGTCTCGATCGGAAGCGACAAGCTGGCCCTGCCCGTCGTCCGCGTCAACTACGGCATGACCGTGGGTGACATCAAGAAGTCCATCGGGTGAATCTCAGGAGATATCCAAAGGGTCAACCACTTGTACGCATATGAATCCTCAGTACTGTGTGAATTCCCCCGTCCGTTTTCACTTGCGAGCGTTCCATGGATCTGACGATCGTCGTCCCGACCTTCAACGAAGGCCCGAACGTGGTGGAGCTGCTCCGACGGATCGGTGACGCGGTCGACGACCGGATGATCGAGGTCGTCTTCGTCGACGACTCCACGGACGACACCCCCGCCATCATCGAGCGGGCGGCGAGAGCGGCCGACTTCCCGGTGCGACTGATCCACCGCGACGAGCCGGTCGCGGGACTCGGCGGGGCCGTGGTCGAAGGCATACGCGCCGCGAACTCGTCGTGGTGTCTCGTGATGGACGGCGATCTGCAGCATCCACCCGAGGACATCCCCCGGCTGCTCGCACGCGCCGACCGCGGAGACGTGGATGTCGTCGTCGCCTCGCGCTACATCGCCGGCGGCGACTCGAAGGGGCTGGCCGATGCGACGCGCACGACCGTCTCACGCGCGTCGACGCTGCTCACCAAGGCGATGTTCCCCCGCAAGCTCGGCGAATGCAGCGACCCGATGACCGGATTCTTCCTGGTCAACCGCGACACGATCGACGTCGACGCTCTGCGGCCGCGCGGTTTCAAGATCCTGCTCGAGATCCTGGCGCGCCGTCACATGCGGGTCGCCGAGGTGCCGTTCGCCTTCGCACCGCGTTACGCCGGTTCGTCGAAGGCGACCTTCACACAGGGCATCCGGTTCCTCACCCAGCTGCTGATGCTCCGCTTCGGACGGATGTCGGCGTTCGCCCTGGTCGGCGGCGTCGGCGCCATCGCGAACCTGGTGATCATGTGGGGTCTGATCCGGCTCGGAATGGACTACCTGCCGGCATCCATCATCGCGAGCGAGATCACGATCATCGGCAACTTCCTGTTGCTCGAATACCTCGTCTTCTCCGACATGCGGTCGGAATCCGGAAGCATGACGCAACGGTTCGTGAAATCGTTCGCGTTCAACAACGCCGAGGCCATCATCCGGATCCCGGTGCTCTGGATGCTCGTCGAGAACGCACACATCCCGAGCGTCATCGCTGCCGGCCTGACGCTCATCGCGGCGTTCGTGGTGCGCTTCGTCTTCCACGCGCTCGTCGTCTACGCACCCAAGAAGCAGCGCGTCGCAGCGGTGCTCGACGCGGCTCCCGAGCGCGCCCGAGCCGCCGAGTACTGAGGCGCGGGCTTCCGCGCCGAGAGCGCACCGCCTCGTCGAGAGTGCTCGGGAGGCGGTGCGTTTTCGCGTGATCGGTACGCACTGGGCGGGATCGGGGTCGGGCCCGGTCCTCCGTCGCGGACGTACGCTGGAGGTATGACCGCTTCCACCGACACGATCACGATGTTCGGCGCCGACTGGTGCCGCGACTGCCGCCGCACGAAGGCGCAGCTCGACGAGCTCGGCGTCGACTACACCTACATCGACCTCGAGGCGGAGCCGGCTGCAGCCGACGTCGCGCGCGAGATCTCGGGTCGCACCCAGATCCCCGTCGTGGTCTACCCCGACGCGACACACCACGTCGAGCCGAGCAACGACGACGTGGCAACGAAGCTGCGCGAGCTCTCGCTCATCTGACCTGGGCGCGTGCCGCGCGCGTGCTGCGTGGGCGGATGCAAGGGATCCGGGCCGACACCCCGTGACGGATGCCGCACCGGCGGCGTGTCGCAGCCGACCCCTTGCATCGCCGTGCGAACGACCGGGCACTGACCCCTGCGGAACGGGAACCTGTTTGGTGAGGTTCTGCTGGCACGAGACATCCGCCCCACCCCGCCCGCCCCGCGGGCACCCACGTACGCGGATGCAAGGGATCCGGGCCGACACCCCGTCACTGATGCCGTACCGGCGGGGTGTCGCAGCCGAACCCTTGCATCGCGGCTCCGGGCCAACGGCATCCGAGGGCTCGGAGACGTCGGGGAGGTTCCGAGCCTCCGACGCCGGGCAGCCTCGGGGCCGTGCGCGGATGCAAGGGATCCGGGCCGACACCCCGTCACTGATGCCGTACCGGCGGGGTGTCGAGGCTGAACCCTTGCATCGCGGCTCCAGCGGGCACGCGGTCGCCGCGAGGGGGCCGAACCGACCGCCGGGCCTGCACTGGTAGACTGGTAGAACTTGTGGCGCGCTCGCGCCGCACGCGTCGTAGAACGCCTTCCGCCCACCGGGTCACGACCGGCATCCCGCGGACTCTTTCGTACGGCGACCCCGCATGCGCACCCGCATCCGGGCCACCGATCAGGGCGCCGACGTGCGCCCGGAGACACACTCCCTCATGACTGACACCACTTTCCGCACGCTCGGCGTGCCCGCTCCCCTCGTCGAAGCCCTCGCGAAGGACGGCAAGACCACCGCCTTCCCGATCCAGGTCGACACCCTGCCCGACACCCTCGCCGGGCGCGACGTGCTCGGCCGCGGCAAGACCGGCTCGGGCAAGACCCTCGCCTTCTCGATCCCGATGGCCGCGCGCCTCGGCGGCGAGCTGGCCGGCGGCAGCCGCCGCGCCGCCCGCATCCTGGGCCTCGTCCTCGCCCCGACCCGGGAACTGGCGACGCAGATCAACGCGACCCTGGAGCCCCTCGCGGCTGCCTACGGCATGAAGACGACCACCATCTTCGGAGGCGTCAACCAGAACCGTCAGGTTCAGGCCCTCAACGCTGGCGTCGACATCGTCGTCGCCTGCCCCGGTCGCCTCGAAGACCTGCTGCAGCAGCGCCACCTGACCCTCGACTCCGTCGAGATCACCGTCATCGACGAGGCCGACCATATGGCCGACCTCGGCTTCCTCCCCGCTGTCACGCGCATCCTCGACAAGACGCCGCGCGACGGGCAGCGGATGCTGTTCAGCGCGACCCTCGACAACGGCGTGGACAAGCTCGTCAAGCGCTTCCTGCAGAACGAGGTGCTGCACTCGGTCGACGAGGCGCACTCCCCGGTCGCGGCGATGACGCACCACGTGTTCCACCTCGCCGGCGCCGAGGAGAAGAAGGATGTCGTCAAGGCGCTCGCCTCGGGCATGGGCCGCCGCATCCTCTTCACCCGCACCAAGCACGCGGCGAAGAAGCTCGCCAAGCAGCTGACCTCGCAGGGCATCCCCTCGGTGGACCTGCACGGCAACCTCTCGCAGCCGCAGCGCGACCGCAACCTGGCCGCGTTCTCGTCGGGCACCGCGAAGGTTCTCGTCGCGACGGATGTCGCCGCCCGCGGCGTACACGTCGACGACGTCGAGCTCGTCGTGCACGTCGACCCGCCCATGGAGCACAAGGCGTACCTGCACCGCTCAGGCCGCACCGCGCGCGCGGGCGCCGAGGGCGCCGTCGTCACTCTCGTGATGCCGGGCCAGGAGCGCGACGTCAAGGATCTGCTCCGCAAGGCCGCCATCGCCGTCACCCCGACCTCGGTCACCGCAGAGTCGCCCGAGGTCACCGCTCTCGTCGGCAAGGTCGCGCCCTACGTGACCCCCGCGCCGGTCGAGGTCGCGCCCCGTGGCACGAGCCAGGGCGCCAACGCCCAGCGCAAGCGCGCTGCACGCGATGCCCGCGAAGGCGGGTCGTCGAACGGCGGCGGTCGCTCCGGCGGTGGCAACGGCCGTGGCCGCGGCGGGCGCGGCCAGGGTCAGGGCCAGGGCGCTGCCGGTGGCCGCGACGGCCAGGGCGCACGCTCGGGCGGTCAGCGCGACGCGCAGCAGAGCCGCGGCGGGCAGCAGTCCGCGCGCGGCGGTCAGACCGCCGACCGCGCACCCCGCGAGACGCGCGACGCCGCCCCCGCGGGCAACCCGCGCCGCACCGGCCGTCGCGCGTCGTCGAACGGCGGTGCCGCGGGCGGCAAGCTCATGGTCGGCTCGGTCGTGCGCCAGAACAGCGCCGGCCGCCGCAGCGGTCGCTGACCCGCAGCATCCGCCTCGCCCCGGCATCCGCGAACGACTGAGCCGCCGCTGCTCGCTGGGGCCCACCGCCGAGAACGCACGCTCGCCGCGAAAACGCACCCTCACCCGTGCGTTCTCGCGGCGACGGCGCGTGCTCGGCGCGCGCAGGGTGCGAACTCGGCGTCGAGCGCGTCAATCTCGCGGTGACCTCGGCAAGGCGACAGGCCGCACCGCCCGGCGCGGGCCATCCCACCGAGAACGCACGCTCGCCGCGAGAACGCACCTTCAAACGTGCGTTCTCGCGGCGACGGTGCGTTCTCGGCGGGCGCGGCGGGCGCGGCGGGCGCGGCGCCCCAGCGGGCGTCAGACCGAGAGCGCGAACTCGGCGTCGAGAGCGTCGATCTCGCGGGTGACCTCGGCGACGCGACGGGCCCGATCCTCGGCGGGCAGCCACGACGCCTCGAACGATGAGATCGCCATCCGGCGGACCTGCTCGCGCGACGCACCGATCTGCTCCGTGACGATGCCGTACTCGGCGGCGAGGGTCGTGGGGAACATCCCGGGGTCGTCGGAGCACGGGATGACGTTGAGCCCGGCCTCGAGCATCGCGCCGATCGATGCGCGACGCCAGGGCCGCCACGAGCGGCGTGACGTGGTCGAGGCGACGGTGAACGCGACCTGCTCCTCGCGCATCCGCTCGACGACCGCGTCGTCCTCGAGCACGTAGTACCCGTGGTCGATGCGGTCGCAGCCGAGCAGATCGAGGCAGGTGATCGTGTTGACGGCGGTCGGGGCGTGCTCCGACGAATGCGCGGTGCGTCCGAGACCCGCCTCACCGGCCAGGCGGTACGCGTCGACGAAGCGCTCGGGCGGACCGGCGGTCTCGAGGTTGTCGAGGCCGATGCCCGCGACGTACGGGTGCGGGTTGTCGACGACCCGGCGGACGACCGCGAGGGCCTCCTCGCCACTGCGGCTGCGATCGATCCCCTGGATCATCAGCCCCGTCATGCCGAAATCCCTCTCAGCCATCCGGATGCCGTCGGCGTACGCCTCGACGGCGCCGAGATACCCGAGCGACTCGAGGTGCGGCGGCAGCGCATCGAAGAAGAGCTCGAGGTGGCGCGTACCGCTGCGGCGGTGGGCGTCCTCGAAGGCCTCGTAGACGATGCGGGTGAGGTCGTCGGCATCCCGGAGCACCTCGACCACCCAGTTCGACACCTGGAAGAGCGAGTACGACACCTCCGGCTCATCTGCACCGCGCTGCTGCGGAACGGGGATGCGCGTGTTCCGGTAGAGGGCCGGGTCGGGCGGCAGCGAGTTGATGTCGGCGAAGATGCGCTCGGGGTCGGCGGGCAGTTCGAGCGACTCGCGGTGCGCCAGCTCGGCGAACGTCGACGCGCGGACCGTGCCGATGAGGTGGCAGTGCAGGTCGGCCTTCGGCAGACGCTGCAGGTAGTCGACGGGGAGGGATGCTGCGGAAGTCATGGTGCCGTTCGTACTCGTGGAGCGGTGCGGTCGTGAAACCGCGAGAAGAGGCCCGGCCGCCGAGGATGGGGGGATGCTCGGCGGCCGGGCGGTCTGGATCAGCGCGAGGCGACCTCGCGCGCGAACCGCTCGACCCACTGCGCGCGGTTCGGGACGATCTCGGCGGGGTCGAGCGTCGCGTAGCCCGCGGCGATCGGGTCGGCGGCGATGTCACCGACCACCGCGGTGATCTCGGCGGGGATCGTCGCGTCGAGGGCGACGGGGAGGTCGCCGACGATCTCGGCCGATGCCGTCTGCGCCTCGACGGAGAGCAGGTAGTCGATGAACGCGTACGCGCCCTCGAGGTTCTTCGCTCCGCTGGGGATCATGGCACGGTTGGTCGCCATGTAGCGACCCTCGGCGGGCGCGGTCCACGCGACGGGCTCACCGGAGGCGATGAGCGTGGTCGCGAAGCCGCTCAGCGCATCGGCGGCGACGATCTCGCCCTGCGTGAGCAGGTTGGTGACCTCGGTCGACGACGAGTAGAACTGCAGGATGTTCGGGGCCCATCCGCCGATCGTCATGTAGGCGGTGTCGATGTCGTAGGGGCCGTCACCGAACGTCGACGCGACCCCCGAGACGGCGAGCTGCCCGGCCGTCACCGCGATGTCGGGGAAGGCGAGGCGTCCGCTGTAGGCGGAGTCGGCGTAGAGCGACCAGTCGGCGGCCTGCGCGGCATCCAGTTCGTCGGTGTTGTAGAGCGTGCCGTTGAGCTGGTAGCTGTAGGCGGGTCCGTCATAACCGTCCTCGACCGCGAAGTCGGCGATCTTCGCCAGGTTCGGGACGTCGGACTCGTCGAAGTCCTGGAACAGCCCCTGCTCCTGGCCGGATGCCGCGAAGGTGTCGGAGATCAGCATCACGTCGATCCCGGCGTCGCCACCGGCGAGCTGGAGCTGCGAGAGCCGGTCGGCGTTCGACCCGGTCTCGATCTCGACCGTGATGCCGGTCTTCTCGGTGAAGGGGTCGACGATCGCCTCCTGGAACTGCTCGACGCCGAACGGGAAGGCGCTGACGACGATCGAGTCGCTCGATCCCCCGTCGCCGGACTCTGCCGAACCGCCGGAGCAGCCGGTGACGACGAGAGCCGTGGCGGCGACGGCGGCGGATGCCGCGAGGACGCGGCTGGTGCGGGTGCGGATCATGCGGGTTCCTCTCGGAGGTCTGCGGGCGGGGCGCAGAGGTGCGGGGCTGGTGCTGGGGTGGGTGCGGGTGCTGGTGCGGGGTGGAGGCGTCGGGCCGCTCAGGAGGCGAGGCGGATGAGGCGGGCGGTCGGGGCCGTGACGGTGACCCGATCGCCGGGGCGGGCGGTCACGGCCTCGTCGCGGACATCGGCGATGAGGCGCACGGCCGCGCCCGTGGCGTCGGCGGTCTCGACGGTCACGAGACGGTCGACTCCGCGGTAGGCGACGTCGAGCACGACTCCGTCGAGCGCGAGCCCGGTCCCGTCCGCGGGGCGCCCGAGAGCGAGGTGCTCGGGACGCACGGTCGTCAGCGTCCCGTCCGCCGCGGCGAGGAAGTTCTCGTAGCCGAGGAACTCCGCGACGAAACGGTTGGCCGGAGCGGTGAAGACGTCGGACGGGGCGCCTTCCTGCATGATGCGGCCGTCGCGCATGAGCACCATGCGGTCGGACATCTCCAGCGCCTCGTCCTGATCGTGCGTGACGAGCACGACCGTCAGACCGGTCTCGGACTGGATGCGGCGGATCTCGGCGCGCATCTGCACGCGCAGGCGCGCGTCGAGGTTCGACAGCGGCTCGTCGAGGAGGAGCAGCGTCGGCCGGATCGCAATGGCGCGGGCGAGGGCCACGCGCTGCTGCTGTCCGCCCGAGAGCTTCTTCGGCCGGCTCGCCGCGAGGTGTCCGAGGCCGACGAGGTCGAGCGACTCCTCGACGCGACGCCGACGCTCGGCCGCCGCGACCTTGCGCAGCTTCAGGCCGTAACCGACGTTCTCGGCCACGGTCATGTGCGGGAACAGGGCGTACGACTGGAACACCATCCCGAGTCCACGTCGCTCGGGTGGCGTGCGGGTGGCGTCCGTGCCCGCGATCATGATGCGGCCCGACGTCGGCTGGGTGTAGCCCGCGAGCATGCGCAGCGAGGTGGTCTTGCCGCATCCGCTCGGTCCGAGCAACGTCGTGAGCTGCCCCGACGGGATGGCGAGGTCGATGTCGTCGACGGCGGTGAAGTCGCCGAAGCGCTGGGTCACCCCGACGAACTCTGCTGCGGTGGTCATCGGTTGATCCCTCCGAAGATGCGGGCGAAGCCGACGGTGCGCTCGGCGATGACGGCGATGACGATGGTGCCCGCGAGGATGATGGTGCTCGTGGCCGCGACCATCGGGTCGTAGCTCTGCTGGACGTAGTCGAGCATGGTGACGGGGAGCGTGCGGAAGTCGCGGCTCTGCAGCAGCAGCGACAGCGGCACGTTGTTGAACGAGGTGACGAAGCTCAGCAGCCCCGCCGAGAAGATGCCGGGGCGCAGCAGGGGCAGCGTGACGGAGAAGAACGCGCGTAGCGGCGACGCGCCGAGCCCGCGGGCGGCCTCTTCGATGCCGGGATCGGCGAGCGCCAGCGACGCGCCCGTGACCCGCACCGCGTAGGGCAGCATCAGCACGGTGTGGCCGACGAGCAGCACCGGGAAGTTGTCGAGGCGCAGGCCGATCATCAGCTGCTGGTAGAGCGCGAGGCCGACGACGAGCTCGGGGACGATGAGGGGCGAGAGGAAGAGCCCCTCGACGAGTCCCTTGCCCGGCAGCTTGCCGCGGTGGATCGCCAGCGTCACGGGAACACCGATCAGAAGTGCGAGCACCGTGGCGATGAGGGCGAGCTGGAGGCTCGACAGCAGGGCGCTGATGAACGGGTCGTAGTTCAGCGCCGCCTCGAACCACTGCAGCGAGAAGCCCTCCGGCGGGAAGCGCAGGGTGCGTCCGCCCGTGAACGCCGTGGCGACCACGAAGAGGATCGGCACGATCATGATGATGTAGCCGGCGACGGCGAGGGATGCCGCGACGGGACGACTGGTCTTCACGCGGTGGCCCCCCGTCGTCCGACGACGGCGGACAGGCCCGACACGGCGAAGACGAGGACCGTCATGATGATGGCCGTCGCGCTCGCCGCCGCCCAGTCGATCGTGACGCTCGAGTACGAGTAGAGCTGGGTCGACAGCATCCGCTGGCTCGATCCGCCCAGCAGGTACGGAGTCGTGTAGGCGGTGACGCTGCCGGCGAAGACGAGCGTCGAGGCGACGACCATGCCCGGTGCCGAGAGCGGCACGACGATGCCCCAGAACGTCCGGGTGCGGCTCGCGCCGAGACCGCGGGCGGCGTCGTCGAGCCCAGGATCGACCTGGGCGACGGCGGAGTAGCACGAGATGATGGCGAGCGGCAGGAAGAGCTGGGTCAGGCCCAGCACGATCGCCAGCTCGGTGTAGAGCAGCTGCGGAGCCCGGTCGACGAGGCCGAGCCCGGTGAGCAGCTGCCCGATCGCGCCGTTCGAGCCCAGCAGCACGAGCCAGCCGAACGTGCGCACGACGTTGCTCAGCAGAAGCGGGAAGATCGCGAGGGCGAGCAGCACGCCCGACCAGCGCGAGGTCGAGCGGGCGAGCAGATAGGCGATCGGGAACCCCAGCACGATGCAGATCACGGTGACGATGAGGCCGAGCCCGACCGTGCGCCCGATGATCGCGAGATCGAACGGGTCGGTCAGCATCCGACCGAGACGCTCGAGGATGTCGACCAGGCTGACGCCGGGAGGGGCGAACAGCATCGCGATCGACGGGATGAGGAACCCCGCCAGCAGGAGCGCGAGCCCGGGGAGGGCCAGCAGTCCGGTGCGGCGTGAAACCACGAGCGAACTCCGTTCGTGCGAGGGGAGGATGCGGGTGCAACCGGTTGCGCAACCGGTTGCTCCTACCGTAGAGCCCGCGCGAGGGGCGATGCGACCATTCGTGTTAACACCGTGTAAAACTGCCGTCAGACGCCGGCGCAACCGGTTGCTTCGGCTCAGTAGGATGAGCGGACCGTCGCGGCATGCGGCGGCGGGATGAAGGGGGCACGGTGACGACACTCGCCGATGTCGCCGCGCATGCGGGTGTATCGAAGTCGACGGCATCCCGTGCTCTCAGCCGCCCCGATCTCGTCGCCCCCGAGACGGTCGTGCGCGTGCGCGCCGCTGCCGCGGCGCTCGGCTTCATCCCCAACCGCGCCGCGAGCCACCTCGCCCGGGGACGTAGCGGCATCGTCGCGCTCGTCGTGCCCACCCTCGACAACGCGTTCTTCACCCCGATCATCGCGGGCGCCCAGGAGCGCGCCCGCGAGTCCGACCTGCAGCTCACCGTCGCGGTGCACCGGCTCGACGACGCCGACGGCCTCGACGAGCTCGAGCGCCTCGCCCGGCAGGTCGACGGCTGCATCCTCGTCGCCCCGCGCGGTCCCGACGACATCGTCCGCGCCGCCGGCGCCTTCGGGCCCACGGTCCTCGTCGACCGGGAGATCGAGGGCATGACCTCGATCGTGGCCGACACCGCGAGCGCCTTCGCGGAGCTCGCGACGCGCCTGGCCGAGGCCGGTCATCGGGGGATCGTGTACCTCGGCGGCCCGGAGGGGTCATGGCAGGACCGGCAGCGCTCCGCCGCGATCGACGCCGCCGTCGGCGATCGCGTCGAGCTGACCGCGCTCGGCCCGTTCCCGGCGACCTTCGCGGCGGGCGTCGCGACCGCCGACGCGGTCATCGACTCGGGCGCGACGGCGGTCGTGCCCTATGCGACATCCATCGGCCTCGGTCTCGTCTTCGCCCTCCGCGCTCGCGGCGTCGCCTCGCCCGGCGAGATCGTCGTCAGCGCGGAACGCCTGGTGGCCGAGGCGATCGGGGCCGACGACGTGCCCGCGATCGACGTCGACGGTGACGAGCTGGGCCGCGAGGCCATGGCCGCGCTCCTCCCGATGCTCGTCGCCCCGCCATCCGCTCCCACCCGCCGCCGCCTCGACGTGTCGGTGCACTGGCCCGCGGCGCAAGCCGCCGAGAACGCACTCTCTTCGCGATAACGCACCATCCGCGGTGCGTTATCGCGGCGACGGTGCGTTCTCGGCGCCGCCGCGCCGGCGCGGGCGCGGGTCAGCGGGCGAAACGGTCGGTCGCGGCGACGAGGGCGGCGGCGATGCCGGGCTCACCGGCCGAGTGGCCGGCGTCATCGACCATGACGAACTCGGCCTCGGGCCAGGCCCGGTGGAGGTCCCACGCCGTCATGGGCGGCGTGCAGGCGTCGTAGCGGCCCTGAACGATGACACCCGGGATGCCGCGGAGCCGGCCCGACGCGGCGTCCTCGATCAGCTGCCCCTCACGCAGCCATCCGCCGTTGAGGAAGTAGTGGTTCTCGATGCGCGCGAACGCCGTCGCCGCCTCGGCCGCGGTCATGGCCGTCACCAGTTCGGGATCGGGCCGCAACGTCACGGTCGACGCCTCCCAGCGGGTCCAGGCCTGCGCCGCGGGAACGTGCACCGCCGGATCGGGGTCGGTGAGCAGACGGTGGTACGCCTCGATCAGCCGGCTCCGCTCGATGACCGGCACCGGCGCGAGGTAGTCCTCCCACAGGTCGGGGAACAGCGCGGCCGCGCCGCCCTCGTAGAACCACTCGAGCTCGTGGCGCCGCAACGTGAAGATTCCGCGCAGCACCAGCTCCGAGACGGCATCCGGGTGCGACTGGGCGTAGGCGAGTGCGAGCGTCGACCCCCACGAGCCGCCGAACACCTGCCACCGATCGATGCCGAGGTTGCGTCGCAGCAGTTCGATGTCGGCGACGAGGTGCCATGTGGTGTTGTAGCGGAGATCGGCCGCCGGATCGCTCGCATGGGGCGTCGACTTCCCACAGCCGCGCTGGTCGAACAGGATGATGCGGTACGCCTTGGGGTCGAAGAACCGACGGTGCCAGGCCGAGGTGCCGCCGCCGGGGCCGCCGTGCAGGAACACGACCGGCTTGCCCTCGGGATTGCCCGACTGCTCCCAATAGATGCGCTGGCCGTCGCCGGCGAGCAGGAAGCCCGTCTCGTAGGGCTCGATCTCGGGATACAGGATGCCGGCCAGGGCGGCCGACACGCTCATCGTGCGGCTCCGCGGTCGCGTTCGTTCATGCGCTTTACCGTACCTGCGAGGCGTCTCTCGCCGTGTCGCCGCACGGCGACGAGCCGGGATCCGCCGCGAGTCCGGTCGCCTGCGCCGCGATGCAAGGGATTGGCCGCGACACCCCGGCCCTGCGGCATCCGTCACGGGGTGTCGTCCCGGATCCCTTGCATCCGCGCATGCGTCGCACGCCGCCCAGCGAGCCGAGCGGCGGCAGGAATAGGCTCGGCTCATGGACGCCACCACCGTCACCGTCACCGGCGCGGCCGGTCAGATCGGATACGCCCTGCTGTTCCGCATCGCCTCCGGCGAGATGCTCGGCCCCGACCGGCCCGTGAATCTCCGCCTGCTCGAGATCCCCGACGGCATCCGCGGCGCGGAGGGGACCGCGCTCGAACTGCAGGACTGCGCGTTCCCCTTGCTGCGATCGATCGAGGTCACCGATGACGCGCGCACCGGATTCGCGGGCGCCAACATCGCGATGCTCGTGGGGGCCCGGCCCCGATCGGCCGGCATGGAGCGCGGAGACCTTCTCGCCGCCAACGCGGGCATCTTCGGCCCGCAGGGCGCGGCGATCGCGGCATCCGCGGCATCCGATGTCCGTGTGCTCGTCGTGGGCAACCCCGCGAACACGAACGCGCTGATCGCGGCGTCGGCGGCCGAGGGCGTGCCGGCTGAGCGCTTCAGCGCGATGACCCGACTCGATCACGAGCGCGCGGTCGCGCAGCTCGCCGCCCGCCTGGACGTCGCGGTCACCGACATCGACGGGGTCACCATCTGGGGCAACCACTCCGCGACGCAGTTCCCCGACGTCGCCTTCGCGACCATCGCCGGCCGGCCCGCGACCGACGTGCTCGCCGACCGGCTGGGTGGGACGGATGCCGCCCGGGCCTGGCTCGACGACGAGTTCGTGCCCCGCGTGGCGAAGCGCGGCGCCGAGATCATCGCCGTGCGCGGTGCGTCGTCGGCGGCGTCGGCAGCCAACGCCGCCCTGCGACACGTGCGCGACGACGTGCTCGGCACCGACGGTCGTCGTACCTCCGCCGCGGTCGTCTCGCGGGGCGAGTACGGCGTGCCCGAAGGCCTGGTCTGCTCCTTCCCCGTGACGAG
Source organism: Microbacterium arborescens (assembly GCF_030369635.1). NCBI lineage: Bacteria > Bacillati > Actinomycetota > Actinomycetes > Micrococcales > Microbacteriaceae > Microbacterium > Microbacterium arborescens. The sequence goes on along the minus strand of NZ_CP128474.1, from coordinate 269,930 downwards.
CGACGGCTCGGGCTATCGCGTCGTCTCGGGTCTCGACCTCGATGAGCGCGGCCGGTCGCGGCTCGACGCGTCGGTCGCGGAGCTCGTCGACGAACGCGACGCCGTCCGGGCTCTCGGCATCCTCTGACGGGCGCCCGGACGCGTGGAACTGCTGCCCGGACTCATCCTCGGAGTCGTCGCGATCGCGCTCTCGACCTCGCTGTCGAAACGCCTGGGGGTCGCCGGCCCGCTGATCCTCGTCGCGGTGGGCCTGGCCGCGTCCTGGCTGCCGATCCTCGACGACTTCGAGGTCGACCCCGAGCTGATCCTCGTCGGAGTGCTCCCGCCCCTGCTCTACGCGGCAGCCGTCCGACTGCCGGCGGTGGAGTTCCGACGCGATCTGCCGTCGATCTCGGGGCTCGCCGTCGCCCTCGTCGTCGTCAGTGCGCTCGCCGTCGGAGGATTTCTCACCCTCGTGCTCCCGCAGCTCGGGTTCCCGCTGGCCGTCGCGCTCGGGGCGGTGCTGAGCCCGAGCGATGCCGTCGCGACCTCCATCGTCAAACGACTCGGTATATCGCCGCGCGTCGTGACGATCCTCGAGGGCGAGAGCCTCATCAACGACGCCACCGCACTCGTGCTGCTGCGCAGCGCGATCGCCGCGGTGGCCGGCGGGTTCGCCTTCGCCGACACGGTCGGCACGTTCGTCTGGGGCATCGTCGCCGCCGTGATCGTCGGCGTCGTCGTCGGCGGCGTGAATCTGCGCGTCCGCGCCCGCATGAACACCGTCGCCGCCACGGCCCTCGGGTTCATCGTGCCCTTCGTGGCCTACCTGCCCACCGAGCACCTCGGCGGCTCGGGCCTCGTCGCTGCGGTGGCGGCGGGCATCACCACGGGCCAGGGCGCCGCGCGCCGGTTCACCGCCGAGCAGCGGGTCTCGGACGAGATCAACTGGCGCACGGTCGAGCTGGTGCTCGAGGGCGGCGTCTTCCTGGTCATGGGGCTCGAACTGCGCGGCATCCTCGACGACAACTTCCAGCAGCAGAGCGGACCCGGGAAGGCGATCCTCCTCGCCCTGGGCTCGCTCGCGATCCTTCTTTTCATCCGCGCCGTCTACGTCGCCGGGCTCATCTTCGTCCAGGGCAGACGCGCGCGACTGCGCCAGCGCGACCGTCTCGAGCAGATCTCGGAGCACCTCGACAACCTGTCGCCCGACGTGGCGAGACGCGGACGGAACCCGGGGGCGGCGCGTCGGCGTTTGGAGAGCATGCGCAGCCGGGTGACCCGAGCGTTCAACGACCTCGACTACTACGAGGCCTCGCCGCTCGGCTGGAAGCACGGCACGATCATCGTGTGGGCCGGGATGCGCGGCGTCGTGACGCTCGCGGCGGCGCAGACGCTTCCCCGCGACACCCCGGAGCGCGAACTCCTCATCCTCACCGCGTTCCTGGTCGCGGTCATCAGCCTGCTCCTCCAGGGCCTCACGCTGCCGGGCCTGGTGCGGGCGCTGCGCATCCCGAGCACCGTCGCCGACAGCTCGCTGCTGCGTGAGGAGGAGCAGGCGCTCGACGCCGAGCTGCGCACCGCGGCGATCGACCGGCTGGCCGACCCGACGCTCGCCGTCGAGGAAGGTGGCCGATGGGATGCCCGCACCCTGACGATCGCGCGCCGCCGACTGGAGCATGCGGCCGACGAGGATGCCGGTGCCCTCGCGCGCGAGCTGCAGCTGCTGCTGATCGGCGCGATGCGCTCGCGCCTTCTCGAGCTGTCGCGCGAGGGCGCGTTCTCGTCCGAGGTGCTGCGCGAGTCCCAACGCCGCCTCGATTCGCAGCAGGTGAGCCTGGAGATGCGCCAGAACGATCTCTGACGCGAACTCGCGGTGAAAACCGTTCTCGCGTCGGCGACAATGAGAGGGTGAGCACCCCGACGGACGACGACCGGACCACGCGCCCCGCGGCGGACTACGCCGAGACGCGTACGATCGCGCTGCCCGACTCCCCCGTCGACGAACTGCCCGACAGCTTCGCCGCCCTGCAGCCGAGCCCGGAATGGTGGGCCGCCCGCCCCGCCGGTGCCCGCCTTGTCGGCCTCGTCGTCTCGCGCGACGACATGCCGAGCATCGTGGCTCAGCGCGACGCGCTGGCACAGTTCGGCGTTCCGATCGAGGGCTTCCGCCACCCCGCTCCCGAGACCGGCGAGAGCTGGCAGGAACGCCTGTCGCGCCTGTTCGGTCATCTGACGGCGGGAGACGTCGTCGTGGTCTCCGACGTGCACGCGCTCGGCCGCGACGCCGACGAGGAGACCAGGACGATCGCCGAACTGCGCCGACGGTCCGTCATCGTGAAGGTGCTCGGCTCGCGCCAGGCGTGAGGCTCGTCGGGGCCGTCTCCCGCTGAGCAGCGGCATCCGCCCCGTTCTCGCTCTCGGTGTCAAGACCCTGGCCCGCGGGCGGCTGGGCTCTACGGTGGAGCCTGGCCGCTCCGACCCGGGGACGCGGCCGCAGGGAGACGACATGGCGACGAACGAACCTCCGCCCACGGAGGCGATGCTCGACGGCCGGTACCGACTGGGCGAATGCGTGGGCCAGGGCGGGATGGCCCGGGTCTATCGCGCCGAAGACGAGTTGCTCGGGCGCACCGTGGCGATCAAACTCCTGCGCCCCGAGATGGAAGGCGCGACGACATCCGCACGCGCGCGCAGCGAGATGACCGTGCTCGCGTCGCTGAACCATCCTGCCCTCGTCACGCTCTACGACGCTCAGCTGGCGCCGGGCCGCGCGGAGTATCTGGTCATGGAGTTCGTCGACGGCCCGACCCTCGCGGCACGCATCGCCGAGGGGCCGCTGCCCGCCGAGCAGGCGGCCGTCCTCGTCTCCGATCTCGCCGAGGCTCTCCACATCGTTCACGACGCCGGCATCGTGCACCGCGACATCAAGCCCTCCAACGTCCTCCTGGCGCCGGTGCCTCCGCTCGGCAACCGGTCGGGAGCGAAGCTCGCCGATTTCGGGATCTCGGTGCTGGTGGATGCCGCCCGGGTCACGCAGCCGGGAACGGTCATCGGAACAGCCGCGTACCTCTCACCCGAACAGCTCACCGGGGCGCCGCCTGCTCCACCGGCCGACATCTACGCGCTCGGCCTGGTCGCTCTCGAGGTCCTCACCGGCCAGCGCGGCTTCCCTCGCGCCGAGGGGGTCGGCGAGGCGCTCGCACGGCTCACCCTCGCACCCGACATCCCCGACTCGCTCGACCCCGCGTGGGCGTCTCTGCTGGGCCGCATGACGGCCAGGCGCCCCGAAGACCGGCCGAGCGCCGCCGAGGTGTTCGCCGCGGCATCCGATCTCGCACGCCGACCGGCGACACCCGCGCTTCCCGCTGTGCCTGCAGCGGTCGCGGCGGCCGTACCCTCCGTGACCACACTCACCACCGAAGCGATCCCCCCGACGGCGACCAGCATCCTTCCTGCGGCGGCCGCGGGGGTCTCGCGGGAGACGACCGGGCGCCGTCAGCGCTCGCGTGCGCGCATCGGACTCGTCGGCGGCCTGACAGCCGCGGCGCTCGCAGCCACCGCGCTCGGCGGGATGTGGCTCGGCGCCGCGACCGGAGAGAACGCACCGGCCACACCCGCCGACACCGAGCAGTCGGCGGCTCCCGAGCCGGCCCCCACCGAGGCGTCCGAGCCCGCGACCATCGTGAACGACCAATCCGACCAGCCCGAGCAGACGGAACAGCCCGTTCAGCAACCTGCCGAGCCCGCCGAGAACACGACCGAGCAGAAGGGGCCGGGGGAAGACCGCAAGGCGGCCGACGACGCGGCGAAGAAGGCCGAGCAAGAGGCGAAGAAGCGAGCCGACGAACAGCGGAAGGCCGAGGAGCGAGACAGCCGACGAGACGAGGACAAGCCCGGGGGCTGACGTCCAGGCGTCAGGGCGTGCAGCCGCGAACCGCGTCCCCCGCGCCGCCGTTCGAACGCACGAGCTGGACCTCGATGCACGTCCGACCCGAGGGGTCGGCGGGCACGGTGACGGTCTCGTCCTCGACACGCTGCGGTGCACTGGTTCCCTCGAGGGTGACGGGATACCAGAGGTACGAATCGCCCTCGACCGGATTCGGATTCGTCCACGTGAACGTCACCTCGGTGCCCGCCGGCGCACCCGCGAGGTCACCGACGCGCGGGACGAAACCAGCGAGCGGGTCCTGCGGGGCGCTGGAGGGGGATCCGCTCGCCTGGGGTTCGGCGGGCGTGGTCGGCTGGAGCATGCTCGCCACCACCACGACGGCCACGACGAGCGCTGCGGCGACCCCGCCCAGGGTGATCCACAGCCACGGACGCGAGCGGCCGGACGCAGCGGGCGCGGGCGTACCGGCATCGGAGTGCTCGACGTCGTGAATGGCGTCCGAGTGGGACACGGCTGCGGCGGCATCCGCCGCGGCCGCGCCTCGCTGCACCGTCTGATCCGCGATCGGCTCGACCGTGCGGGGGCGGCGGACCGTGGCCTCCTGCCCGGCGCGGGCCGACGGACGCAGCACGGTCTCGTCGGGGGCCGCCGGTGCGAACGGCGTGCCCGGGGCACCCGGCGCGAAGGGCGACGACGCCTCCGGCCCGCCCTTGCGGCGCGTCGATCCCGCGGGCGGCGCGGTCGTCGGTTCGATGCTCACGATGCCGCGGACGCGGGTCAACTCGCCGTCGGCGTCGTCTTCCTGCTCGGCGTCGGGCGAATCGTCGAGGATGTCGATCGGAGTGACCGAATGGGCGAGCTCGATCTGAACGCGCTGCAGGGCGCGGGCGAATGCCACGGCGCTGTCGAAGCGTGCTCCGGGGCTCTTCGCCATGGCACGCGCGAGAGCCTGCTGCAGCGACGGCGGGACATCGGCGCGGTCGAGAGGCTGGAGAGGTGCGGTCTCGATGCGCTGGATGAGGTCGGCGGCGCTGTTGCGGCCACCCGGCTGCTCGAAAGGCGAACGGCCCGCGAGCAACGTGTAGATCGTGGCGCCGAGGGCGTAGACGTCCGAGCGCACACCCGAATCGGGTCCCTCACCGAACGCCTCGGGCGGCGACCAGGGAATCGACATACCGGCGGTCTCGTCAGCGCCATCAGTCGTCGTGGCGATGCCGAAATCGGTCAGCGCGGGCCGGTTGTACTCGGTCACGAGGATGTTGGCCGGCTTGATGTCGCGATGCAGGATGCCGGCACGGTGAGCGGTCTCGACGGCCGCCGCGACCTGGATGCCGACGCGCAGCGCCTCCGCGACCGAGAACGCCGCGGCGCGATAGCGCACCTGGAGGTTCGGCCGCGGGCAGTTCTCCATCACCAGGTAGGGCCGCTGGTCGTCGGCGAGACCGGCCTGGTAGATCGTCACGATCGCGGGGTGGGTCGAGAGCATCGCCATGACGTTCGCCTCGGCCGTGAACTGCTCGACCGACCCGCCCGCCATCCGCTCGGGCAGCAGCACCTTGACCGCGACCTTGCGTCGAGGCAGATGCTGCTCGTACAGGTAGACGTCGGCGAAGCCGCCGGACCCCAGCAGCTCGAGGTAGGTGAAGCCGGGCAGCTCGGGCGGCGGCGCCGGGGGCCGCTTCGCGCTCACGGCAGATCCTCGAACGCCAGCGTGACACCGTCGCCGATGTCGAGCACGTCGCCCGAGACGACCATCGTCGGCTCGTTCGGGTGCAACCGCACCGGGTCGTTGCCGCCGCGCAGCAGCACCGAGCCGTTCGTCGTATCGAGGTCGACGACGAGGACGTGCTCGCCCTCGGCGCGGATCTCGACGTGGTTGCGCGAGATGTCCTGCTCGGGGCTCTCGACCGCGACGAGCGTGGGCAGCGTGTCACCGCTCGATCGCGATGATCGGGGGCGCCGTCCGACGATGACGGTGTTGTCGAGCTCGACGATCTGCCCGTCCGAGACGCGAATCCGTCCGCGTGCGAGGCGCCGAGCGGGCACGATCTCCGTCGACTCGTAGACGGCCGGCTCGCCGCGACGTGCACTGCGGATGTCGGCGACCGCGATCGTCTCGCCGTCGTGATCGCCCGCCGGTGCCGGCGGGGCCGAGACGACGGTGGCGTCGTCGTCGGGGGTGGCGGTCGCGGCTGGGTCGAGCTGCTCGGCGGGAAGGGTCGGCCGCACGACCGTCTCGCCCCAGATCATCGCGTGCTCATCGGCAGCCGCGGTGTCGCCGAGCGGAACGAACGTCTGCGCGCCGGGCGACTCGTCGAACGAGATGTCGTTCTCGCCCAGCACCGGTGCGGCGGCGGGCTCGGGTGCGGCGGCGGGCTCGGGCGTCGCAGCGGGTTCGGGTACGGCGGGCGGCTCGGGTGCGGGCGCGGGGTCGGGCGTGGCACTCTCCGCCGGCGCGGGCTTCGCGGACGCGGGAGCCGCAGGCGCGGGCTTCGCGGGCGCGGGAGCCGCTGGCGCGGGAGCCGCAGCGACGAAGGGGCTCGCGGGACGGGCGCCCGGTCGGGCACCCGTCAGGTCGACGGTGACGGAGTCTGCCGCGACGACCCCCTCGACGAAGGGCAGCGACGAGGTCTCGTCCGCCGCATCGACGAAGAGCGCCGACGCGCGATGCACGCCCGGGATATGACGCTCGACCCAGGTCGAGACGCCCTGGCCCGAGACCGAGAGCGGACCGGAATCGGTCTCGACGACCAACTCGACCGGTCCACGCACCGCGACGCGCAGCCCGTCGCCTTCGACGATCGCCAGGATGAAGTCGGGGATGGCCGCGAGCGACGTGCCGAACGCGCCCGTGAGCGCCTCGATGACCGCACCGATGCCCCGCTCCTCCAAGCGCCGCCAGACGGCCTCGACCGTCGGGATCGACACGTTCGCCGGCAGCGCGACGGCCGCGGCGGGCGCCAGGGCGACGCGCCAGTGCTCCGCGCCTACCGCCGGCACATAGCGGACCTCGACCATCAGGTGCTCCCCCCTGCGGCCGCTGCGCGCGGCCGGGTGTCTATGTCTGCGTCATCCGATTGCACGGACGGCACGGTGTCGTACACGTCGTCACCGCCGTCCCCGAGCGCATCAACGACGATGACCGTGACGTTGTCACGTCCACCGTGCAGCAGTGCTTCATGCACGAGCCGCTGCGCGGCATCCTGCGGCTCGGTCTCCTCGTCGAGGATACGGGCGATCCGCTCGTCGTCGAGCTCGGTCGACAGTCCGTCCGAACAGACCAGGATGCGGTCGCCGCTCTCGGCGGGCAGCATCCAGAAGTCCGCCTGGCCGACGCTGCCGGCTCCGAGGGCACGGGTGATCTCGTTGCGCCGCGAGTGGCGGGCGGCGGTCTCGGCGTCCATCTGTCCGGAGTCGACGAGCTCTTGCACGACGGAGTGGTCGACGCTGATCTGCTCGAGACGGCCACGGGCCCAGCGGTACGTGCGCGAATCGCCGATGTTCAGGGCCAGCCAATAGCCGGCGTCTCCCACGCGGGTCAGCACGACTCCGGTGAGCGTCGTGCCCGCGGCGCGCTGGCCCGTGGCAAGGGCGTCGATGTTCGAGCGCGCTCGCTCGATCGCGGCCCGCACATCCTGGTTCGTCACCCGGGCGATGCCGACCAGCGGCTGGAACTCGGCGACCGCGGCGGCGCTCGCGCGGGCCCCTGCCTCGTGTCCGCCCATCCCGTCCGCCACGACGAACACAGGCGCGTCCGCGAGGTAGGAGTCTTCGTTCGCCCGGCCGCGCAAGCCGGCGTGCGTCGCCGCCCCATGCCCGACCCGCACCGACATCGGTGTCACCGCACGACCTCGATGACGAGCCACCGATCGCCGAGGTCGAGCCGGTCGCCACTGCGGAGCACGGTCTGCATGCCCGGCACGACGGGAACACCGTCGCTCCCACGCGTCACGACGACGCCGTTCGTCGATGCACGATCGACGACCGCGAGGCCGACGGGATCGAGCGGAACGAGCTCGAAGTGCGTTCGCGACAGCGTCAGCGTCTCGTCGCGCAGCACGATCGCATCGGCACCGCTGGTGCGATGCGGGTCGCGCCCGAAGACGGTACGACCGTAGACGGCCGTGCGGGTGCCGTCATCCCACATCAGCAGCGCACGGGCGCCGCTACGGATGTCGGGAACGCCCGTGAGCGGTTCCGTGTCGAAGATCATCGCGCTCATGCGTCGCCTCCCCGAGTACGTCGGGTGCGGCCGCGCAGGAGCGAGCGCAGACTCAGACGTGCGCGCAGACGACGCCAGACCGACACCCGCCCGCTCATTCCGACGACGATCGCGTCGACCTCACGCCAGAAGGCGTCGACGTCCTCCGGCGTCGGCTCACCCGGACCGAAGACACGGGCATCGGCCGACGTGGCGAGTGAGGTCACGTCGGGCTGCTCCATCGTGGCAGCGACCACCTGAGCGCTCTCGGTACGCGTCGCACCCGAGGCGACGGGGGCGTTGAGGTCGACCGCGCGGTCGATCAACTCGTCCCATCCCCCGCTGATGCGGTCGGCGGGTTTGTCGGCGTTGCGCCGTTTCGTGCGCCGCGCGGTCTTGACCGCACCCATGATCACGAACGGGGCGAAGATGATCGCGAGGACGCCGATGCCGATGCCGACCGGCGCGAGGATGGCGCCGATCCAATCGAAACCGGGGTCGTCTTCCTCCTCCTGATCGCGGTCGTTCGCGATCGCGGGCGGCAGCTCGGCCGGCTCTTGAGCGGGCGGCGGCGGCTGCAGCACCTGCGGCTTGGGATTGGCCCGCGGGGTCGTGGTCTGCTCGTTCGGCTCGTTGTCCTCGTCGGGTGTCGGATCGAACGGAATCCACCCGTACCCCTCGAACGCCACTTCGACCCACGCGTGGACGTTGTCGCCCGTCGCGGTGAACTCCCCCGCGGTGTCGCCCTCGTCGGGGTGCCATCCCATGACGACGCGCGCCGGGATGCCCAGCTGCGCCGACAGCAGCGCCATCGCGACGGCGTACTGCTCGTCGTCGCCGATGATCTCGTCGCCGCCGAAGAAGCTCGTGATGCGGGCCGCGCCGTGACCGGACGGCGAGTACGGGTCGTCCTCGAGACCGTGGCTGAAGTAGCCGTCCGTCGACAGCCAGTTCGCCAACGCCTGGACCTGCTTGATGGGGGTCTCGGCGTCGCCGACGGCATCCGTGGCGATCTGCGACAGACCGTCGGGGATCCCCTCCTGCTTCGGCATCTTCACCGGCGCGAAGGGGACGTCGGCGAGCGCCTGGTCGCTGGGCAGCACGGGGAACACCGTATCGACCGTGTACGTCGTCCCGGGGGCGAGTCCCGCGGTGACGGCAGCGGTCCCCGTGGCGTCGTTGTAGTGGGCGGTGCGGCGCAGTTCGTCGGCGCGTTCGCCCTCGAACTCGATCGACCGGACGGCCCCGGCGTCGGGAAGCCACACGCCCCGCAGCTCGTCGATCTCGAACTGCAGCTGACCGGGAACGCCTTCGGCGTCGGGCGACATGTTGGACCGGAGGGGCGTGAACGAGCTCGACGAGCCGGCTCCCTCGTCCGACACGTTGAAGACGATGCCGTTGTACGCGTCCATCGTCGCCAGGCGGATGCGTCCACCGTCCGGAAGGCCCTGCACGGTGAACAGCGGCGTCTCCGCGTCATCCCGCACGAGGCCCCGGAATCCCTGCAGTGGGCTGGGGTACTGCTTCACGTCGAAAGGCGGGATCACGATGTCGCGCAGCACGTACCGCGTCGACGGGGGGCTCGCCACCGCGGCGGTCGCGACACCGGCGCCCACGGCCACGGCCACGACCGCCGTCCCCGAGATCAGCCGACGCAGGCGCGTGTGCCGGAGGGTCGCGGCATCCGAGGTCGCCGACGGCTCGATGCGCACGGCGGCGTTGTCGGGGTCCCAGGCCTGTCGCAGCGCGAGCCACACCGACGCGACGACGGCGAAGACGACGCCCTGCAGGACGGGGATCGCGGGCTCGGTCATCCCGAGCAGGATCTGCGTGACCAGGAACGCCGTCACGGGGATCAGGGCCCATGCGGCCTGACGCAGGCGCAGGGCGAGCGAGGCCGTGAGCACGGAGGCGACGAGGGTCAGCAGGAACGGCACGATCAGGTGGCCGTCGTAGGGCGCGACCGGGGCGACCGTCGTGAGCAGGCGCTTCCACGACTGCACCGAGCCGAGAGCGAGCTGGGTCCAGGTCTCGAGCGTCGGGATGACGCCGAAAAGCGCGGTCTGGGGAAGCGCGAGCGCGCCGCCGAAGATGAAGTACGCGGCCACGGTCAGGCCGGCTGCGGGCAGCACACCCCAGCGGCGGCGGGCGCACAGCCAAGCGATGCCGACGCCGATGACGAGCGCGCCGAACCCCGCGATGAGGTAGGCGCCGCCATCGAACGTCGGTCCGAAGCCGACGATCGCGACGGCGAGCAGCAGCGCGATGGCGACAAGGTCGAGCACGAGCCGGCGGCGCTGCGGCGACATCATGAGAGCACCTTCCGCATCGCGGGAGCGAGCTGGTCGAGCGCGCTGATGGAGATGACGTCGGCATCGCCGACACGGCGCAGCAGCGGCACCTCGGCCGAGCGGTCGGCGACCACGGCGAGCACACGCACCCCCAGGGGCAGTCGCGAACAGGCGAGCTTGAGCTCGGCCGAGTCGGCACCCGAACCGCAGAACAGCACGACGATCGCGATGCCGTGCGAGTTGATCGCGATCGTCCCCGCGAGGGCCACGACCCCTCCGTCGCGCTGGCGCGAGTGCTCGAGAACAGACAGGTTGTCGAGCAGGCGACGCGGCCCCTGCGTGCGCAACGGGCCGCGCTGCGTGCGCGCCTCGAGCATCCGCGAGTCGCGCAGAGCGCGCAGACCGATCGAACCGGCGGCCGAGATCGCGAGCTCGAACTCGTCGGGGTCGGCGTAGTCCCCGGCGTACGTCGAGAGCCCGAGCACGAAGTGCGATCGGCGGGTCTCCTCGTACTGACGCATCATGAGGTTGCCGACGCGGGCCGTGGACTTCCAGTGCACGTGACGCAGGTCGTCTCCGGGCTGGTACTCCCGCAACGCGTGGAACGACACGTCGTCGCTGGCCAGCTGCGTCGAGGGCAGCCCCTCGAGGTCGCGCAGACGCCCGAGCGAGAGCCCCTCGAGGGGGACGGTCCGCGGGTGGACGTAGAGGTCGACGGCCTGACGGCGGTCGCTGCTGCGCTCGAAGAGTCCGAGCGGATCGCCGCGCAGCACGCTGACCGGTCCGACCGCCAGCACCCCGCGCGCCGTGGTGGGAATGGCGAACAGCTCCTCGTGGGCGGCCTGCGGCGCGAGTCGCGGCACATCGAACTCGCCGCGACCGGAACCGACCGGCAGCACGACCCGCGACGGCAGGATCGGCCGCGACGTCCCGTTCACGAGGGTCAGCCCGCCGATCGCACGCTCGCCGACGACGACGTGGGTGCGCGTGAGGTCGAGGTCGACGTCGTAGGCCGTGCCGCCGAAGAGGAAGGGCACGCTCAAGACGACGATGGCGGTGAGGATGACGGCTGCGATGACCATCTCCTGCCATCCGAAGCTGAGCGCGACGAACCAGAGCAGCAGGGTCGCGAACAGCAGCACCCAGCCGAGCGGACGGATCGTCCGGGTGACCAGTCGGATGCCGCGGCGTGCCACCGCCCACCACGACTCGAGCCGCTCCCGCCAGACGACGAGCCGCGACGGCGCCTCGGCATTGACCGGTGCGGCGTCGGCCGACAGTGTCGTCGCCCCGACCTGGACGGTCGCGTCGGCGTCGCGCGTCGTGTCGCCGACGGTGCGTGCGTCGGCGGTGCTCCCCGCCGCAGCGGCAGCGTCACCGCCGGCAGCACCGCGGCCCCGGCGCGGACGACGCGTCGGGGTCGGGGCGGCAGGGGGTGTGTCCATCAAGCGTCCGCCCGCGCGAGCGGCGCCTCGACGTCGGCGAGGGCGTTGTTCATGACCGTCTCGGGGGTCGTGCCGGTGAACTCGGCCTCGGGGTCGAGCACGAGGCGGTGAGCCCACACCGGAAGGGCGAGCAGCTTGATGTCGTCGGGCACGACGTAGTGGCGTCCCTGCGCCGCGGCGTAGACCTTCGCGATGCGGATCATCGCGATCGCCCCGCGCACCGAGACGCCGAGACGCGTCGCCGATGCCTCACGCGTGGCCTCGACGATCTGCGCGGCGTATCGGGCGACGACCGGATCGATGTGGACGGTCGCGGCCAGGTCGGCCATCTCACCGACGGCACGCGTGGTGATCACGGGCTTGAGGCTCGCAGAGGGGTTGCGGTCGACGGCGCCGACGAGGATGCGCTCCGAGACGGCGAGGGTCGGATAGCCGATCGAGGTCTTGATCATGAAGCGGTCGAGCTGGGCCTCGGGCAGCTTGTACGTACCGGCCTGCTCGATCGGGTTCTGGGTCGCGATGACGAGGAACGGGCGGCCCACCTCGTGCGCGACGCCGTCGACCGTGACACGCGACTCCTCCATGACCTCCAGCAGCGCCGACTGCGTCTTGGGCGACGCGCGGTTGATCTCGTCGGCGAGAACGATCGAGGCGAACACAGGCCCCCGGTGGAACTCGAAGCGCTTGTTCGCCTGGTCGTAGATCGTGACGCCGGTGACGTCGGAGGGCAGCAGGTCGGGCGTGAACTGGATGCGGGTCGACGTGCCCTGCACGCTCGCCGCGATCGCCTTCGCGAGGCTCGTCTTGCCCGTGCCCGGCGCATCCTCCAGCAGCACGTGCCCCTCGGCGATCATCGCCGACAGGACGAGGGCCACGACCTCGCGCTTGCCGAGCAGGGCGGCGTCGACGTTGTCGATCAGGCGCGTGAAGGTGTCGCGGAACCACGCTGCCTGCTCGGGTGTCATGCTCATTCGTTCGTTCTCGTTCCTCGTGGTGAATGGATGCCGGGGGCGGATGCGGGGGCTACCAGCGCGTCGTACCGGTTCGGCCCCAGCCGATGATCTCGGCGGAGATGTCGCGCCCGTCGGCGCCGATCCAGCAGTCGAGCTGGATCGAGCCGTCGGCCGGGACGTCGTACGACGACGGGTAGGTGTTGAACTTCCGGTTACCGTCGTAGCAGTCGATGCGGTAGTTGCCCGCGGGGAAGTCCTGCGTGTTCACCTTCAGATGGAAGCAGCCGTTCACGCAGCCGCCGACCGGGGACCCCTTCTCGACCGTGGCGCGAGGCTGCGGCGGCGGGGGCGGGTTCGGCGTCGTCACGCTCGCGGAGGCCTCGCGTGCCTCGCTACCAGCGGCGCTCACGCGCACCCGAATCGACTGCGTGCTGCTGTAGCCCACATCGCCGCGCGGGCTGGATCCGCTCGCGTCGACGCGCTGCCACCCGCCGCCGTTGATACTGATCTCGGTGGTGATGTCGCGACCGTTCCGGGACGGCGACGACCACGACAGCGTGACGCGGTTTCCGTCGCGCGTGGCGCTGGCGGACGGGTTGCCGATCTGGCCGTAGGGCGCGACCTGGTTCGACGCCGCCGACGACTCGCCCTCGTAGCGCGATCCGTCGGCCGTGGCGACGGCACGCACGCGCACCGTGTAGGTGCCGTTGTTGTTCACCTGGCCGTTGCCGATCGTGCCCGACCCGCCGTTGCCGCCGCCGATCCAGTCGCTGCGCCAGCCGCCGTTGTTCACGGAGTACTGGTAGCTGACCTCGCCGGGGTTCGCGCCGTTGAGCGGCCCGGCCGTCCACGAGACGGTGACGCGGTTGTCGCCTTCGCTCGCGCTGATTCCGGTCGGGGCGCCGGGAGGCGTGAAGGCGCGTCGAGGTGCGGATGCCGCACTCCACTCGCCCCAGCCCGCCTTGTTCTGGGCACGGACGACGAACGTGTAGTCGGTCGTCGAGGTGTCGACGGTGACGGCCTGGCTCGTCTGGCCGGCGGGCACGCTGATGGTGTCGACGGTCGCGCCGCCGCGGCGGACCTGCAGCTGGTACCCCGCGATCGCATCGCCGTTGTTCGCCGGCTGGTTCCAGCTCACCTGCATCTGCGAGCGGTTGCCCACCGGGTTGAGGCGCTGCGTCGACGGTGCGCCGGGAGCGTCCGGCTTGCCGGCGGGCACCATCGCCTGAGACCAGACGCTCCAGCTCGACGGCTCGGGAGCGCGGTTGTGGGCACGCACGCGCACCTGGTACTGCACACCGTTCTGCAGGCCGTCCCACGTGATGGGGCTGCCGGTCACGCCGGTCTTCTCGGCCACACCGGAGGGCGGTGCCGGCGAGATCTGCAGGCTGTAGCTCTCGACGGGCGAGCCCTCCGTGCGCGGAGCCGTCCAGGTGACGTCGACGCTGCGGTCGCCGAACGCGAGCGTCGGCGGGTTGGGGGTGTCGGGCCGCTGGTCGGGACGCGCGGTCTCGGACGGCAGCGAGGGGTCGGACTCGCCGACGCGGTTGGTCGCGGTGACCACGAAGTTGTACTCGACGTTGTTCGTCAGCCCGTCGAGCGTGCAGGTCGTCGAGCGGCACTCGCGGCTGTAAGAACCCGACGTCGAGCGCACCGTGTAGCCGGTGATCGACGCGCCGTTGTCGACGGGCGGCGACCACGACATCACGACGGTGCGGCTCTCGACGCTGGTGACCGTCGGCTTGCCGGGCGCGTCGGGACGCCCCTGCACCGTGATGCGGATCTGACCCTCGACCTCGCGATCGGGGTCGCCCGTCGCATCCTGGATCCGGTAGCGGACGACGAGCGTTCCCACGAAGTCCGCACGGCTGGTGACCTCCACGCGATCGCCGGCGACGGTGGCGGAGGCGCCCGATGTCTCGGTGAACGCTCCGACGACCTTCAGCGGCGTCTCCGGGAACGGATTCACATCGTTGTCGAGCACGGAGACCGGAATCGTCGCACCCTGGTCGGCCTGCTCGATGACGTCGGCGTTCGCCGTCGCGAGGGGCCGCGTCGAAGCGGTGACCGTGACCGTGATCGTCGCCGTCACCGGGTCGGACTCGCCGTCGGTGACGCTCACCTGGACCGGCAGCGACGTCCCCTTGGCGACGTCGGTGCTCGCCTGCACCGACAGCACCGAGCCGTCGACGCGCGCCGTGAGCCCGTCGGGCGCTCCGCCGACGATGGCGAACCGGAGGTTTCCGGCGTCGTCGGGGTCGGGGTCGGTCGCGAGGGCGGCGAGGTCGAGGGTTCGCGCGTCCTCGCCCTGCGCGACATCCATCTGCGCACCGATCATGCTCGGCGGCCGGTTGTCGGGTGGCGTGACGGTGATGGGGATCATCAGGGTCGCCTTGCGCCCCTCGGGGTCGTCGGGACCGGAGCCGTCGGTGACCTCGAAGGTGAGTGCGTCCTGACCGAAGTAGTCGGCGGCGGAGGTGTAGACGAGCGTCCGCTCGTCCTTGACGAGGGATGCCCCGTCGGAGTGCGCCGCAGTGACCTTCTCGGCCTCGGTGACGACGACGTCGCGTCCGCCCGAGGCACGCACATACTCCGACAGCGGCAGTTCGACGGTCTCGCCGCTCTGCACGACCAGCGCCTCGGTCGAGATCAGGCTCGGCGGCAGCTCTGCGAGAGAGGGCACGTGGATGAAGGCGGCCGCGGTGAGCTCGTCCTCGTCGGTGATGAAGTAGGTGATGAGCTGTCGCTCGTCGGTCAGCTGCACCGAGACCGTGCCGTTGGGCCGCACGGTCGCGTTCTCGCCGCCGGCACCGAGCGTGACGCGCAGCGCGCTGCGTGTGCCGTCGGGGTCGTCGTCGTTGTCGAGCACCGCGACCTCGGCCACGCCGTTCTCGTCGACGTCCTCGGCGCGCACGCGATCGTCACGGGCGATGGGGCGCTGCAGCGGCACGTCGGGGTCGACGGTGATCTGCACGGGAGCCGTGGCCTTCAGCCCGCGCGCGTCCTCGATCGTGTACTGGATGCTGGTGTTCATCGGCACGTCGGGGGCGGTGATGATGACCTGCTCGCCCGACACCTCGGCCGCGAGCCCGTCGACGTCCGGCACCTCGAGTGCGTCGGCGGCGAAGCCGAACAGATCGCCGTCGGGGTCGGAGTCGTTCAGGAGCACCGAGACCGCCACCTGGCGTCCCGGCCGCATGATGACCGCGTCCTTCACCGCGTATGGCGCCTGGTTGGTCGTCTCCGGCGGCGCGACGCCGACCTGGATACGCGCGGTGCCCTCCTTGCCGAGGCGGTCGCGCACCCGGTAGGTGAACGAGTCCGAGCCGACGCTGGTGTCGAAGGCCTCGTAGACGAAGGTGTTCGACCCGGTCTCGACGATACGGCCCTTGCTCGGCGAGCTCGCGATGCCGATCAGCTCGACGGAGTCGCCGTCCTCGTCGATGCCGTCGAGGGGCACGGGGATCGTCACCTTCGAACCGCTCAGGGTGCGCGCGGTGAGGTCGCGCGGGCGCGGCGCCGCGTTGGCGTCGTCCTGCCGGGGCAGGATCTGGATCGTCACATAGGCGCCGGCGCGCTGACCCGAGCTGTCGACCGCCTCGTAGGTGGCGTTGACGGTCTTGGGCTCGTCGCCGGCGCGGAACCGGAGCTTGTCCTCCGAGACGAACACCTGGCCGTCGACCTCGTCGATGAGCGGCGGCACGAGCTCGGGTGAGACGTGCAGCGTGTCGCCGTTGGGGTGCGTGTCGTTCGCGAGCACGTCGATCGTCACGACGTCGCCCACGCGCACGACCGCCGTGTCGTTGTTCGCGACCGGGGGCCGCAGCTTGTCGGGCGCGGGGATCGGGATCACGACGATCTCGCCGGTGGCCGATTGATCGCCGTTGGAGATGGTGTACGACACCCGGGTCTGTTCGCTGAGCGAGCCCTGGTCGGTGATGCGGACGGTCTCGTGGCCGAGCACGGCCGCGGTGACGCCGCCGTCCGGGTCGGCCGTCACCGACTGGACGACGAGGATGCCGCCGGCGGGGTCGGTGTCGTTGCCCAGGACGTTCACCAGCACATCGCCGCCGGTCGGCAGCAACGCGACATCGCGCACCGCGACGGGCGGGAGGTTGGTGTCGGCGGCCGGCAGGACGTCGACACGAACGAGGCCGGGCACGCTGTTCGGGCCCGCCGACACGAGGTAGTCGACGTAGTAGGTGTTCACGACGTCGGAGGTGAACGTGAAGGTCTGCTCGGCGAAGTCGGGCTGGATCGTCGCGCCCTCCACCTCGTCGACGCGCGTCAGACGCAACGGCTCGCGCCCCGCGCTCGTGTCGTTGGTGAGAGGAGAGACGGTGACGGACTGCCCCACCCGGGTCACGACGTGGTCGGCGTTGGTCACGGGCACCGTCGTGCCGGGAGGGCGGACGTCGATGCGGAGGACACCGGCGCCGTCGTCGGTTCCGTCCGACACGATGATGGGGACGTCCTTGCGGCCCTGCACGGCGCCGATCGCGCGATACGTGATCTGGCCGTCGGAGGTGAAGTCGGCCTCGTCGCCGCCGTCGGGCTGGACCGACTTCAGGAAGATGTCGTCGCCGTCCGGGTCGATCCACTCGCTGAGGACGTTGTACGACGTCGTGCCGCCGGCCTCGACGGTCACCGGGGTGACGCGCTGCTGGACCGGCGGGGAGTTCTCGTCGTCTCCTCGCACCGACAGCCGGACGGTGGCCGACGCTTCGCCGCCCCGGCCGTCGTCGGCCTTGTAGGTGAACGACGTCGACCCCGACGCGTCGTCGGGCACCGCGATCTGGAGGGCGCCGCCGTTCTGGATCGGCGAGATCTGGCCGAACGCAGGATCGCTCGTCGCTTCGGCGACGAGCACGTCACCGTCGGCGTCGGTGTCGTTGAAGAGGACGGGGAGCACGGTCGTACGACCCGGACGAACACCGAACGAGTCGTCCACGGCGATCGGCGGCGTGTTCTCCTCCGTGCGCTCGGGCAGGGCGGTCTCGACCGTCTCTTCGGTCGTCTCCTGCTCCTCGTCACCCGTGCCCTCGGGCGGGGTGATGTCGGTCCAGTTGTCGACGCGCTGCATGTTCTCGCTCGCGAGCCACGCCGCACCGCCGAACACGTCGTTGAGCACGACGACGTCGCGGTTCACGCGGAACTCGAGCTTGGCCGCCGGATCGATGCCCTCGATCTTCTGCACGATGTCGTCGGCGTCGTCGGCGCAGTCGCGGACGAAGACACCCGAACCCGACCACGCCCCATAGGCGCAGCCGCCCACGTAAACGGGCTCGGCAGGTGTGCCCTCGGCGCCGG
Organism: Microbacterium arborescens; assembly: GCF_030369635.1. Classification (NCBI taxonomy): domain Bacteria; kingdom Bacillati; phylum Actinomycetota; class Actinomycetes; order Micrococcales; family Microbacteriaceae; genus Microbacterium; species Microbacterium arborescens. Next base: position 251,859 of record NZ_CP128474.1, on the reverse strand, counting down.
CCTCGATCGTGGTCGTCTGACCCCCCGGCTGCACCCGCAGCAAGGCGCTGCCGGTACTCACCGTGAGCGTCTCGGCCGAGTTCGACGGGCGCTGCAGGAGCGCGTCCGCGGGAAGGTTCGTCTGCGAGCCGTCTCCTCCGTACAGAAGATTGGTGTCACGGTCGAGCACGAACGGCGTCTGCCCGAGCGATGTGATCGCGAGCTCGTGGTCCTCGGCAATGCCCTCAAGGCGTCGTTCCGCCGTCTGGGCGACGGTGCCGTCGCCGATCGGTGCGTAGGCGTAGAGCGACGCACCCGCCGCGGACGCGGCGTAGATCGTGCCGTCGGTGCCGACCGTCGCGGTCGCGTTCTCGCCGAGTTCGGCGATCGGCTCGTTGCCCTCGAAGCTGAAGCCGTTCACGCCGGCGAATTGGACGGTGCGCAGGTCGCCGGCAGCGTCGAGCACGGAGACGGTGTCGGAACCGAGGGCGATCTGCGCGCCGGGCTGCACCTCGGCCGTGCCCGACAGCACCACCTTCGCCGGATCGACCGCCGACATCGCCGAGCCGTCGGAGTCGACCACGACCACGCGAGGACCCGACTGGAGGACGTCGTACTCAGCGGACGTCGTACGCAGGCTTCCGTCGAGCACACGCGACTCGTTGTTGTAGTGCCCCACGAGCAGGCTCGACTGCTTCGTCACCCAGACGCCGCCGTCGTGGAGGTCGACCTCGGTCGTGGGTTCGCCCTCGTACGCGACGGCGAGCGTGCCGATGGTGAGCGCTGCGACGGTCACGATGCCGGCGGAGATGAGCGTTCGCGGGCGTGCCCGCAGCCACGAGGTCGACTTCATTGGGCTCGGCTCCCCCCGGGGCGACGATCATCGGCCCGGCTTCCGGGCTCGCGCTGGTTGAACTGCGGAACCACCCTATGTCAAGAGGGGTGCCGGATTCGGCGGTTGACATGGGGAGTTCTCCCCATGTCAACCCTGGCGGACGTGTGCATCACCGCTCCGGCGCCGCGCTCGTCGCGACGTAGCGCCGCAGATGCTGCGCGGTGAGTGTGTCGGCGGCCGCCACGAGGTCGGCCGGCGACCCCTCGAACACGACCTGCCCGCCGTCACGCCCGGCACCGGGACCGATGTCGATGATGTGATCGGCGTGCGCCATGACCGCCTGATGGTGCTCGATGACGATGACGGAGTTGCCGGCGCCGACGAGCCGGTCGAGCAGGGCGAGGAGGTTGTCGACGTCGGCGAGATGCAGGCCCGTCGTCGGCTCGTCGAGGATGTACACCGAACCCGACGTGGCCATCGAGATCGCGAGCTTCAGCCGCTGTCGTTCCCCGCCGGAGAGTGTGCTGAGCGCCTGGCCGAGCGTGATGTAACCGAGGCCGACATCGATCAGACGCGAGAGGATGCCGCCCGCCACACGTGCGGGCAGCGCCTCGGCCGCCTCGGCTGCGCTCAGCGCGAGCACGTCTGCGATGGTTCGCCCGTCGAGGGTGTACTGGAGGACCTCGGGACTGAACCCCGACCCCTGGCACACGTCGCACTCGGTCTCGACGGATGCGGTGATGCCGAGCTTCGTGACGATGACCCCCAGCCCCTTGCACGCCGGGCACGCCCCCTGCGAGTTGGCACTGAAGAGAGCCGGCTTGACCCCGTTGGCCTTCGCGAACGCCGACCGGATCGGATCGAGCAGGCCCGTGTACGTCGCCGGGCTGCTGCGACGATTGCCTCGGATGGGCGACTGGTCGACGACGACGACTCCCTCCCGCCCCGCGAGGCTGCCGTGGATGAGCGACGACTTCCCCGAGCCGGCGACCCCGGTGACGACCGTGAGGGTGCCGAGCGGGACGTCGACGTCGACCGACTTGAGGTTGTTGGCGGTCGCTCCACGGATCTCGATGACGCCGGTCGACGCCCGCACCGTCGGCTTGAGCTGAGCCCGGTGGTCGAGGTGCCGCCCCGTCAGGGTGCCGGATGCCCGCAACTCGGCGACGGATCCGGTGAACTGGATCCGCCCGCCATGGCGTCCCGCCCCGGGACCGAGGTCGATGACGTGATCGGCGACTTCGATGACTTCGGGCTTGTGCTCGACGACGAGCACGGTGTTGCCCTTGTCTCGGAGCCCCCGCAGCAGCTCGTTCATGCGCTGGACGTCGTGCGGATGAAGACCCGCGGTCGGTTCGTCGAAGACGTAGGTGACATCCGTCAGGCTCGACCCGAGATGCCGGATCATCTTCGTCCGCTGAGCTTCGCCGCCCGACAGCGTTCCCGATGAGCGGTCGAGCGAGAGATAGCCGAGGCCGATGTCGATGAAGGACTGCACGGTGGCTCGCAGGCCGGCCAGCAACGGCTCGACGGCGGGGGCGTCGATCGCCCCGAGCCAGTCGGCCAGATCGGTGATCTGCATCGCCGCGGCGTCCGCGATGCTCGCGCCGGCGATCTTCGCCGAGCGCGCGCCCGCGTTGAGTCTCGTTCCGCCGCATGCCGAGCACGGCATGAACTTCACCGCACGCTCGACGAAAGCCCGGACGTGGGGCTGCAACGCGTCGCGATCCTTCTGCAGCATCGATTTCGTGATCCGGGGCACGAGCCCCTCGTAGGTCATGTTGATGCTCTGGATCTTGACCTTCGTGGGCTCTTTGTAGAGGAAGTCCGCGAGCTCGGCATCCGAGTACTCGGCGATCGGCTTGTCGGGATCGAGCAGACCCGACTCGCTGTACCCGCGCACCATCCAGCCGTCGGCGTTGTAGCCCGGAACCTGGATGGCCCCCTCGTTGAGAGACTTCGACCGATCGACGAGTTCATCGATGTCCACGTCGCTCACTTCGCCGAGACCTTCGCAGTCGGGGCACATGCCACCCGTCACCTGGAACGACCGTCGCTGCTCGCGGCCCGCATCGCCGCCCACGGCGATGGTGATCTCGCCGGCGCCGGACACCGAGGGCACGTTGAACGAGAACGCCTGCGGCGACCCTACGAACGGTTCGCCGATGCGGCTGAACAGCACGCGCAGCATCGCGTGGACATCGGTCGCCGTGCCCACGGTCGAGCGCGCGTTCGCGCCCATCCGCTCCTGGTCGACGATGATCGCGGGGCTGATGTTCTCGAGCGAGTCGACGTCGGGCCGCCCGATCTGCGCCATGAACTGCTGCACGAAGGTGGGATAGGTCTCGTTGATGAGACGCCGCGACTCGGCGGCGATCGTGCCGAACACGAGCGAGGACTTGCCCGAGCCGCTCACCCCGGTGAACACCGTGAGACGTCGCTTCGGGACGTCGACGTCGACATCGTCGAGGTTGTTCTCGCGCGCGCCTCGGACGCGGATGACCTCGTGCGAATCGGCGACGATCTCAGCGGATGCGGCGGCCATCGGACATCCTCTCGGTGCGGACCTCCCCATTGTGGGGCTTCGCGACGTCGAGGGCGAGGGTTCGGTGGCATCCCTCGACGTGGTCGTCGACCATGCCGGTCGATTGCATGAGCGCGTACATCGTCGTCGGACCGACGAATCGGAAGCCACGGCGGCGCAGTGCCTTGCTCATCGCCTCGGACTCCGTCGTCACCGGCGGCACGTCGGCCAGTGTCGCGGGGCGAGGCCGGCCCGCCTCAGGAGCGAACGACCACATGAGCTCGTCGAACTCGCCGTCGGCGACGTCGAGCAGCAGCCGCGCGTTCGAGATGGTGGCCTCGATCTTCGCCCGGTTGCGGATGATGCCGGCGTCCGCCATGAGAGCCGCGATCTCCGTCGCACCGAATGCCGCCACACGCACCGGCTCGAAGCCGGCGAAGACCTCGCGGAAGCGCGGGCGCTTGCGCAGGATCGTGATCCAGCTGAGCCCCGCTTGGAACCCTTCGAGGCTCAGCTTCTCGAACAGCGCACGGTCGCCGTGAAGCGGGCGACCCCACTCTTCGTCGTGGTAGCGGCGGTACTCGGCGTCGTCACCCACCCAGCCGCAGCGGTCCAGGCCGTCGGGTCCGGTGATGAGGTCGAGCGCCATTCCGCCAGGCTAGCGAGGGCGTCCGACACGGAAGGACCCGATGGCCGGGCCGCGCCTCAGGAGCCCCGCTTTCCCGACTTCGCGAGCGTCTTCTCCGAGACGGGCGCGTTGCCCGACGCGGCGAGGTCGGCGAAGTACTCGTGCGCCTCGCGCTGCCGCTCCGCCTCCGCGCCGGACGCGATGGGAGCGCGGACGTGCTCGGGTGCGAAACCGAAGGCATCGACAAGATCTTGGGCGTGCGGGCGCAGGCGCGCGCAGAGCCGGTCGATGTAGCTCGTGACGGCGGCTGCCCGCTGAGTCGAGAGGCGACCGTTGATCAGGTACCAGGCGAGGTGCCGCTCGATGAGGGTCAGACCGAAGAGGTCGCGCAGCCACACGAGCACCTGGCGGGTGCCCTCGTCGCCGACGCGCTCGACACCCTGCGCGAACGCCTCCCACTGCAGCAGCTCACCGTGGGCGCGTGCGGCCTCGATCAGTTCCGACTGGTGCTGGTTGAAGACGGCGGCGGCATCCTGCTGCGACATCTTCGACGCGGGACGGAGAGCGGCGGCGATGTCGGCGATCATCTGCTCGACGCGGCCCGTCAGCAGTTCGTGCTGCTGCTCGGCCCGGAGCCCGAGCTCGACCGACCGCGCCATCTGCCCGAAGTCGGCTACCGACTGACCGAGGCGGCGAAGACCGGCACCGTGGAACACGCGCTCGGCCGTCGAGACGGCGGCGAACTTCGCGAGGGACCTGGCGTCGGCGCCCTTGAACTGCTTGGCGTAGTCGCTGAGGAGCCTCTTGCCGACCAGCTGCAGGAGCACGTTGTTGTCGCCCTCGAAAGTGGCGAAGACATCGAGGTCGTGGTGCAGGTCGACCATGCGGTTCTCGGCGAGGAAGCCCTGACCCCCGCATGCCTCGCGGCACTCCTGGATCGTGTCGAGCGCGTTCCACGTCGACAGCGGCTTGAGGGCGGCGGCGAGAGTCTCGAGGTTCTCGCGCCCCTCCGGGGTGTCGGTGCGGCCCGAGAACACGCCGTCGAACGCCTGCAGCAGCTCGTCGTGCGAGAAGAACTGCGCGTAGGTCTGCGCGATCCGCGGCAGCAGACGGCGCTGGTGCCGACCGTAGTCGAGCAGGGTGACCTCTTCGGTGCCGGCGCCGGAGTCGAACTGGCGGCGCTGGTTGGCGTAGGTCACGGCGATGTACTCCGCGAGCGCTGAAGCCGTCGTGGCGGAGCCGTCGAGCGACACGCGCCCCTGCACGAGTGCGCCGAGCATCGTGAAGAACCGGCGGCCCGGGCTGGCGATGTCGGAGCTGTAGGTGCCGTCGGGCGCGACGTCGCCGTAGCGGTTGAGCAGATTCGTGCGCGGGATGCGGACGTGATCGAAGTGGAGACGACCGTTGTCGATGCCGTTGAGCCCGCCCTTGACCCCGTCGTCCTCTCCGCCGACGCCGGGCAGGAAGTTGCCCTCGTCATCGCGGAGCGGCACGAAGAAGCAGTGGACGCCGTAGTTCACGCCGCCCGTGATGAGCTGAGCGAAGAGGGTGGCCGCCTTGCCGTGCACCGCCGCGTTGCCCAGGTAGTCCTTCCACGCACCGCGGAACGGCGTATGGATGACGAACTCCTCGGTCTCGGGGTCGTACGTGGCGGTCGTGCCGATGGCAGCGACATCCGATCCGTGCCCGGTCTCGGTCATCGCGAACGCACCCGGCAGGCGCATCTCCATCGCGTCGCGCAGCCACGCGTCGTGGTGGGGCTTCGTGCCGAGCTGGTGGATGGCCGAGCCGAAGAGGCCCCACTGCACGCCGGACTTGATCTGCAGGCTGGGGTCGGCGAGCACGAGCTCCTGGAAGCCGGCCAGGTTCGCGCCGTTGTCGCCGTCGCCGCCGTACTCCTTCGGATAGCCGCGCCCCGAGGCGCCGCGCTCGACGAGCAGGTGGAGCTGCTTGAGTACGCGTTCGCGGTGCTCAGCCATCGGCTCGCCCGGGATCTGCCAGAACACGGGGTCCTTGATCATCTCGCGCGCCTCGCGACGCGTCGCCGCCCAGGTTCCGAGCAGCATGTCGGTGACCGCGTCGATGTCGATGCGCGCCTCGTGCGCCTCCTCCGCGGTATGGGGCGCGGTCGGAGCTCCCCCGGCGGGGGTGCGGTTCTCGGTTGCGGGCTTGTGGGGACGAACAGCGGCGTCGGTCATCGCGTGCCTTTCGACGTCGGAAGGATCGGAGTCGATAATCACGGTAGAACTTCCACAACACCTCGCCAAGCGGGTTGGACGATGGGTACAACGGGATGCCGGTACGTCGGCGACCCGCATTGTGCGACCGCGACATCCGGTCGGTCAGTGCGACGCGACGACGGCCAGCACGGCGTCGCCGTAGGCCTCGCGTTTCTTGGCGCCGATGCCCGTGATTCCCTCGAGGTCGGCCGAGGTGCGGGGCCGACGATCGGCGAGGGCGCGCAAGGTCGCGTCGCCGAAGACGATGTAGGCGGGCACCCCCTGCTCGCGCGCCTGCTCGGCACGCCACGCGCGCAGCGCCTCGAAGAGGTCGCGGTCGCCCTCGGCCACCTGCTCGGCCGCAGCAGCCTTGCGCACCCGCGAGCCGCCGCTGTTCTGCCCTCGTCCGAGCACGTCGCGTCGCAGCGGAACGCCGGTCTCGCCCTTGAGCACGGGGGCTCCGGCATCGCCGACCGCGAGCACACCGTACTCGCCGCGGGCGACGAGGATGCCGCGAGCGAGGAGCTGCCGGATGACGCTGCGCCAGTCCTGGTCGGACAGATCGGAGCCGAGGCCGTACGTCGCCAGCTCGTCGTGGCGCTGCTGACGGATGCGCTCCGTCGACGCGCCGCGCAGGATGTCGACGAGATGGCCGGCGCCGAACGACTGATTGCGTTCGCGCTGAAGCCGGATGATCGTCGACAGCAGCTTCTGGGCGGGGATCAGACCATCCCAGGTGTCGGGCGGCGTGAGGCACGTGTCGCAGTTGCCGCAGGGCTCGGAGTCCTGACCGAAGTAGCCGAGCAGATTCTGTCGGCGGCACGCGACTGTTTCACACAGGGCGAGCATCGCGTCGAGGTGTTGCCCCATGCGCATCTTGAAGGTGCGGTCGCCGGGGCTCTGGTCGATGAGGCGCCGCTGCTGCACGACGTCCCCCAGGCCATAGGCCATCCAGGCGATCGACGCTTCGCCGTCGCGCCCGGCTCGGCCCGTCTCCTGGTAGTACCCCTCGACGGACTTCGGGAGGTCGATGTGGGCCACGAACCGGACGTCGGGCTTGTCGATGCCCATCCCGAACGCGATCGTCGCGACCATGACGACGCCGTCTTCGCGGAGGAACCGCGACTGGTGGGCAGCACGCATCTCGGCCGGCAGCCCCGCGTGGTACGGCAACGCGTCGAGCCCCTGTGCGGCGAGATAGTCGGCCGTCTGCTCGACCGACTTGCGGCTGAGCGCGTAGACGATGCCGGCCGAGCCCTCGGGCATCGAGCGGATGAACGTGACGAGCTGTCGCCGCGGATCGACCTTGGGTTCGATGCGGTACTGGATGTTGGGCCGGTCGAAGCTCGCGACGAAGTGACGCGCCTGCGGCAGCCGAAGCCGCTCGGTCAGCTCCTGGTGCGTTGCGCGGGTGGCAGTCGCGGTGAGGGCCATACGCGGCACCCCGGGGAACCGCTCGTCGAGGTCGCCGAGGGAAAGGTAGTCGGGCCGGAAGTCGTGGCCCCACTGCGAGACGCAGTGCGCCTCGTCGATCGCGATGACGCTCAGGGCTCCGCGCTGCAGCAGCTGCGTCGTCTGCGGCACGCTCAAGCGCTCGGGCGCCACGTAGAGCAGGTCGAGCTCGCCCGCGAGGTAGGCCTGCTCGACGCCCGCGCGTTCGCCCGGAGACTGCGTGGAGTTCAGATAGGCGGCGCGCACGCCGTTGGCGATCAGAGCGTCGACCTGATCGTGCATGAGCGCGATGAGCGGACTGACGACGAGGCCGGTGCCCGGGCGCACGAGCGCGGGCACCTGGTAGGTGATCGACTTGCCTCCGCCGGTGGGCATGAGGACGACGGCATCCCCGCCACCGATGACATGCGAGACGATGTCGCCCTGGTCGCCGCGGAAGTCGTCGTAGCCGAAGACCTCTTTGAGCACCGCGCGCGGGTCGGTCCCGACGAAGTCGCGACGGGCGAGGGAGAGGACGGCGGCGGGAGCTGCGGTCGCGCCCGGGTGTGCGGTGCGGGCCGGGGCTGCGGCCCGGCGGGCTGGGGCGCTCGACTCAGGGGCTGCAGCGCGGTCGCGAGTGGCGCGGGCGACAGCGGCGCCGTACCCGTCGAACTCGGGCGGCGGCGGTGCGTCGAAGTCTTCGGGTGGCGCGAACTCGTCGGGGTTCCAGTCGAGGTCGGCGTAGGGATCGACATCCCGGGGCTGCTGCTCTCGACTCACTCGATTCACGATAGCCGCGGCATCCGACATCCTGCTGGGCGCGTCCCCAGACGCAGGGGCGTCGCACGCCCCCGTCAGCACCACCGTTCGGCGAGGGTCGTGACGACGCCGAGGTTGCGGTTGGTCGCGACACCGAGGAGCTTCGCCGCGCCCAACGGGTCGACGGTGCCGTCGCGGTACCCGGGTTCGAGGAGCGCATGGACCGCGCGACCCCGCACGAGCATGCGCCCGGAGGGAGCGGCGAGGGCTTCGACCCGGTCGACGGTGTCGGCATCGAGCTCGTCCTTGAGCAGGTAGACGTAGTGACGGGCCAGGCCCGGGTTCGCGTCGCTCACCGCGAGCGCCTCAGCGGCGAGCGCGGCGAACTCATCGGCCCGGAACGTGATCGTCGGAACGTCGAACCCCCGGTCGACCGCGTACGCCCGCTCGAGGGTCCGCTCGATCTTCGCCCGGGAGCGCATCCGCGTCTCGAATCGGATGTTGCCGGTGTTGATGTGCGTGGCGACGTCATCGAAGCCGACGCCCTCGGTCACGCGGCGGATGTCGCCCTTCGGGAACACGCGCGTCGCGCCGAGGTTGATCGCCCGCAGGAACCCGAGATGTGTGGCCACAGCCTCATCATGCCCCGGGCCCGCGACATCCGCGGCTGCGCAGCCCGCACCGGGGCAGTCAGCCTGTCGGCGGTCGCGCGACCCAGCGGCCCCGCCCCGACGCGTCCCGTGAACAGGTTGGCTCACCCGAAGTCGCGCCCGCGACACCGCAAACCGGCGCGCAGCCTGTCGCCGGCACCGTTGCCCGGTGTACTCCTCCCCGCCGTCCGGCCTGGCCACCCGCCCCGGGCCGGTCGCCGCACCCGACCGGCTCCACCCTCGGCCGGCACCGCCCTCCCGGCTCGCCGGCTCGGCGCCCGGCCGGCCCCGCCCTACCGACCCGCCGGCTCCACGCACTACCGGCCCGCCCTACCGACCCGCCGGCTGGGCGCGTCCCGCCAACAGGCTCAGCCGCGGTATCCGGGCCCCAACCGGGCCAAGCTCCACGCTCAGCCTGTCGACGGCACGGCGCGCCCGCCGAACCGGAGGCGAGACCGAGCGGGGGCAGACGGCCGCGGACCACTCCCGCCCGTCTTCGCGGACCGCCGACCACGTCCCGCCAACAGGCTCAGCAGCTGTACTCGAGCCTCAACCGGGCCCAGCTCCGCGCTCAGCCTGACGACGGCACACGCCCGCGCGGCAAGACACAGCAGAGCGCGGCAAGACACAGCAGAGCGCGGCAAGACACAGCCGGCAACCGGCAGCCCCGGCAGGGCACCGCCGTCCCCGCCGGAGTCAGAGGCGGACGACCTCGGTGACCCGGACCACCGCCGTGCCGGCCTCGACGGACTGCTCGAGGTCGACCTCGGCACGGATGCGCCAGTCGTGGTCTCCGGCGGGGTCGTCGATGATCTGCTCGACGCGCCAGAGGCCGTCACGGGCCGCGGACTCGTCGATGACGCAGAGCGACGGCGAGCGCGCCGCCCCGCCGGTGAGGACCTCGTCGTGGTCGTCGTAATAGCGGTCGAGCACCTCGGGCCAGTCGACGTCGGGGTCGAGGGCTTCGAGGGCTTCGTCGTCCTGCAGGGCCGCCAGCTGAACGCGGCGGAACAGTTCGTTGCGCACGAGCACCGTGAACGCGCGCCGGTTCGTCAGCACGGAGGGCGGCGCGGGCGGTACCACCGGGGCGTCGGGGTCGCCGGTCGGGTTCGCGAGCGACTCCCACTCGTCGACGAGGCTCGAGTCGACCTGGCGCACGAGCTCGCCGAGCCATTCGATGAGGTCCATCAGGTCGTCGGTGCGCGCCTCGGCCGGCACGGTCTGGCGGATCGCGCGGTAGGCGTCGCTGAGGTACCGCAGCACCAACCCCTCACTGCGCCCGAGTTGATAGAACGAGACGAACTCGCCGAACGACATGGCCCTCTCGAACATGTCACGCACGACCGACTTCGGCGACAGCTCGAAGTCGCGGACCCACGGCTGGCTCGATGCGAAGGTCTCGAACGCCTGAGAGAGCAGGTCGGCGAGGGGCTTGGGCCAGGTGATCTCCTCGAGCAGCGCCATCCGCTCGTCGTACTCGATGCCGTCCCGCTTCATCGCGCCGACCGCCTCGCCGCGAGCCTTGTACTCCTGCTGCGACAGGATGGCGCGCGGGTCGTCGAGCGTCGCCTCGATGACGCTCACCACATCGAGCGCGTAGTGCCCGGTACCTGTCTCGGCATCATCGGGCGACAGCAGCTCGATCGCGGCGAGCGCGAACGGCGACAGCGGCTGGTTGAGGGCGAAGTTCGGCTGCAGATCGACGGTGAGCCTGATCGTCGAGTCGCCAGAGAATGCGGATGCCGCACCCGCCACATCCGCACTCTTTGGCGAGTCGACGGCAGGCGCCGGCGCGGGCGCGGGGCGCGTCACCTCGACGATGCCGGCGGCGACCAGGGTGCGGAAGATCGCGAGGGCGCGGCGGGCGAGGGCATACTGGCGGGCGCGGGGCTCGTGGTTGTCGAAGACGAGCGAGCGGACGTTGCCGAACACGTCGCCGCCGCGACCGATGACGTTGAGCAGCATCGCGGCGGTCAACTGCATCTGCGGCGTCAGGGGCTCGGGCTGCGCATCGACGAGACGCTCGAACGACCCTTCGCCCCAGTTGACGACCCCGGTCGGCGCCTTCTTGCGCACGATCTTCTTCCGCTTGGCGGGGTCGTCGCCGGCCTTGGCGAGGGCGACGGCGTTCTCGATCTCCCACTCCGGCGCCATGACCACGACGTTGCCGTGCGGGTCGAATCCGGCGCGGCCCGCACGGCCCGCGACCTGGTGGAACTCACGGGCGGTGAGCTGCCGCATCCGGGTCCCGTCGTACTTCGACAGCGCGGTGATGACGACCGTGCGGATCGGGACGTTGATGCCCACCCCGAGCGTGTCGGTGCCGCAGATGACCTTGAGCAGCCCGCGCTGGGCGAGCGTCTCGACGAGGCGCCGGTAGCGCGGCAGCATGCCGGCGTGGTGCACCCCGATGCCGGCGCGCACGAGTCGCGAGAGGGTCTTGCCGAAGCCGGTCGTGAAGCGGAATCCGCCGATCGCCTCGGCGATGGCATCCCGCTGCTCGCGGGTCGTGATCTTCACGCTCGACAGGGCCTGCGCCCGCTCGAGCGCGGCGGCCTGCGAGAAATGCACGATGTAGACCGGGGTTTCGCGCTCCTCGAGCAACCGCTCGAGGACGTCGTGGACCGGACGCCGCTCGTACGAGAAGTGCAGCGGCACGGGACGCTCGACCCCGGTGACCAGAGCCGTCCGCCGGCCCGTGCGGCGCGAGAGGTCGTCGGCGAGGTCGGTGACGTCGCCGAGCGTGGCCGACATCAGCAGGAACTGCGCGCGCGGCAGCGTCAGCAGCGGCACCTGCCAGGCCCAGCCGCGGTCGGGGTCGCCGTAGAAGTGGAACTCGTCCATGACGACCTGGTCGACGTCGGCGTCGGGTCCCTCGCGCAGCGCCAGGTTCGCGAGGATCTCGGCCGTGCAGCAGATGATCGGCGCCTCGGGGTTGACCGACGAGTCGCCCGTCACCATGCCGACTCTCTCGGCGCCGAAGATCTCGACGAGCGCGAAGAACTTCTCGCTCACGAGCGCCTTGATCGGGGCGGTGTAGTACGTGCGCCCACCGCGGGCGACGGATGTCGCGTGCGCCGCGACCGCGACGAGCGACTTGCCCGTGCCGGTCGGCGTGGCCAGCACCACGTTCGCACCCGAGACGAGTTCGATGACCGCTTCGTCCTGCGCCGGGTAGAGGGTGAGGCCCCGCCCTTCCGCCCAGGTCGTGAAGGCGTCGTAGATCGCGTCGTCGGAGGGATCCGGGCCGATGAGGTCGAGCAGCGGCACGGAGATCATCCCTCGAGTCTGCCCTACGCCTGCGGAACGGCGGCCTCGTCGAGCTGCCGCACCGACGCGCGGACACGCAGCGGCATGGGCAGCAGCGCCGGGGCCACCGGCGCCTCGCCCCCACCCGTGCCACCCTTCGATGCCTCGACCCGGTCGATGAGCAGCTCGACGGCCTTTTTGCCCATCGCCCGGTGCGGCAGGGCGAAGGTCGTGAGTCCTGGCCGCAGCCACTGGGCGAACGAGACGTCATCGAACGACACGACCGACACGTCGTCGGGCACCGCGAGTCCCCGCTCACCGAGCGCCTGGTACGCACCCATCGCCAGACGGTCGTTGAAGCAGATCAGTGCCTGCGGCACGACTCCCCCGTCGAGCAGCTGCGACGTCAGGCGGAACCCCTCGGGCGGCAGCCACTGGACCACAGGGCTTCCCGAGGCCGGCTCGAGTCCGGCATCCCGCAGGGCATCGAGGATGCCGTGCAGCCGCTGCTGCGCACCGAGCGAGAACGGCGGCACGTCGTCTTCCGTGGGGCCGGCGCCGATGAGGTGGATGTCGCGGTGGCCGCGCTCGAGCAGGTGCCCGACGGCCTGGCGCCCGGCGGCGTACTCGTCGGGAAGCACCCGGGGAACATCCGTCGCCCCGTCGACCTCGAGGTTCAGCAGCACGGCGGGGCTGCGGGTCGCCTCGGGTGGCAGCGCCCGGCGGTGCGTGATCATCGAGGCCAGGACGAGGCCGTCGACCTGCCGGTCGAACATGGCGTTGAGCAGCTGCCGTTCGAGCTGGACGTCGCCGCCGGTCTCGCCGACGAAGACGAGGAAGCCCCGGGCCCGGGCGGCGTCGATGGCGCCCTTGATCATCTCGCCGGCCAGTCGCGACGAGGCGACCGAGTCGGAGATGAACGCGAGGGTGCGCGTGCTGCCCGTGCGCAGTCCGACCGAGACGGCGTTGGGACGATAGCCGAGCCGCTCGGCGGCGGCGCGCACCCGGTCCTGCAGGGCCTGCGACAGGCGCACCTCGCTGCCGCGACCGGCGAGGACGAGGGATGCGGTCGAGGCCGCTACCCCGGCCTCCGCGGCGACCTGTGCCAGCGTCACGCGTTTGCGGTTCATCTCTCCCCCTTTCGCTCCGGTGCAGCTTCAGTATGCCGCGATTGCGGAGAAGCGCCATCGGCTAGTACGTTTTAGCCCAGGTGCTATTTCGTGTTAGCAGCACCTGCCCCTCCACCACCCACAGAAGGTAGACGATGATGTCGACACGAATGCGACGACGTGTTCTCACCACCGCGGCGACCGGCTTCGCCGTCGCGGTCACCCTTTCGGCCTGCGCTCCGCCCAGCGCCGCGCCCGCCGGCGAAGGCGCAGCATCCGGCGGTCCGATCCAGACGACGTGCGGAACGGATGACGTCACCCTCGACGCCTACGTCGAGACGGGCTTCCCGGTCTTCAGCGACCTGGCCACCGAGTTCGAGAAGCAGTTCCCGAACGTCACGGTGAACCTGCGCGAAGACCAGTTCGCCGTCATCACCCAGAACGCACCCCGCGTGCTGGTCGACTCGCCGCCCGACATCATGCGCCTCCCCACGATCGTCGATCTGGTCGACAGCGACCTCCTCTACGACCTCGATCCCTACGCCGAGGCCTACGGCTGGGACCAGTGGCCGTCGTCGCAGCTCGAGCAGCTGCGGGTCGACGAGAACGGACAGCGCGGCGACGGCCCGCTCTACGGCATGGGCATCAACTACTCCGTCACCGGGGTGTTCTACAACAAGACCCTGGCCGCGCAGGCGGGCATGACCGAGCCGCCCGCGACTCTCGCCGAGCTCGACGGCTACCTGCAGGCCGCGAAGGATGCCGGGCTCACGCCCGTCGCGCAGTTCAATGGCGGCGCAACCGGAGGCCTCGCCTTCCCACTGCAGGCCCTCATGGCCTCGTACGGCGAGCCCAGCAAGATCAACGACTGGATCTTCCTCAAGGACGACGCCACGATCGACACCCCTGAGAACCTCGAGGCGGCGGAGCACCTGAAGGGCTGGATCGATGCCGGCTTCTTCGCCCCCGACATCAACTCGATGGACTACTCGCAGATGATGAGCCGCTTCATCGGCGGCGAGAGCGTCTTCATCTTCAACGGCGACTGGGAGTCGGGCAACCTCGACGCGCAGATGCCCGACAACGTCGGCTTCTTCCTCATGCCCCCGGTCGAGACCGGCGGCCAGGTCGGCGCGATGTCGGCGCCGACGACGTACGGCGTCTCGGCCTACGCGGACGAGCCCGACTGCGCGGCGTTCTTCTTCAACTGGGTCGCCACCGACGAGACGGCGCGCACCATCGCCGTCGAATCCGGCGGTTCGCACCCCATGGGCCCGGCCGACGCCTTCATGCCCGAGATCGCGGAGGGCAGCGTGACGGCCGAGACCCTCGCGGCGGGCGCCGAGCTCTCGGCCAACAACGGCTCGATGGACTTCATCGCCAACGCGACCGGGTCGATCTACGCCAAGACGCTGACCCCGAACCTCCAGGAGCTGTTCGCCGGCAAGCAGACCGCCGACGGCCTGCTGACCAAGGTGCAGTCCGACTACCTCAGCCAGAAGAAGGAGTAGGCCGCTCCGATGACCGTCACCGGACAGCTCGGCGACCGCCGGGCATCCCGGGACTCATCGGCCTCTCGGCCGCGCAGGCGCCGCGTCTCCCCGCGGCGCCTGCGCGAGAGGTCGATCGGTCTCGCCCTGATCGCCCCCGCGCTCATCGCGTATGCGATGTTCGTGCTCATCCCGCTCAGCTCGACCGTCCAGTACTCGTTCTACGACTGGGACGGCATCACCACCGCCACGTGGGCGGGCTTCGACAACTACATCCGGATCTTCACCGACTCGACGCTGCTGGTCCCGATCCTCAACGCTCTGAAGCTCATCCTGTACTTCTCGATCGTGCCGGTGATCCTCGGGCTGGTCTCGGCGGCCCTGATCCGCAAGCTCGGCGGCAGCCGTCTGGCCGGTGTCTCGCGCACCGTGCTGTTCCTCCCGCAGGTGATTCCCCTGGTCGCGGCGGGCATCATGTGGACGTGGCTGCTCGCCGCCGACGGTCTGGTCAACCAGGCGCTGCGCCTGGTGGGCCTCGGCGGCGTCACCCGCGCCTGGCTCGGCGACTTCGACACCGCCCTTCCCGCCGTGGGCGTCATCGGGGCCTGGGTCTCCCTCGGCCTGTGCATGCTGCTCATGCTCTCGGGCATGACCAAGATCGATCCGGCCCTGTACGAGGCCGTCCGCATCGACGGCGCGGGACCGATCCGCGAGTTCTTCACGGTGACACTGCCCGCGGTGCGCCAGGAGCTCGGCGTCGCGATCCTCATCACCGTGATCAACGCGCTCCGCAGCTTCGACATCATCTACATCTCCACGCAGGGCGGGCCCGGCGGCTCGACCACGGTGCCCGGTCTCGAGATCTACTACCTCGCGTTCTTCCAGCGCGAGGTCGGCCAGGCCTCCGCGCTCGCCGTCGTGCTGACGGTGCTCGTCCTGGTGATCGTCCTGCCCCTGAACCGCATCACGCGCGGAAACGAGAAAGACGCATGAGAACCTCCGCCGTCGAGGCCTGGACGGGCCGCATCGTCCTGATCGTGGTGATGGCGTTCACGATCATCCCGTTCATCACGCTCTTCGTCACCGCGCTCCACGAGCCCGGCACGTACCCGAAGGGCCTGTCATGGCCCGAGACCCCGCACTGGGACAACTTCGCCCTCGCGTTCCAGTCGGCCGACATGCTCAAGATGCTCGGCTCGAGCGCTCTCATCGAGCTCGGCGTCGTGCCGATCTCGCTCGTCATCGCGACGCTCGCCGGCTTCGCGCTGGGCCACCTGCGCGTGCCGTTCGCCCGTGCGATCTTCGTGCTGTTCGTCCTCGGCCTGACGCTGCCCTTCGAGGGCATCATCGTGCCGATCTACTACCAGATGAAGGGCTACGGCCTCCTCAACACCCAGCTGGCGATCGTCCTGCCGCTGATCGGTCTGTTCATGCCGTTCGCGGTGATGTGGATGCGGGCGCACTTCGTCAACATGCCGCACGAGCTGACCGAGGCCGCGCGCATCGACGGCGCGACGACGTGGCAGTTGTTCTGGCGCATCCACGTGCCGCTGTCGGGCCCCGCGATCTCATCGCTCGCGATCCTGCTGTTCCTGTGGACCTGGAACCAGTTCCTGCTGGCGATCGTCCTCGTCGACGACCCCACCAAACGGACGATGGCCGGCGCGCTCGGCGCGTTCCAGGGGCAGTGGGGCACCGACATCCCGTTGCTGTGCGCCGGATCGATCCTGATCCTGCTGCCGACGCTCCTGGTGTTCCTGATCTTCCAGCGTCAGTTCGTGGCGGCACTGCTGCAGGGGGCGGTGAAGGGATGACGGATGTCGCACGACCTCCCTTCGACGACGCCGTCGCCCGCGCTCTCGTCGAGTTCGACGACCTCGTGGTCGTATCGATGAGCAGCGACGAGATCCCGCGCGTGCGCCAGTCCGGGGTCGCGGCACCGTTGGTCGAGCTCACCGCCCACGGCGCGTTCGAGCGCGAGGAGCTGCTCGTGCCCGGATGGAATGACGACGACCCGGCGGTCGGCGTCGTGGTCTACACGCCCGTCGTCGTCCGGCGACCGGTCCCCGTCATCCTGCACCTGCACGGAGGCGGGCTGATCGCGGGCACCGCCGACTCGGACATGCCGGCCACGGCGGCGCTCGCCGAGCGCACCGGGTGCGCCGTCGTCTCGGTGGAGTACCGGCTCGCGCCCGAGCACCCGTATCCCGCGGCTCTCGAAGACGCCGCGGCGGCCCTGCGCTGGTTGGCCGGGCCCGAGGCGCCCGACGCGCTGGACGGCGACCGCATCATCGTCGCGGGGGTCAGCGCCGGGGGCGGTCTCGCCGCGGCCACGGCCCTGTTCGCTCGCGATCGCGGAGGCCCGCGCATAGCGGGGCTCGTGCTGCTCTGCCCGATGCTCGACCATCGCTCCGACTCGGAGTCGGCGCGGCAGATGGCCGGCCACGGCTCGTGGGATCGCGACGCGAACGCGACCGCCTGGGCCGCGTACCTCTCCGGCGTCGAGGGCGAGGTGCCGCCGTACGCGTCGCCCGCCGTGGCCGGCTCGCTCGCGGGGCTGCCCCCGACCTTCATCGACGTCGGCTCCGCCGAGACGTTCCGCGACGAATGCGTCGCCTTCGCCCG
Source organism: Microbacterium arborescens (assembly GCF_030369635.1). Classification (NCBI taxonomy): domain Bacteria; kingdom Bacillati; phylum Actinomycetota; class Actinomycetes; order Micrococcales; family Microbacteriaceae; genus Microbacterium; species Microbacterium arborescens. The sequence goes on along the minus strand of NZ_CP128474.1, from coordinate 234,361 downwards.
CCGGATGTGGGCCGACGGCGGCGACGCCGAACTGCACGTCTGGCCCGGCGGGGCGCATGCCTTCGACTTCCTCGCGCCGTGGACCGTACTCGCCCGCGATGCGCGACGCGCCCGCGAAGAGTGGCTGCGCCGCCTCCTCCACCGCATCTGACCCCGCTCGGAAGAACCCCACGAACCATGAACCCCGATTCCCCCCAGCTCATCACCTACGTCGACCGCCTCGGCGGCACCGTCACCGCCATCCGCGAGCTGCTCGCCACACGCCTGTCGGGCGTCTTCGGCGGCGTCCATCTGCTGCCCTACTTCACCCCGTTCGACGGCGCGGATGCCGGCTTCGACCCGGTCGACCACGCCTCGATCGACCCGCGGCTGGGAACGTGGGACGACGTCCGCCTGCTGAGCGAGACCCACACGGTCATGAGCGACCTCATCGTCAACCATGTCTCCGCCGACTCCGCTGCCTTCGCCGACGTCCGCCGCCGCGGCGACGCCTCGCCCTTCGCACCGATGTTCCTCACGCTCGACTCCGTGTTCCCCGACGGCGTCACCGAGGCCGACCTCACCCGCATCTACCGCCCGCGCCCGGGCCTCCCCTTCACCGCCATGGTCCTCGGCGACCGGCTGCGGCTGGTGTGGACCACGTTCACGTCCGAGCAGATCGACATCGACCTGCGCACCGACGCCGCATGGGAGTACCTGACCGCGGTCATCGACGCTCTCGTCGCGGGCGGCACGACGATGCTCCGGCTCGACGCCGTCGGGTACACGGGCAAGGAAGCCGGCACCAGCTGCTTCATGACGGAGGCGACCGAGCGCTACACGCAGCGCATCCTCGAGCTCGCGCATGATCGGGGCGCCCAGGTGCTGCTCGAGATCCACGGGCATCACACTCAGCAGATCGCGATCGCTCAGACCGTCGACTACGTCTACGACTTCGCGCTCCCGCCCCTCGTGCTGCACGCACTGCACGCGCTCGACACGCGGCCCCTCGCGCGCTGGCTCGAGATCCGCCCCGCCAACTCCATCACGGTCCTCGACACCCACGACGGCATCGGGATCATCGACGTCGGCGTGAGCGACCTCGCGCCCGGCGAACCGGGACTGCTCGAACCCGAGCAGATCGACGCCCTCGTCGAGGCGATCCACGACGCCAGCGGCGGCACCAGCCGCCAGGCGACCGGGGCCGCGGCATCCAACCTCGACCTCTACCAGGTCAACTGCACGTTCTACGACGCGCTCGGCCGCGACGACCGGCGATACGCGCTGGCCCGGCTGCTGCAGATCATGACGCCGGGCATCCCGCAGGTCTACTACGTCGGACTGCTCGCCGGCGAGAACGACATGGAGCTGCTGCGGTCCACCGGCGTCGGCCGCGACGTCAACCGGCACCACTACACGCCCGACGAGATCGACGCCGCGCTGGCGCGACCGGTCGTCGGACTGCAGCTCGACGCGCTCCGGCTGCGCGCCACCCACCCCGCCTTCACCGGCACGTTCTCGCACGATCTGCGGGGCGCTCGCGGTGAGCTGCGGTGGGATGCCGCCGGCGCGTCGGTCACGCTCGGCTTCGACCTCGACGACGCCTCGTTCCAGCTGACGGCGACCGACGGCTCGGCGACGAGCACCTGGTCGCACGCGCGTCTCACCGGGGACTGAGCCGAGGCGGGTGGGGCAGTGCGCGCTGCCCCACCCGCAGCATCAGCCGGCCGTGCCGGCATCCTTCGCGGCGAGCACCCGGCCGCACGACTCGTCGACGCGCTCGGCGAACCCCGGGTCGGACTGCGCCCGCGCGAGGACCGCGTCGTACATCGCGGGAAGCACCGTCGGGTCGGCGGACGCCAGCACGATGTCCACCCCCGCCGACAGCGCCTCGACGGCCCGGTCGCCCGGGGCGACGATCTCCGCGGCGGCCGCGGCCGAGAGGTCGTCGGTGATGACGACGCCGTCGAAGCCGACGCGATCGCGCAGCAGGTCGAGCACCGCCGAAGAGAACGCAGCCGGGGTGTCGGGATCGATGTTCTGATACCGCGCGGTGCCGACCATGACGAGCGACGGACCGGATTCCGTCAGCTCGCGGTAGACGTCGACGTCGGGCGAGTCCGCCGAGACCACGGTGTCGAGCACCTCGGCGGTGTAGTCGGTGTTCGCGTCGACCCGGCCGAGCCCCGGGAAGTGCTTGAACGTCGGCAGCACACCGGCGCCGCGCATCCCGTCGGCGAACGCCCCGGCACCCGCGGCGACGGTCTGCTCGTCGTACCCGTACTGCCGGCCGAGGGCGCCGATGGGCGGGTTGTCGAGGCGGGTCTCGGAGCTCGTGACGATGTCTGCCACCGGGGCGAGGTTGACGTCGATGCCCGCCGCAGCCAGCTGCCCACCCCACGTGGCCGCAGCGGTGCGGAGCGCGTCGGGACCGAGGTCGGCCTGCCGGATGGCGTAGGGCATCTCGTCGAACCCGGGCCCGCTCAGCACCTGCACCTCGCCACCCTCCTGGTCGGTGGCGCCCCAGAGCCTCGGGTCGCCCTCGGGGGCGAGGTCGCGGAACTGCGCGACGAGCGCCGCCGTGGCATCGACCCCCGAGCTCGAACGGCCGTGGAGGAACAACCCACCCACGCCGCGGTCGCGGATCGCCGCAGCGGCATCGGGCGAGACCGTGTCGACCGGGGTGCCGACCATGAGCACCTGGCCGACGCAACCCGCGAGCCCGAGCGCCGCGGCGGGGTCGGACGGGGTGGCGGGGGGCTCGGTCGCGGCGGTCGACCCGGTCGGGCTCGGGGCAGACGTCGTCGGGGTAGCCGGGCCGGGCTCGGGAGCGCACCCGGCGGCGAACGCGAGCACCCCGGCCAGGGCGGCGGCGAGCGCGGAACGGCCGGCGCGCGAGGAGGAGGGGGTTCGGGTCACTCCTCCATCGTCACTCGGTCAGCAGCAGCGCGCACCCGGGTTGCGGTCCTGGTCGTCCATGCGCTCGCGCCAGAACTGCCGCTCGGTGAGGGGCGGGGTGCCGGGGTGCGTCCGGCGCTGGTGCGCGAGGTACGTCGCGTAGGCGTTGTCTCCCATGAGCGAGGTGACGTACCAGTGCACGGCGCGGGCGGCCCGGCGAACAGCCCGACCGGCGCGCGCACACAACTCCTTCGATCCGGTGCGCTGCGGCGCGGAAACCGCGGTTGCCAGGCCGAGAGGCGCCGATTCTGAGGAGTTGTGCGCGAGCGCCATCGGTCAATGCCCCCGGCGGGCGGTCTCGGCCCGCTCTTCGGCGAGCAGCGGCTCCCACTCCTTCTCGAGCTCGCGCTCGGGGCCGGTGGGGATGAAGCCGGCCGGCGCGAAGCGGCGGGACGGCGCCGCGGGGTCTTCGGTCTCCTCGCCCCCGCCCCGCACGATCGCGCGCACGGCCACCACGACGGCCGAGACGATGACGATGATCGCGAGGACGACGAAGATGATCGACAGCGTGCCCTGCACCCCGGTGTTGCGGATGACCGCCTCGACCGTCGCGACGGGCCCCAGACTCTCGTCGCCCGACGCGAGGGCGTCACGGTAGCGGAAGTGGTTCGCCCAGTAGCCGATGGCGGGCACCGGCGAGAAGATCTTGTACGCCGACGCGGTGATCGTCACGACGGCGGTGAAGGCCAGCGGCACCGCGATGATCCAAATCCACTTCACGTACGACCGTCCGCGCTTGGCGACGATCGCCAGCACGACGGCGAGCGCGATCGCGGCCAGCAGCTGGTTCGCGATGCCGAACAGCGGGAAGAAGGTGTTGATGCCGCCGAGCGGGTCGGTGACGCCGAGGATGAGGATGGCGCCCCAGCCGGCGACCATGATCGCCGTCGTGATCCACACGCCCGGACGCCACGACACGTCACGGAACTTCGGGATCCAGGCGCCGATGGAGTCCTGCAGCATGAAGCGGGCGACGCGGGTTCCGGCATCCACGGCGGTGAGGATGAACAGGGCCTCGAACATGATCGCGAAGTGGTACCAGAACGACATCATCGCCTGTCCGCCGAGCGCCTGCTGCATGATGTGCGCGAGCCCGAGCGCGAGGGTCGGCGCGCCGCCGGTGCGCGAGACGATCGACTCCTCCCCGACGTCGGCTGCGGTCGAGATCAGCAGATCGGGGGTGATCTCGACCCCGGCGAGGCCGAGCGAGTTGACGAAGGCGACCGCGCCCTCGACGGTGCCGCCGGTCGCCGCCGACGGAGCATTCATAGCGAAGTAGATGCCCTGGTCGATCGAGATCGCGGCGACGAGGGCCATGATCGCGACGAACGACTCCATGAGCATGCCGCCGTATCCGATGAAGCGCGTCTGGCGCTCCTTCTCGACGAGCTTCGGCGTCGTCCCCGAAGCGATCAGCGCGTGGAATCCCGACAGCGCACCGCAGGCGATCGTGACGAAGAGGAACGGGAAGAGGGGCCCTGCGAACACGGGGCCGAGGCCGTTCTCGCCGAAGATCGTCACCGCCGGCACCGAGATCTCGGGGCGGACGAGCACGATCGCACCGGCGAGCATCACGATGACGCCGATCTTCATGAACGTCGACAGGTAATCGCGCGGGGCGAGCAGCAGCCAGACGGGCAGCACCGCGGCGATGAAGCCGTAGATGATGATGCCCCACGCGATGACGGTGCGGTCGAGGTGGAAGATCTCTTGGCCCCACGCGGTGTCGGCGACCCAGCCGCCGGCGATGATCGCGCCCATCAGCAGCACGAATCCGATGATCGACACCTCGGTGACCTTGCCGGGCCGCAGGTAGCGCAGGTAGACGCCCATGAAGAGGGCGATCGGGATCGTCATCGATACCGAGAAGACTCCCCACGGGCTCTCGCCGAGCGCGTTCACGACGACGAGAGCGAGGATCGCGACGATGATCAGCATGATGAGCAGGGATGCCACGATCGCGGCGGTTCCGCCGATGCGGCCGAGCTCCTGGCGTGCCATCTGGCCGATCGTCCGGCCGCCGCGTCGCATCGAGAAGAAGAGCACGGTGTAGTCCTGCACGGCGCCCGCGACGACGACGCCGACGATGATCCAGATCGTGCCGGGGAGGAACCCCATCTGCGCCGCGAGCACCGGGCCGACGAGCGGACCGGCGCCGGCGATGGCGGCGAAGTGGTGGCCGTAGAGCACGCGGCGGTCGGTCGGCACGTAGTCCTTGCCGTCTTGCTTGACCTCGGCCGGGGTCGCGCGCCGGTCGTCGGGGCGCAGCAGGTAGCGCTCGATGACCTTCGAATAGAAGCGGTAGCCGATGAGGTAGGTGCAGACGGCGGCGAAGACGAACCAGATGGCGTTGACCGTCTCGCCGCGGACGACGGCGAGCATGACCCAGGCGAGGCCGCCGAGCAGGGCGATCGCGATCCAGATCACGACCTTCAGCGGCGTCCACCGCGCGGCGGCGCGGAGCTGGTCGTCGGAGACGGCGACCGGCGGCAGTTTCGGGTCGGTGACGATGTCGGACGAGGATCGAGGCATCGGTTCTCCTGGGGGAAGGCGCTTCATTGCGTTTTCCCAGCTTAGGCGGACGCTCCGAACCGTTGCCGGAATTTGGTCGTAATGGTCTCGTGCGGCTCTACCGTGGAGGGGACCGATGAGGAGACCCCATGACCGACGAGACCATCACCGTCACCCGTGACGATGCAAACGACCGATACGACCTGACGGTCGGCGGCGCGGCGGCGGGATACGCCGCGTTCCGCCGCGACGACGAGGGCCGACTGGTGTTCGACCACACCGTGGTCGAGAAGGAGTTCGGCGGACGCGGCCTCGGCAAGACGCTGGCACGTGATGCCCTCGCCGATGTCGCGCGGCGCGGCGAGACCGTCGTTCCCGAATGCCCGTTCATCGTGAAGTTCCTGCGCGAGAACGAGGTCGCCGGTCTGCAGGTCGACTGGCGCGACGAGGATGCCGCGGGCGCCGCTGCCCCGGCGGAACCGTCGGCGTGACCCGCTTCGACGCCGAGACGGCGCCCGTCGACGAAGACCCGGGGACAGGCTCCCCCGGTCCACGACGGGCGCTGCTCGAGGCACGCGAGGTGCCGCTCGGCGGCGTGCGCGCGATGTCGGTGCATCGCTTCCTGCCGCAGCGCGATCTGCCGCTCGTCGGCGCCTGGTGCTTCCTCGACCGTTTCGGCCCGCAGCGCACGCGGATGCGTGTCGAGCCGCATCCGCACATCGGGCTGCAGACCGTCACGTGGCCGCTCGCCGGCGAGGTGCATCACCGCGACACGCTCGGAAGCGACGTCGTCATCGAGCGCGGTGCGCTGAACATCATGACCAGCGGCGCCGGTATCGCCCACTCCGAGTACTCCGTCGGCGACGAGCCGATCCCGCTCGATGCCCTGCAGCTGTGGGTGGCCCTCCCCGAGGAACGCCGCCATGGGGCGCCCGAGTTCGAACGGCACGCCGACCTGCCCGAGCTCGACCTCGGCGGCGGGGCTGTGGCGACCGTCGTCGTCGGCGAGCTCGCCGGGGCCGTCTCTCCCGCGACGATGCACACGCCCATCGTCGGAGCCGAGCTGCGGCTGCCCGCCGGGACGGTCGTCGAGCTGCCCCTCGAGACCGCGTGGGAGTACGCCGTCGTGCCGGTGTTCGGCTCGGTTCGGGTCGACGGCGAGGATGCCGCGGCACCGGATGCTGTCGCGCCCGGCGCCCTGCTGTACCTCGGTGACGGCCGTGACGGCATCCGCCTGACCGCCGGCGACGAGGAGGCGACGGTGTTCCTCCTGGGAGGTGAGCCGTTCGGCGACGAGATCGTCATGTGGTGGAACTTCGTCGGACGCAGCCACGACGAGATCGAGGTCGCCCGCGAGGAGTGGGAGGCGGCATCCGATCGGTTCGGTCACGTCGTCGGCCACGGCGACGAGCGCATCCCGGCCCCACCGCTGCCGCACGTGCGGCTCACCCCGCGGCGGCGACGGCTCTGACCCACGCGTCGCGTGCTTTCGAGCCCTGCGTGGCTCGTGCGATGGACGTCAATGACGGCTGTTGTCAGTGGACCTCATGAGAAGAACGCTCAGCATCCAAGCGTGGCGCGCACTGTTCGGTACCGTCCCGCGCGCGCTCACAGTGATCGGCATCCTGGCCGCATATTTCCTCGTGGCCACGGTCATCGAGCCATTCGTGCCGTGGTGGTCGACCACGCTCGTCGGCCTACTCGTCATCGCCTTCTTCGCCTATCTGGGGTCCAGATGGTTGGATCGCGACCTCATGCGTAGAGGCGAGATATCCGACCGCGAACGCGAGTGAGGTTTCGCGCTGACGGCCAGGGTGTGTCCGGCGAAGCGCTGATCACGGCGACACGGGCCCCAGGGAATCAGCCTCGCTCGTCACCCCGCCCGCGGAACATCGCGATGGGAGCGACCTGAGACCATCCGAGGCTCTCGTAGAGCTTGCGTCCACTGGCGCTCGCCACGAGGATTCCCGTCGTTGCTTGACGCTCGGCAGCCCAGGCTGTGAGGCCGGTCATGACCAGTCTCCCGAGACCTCGGCGTTGGAATGCCGAGGTCGTCCTGATGCGATCGAACACGGCGTCGCCGGCATCCACAGCGACCTGCCCGCGGGCTGCGAGCTCCCCGTCCACGTGAATTCGGGCGTACGCAACCGCACCGTCCTGCTCGATCGCGACCTCGGTCGGCACGATGCCCGGTTGGATATACGCGCTCATCATGCACTCGCTCGTGTTCGCGGGATCGAGAACAGCGACAGCGTCACGCATCGACGCGTCGAGTTCACCGACGAGAGTCAGCCACACATCGGGTGCGCTCGTCGCTGCGACCAGGCGGTCGACTTCTGTCAGCGACGCCGTCGACACGATGCGTTCCTGGGAACGGTCGTCTGCCCCGACCTCGACGAGCCAGCTGTCGCCGTCGCGGCATCGTTGCATCTGCCGCGAAATGCACCACCCCGTGACCCATCGGTCTACCCAGGCACTCGTCATGATCGTCCTCACTGGCCGCCTCACCGGCCGGCCGCTCGCCGTCGAGGCACTGACATGAATCTGCCTCTCAGCGCAGGCTACCCACCTCGATACTTCACCCCGGGCTCACTCCTCGGACAACCGACGAACGGCAGCCAGGACGACCTGCTCCTCGCGCGACGTCAGTCCGGAGCGCCGAGGACGGTCGATTCCCCGTGAGATCTCGTCCGTCAGCACGCGGGTCAGGGTGTCTGCGAGGGGTCGCGATCGGCCTCCCGCCGCGGCGAAGGCGCTTCCGTCTCGCTGAGCGAAGCCCGCGGCCTCGAGCGGCAGCCACAACGGAAGAGACCGGGGGCCGGCCCAGTAGTGCACGTCGAGATCGAGGAGCTCGTCGTCGTCGACCGCGATGAGTTCACCGTCGAACCCGGCGACCCACCGCGCGGCACGAAAGAAGTCATCCATGGTGTGAGCCTCACCGACGGCGTTGAATTCTCCGGTGAGGCCAGCCTCTCCCGCGCGGACGATCCAGTCGGCGAGGTCTTCGACATCGATGAATTGCACGAATCGCTGACTCATCGTCGGAGCCAGCACGCTGCCGCCGCGGTGCAGCCGAGCCGGCCAGTAGCCAAGGCGGTCGCTCGGATCACCCGCACCCGCGATCAGGCCGGGCCGGGCGATGAGCAGGCGGTCTCCAAGCTTGGCCGCGGAGGCGCGCTCGGCGACCACCTTCGCGTCGGGATACTCGGCGAGGTTCTGCGGTTCGACCAGCTGCGCCGTCTCGTCGGCGCCGGGCGTGCTGTTGTCCGCATAGACCGACACGGTCGAGACGAGAGTCCAGTGCGCCGCGTGGGTCGCGAGCGCGTCGAGAGCCGACTCGACGAGCTGCGGCTCAGAGGCGAGTTCGACCACCTCATCCCACTCACCCCCGAGACCGTCGTAAGCCCCGGCGCGCGATCGGTCCGCGCGCACGAGTCGCGCACCGTCCGGCGCTGACCCCGACTCGCCACGCGCCAGGCACACCACCTCCGCTCCGCTGTCGCGCGCCCGTCGCGCGATCTCGCGACCCAGCCATCCGGTTCCGCCCAGCACGAGGATCCGTCTCATGCCCGCCAGTCAACAGCCATCGCCTCGCGCGGACGAGTCGCCTTCGCTGTCGGCGCAAACACCGTCGGATGCGCCGGCGTGAACCCCGGTTGTTGAATGGTCGGATGAGCGCTCTCACCGACTACATCGCAGCCTGGAAGACGAACGACACGGAGCGGATCGTCGAGACCGTCACGGAGGATGTCGTGATCACCGAGAGCTTCGGGCCGGTGTACTACGGCCGAGAACGCGTGCGGGAGTGGTGCGAGAAGTGGAACGAACAAGGCTCGCGCGTTCTCGACTGGACGATCTCGAACGAGTTCCAGAACGGAGACCAGCTCGTGGCCGAGTGGCGGTTCGAATACCACCAGGACGGCGCGGACCACTCATTTCTGGGGGCGACGATCGCGACCCAGCGCGACGGCAGAATCGCCGAGCTTCGCGAGTATGCCGTCACCGACGACCTCTACACCTGGGAAGGCGAGTGGAAGTAGACGTCATCCGCGAGGCTGATGTCGCTCATCCGTCGGGGCGACGACGGAGGCGGCGGTGGTTCGTAGCGTCGATGACATGACGAAGACCCGCCTTCCCCGCGACCTCCCGCCCGGCGCCGCCGCCCTCGGCATGGCCGCCATCCTGCTGACGCTGTCGGGCTGCGCTGCCATCGAAACCGTCGCCTACGGGAGCGTCGAGAGCACCTATGAAACCGCGAAGGAGCTGGCGCAGGCGCGCGGCGAGGCTCCCGCGTGGCTGCCCGCCGATGCACGCGAGCTCACGCGCGTCGTCTCGACCCGCGCCGAAGCCGAATCGATCGTGTTCTCGAGCGACACGGGCCTCGCGGCGGACTGCGCCGAGGTCGAGCGACTCTCGGCCCCCACCATGGAGATCACGTCGGGCCTCGATGTCTACGCGATCGACCGCGTCGCCGTCTGCGGCGAGTGGGCAGTGGCGGAGAACGACGGCACCTACTACGCCTGGACTCCCGCCACAGAGGCCGAGTAACCCTGATCCGGTCGGTCCATAGACTCGACGCGATGGACGTCACCCTCCGCCCCGCTGTCCCGGCCGACATCGAGTGGCTCGTCGAGCTGCGCGCCGACGTGCTGCGTGCCGACCTCGAGCGCCTCGGCCGCTTCGACGAGCACCGGGTGCGCGAGCGCATGCGCGCGGGCTTCCGCCCCGAGTGGACCCGCATCATCGTCGTCGAGGGGACGGATGCCGGTTGCATCACGACCCGCCCAGACGACACCACCCGCTGGATCGAGCACTTCTACGTGGCCGCGTCCCAGCAAGGGCGAGGCATCGGCAGCATCGTTCTGCGGTCGGTGATCGCCGAGCCGCACGACGGACCGACGCGCCTCAACGTCCTGCAGGGCAGCGCCGCGCGGCGCTTGTACGAGCGGCACGGCTTCGCCCTCGACAGCGAGGACGACGTCGACGTGTGGCTGACCCTGCGCACGCCGGCCTGACGCCGAACGTCGGTATCGTCGCCGTGTGCAGCGATTCGTCCGATTCCAGAGCGCAATTCCCAACCGGAACGGGCGCTTCCCCGGCGTCTTCGCCCTCGCAAACGGGCTGGCGCGCGACGAGGTGCTTCTCCCCGAGGACGAAGCCTGGTGGCGGGCGGCGAACGATCGCGCCAACAGCCTCTACGATGCTCCGAACGAGGCCTATGGTCCGGATGCGCCTCCCGGCGGGCGGTCGTGGTTCAAAACCGAAGCGCACGACCTCCTCGCACTGACGGCGGGATACCTCCACCTGCTCGACCGCTACGACGTTCCCTGGCACGAGGTACGGACCGCTGGGCCCGGAACGATCCTGTACGAGGACCCCGTGCAGGTGGTCGCTCTCCCCTTCACGCACGCGGAGAATTGGCCGTTCACCAGACAGAGCTCGTGACGACTACCCGTCATCGGCCGCCGGTCGTTGCCGAGGGCACGGCGTACTTGAACCCGACGTGCGAGTCGACGAAGCCGAGCCTGCGGTAGAACCGGTGCGCATCGACGCGCGCGGCATCCGATGTGAGCTGCACGAGGGAAACGCCGAGCTCGACTGCCGCGGCATCCACCACCCACCGCATGAGTGCGGTGCCGATGCCGGATGAGCGTTCGGCACTCGCGACGCGGACGGCCTCGACAAGCAGGCGGGTGCTCCCCCGCCGCGCCATTCCCGGGATGAGGGTCAGCTGCAGGGTCGCCACGACCCGACCGGCATCATCGGCGGCGACCAGCAGCTCGTTCGCCGGATTCGCGATGATCCGCTCGAGCGCGTCAGCGTACGCGCCGCGGTCCTCATCGCGCGCGACGTCGCCCCGGCCCGCGCTGATCGGGTCGTCCGACAGCAGCCGCACGATCGGGTCGAGATCGTCCGGCGTCGCACGCCGGACGACGACATCCGCCGCGCGTGCGGAAAGGGATGCCGGGAGGTTCAGGCCGTCGATCACGGTCTCTATTCTCCGACCTGCTCCGGTGCGCGCTCAGCGGCGTGCGAGGTTGCCGTCGGCCCATTCGCCGAGCTGGCTGAGGATCGGCACGAGGCGCGACCCGGCGTCCGTGAGCGCGTAGGTGACCGCGACAGGTGGGCCCGACTCGACGCGTCGGACGACCAGCCCGACATCCGAGAGCTCGGTGAGCCGATCGGAGAGCACCGCGTCGCTGATGCCGGCGACGGCGCGACGCAGGCCGACGAACGAGAGCTCACCCTGCCCGAGCACGTCGACGATCATGCCGTTCCACCGCTTGCCGAGCACCGAGAACGCGTGCGACACCGCAGCATCGCACTGTCGCGCATCGTGGGGCTCGGCCATCCCCCTATCGTACGTGTGCTAGCGTTCCCGAAGTCGCTTTGTTTTTCATAGCCCCTCTGATCGGAGAAGCGCATGACCCTCTTCCGCCTGGATGCCAGCATCCTCCCCGCCACCTCAGCCAGCCGCGAGCTGGGCGACCTCGTCGAGGCCGAATGGCTCGCCGCTCACCCTTCGAGCAACGTCGTGCGCCGCGACATCGCCGCCGATCCGGTCCCGGCGACCGCCTGGCGGGATGCCGTGACCGCCGGCTTCACACCCGCCGAGCAGCTCACCGACGGACAACGCGAGGCGATCGCCCTGCGCGAGCAGCTGGCGGACGAGCTCATCGGCGCCGACGCCCTGCTCTTCACCGTGCCGCTGTACAACTACGGCGTCTCGCAGCACGTGAAGACCTGGTTCGACCTGGCATACACCGACCCGCGCATCGACCCACAGGGCACGGCGCTGCGCGGCAAGCCCGCGACCCTCGTCACCGTCTTGGGTGGCAACTACGAGCCCGGCAGCCCGAAGGAGGGCTGGGACCACTCGACCGGATGGCTTCGGCGCGTCTTCGCAGACGTCTGGGGCCTCGACCTCACGGTGGTCCACCGTCCCTTCACCCTCGTGGGAGTGAACCCCGCGCTCGACGCCTTCACAGAGGCGGCGGCCGAGTTGCGCGCGAACGCCGAACGGGATGCCGTCACGGCCGGCCGTACCCTCGCGGCATCCCGCCCCGCCTGACCGACCGCCACACCCGGCTCTCGCGTTCGAGGGGCGGGGCGCCTCGCCGGCGCTCCGCCCCTCGAATGCTCACCTCACGACATCGGGGTGCCGTTGCGGAGGTACTCCACCGCCTCGGCGGCGTTGTCGCCGTTGGCGAGCGAGCCGTGGCCCGCGTCGTCGAGGATGGTCAGGTTCCCACCGAGGAGCGCATGCGCGAGCGTGCCCCACGGCGCGGGGGTCACCGTCTCGGAGGCGTGAGCCACGATCTGCAGCTTGTCTCCCGCGTCACCGGAGGTCAGGACAAGCGGATGCGCCTCGATCGGCCATCCCGCGCAGGCGGACGTGCCCGCGAGGCCTCCGCTCAACGGGTGCTGCGTGCGAACCTGCGGATCGCTGCCGATCGCTTCGCTTCGGGCGAGGTGAGCAGACCAGACGGCCTCGGGGTCGGTCGCGCCGGTGTACGCGTTGCAGGTCAGGGCCGTTCGCGTCGTGAGATTGAAGGGCACGTAGCTGTCGGGCGATGACAGGCCGTCTACCACGACGTCGTCGGCGACACCGGCTTCGTCATCGCTGCCGTACGCGACGTCGGCTGCGACCAGATCGTCCAGGCTCATCGCTGCGTCGTGCCTGAGGTCGACCATGCTGTCCAGCAGCATGTGACGTACGCGGTCGGGATACTGGGCGAGATAGGCGGCGCCGAGCTCCGTTCCCCACGACACACCGACGTAGTCGACCTGGTCAGCGCCGATCGCCGCACGGACGCGGTCCATGTCGCGAGCCGCGTTAGCCGTGGTCAGCTGAGCGAAATACGCGGGGTCTTGCTCGACGCATGCCTCGTTCGCAGCCGCGACCGCGACCGAATAGTCCACCGCCACCCGCTCGTCCACGGTTCCCTCGGGCAGCGGGACGTCGAGCGAACCGTCGCAATTGATGCTCGTCGAGCCGCCCGTGCCACGAATGTCGATGCCGATGAGCGTGTGATCCGTTGCCAGATCCCCCATGCCGGAGGCTGCGAGCAGGGCGGGCGTCGTTCTCCCCTCGAGGCCCGGCCCACCGGGGTTGGTCAGGATCGTGCCGGCGCTTCGCCCCTCCGGCACCATTCGACTGACGGCGATGGTGATCTGCCGCCCGTCGGGATCGTCGTAGTCGAGGGGAACCGAGACGTTCGCGCACTGCATCCGATCGCCCCACCCGTCGAGCGGCGAGGGAGTCTCCATGACGTCATAGAGCGCGGCGACCTGCGAGACCAGACCGTCGCACGATTGCCACGCGATCGCGTCCGCCTGAGGGGACGTCGGTGCCGAGGGGGCGACGCTGCAGGCGCTGAGCAGTCCGCCGAGGGCGAGCAGAGTCGCGGGAAGGAGAATCGAGGAACGAGGTGAGTGATGCATGACGCCAGCCAAACAGCCCGGGGGATCGGCCGCGTCAGCCGGAGGACGCTTCCGCGGCATCCTCGCGAACGATGTCGGGGCCTACTCCAGCCGTACGCGACGGGGCGCCCGGACCGTCGTCCGAGCGCCCCGCTCATCCGCGCCGCAGCGCGTCAGCCGGTCATCACCACAGCACGAGGAAGCCGCTGAGCCCCAGCGATCCCTCGACCGTGTCGCTGCCGTTGTAGGTGGCGACGACGACCTTCAGTCCGCGCGACTGCCGAGGCAGCTCGACGCGCGCCGTGCCGTCGACGACATCCGCGCTGTAGCGGGTCGAGTTCACCCAGATGTCGACGGTGCCCGTAGCCGGGGCGCCCCCGGTCGGGGTGACCTTCACCGAAACGACGTACGGCTGCGAAGCCGTCCCGACGTACCGGTTGAGCGACACCGTCGTCGCCGAGGCGAACTTCACGAACACCTCGTTCGACACCGCGGTTCCGACCTGCGGGTTGCCCTCCGCCGTCGCGGTCACCCGCACCGACAGAGCCGTGCCGACATCGGCGCGCGTCACCTTGTACGACGCCGAGGTGGCGCCCTCGATGGGCTCACCGCCGCGAAGCCACTGATAGGCGACGCTCACCTCGGCGGGGTCCCACTCGCCGGCTGTGGCCGTCAGCGTCGCCCCGACCTTCGCCGAGCCGGTGACCTCGGGCGCGACGACCGCGACCGGGGCTCCCTGGCCTGACTCGACGTCGACGATCGTCCGGATCGACGAGTCGCCGTAGCGCACCACGCCCACGTACGACGTCTCGGGCTCGAGCCCGGCCCACGACAGGGTGTAGGTCGCGCTCTCTCCCTGCACCGTCGGCAGCGGGTCAGGTGTCGCGGTGAACTCGCCGCCCGACACCCCCGCCGCGACGACCGCGGTGGTGAGGTCGTAGGTGAACGGCTCGCTGAACGAGTACCGGTTGACCTTGACCAGGTAGGTGCCCGCGGTGGGAGCCGTGAGCGAGACCGCCTCGTTGGCCGACGCCGTCGCCGACGACCACTGCTCGTAGTAGCGCAGGTCGTCGGGACTCACGACGCGGTACACCGTCATGTCGAGGTCGGTCGTCTCGGTCGCCTCGGTCTCGACAGCGAAGCGCGCGAACTCGGTGCCCTCCGGAACGTCGACGATCTCGTACGTGTTGAAGCCGGCCTCGCCCTCGTCGTAGAACGAGTCCTGGTCACCGGAGTGTCCGGGCACCTCGGGGAAGTCCGGGTTCACGCGCAACTCCTGCGGAACGAGACCCGACAGACCGAGGTCGATCTCACCCGTCAGCGAGGGCGCGACGGTGACGTCGACCGAGCCCGTGACGCCCGTTCCCGAGACCGACGCCGGAGCGTCGACCGGCACCGGGAAAACGGCGATCGGCGAGCGCACATCGTTTGCTCCGCCCGTCCAGGTGAGGAAGCCGGTGGCCCACTCGCCCATCGGTGCGTCGACGCGCGACAGCGTGATCTCGACCGTGGCCGACTCGCCCGCCGCGAGCGTCACCGACGACGGCGACACCTGCACGTCGACGCCGGGGACGGATGCCTGCGCCTGGTACGTCCCGGCTTCGGTGGCCGTGATCGTGCGGGTCACCGTCTGCGGCGCGCCGAGCGCGCCGACCCCGATGGAAGGCAGGTTCAGGTCGCTCGGATCGATCGGGTCGACGCCGAAGTCACGCAGTCCCAGCCCCTGCAGGTACGCGGCCCAGTCGGCCGGACCGTTCAGGTAGAGCAGGCCCGGCTCGAAGTACTTCGTCGGGTCGGTCTGTCCGGCCCCCTGCGTGAACGGGTCGGTGACCGCGTCTCCGGCGGCGTCCACCGTGTCGTAAGCGGTGGTCATCATCGCCGACTTCACCTCGGCGGGAGTCGCGAGAGGGCGCTCACCGAGGTAGAGCGCGGCGAGGCCGGCGACGTGCGGCGACGACATCGAGGTGCCCGAGAGGATGCCGAACGTCGGGTCCTCGTCGATTCCGTTCTCGGTGGCCGCGAGGATCGCGACGCCGGGAGCGGTGATGTCGGGCTTGATGACATCGCTGCCGTCGGCGAGCATCGGCCCGCGGCTCGAGAAGCCCGCCACCTGCGGGACCGGGGTCTCGCTGCCGGTGACGTTCTCGCCGATCAGGGTGACGACGCGGTCGGTGCCGCCCTGCACGTACTCGAGCACGGCCGGTCGGGCGGTGTCGGCGACGTGCACGGTGGGAACCGAGTGGAAGTCGTTGTCGAGCGACGCGGGCGTGACGTTGGTCAGGATCATCCCGATACCGCCGGCCTCTTCGACCGCCTGCGACTTCTCGACACGGGCGTTCGACCCGCGGTCGCAGACGACGATCTTGCCGGTGACCTTGGCCGGATCGAGCGAGCCGAGCAGGCAGAGCTCGGGGGTCGCGGCACCGGCCAGACCGGCGTCGCCGGCGAAGACCGAGGGACCCGAGGTCGTGTCGCCGAAGCCGACCGAGACGGACGCACCCGCGAACTGGGCGGCCGAGGCGTCGCCCTCCTCACCGAGGCGGACGGTGCCCTCCCAGGTCGGGATGGTGGATGCCGCGACCGTGGCGTACCAGGGCGAGGCGTGATCGGCCGTGACCGGGTCGGGGCCGGAGTTGCCGGCGCTGGTTGCGACGAAGACACCCGCCGCCGCCGCATTGAAGAACGAGATGTCCTCCGGTGCGAGCACGGTCGTGGCCGAGCCGCCGCCGATCGAATAGTTGATGACGTCCACGCCGTCGGCGACGGCCTGGTCGATCGCGGCCAGCAGGTCGCTGAGCGCACAGATGTCATCCGTCGTGACGAGCGGGTCGGGCCCGACGTAGCAGGCCTTGTACGACGCGACCTTCGCGGCCGGCGCGACTCCCGAGATCGAGCCGAAGTCGACCCCCTCGACCGTCGCGTCGACACCGTTATTACCCGCGGCGGTGCTCGCCGTGTGCGAGCCGTGTCCGTCGCCGTCACGCGGCGAGAGGTGGTCGTCGGCGAACGAGAACCCGTTGGCGGCGGCACCCTCGCTGAAGTAGTGCGCCGCGATGAGCTTGGTGTTCAGGAGCGACGGGTCCCAGGCATCCTTCGTCCCGGCATCCTGATCGACGACCGTGCTGCGGAACTCGCCGCCGTCGGCCTTCGTGAACACGACCTCGTCGCCGTCGCGGTAGGGCTGAGCGCCCGCCGAGCCGCCGAGCGCGTCGCCGGCGAATGCCGGGTTCTCCGGCGCGATGCCGGTGTCGACGACGCCCACGACGACGCCTTCACCGGCAGCATCGATGCCGCCGACCTTCTCCCAGACGCCGCCGGCGCCCTCGAGGCCGAGGAACTCGGTCGAGGGAACGGCGTCGACGTGACGGATCTCGTCGGGGAAGACGCCGAGCACGCCCTTCTTGGCCGCGAGCTTGCCCGCCTGATCGGCGGTCAGCTGAGCCGCGAACCCGTTGAGAGTGGTCTGGTAGGTCGCGTCGGGGGTCGCGCCGACCTCGCTCGCGACCTCTTCTTGACGCTGTTCGAGGAAGCCGGAGTAGTCGGTCACGGCGCGCGACTGGACGTCGAGACGCTCGCCCTCGTCGGGCTTGGTCGGCGCGAGACCGGCCTCGCCGCCCTCGTAGGTCGCGACGGGAGCCTCATCGAGCAGGACGATGTAGCGCCCGCTCTCGCTCTCGATCGGAACCGGGATGTTCACCCCCTCTCCCGTTGCAGCAAAGGATGCCGTTGCGGCAGAGCTCGTGAACAGTGCAGCCAGGGATACAGCCGCGACTGTTCGCAGGGTGGTGCGAACCATGTGCGCTCCAGTGGGGGGATGGATGAGCAGTCCGCGCGGCGTCGTCGGCGCGCGGTGAAGTCAACCTAGCTCACAGTTCCGACACAAGGAACCCTCGGCTTTCATTCAGGTCACGGGAGCGTTGAGGTGACCGAGCCATTTCTCACGGCCGGGAGGGGAGCCCCGCGCCACCCGTCCCATAGGCTGGGCAGGTGGCCACGGCATCCCGCCTTTCGACGCGCGTCCTGCTCGTCTGCGCTGCCATCGGGGTCGCCACCGGCCTGCTCGGCGGCATCGAGGGATGGCTCGCGGTTCCCGTCATCACGGGCCTGCCGATCGTCTACGGCTTCCTCCTCGGCATCCACGTACTGCCCGGAATCGTGGCGCAGGAGACGCTGCGCCTGCCCTGGGTCGCGCTCATCACGCACCTGATCGCGGCGCTCGCATCCGCTGCCGTCGCGCCGCCCTACACGTTCCAGTTCCTCGGGACCGCCGTGCTGTTCGGCGGTCTGCAGGAGGGCGTCGCCGCTCTCGTCCGCTACCGCTCGTGGGCGCCGTGGCGGTTCTTCGTCTCGGGTCTCGTGATCGGCGTCGTCGTCGCCCTCGCGGTGTTCTTCGCCGCTCACCTCAGCGCCCTCCCGCTGTGGGCCCAGATCACGTACCTGGCTCTCGCCGTGCTCGGCCCCGTCGTCTGGACCGCGATCGGGCTGTGGATCGGCGTCGGCCTGCGCCGCGCCGGCGTCGCCCGGCGCTGAGCGCTCGGCCGCCCTTTCGACCCCAAGTTAGGGTCGGCTAAGCTAAGCGCAACCGATCCGATCCGAGGACGCCCGTGACATCCGCCGCATCCGGTGCCGCCACGGCGGGAACGCCGGTCGCCGCGACCGCATCCGCGCCGCTGCTCGCCGTGCGCGATCTCGCCGTGACCTACGAGGGGTCGGATGCCGCGGCGACGCGCGGCGCGTCGTTCACCGTCACCCCCGGCGAGGTCGTGCTGCTGCTCGGACCGAGCGGTTCGGGCAAGTCGACCGTCGCGCTGACGCTCAACGGGCTCATCCCCCAGTCGATCCCGGCGACGACCGAGGGCACGGTGCTCGTGTCGGGCGAGGATGCCGCGACCACCCCGATTCCGCGCCTGAGCACGCGCGTCGGCATGGTGTTCCAGGACCCCGACGCGCAGCTGGTCACCGGCACCCTGCTCGACGAGGTCGCCTTCGGCCCCGAGAACCTGCGGCTTCCCGTCGACGACGTCCTCGATCGCAGCGAGCAGGCACTGCGGCGGATGGGCCTCTGGGAGCGACGGCACGAGAACCCCGACCGCCTCTCCGGCGGGGGACGTCAGCGCCTCGCGATCGCGTGCGCGCTCGCGATGGACTCGCCCCTGCTCGTGCTCGACGAGCCCACCGCGAACCTCGACCCCGAGGGCATCGAAGACGTCTACGCCGCTCTGGGCGAGATCGCCGCCGCCGGCGACCGGGCGATCCTGCTCGTCGAGCACAATCTCGACGCGGCGATCGGCTTCACCGACCGCGTCGTCGTCCTCGATCACGGCGGCCGCACGATCGCCGACGGGCCGATCGACACGGTGCTGCGCGAACGGGCGGCCGAGCTGCACGAGATCGGGGTGTGGCTGCCGGTCTCGACCCTCGCGGCGCTGCGGCTGCGCGAGGCGGGCTATCCGCTCGACCCGCTCCCCCTGACGCCCGAAGAGCTGCGCGCGGGGCTCGAGGCAGCGGCATCCGGTGACGAGAATCGGACGATCACGCCACCGTCGGCGGCGACCTCCGATTCGGTCCGAGTTCCGCGTGATTCTCCGACGCACACGCAGACGCCGGTGGTCTCGGTGCGCGGCCTGACGCTCCGCCGAGGCCGGGCGACCGTGCTCCACGACGTCGATCTCGAGGTCGCAGCCGGCGAGTTCGTCGCGATCGTCGGCGCCAACGGGGCCGGCAAGACGAGCCTCATCCAGGCGATCGCGGGGGTCGTCCGCGGCCCGCGCGGGCGCATCGACCTCGGCGGCCTCGATCCGAACCGGGCCGACCCCCGCACGGTCGCCGAGCGCGTCGGCTTCGTCTTCCAGAACCCCGAGCATCAGTTCGTCGCGCATACGGTCTTCGACGAGCTCGCCCACGGTCTGCGCCGCCAGCGGATCGCCGACGACGAGGTGCGCGAGCGCGTCGACGGGATGCTGCGCCGCTTCGGCCTCGAAGCGCACGCCCACCGGCATCCGTTCCTGCTTTCCGGCGGTCAGAAGCGCCGCCTCTCGGTCGGCACGGCCCTGATCGCCGGCGCCCCGGTACTGGCTCTCGACGAGCCGACGTTCGGCCAGGACCGAGCCCGCGCCGACGAGCTGCTGCACGTGCTGCGCGACCTCAACCGCGACGGCACGACCATCCTCGTCGTCACCCACGACATGCAGCTGGTGAGCGAGTACGCCGAGCGCTGCGTCGTCGTCGGCGACGGCCGCATCGTCGCCGACGGACCGACCGCAGACATCCTCGGCGCCGACGAGCTGCTGCGTTCTGCGGCGCTTCGGATGCCGCCGCTGCGGCGCGCCCTGCACGGACTCGACGCGTTCCCGGAGCTGGCGGGCGTCGCGCGTCTCCGCGATCTGCCGCGAGGCCGGCGATGAGCGCGACGACCGACACCGCGCTCGATCCCTACGCGGCAGCGCCGGCATCGCGTCGGCTGCTGTTCGGGCTCAATCCGCTGGCGAAGCTCGCGGCGCCCGTCCCCGCGATGGTCGCACTCATCTTCACGCGCGACCTGGTGACGCCGCTCGCGCTGCTCGCGCTCGCGTATGCGGTGCTGCTCGGGGCGCGCTGGACCGTGCGCACCGTTCTCCTACTCGCGGTCGCCGTGCCCATCGGCATCCTGATGGTGGGAGCGGGGATGTCACTGTGGGTCGACGCTGCGCGGGTGGCCGATACCCCGGTGCTGCTCCAGCTCGGCGCGTGGAGCCTGCACGCCGGGGCGCTGCAGATCGGGATGGCGACCGGGTTGCGGCTCGGAGCGATCGCCGCGCTGGCGTTCATCGCCGGACTCACCACGACGGGACCGGACCTCGTGCGGGCGACCGTCCAGCAGCTGCGGGTACCGTATCGCGTCGGTTACACGGCGCTCGCGGCGTTCCGGTTCGTGCCGCGGTTCGGCTACGAGCTCGAGCTCATCCGGCAGGCCCACCGCGTGCGCGGCGCCGATGGCGGTCGAGGCCCGTTCGCCGCGATCGCGCGGTGGGGCGGTTACGTCGTCCCACTGCTCGCCGGAGCCATCCGGCACGCCGAGCGGGTCGCCCTCGCGATGGACTCGCGCGCCTTCGGCGCCCACCGCGACCGCACCGAGAGGCACCTCGTGCCCTTCCGACCACGTGACGTCGTCTTCGTCGCAGGTTTCTGGCTCGTCTCGGCGGCGATCCTCATCGCCCTCTTCCCCTGGACCGCGTGATGCCGGCCACACCCCGTCGACTCGCCACGTATCGCGGATGCGGGAGCGCCGGCATCCGCATGTGTCGGCGAGTCGACGGGTTGCGGCGGGCCTGGAAAGGATGCTGCGCATGACCCGCAACCTCGTCAAGCCCCTGACGCCCGGACTGGTACGTCTGGAGGTGCTACGCGCCGAGCGCCTCGCTCCGCACTGGATGCGGGTGACGCTGGGCCGCGGCGACATCGACCGATTCGTGCCGCTGGGCTACGACCAGTGGTTCCGTCTCTTCCTGCCGCTCGGCGGCGATGAGGCCCTCGACCGCATCCCGGCCAAGGCCAACAAGCTGTTCGGTTACCTGAAGTACCTCCGCATCCCCGAGGGCGAACGGCCGGTCATGCGCAACTACTCGGTGCGGGCGTACCGGCCGGCGGGGCCGTCGGGCGGTGCGGAGATCGACGTCGACTTCGTGCTGCACGGCTCGGGGCCGACCGCCGGACCCGCCTCCCGCTGGGCTTCACAGGCCCATGCGGGAGAGAGCGTCGTCATCATCGACGAGGGGCTGCGCTTCAACCCCGAGCGAGGCGTCGATCATGTGCTCCTCGTCGCCGACGAGACGGGGGCGCCGGCCGTCGCCTCCATCTGCGCGTCGCTTCCGGAAACGGCATCCGGAACCGCATTCATCGAAGCCCCGTCGAGCGACGACATGCTCGAGATCGAGGCGCCTCCAGGGGTCGAGGTCCGCTGGCTCGTCCGGGCGCCCGACGCGAAGCCGGGGTCAGCCGCCCTCGCGGCGCTGAGCGCGTTGGCGCCGGGCGCGTCGTCCGCGCAGCCCCTCCATGCGTTCATCGTCGGCGAGCAGTCGCTGCCGACCACCGCCCGGCGGATGCTCGTCGCCGACCACGGCATCCCGAAGGAACAGATCAGCTTCGTCGGGTACTGGCGCGAGGGCGCGAGCTCGCCGACCCCGAAGCCCCAGGCGGCATCCGAGCACGCGCCGGATGATGAACGCCGAGCCACGACGGAGCGGGAGACGCGAGCATGACCGCGGCACCCCGATCGCGCGCCGCGCGTGTCTCGACGGCATACCTGTTGACGTGCGCAGCGATCGGCGTCGCGGCGAGCGCCTTGCTCGCACCTGCGTGGGTCGCGTCGACGACCCTGTTCCTCACGGTGCCGTTCGCGACGGTGGCGATTGCCGGGCTGTGGGTTCTGCCCGCTGTCATCGCCCTCAGGCTGCTGCAACGCCCGGGAGCGGGGCTGCTCGTGGGGCTGATCTCGGGACTCGTGCTTGCACCGTTCTTCACGATCGGATCGGTCGCGACGATGCTCTACTGGTCGTTCTTCCCCGAGCTGCCGTTCCTCGCGACGCTCTACCGGCGCTGGAACACCTGGCTGCACTACGCGGGCGCCGCGATCATCGGCGCGACGTATCCCGTGTTCGCAGCGCAGTCGTTCGATCTGTGGAGCATGACCGCGCCCGTGCTCATCGGGTTCGTCGCACTGTGCATCGCCAGCTGCGTCGGAGCGACGTGGCTCGGCATCCTGATCGGCGACCGCCTGCGCGCCGCGGGCGTCGCGACCCTGGCCCGCCGCCGCGCCTGACCCCGCCTGCTCCCCCCTCTCCGTCGACTCGCCAGAGAGTGCGGATGCGGGGGCGCGGCATCCGCAGAACCTGGCGAGTCGACGGGCGGGCGCGGGCGCCGGGCCGGGTCAGTCGGCGTAGGTCGGTGCCGGAGGCATCCCGAAGAAGTCTTCGAGGGTGCGGTAGCCGCCCTCGGCGTAGAGCGCGGCGAGCTCGGGGCCGATGTACCGCAGGTGCCAGGGCTCGTACTCGTAGCCCGTGGTGTCGGTGAGCCCGTCGGGGTAGCGGATGATGAACCCGAAGCGGTGGGCGTTCGCGGCGACCCAATCGGATTGCGCGGTGCCGCCGAACTGCTCGATGGCTCCGCACCCGCCGTCGCAGGCGACGACGTCGACGGCGAGGCCGGTCTGATGCTCGCTGTGACCGGGGCGAGCGCTGGTGAGGTCGGCGTTGCTCTGGCCGAGCTGACCGACGTAGTTGCGGTACGTCGACACCTGGAAGTCGTACGAGCGGAACCCGCTGTTGACCCCGATCGTGCCCGCGCCCTCGTCTCGGGCAGCGGCCACGAGCTGCGCGAGCGCCAGCGCCACGTCCGCCCGCATGTGCCCGCCGCTCGTCCGCTCCACACCCTCGGCCCGCGCTTGCGGCTCAGGCCAGTAGTCGATCGGATCGAGCGCGTTCAGCTTGTTGACGACGACCCAGGTGCGTCCCGCCTCGTGCAGGTCGACGCAGGGGGCGGCACCGGCCGCGACGGCAGCACGGAAAGACTCCGCGCCGCCCGCAGCGGCGAAGACCTCCGCGTCGGATCCCGATGCCAGAGCCTGCGTGAAGGCCTGCGCGGAGCAGATGTCGGCCGTGCCGGCGGCATCCTTCGTCGCGTCGTCGACGGCCTGGTCCCCGGCAGCGTCGCCGGACTGCGCGGGCGCGGGAATCGACGACGCGTTGGGCGCGACGGCTGCGCGGTCGCCGAGAAGAGCGGCGACCGGGTCGGCGGGAGCGCCATTCGATCCGCTGAGCGCCGACGTGATGCCGGCGGCGCCGGCGACGACGAGTCCGACGAAAGCGAGCGCGGCAACGGCCGCGACAGCGCGGCGGCGGACGTAGACGGATGCCGGCAGGCGCACGGATGCCGTCAGGGCATCGGCCTCGGCCGATTCGAGCCCAGGTGATCGGCTGTGCGGTGATCGACCTGCCGGCGCCGGTGCGTGGTCGTCGCGCGGACGGGTGGTCGCAGACCCCGAAGCGGCGGCCCGCTCACGCAGCTCGCGCCGCGAGGGAAGGGGTCGCGCCTCCGTCGACCGCTCGCGTCGCGAGCGACGCGTCTCGGAGTCGGTCGGGTGCACCACGACCCCCATCCTGCCCTACGCGTTCGGTGCGGTTCCGATCGCAGCGCGGTTCATCCGTGAGCCGAGGTGCTCCAGTAGGCGGAGACGGTATCCGGGTCGAGCCGAGGGATGAGCGTGCGCCGAACGTCCTGGAGGATCACTCCCACCGCTGCCATGAGCGCCGTGTCGGTGACGAGGTCTCGCGCCCCATCCTCGACCCGCAGCGCACCCGGCACCATCGTCAGCGCAGCCTCGATAGCGCAGCTCTCGCCGAAGCGGTCAGAAACATGTTCGCCAGGATGCGCTGATGCAACGGCGACCTGTTCGCAGAGCACGATCACCGCGGCGCGAAGCTTGCCGTAGCCGGGTCGCGAGACGAAGGCAGAGAGGTTGTCGTCAACGAGCTGCTGCACAGCACCGGCAAACGCACCCCAGGCACTCGCCGGGGGGCGTATGTCCCACCGGACCACGCCGCGCCGCGGCTTGGCGTAGAGCATGGGCTGGGGGCGACTCCAGTGCATCGCGGGCAAGAGCCGCAGACCCGTCATCGGCTGATGCCGCCACCAGGCCCTCGGCGCCTGAGACACACCACGAAACACGGTGGCACGGCGCAGACCTTGCGAGGCGTTGCCGATGAGGCTCTCGCCCACGTCGTGCTCGACCAAGTTCGGATTGCTGACGAAATGCTTGAGACCGCGCGTGTGAGCGAACTCGAACAGAGCGTGATCGTCGGGGACCTCGAACGAAAGGCCACGAAGCCAGTCGGCGAACTCTTGCGCGAGGCCCGCCTTCATCAGCGCGGCCTGAGTGCCCAGGTAGGTGTCGACCTGCGGGATCCAGGCCGCCCCTATGAATGCGCCGACGCGAATCGCGTGTGAGGTGAACGAGCCCCATTCGCTGAAGAAGCTGAGCACGGCGTCCGGCTGAGCGGCCACCGCATCGATAACCTGCGGCTCGAACTGCGGATGGAGGAACACGTCATCCTGAATCACCAGGTGATGGGTGGCGGTGTGATCGAAGGGCTTCCACGCCTCCCTCGCCGTGCGGACGGTGCTCGGCCGTCCGGCCGGGTCGGGGTCGGTCACGACGCGCACGGCGAACTCTTCGAATGCGCTCGCCAGAGCTTCCGCGTGCGCTGCCCGGCGCGGATGCGTCATCACCGAGACGGAGATAACGGGTCGCGGGAACAAGCTATCGGAGGGCTCGCTGAGTGGGATCGTTGCGCTCACGCTCGCGCTTGTCATTCCGTGGAAGCCGAGGCGAGCAACTCGCGCGCGATCACCTTCACGGAGGGGAACGCGTCGAGCTCGTCGATCTCGATGCTCGAGAACCAGCCCGCGTCGTGAACCTCTCCGACCGCGGGCGTCAGGGCGCCGCGCTCCGACGTGTGCAGCACGAAGGCCATGTCCATATGGATGTGCGCGGGTTCGCCGGGGCGCTCAGGGATGAGCTGATAGCTCATGCTGATCGGGAGGTCGAGCTGAGCTTCGGTACGACCGTCCGCGGAGAGGTCGACGCCCGTGTGCGGGCGCAGCACGGCTGCCACGCCGGTCTCCTCGAACACCTCTCTGACGACCGCCGCCTGGGGCGTCTCGTCCTCGTCGACATGACCCCCCGGCGGAAGCCACTTCGCGAGCTTCTTGTGATGGATGAGGAGTATCCGGTCCTCTGTGGGATTGAGCACGTAGCCACTGACGGTGAACTGTTTTGCGTACGACGCGGTTCGATCGATGATCGTCATCGTGCGGCACCGTTCACGCTGGCGCTCACCGCGCCGACAATCAACTCCAGATCAGTCGAAGTCAACCCTTCGTGAGTCGGAACGGTCACGATCTCCCGGAACACGCGTTCCGCTGCGGAGCACGCGGCCGTCCTGTAAGCCGCGAAGGCTGGTAGGTCGTAAAGCATGGTTCCCCCGAATCGATGCAGGTCCGAGATCACGCCGCGCTCAGCGAGGCGTCGTCCGACCTCTTTCATGTCGAGCTCCGTCGAGTCACGGCGGAGGACGAGAGAGTAGTAGTTGGGGATGCCGAGTGCTCGCGCCTCCCATTCGTGCAGCGGAACGCCGAGTCGTGCAAGTTCATCCGTGATGAAGCGAGCATTCCGAGTGCGCTCCTCGATCTTCGCGTCGAGCCGATTGAGTTGTGGGATTCCAAGCGCCGCACCCAGCGCCGATATACGAAAGTTCAGCCCGAAATCGTGCCCGTATGATCCCGCCGTGCCAGGCTGGCCCGGCGCGTCTTGCTGCAGCTTTCCAAAGTCCCGCACCGCACGGAGCCCCGCGATCAGATGCGGCTGCTCGGTCAGGATGAAGCCCCCCTCGCCGGTCGCGATGAGCTTCCGCTCCTGAGTACTGAAAAAGGCGGCGTGCCCGATCGTTCCCATCCGCGCGCCCGCTTCGACTGATCCGTGGCAGTGAGATACATCCTCGATGAAGAAGACGCCGGCATCATCCGCCAGCTGACGCAGCCGGGAACTATTCGCTGGGTACCCCCACATGGGGACGGTCACGACCGCTTTAGTACGGGGAGATAGAACGGCGGAGACAGCCAGAGGGTCGAGACCGAAGGTCGACGCTTCGATGTCGGCGAACACCGGCACCGCGCCCACCGCGATGACGGGCAGAAGACTCATCACGGGGGCGGTTGGGGGAAGAATGACCTCGTCACCCGAACTGATGCCCGCGGTTATCAGGAGGGCATGCAACGCAGACGTGCCGCTGGACACCGCGATCGCGGTGCGGCCGAAGTAACTGCCAAGCGCTGCCTCGTACTCGGCCACGCTCGCCGCGGTGCCGGCGAGTTGCCGGGTCTCAAGCGCCGCCAGCACCGCCTGGCGCTCAGCATCTCCGACGTTGACGTAACGGTTCTCATGCAACGGGCGCTCCGATCCTGGTGTGCTGGTGCTCGACACGGTCCATCACCTCGTACATGTGGAGCGCGTTCTCGATAGTGTGCTCTGCCAAGGCGCCGTCGATGGCGCCGATGAACTCCGTGAACTGCCGCTCGTAGCCCGTCCGACGATAGCCGCTTGACATGGGACTCGGCCGCCACGTACTCCGCCACCACTTGGGGGACGCAGTGTAGAGGTGGTCCTGGTCGTGACTGTAGACCTCGACCTCCAGCAACGAGTTGACGACGATCGAGTTGCCGCGATCTGAGACCGCTTGAAGCGACCAGTCGAAGTAGGGCGAGCTCGACGAGGCGACCAGTTCCGCGGTGAAGGGCGTCAGCGTCCCGTGTCGCGTCATCTGTTTCCGGAGCGTGACGAGGTAGCCGGCGTCCGACTCATAGGTATCGATGCTCTCATCGTCATCGAGCGGTTGACCGAAGTCGAAGACCACTCCGAGCGCATGAATGACCTGAGAGAGCAGGAACGACCGGAGGCGTCGTCCCGTGGTCCACAGGTCATCGTCCGGCTTGTTGTTCATGTGAGCGACACGGAGGTAGCTGAGCCTTCCGAACGACTCCTCGGCCAGCGCCGCTCGAACGAACTGCAGCGGCTCGCTGTAGCCGAAGTTCAGACCAACTGACGTGATCGTGCGGTGGATTTCATTCATTTGGACGAGATCGCGCAGGGCAGTCGTGCTCAGCGTGGGCGGCTTCTCGATGAACGTCGGCATGCGAGATGGGATGGTTCGCCGTAGAACGGCTTCGTGAACCTCCGGATGGCTCGCTACGACGACGGCATCCAATTGCTCCAGATCCAGCATGGAATTGAAATCAACGTACGCAGCCGCTCCGTACGTGCGCGCGGCCCTGTCGAGGCGGGTTCGATCGGCGTCGCAGACAGCGACCAAGTCGACGTGGTCGACGAGCCCGAGTGCGGGAAGGAGGTTGTTCCACCCCTGCTCACCCACTCCAATGAATCCCACTCTCTTTGCAGCTGACGTCGATGTCACAGCACACTCCCCAATCCACCACGGTGTCGTTGATTCCAGTTTGGTGACTTCCATCCCACCCACCGGCACCAGAGCGTACGAGCATACGTGCGATGGAAAGTGAGTAGCATTGGCCACTCATCGTCACAGAAATCAGGAAACTTCATGGCGCGCGTACTCCTGGTCCCATGGGGCAGCGGCAACGGCCACATCATGCGAATGCTCGCTCTAGCCCGCGCCGGCCGGGAAAGCGCGCACGAATTCACCATCGCGACGGACACGCCCAGCCAGCAAGACCTCGTCACTCGGGAGGGATTCGAGGCGGTCACACTTGGCGACCCCTGGGCAGCTCGCGTCGGCTCCTGGGGTGGTTGGCACATCGAGGAGCGGGTCGCCGAGGGCGTGAGGTCAGACTTGCGTCTCCTCGATCAGACGCAGCCGACAGTGGTCATCCACGATGGCAGACCGACGCTCGCGATCGCGTGCTGGCGCCGAGGGGTCCGTTGCACCGCCGTACTGCAGAGCATTCACCTTCCACAGCACCGCTACGCGGGGCGCGGCGTGGAGGAAATCTGGACCAGCGGCAACGCCACATTCCATGCCGTTCTCGCGCGGATGGGCTCGTCGTACCGGATGAGCGACCTGCGGGAGCTCATCAGTGGGCCCCCGACGTTCATACCGAGCTTCCCGCCCTTTGACGCACTCGGCGCGGAGGTCGACGGCTCCCGATACATCGGCCCTTTGACAGGCGTCTCGTCCCCACTGCCCGCGCGGCGCGCAGGCCCCGAACCCGATCGGGACGTGGTGCTCTACCGCATGGTCGGCACGCCTCAGCTGCTGCGCTCTGCCGAACGAGCGTTCGGCGAACTGGCAGAGCGAGTGCATATCGTCACGGGTAGCGCCGCCGAGACCGCTGCGCTCAGAAACGCGTCGGCGGGGGCGTTCGCTATATCCACACTGCTGCCCGCCGACACGCTGAGTCATGCACGTGTCGCCTTCACGCATGGCGGTCATGGCATAACGCTCACCATGCTCCAGCTCGGGGTCCCATCGGTGGTCGCTCCCGGCGGGAGCCCCGAGCGAGCTGAGAACGGCGACCGACTCGAACACCTCGGCGCCGGAGTCGTCCTCAGAGGCACGGCGCCGATCCACTCATGGGCGGCGCACGACGCTCGAGAGGCGACCTTCGATTGGAGAACCGTCCGCGACGCCGTCCACGTCGTCGCGGAGGAGGAGGCATACCGCGCCGCGGCTCGGTCGCTCTCAACCGCACTGGCTCGATACGACCTCGCCACGGAATACCGACGGCTCTTCATGTCGGCGTCCGTGCCAGAGCTCTGAACGCCGATGAGAGCTGCATCCCGCTTTCGCGCGCACCGAAGCGCCTACACGGTCGTCGCCGCCACCGCGCTGGCGAACGGAGTGACATCCGTCGGCATTCCGTTGCTGCTGGCCTCCGCGGGCCTCGACTCGGTCCAGATCGCTGCGTTCTTCATCTTCAACGCCGCCGTGGCGGTCCTGCTGAACACCGTGGCCCTCCGAGCGATAACGCGCCGCCAATACCCTCCCCAGGCTCTTCGGCTCACGACGGCCCTCTCAGCCCTCGGCATCGCGATCATCGCGTTCAACCCCACCGAACCGGCCCTGCTCTACACAGGTGGAGCACTCATGCTCTTGACCACGATGACCTTGCCGCAGATCATGGGCAGGACCTCCCGACAGGCACCCCCTGCCGACCGCGACGCGATCGTCATTGATCTGCGACAGATTCTGGTAGCCGGCTACATCAGCGGCCTCCTTTTTCTATCGCTCGCGAGCCTCGGCGGCCCCCTCGCCCTCCTCGCCGGCGCGGCGTTCACAGCAGTGGGCGCAGTGGCGAGTTGGTCGCCCCGTCTCGCCCAGACGCTCGAACCGGAGCCGACCCGCCCAGTGGCGTCTCACCGGGGCGCGCGGTCGGTCGCCATTGCCGCACTTATCGTCGCGATCGGGTTGGTGGGGACCATGAAGGCCGTCGACGCTCTGCGGGGAATCTACCTACCCGTCTATATCGTCGAGTCGGGGCTACCTGCCTCACTGGCCGCGGCTCTCTTCGCCGCCACCGCGATCGTCGAACTCGCCGTTCTCCCCCTCTTAGCGATCGTGACCGCACGCATCGGCCCCGCGCGCTGCCTTGCGTTCGTCGCCGCCTCCGGCACCGTTGCTTTCCTCGTTCCCTTGCTGACCCCCGGCGTCCCGGGACTCGTCGCCTCGCAGGTCATCTATGCAGTGTTCGCCGCAGGCTTCCAGGGGGTGGGGCTCGTCTTGCTTTCGCGCGTCGCGAGCCGGGATGCCGGCCTGGGCGCCGGGCTGTACGTCGCGGTGATCCAGATCGGCACGGTGATCGGAGCAGTGTCCCCGCTTGCTGCGTCGACAACGCAGCAGGGCATCTTCGTAGCGGCGATCGCGATGTGCGGCGTCTGTGTCGCTTTAGCCATCGCTCTGGCGGCGATGAGGAAGCCGACCGAGGACGAGCGCGGTTGACAACCCTTCGAATATCTGTTCGAATCTTCTCATGCGATGGCAAGGGCAGCAGATGGGCGTGGCGGATTCCGCTGCGTTGCCCGGCCTCGAGACGCTCAACGGCCTCGTGCGGTCGGTGACGACGCCGGACTTCGCGGGCGTGACCTTTCACGAGGTCATGTCGCGTTCGGCGCTCAACCGGGTTCCGGGCCCGTCGGCGATGCCGTTCGACTGGACGGTCAACCCGTACCGGGGTTGCACGCACGCGTGCGTCTACTGCTTCGCGCGCGGCACGCACGAGTACCTCGACCTGGATGCGGGTGCCGACTTCGACTCGCAGATCGTCGTCAAGCTCAACGTCGCCGACGTGCTGCGCCGCGAGCTCTCGAAACCCAGCTGGGCGCGCGAACAGGTCGCTCTCGGCACGAACACCGATCCCTATCAGCGTGCGGAGGGCCGCTACCGGCTCATGCCCGGCATCATCACCGCCCTCGCCGACAGCGGAACACCCTTCTCGGTGCTGACCAAGGGCACGCTGCTGCGCCGTGACCTGCCGCTGCTGGCCGACGCGGCGCGTTCCGCGCCGGTCGATCTCGCGATGTCGATCGCGGTGCTCGACGAGCCGCTGCGGCAGGTGCTCGAGCCCGGTGCACCGACGTTCGCCGCGCGCCTCGACACGGTGCGAGCCGCCAGCGCCGCGGGATTCCGGGTGACGGTCTTCCTCATGCCGATCGTGCCGCACCTCACCGACTCGGTGGATGTGCTCGATGACGCACTGAGCCGCATCGCGGACGCCGGTGCCGCGCGCGTCGTCTACGGCGCGATGCACCTGCGGCCGGGCGTCAAACCCTGGTTCCAGCAGTGGCTCGCGCGTGAACGCCCCGACCTCGTGCCGGTGTACCGCGGCCTGTACCCCGGGGCCTCGGTGCAGGCACCGCAGGGCTACCGGCGCATGCTCGCGGCGCGCGTCCGGCCTCTGCTTGCGCGGCACCGCCTTCGGGGCGGGCTCGAGGAGGAAGAGGCGCAGCCGAGCACCCGACGGTTCCGACCGGGACCGGTGGTTACGACCTCACGAGGCCGAGCCGCTGCCGCGGCATCCGCTCCGACCCTGTTCTGAGCCCGTTCCGACCCCCGGGCGCCGCTCCGAGCCCGCGGGCGCCACGGAGCCGTGCCCGCGCGCGGGGTCGGCGCAGCCCCATCTCGTGCCGCCGTCAGGCTCAGCGCACAATCCGAGACCGCCAGGCGGCGCGAACCTCTGCTCAGCCTGCAGACGGGACGGGTCGCCCGGCACGGGTCGGACCGCGCAGGCACAACGTACGGGCGAATCCGCCGGGCCTAGGCACACGGCCGCGGGCAGAGCGCGGGCCGGCCAGACCGGACCGCCAACAGGCTCAGACTCGATCCAGGGCCGATTCCGCGGTCCAGACGGCCTTGCAGCCTGTTGACGGCACACCCGCGACGCCACACCCGCGACGCCACACCCAACGGAAACGCCCCGCCGACCGCCACGACCGTCGGATCACAGCGCTCGACGGGGCGTCGACGGGGCGTCAGCTCAGGCGTCGACGTTCGCGAGCTGGCGGCCCGAGACCTCTTCGAGGATGTCGTCGCCGGGGCGCACATCGTCGAACGGGGCGTCGATCTCGGCACGCTCGAGCATCTCAGTCATGCGACGGCGACGCTGACGCGTGATCAGGGTGACGACCGCGCCCGCCCGACCGGCACGGCCGGTGCGTCCCGCACGGTGCAGATACGTCTTGTACTCGTCGGGCGCGTCGGCCTGGATGACCAGATCGATGTCGTCGACGTGGATGCCGCGGGCTGCGACATCCGTCGCGACGAGCACCCGCACCTTGCCGTCGGTCAGACGCTGCAGGTTGCGCGTCCGCTTGCCCTGGTTGAGGTCACCGTGGAGCGCGACTGCCGCGATTCCGGCATCCTCGAACTGCTCGGCGAGCATCTCCGTATAGGCACGGGTGCGCGCGAAGACGAGGGTCTTGCCATCCCGGTCGACGAGCGAGTTGAGGATCTCGGCCTTGTCGCGGTGGTCGAGGACGAGCACGCGGTGGTCGATCGTCGACGTGTCCTGGCTCTCGCCCGCGACCTCGTAGACGGCGGGCTCGACGAGGAACTCGTCGACCAGAGCGGCGACCTCGCGGTCGAGAGTGGCCGAGAACAGCAGCTTCTGCGCGCCGTCCTGCACGAGACGGAGGATGCGCTGCATCGGCTCGAGGAAGCCGAGCTCGCTCATGTGGTCCGCCTCGTCGAGGACGACGATCCCGACCTCCGAGAGGTCGAGCTTGCCCTGGTTCTGCAGGTCTTCGATGCGTCCGGGGGTGCCGATGATGATGTCGACGCCCTTCTTGAGCGCACCGACCTGACGGGCCTGCGGAACTCCGCCGTAGATCTGCGTCGTGAACAGACCGACGCTGCGCGCGATCGCCTGGACGGTGCGGTCGATCTGCAGCGCGAGCTCACGCGTCGGCGCGAGGATCAGAGCCTTCGGCGAACGTCCGAACTCGCGACGCTTGCCGGCCTGGCTGCGCAGGATCGACTCGACGAGCGGAGCGCCGAACGCGATCGTCTTGCCCGAGCCGGTGCGACCACGAGCGAGAACATCCTTGCCCTCGAGGATCGGCGGAATGGTCGCCGCCTGAATCGGGAACGGGGATGCCGCGCCGAGCGCGTCGAGCTGACGGACGATGTTCTCGCCGAGGCCGAGATCGGCGAACGACGACTGAGCGACGGATGCCGCATCCACGGCCTCCGCCTGCAGGCGCTCGTGGACGGTGTCGACGTGATCCTGGTGTGCCTTCGACTTCGTCTCGGCGTTCCAGTCCGACCGGTTCGGCCGGTCGCCGGCGTCGCGGCGGGGACGGTCGCTGACGTCGCGGCGGGGGCGGTCGTCGAACGAACGAGCCGGACGGTCATCGCGGCGGGGACGGTCATCACGGTTCGGGCGGTCCGAGAAGTCACGACGCGGACGATCATCGAACGAACGAGCCGGACGGTCGCCGAAGTCACGACGGGGACGGTCATCACGGTTCGGGCGGTCCGAGAAGTCACGACGCGGACGATCATCGAACGAACGAGCCGGACGGTCGCCGAAGTCACGACGGGGACGGTCATCACGGTTCGGGCGGTCCGAGAAGTCACGACGCGGACGATCATCGAACGAACGAGCCGGACGGTCGCCGAAGTCACGACGGGGACGGTCATCACGGTTCGGGCGGTCCGAGAAGTCACGACGCGGACGATCGCCGAACGAACGAGCCGGACGGTCGCCGAAGTCACGACGGGGACGGTCATCACGATTCGGGCGGTCCGAGAAGTCACGACGCGGACGGTCGCCGAACGAACGAGCCGGGCGGTCGCCGGAGTCACGACGCGGACGGTCATCACGATTCGGGCGGTCACTGAAATCACGAGGCGGCCGGTCATCGAACGAACGAGCCGGGCGGTCGTCACGACGGGGACGGTCATCACGGAAGGAGGGCCGCGCGTCGCCGAAGGTGCGGCGATCGTCGCGCGGCTGCGCCTCATAGGGGCGGCGGCCACCGGCATCCGATCGACGATCGTTTCCGTAGCCGCGCTGCTCCCGCGGTGCGCGGTCATCGCGACCGCCGCGGTCATCGCGGAAAGAACGCTCGCCGCGTCCGCCGCGGTCATCGCGCGCCTGCGAGCGGATGCTGCGGGCTTCGTCACGACCCGCACGGTCCTGCGAGGACCAGCGGTTCTTGCGACCGGTGTCTTCGCTCTCGGCACGGTAGCCGCGGTGACCGGGGCTCTTGCTGCCGGGGGTTCCCGCCGACGACTGTCCGGGGCGACGCTTCGCGTCCTGGTACGAGGTCTTCTTGCCGTAACGGGGCTCGAAGTTCTGAGCGCGGCCGCCGGCCGGCTTCTTGTTCTTGGGCATGGGTGTGTCCTTCTGGGTTCTCTGCACGAGAACAGCGCCCGCGCGCACGCGAGCAAACCCGGACATCCGTCGGCCGGGGGCCATTCACATGATGGTCATGCGCGCCGATCGGCGCTCACCATCGGCCCCATGGACTCACAAAACCTGTCGCGATCACGCGCTGCCCAGAGCCGACCCGCCCACGATACGGCATCCGCCTGAGAATCCGCCCGCCGGGTTACCCGGTGCCGATGCCCGGACTCGATGGGTGCCGCGACGCAAGGCTTCCGGCACGACACCCCGACTCGTCACCACCGGCCACGGCGCGCCGCGCGCGATCCATTGCATCGCGGCGAGTCGACAGCCCCGACAGAGGACGCCGATCGCCCGTCGGGCCGAGCGCACGAGGCCCGATTCCCGCGGTGCGGCGGCGTCGACGCGAGCCCGAGACGTGCCGCAATCAGGCCAGACGACGGCGACGGGGTCCGCGAGAGGGCCCGGGGATGCGCTGAGCCTGACGACGGGACGGCCCAGCCCCCGGCACATCCGATTCCACAGCGCGACCGGCACTGGTATCGGCGTCGGCCCCGGCGTGGTCGTCAGCCGCGACGGGGATGACGAGATGCGTCGGCGCGTCGGTCGAGCCGTCCACCGGCACGACGAGGTGGGTGGGCTCGGCCGTCGCGGCCTCGGCGAGGCGCCGCTGGCGACGAGTCATCGGGGCCGTACCAGCCGCACCGGCGCCGGCAGCCAAACCAGCACCATCACCAGCCCCGGCCCCCGCAGCACCCGCACCCACCGCACCATCCGCACCCGCGTCCCCGCGGCGCCGCGCCTCACGGCGCTCGCGTGCGCCCTCGACGAGGTTGTACAGGGTCGGCAGCACGAGCAGGGTCAGCAGCGTCGACGAGATGAGCCCGCCGATGACGACGATCGCCAGCGGCTGCGAGATGAACCCGCCGTGCCCGGTGATCCCGAGGCCCATGGGCGTCAGGGCGAAGATCGTCGCGAGCGCGGTCATGAGGATCGGTCGCAGACGACGCGATCCTCCGGCCATGGTCGCGTCGTGGGCCGACAGCCCCTTCTCGCGGTACTGGTTGACCAGGTCGATGAGCACGATCGCGTTGGTCACGACGATGCCGATGAGCATCAGCACGCCGATGAGCGACGCGACGCCCAGCGGCACCCCCGTCGCGATCTGCAGCAGGATCGCGCCGGTCGCCGCGAACGGCACCGAGATCAGCAGCAGCAGGGGCTGTCGCAGCGACTTGAAAGTCGCGACCATCACGATGTAGACGATGAGGATGGCGGCGAGCGCGGCGAGTCCGAGCTGCCCGAAGGCATCCTGCTGCTGCGTCAGCACACCGCCGATCTCGGCATCCGCGCCCTGCGGCAGCTCGACGGCGTCGAGCGCGTCGGAGACCACAGCGGATGCCGCGTTGAGGTCGTCGCCCGCGGGGGTGACGGTGACCGTGGCGGTGCGCTGACCACGCTGGGTCGTGATCGAGGTCGGCCCCTCGCTCTGCTCGACGGTGGCGACGTCCTGCAGCGGGATGGGCCCGCCGGCGGTCGGGATCGTGAGCTGCCGCAGCTCGTCGATCGACGCGGGCGCTTGCGACGCCGCGAGGTAGACCGTGAGCGAGGTGTCGTCGATCTCGACGGTGCCGATCGACTGCGGTTGCATCGTGCCCGAGACGATGCCTCCCACCGCGACCTCCGACAGGCCGCGGGATGCCGCCGCGTCGCGGTCGACGGTCACGGCGATGTAGGGCAACGAGGCCGAGAGGTTGGACGTGACCTGGCTGACGCCGTCGGCATCCTGCAGCGACGCGACGACGGCGTCGGTCGCTTCGCTCAGCGCTGTCTGGTCGGGCGCGGTCACGTCGATCTCGATGTCGCTCGAGCCGAATCCGCCGCCACCCGCGGCGATCTGGATGTCGCCGACGCCCTCGAGGTCGGCCACGGCACGCTGCACGCGATCGCGCACGTCGAGCTGGTCGGCCGAGCTGTCGGTTGTGATCGAGTAGGTCACTCCGCCGCCCCCGCCAGAGAAGGCGTCGCGCAGCTGTGATCCGGACGAGCCGATCGACACCTGCACGGCGTCGATGCCCTCGAGCCCGGTGATCGCGTCTTCGACGCGCTGCGCGGCGGCGTCCTCGGCCTCGAGGGATGCCGCCGGCCCGAGCGTCTGCGTCATGGTGAAGGTGTTCTGACCCGAGTCGCCGAGGAAGTTCGTCTTCATCAGCGGCACAGCGGCCAGGGTGCCGCCCAGCACGAGGACGGCCAGCACGAGCGTGACGGCCGAGTGGCGGAGGGTCCAGCGGAGGATCGGGAGGTAGGCCTTCTGCAGCCGCGACGGCGGCGCCTCGGGGTCTTCGGGGTCGATGCGGCGGCCGTCGGGCGTGGTGACGGGCTTGCCCGGACGGAGGAACCAGTACGCGAGCACCGGCACGATCGTCAACGAGACGAACAGCGACGCCGACATCGCGATGGTCACGGTCAGGGCGAACGGGCGGAACAGCTCGCCGGTCAGGTCGCCGACGAAGGCGATCGGCAGGAACACGGCGACGGTGGTGATCGTCGACGCCGTGATGGCGGCGGCCACCTCTCGGACGGCCAGGGTGATGGCGGCGAGCTTGTCGGCGCCCTCGACGTAGTGCCGTTTGATGTTCTCGATGACGACGATCGAGTCGTCGACGACGCGGCCGATGGCGATCGTGAGCGCACCGAGGGTCAGGATGTTGAGCGAGTAGCCGAACGCCTGGATGCCGACGAAGGTGATGAGCACGCTCGTGGGGATCGAGATCGCGGTCACGATCGTCGAGCGCACCGACAGCAGGAAGACGAGGATCACGAGCACCGCGAACACGAGGCCGAGCAGGCCTTCCTGCGCGAGAGCCTCGATCGACTGCTCGATGAACGGAGCCTGGTCGAAGACGACGGTGAACTGGGCGTCGCCGCCGAGGTCGTCCTCGAGCGCGGGGAGGGCGTCGAGCACGCCGCGCGACACGTCGACGGTGTTGGCGGCGGGCAGCTTGGTGACCGCGATGGTCAGCGCCGGCTCGCCGTCGACACGCGAGATGGAGGTGACCGGTGACGGTTCCTGCGCGACGGTGGCGACGTCGCCGATCGTGGTCGTGCCCCCGGCGAGCTGCGCGGCATCCGTCGGCACGAGCGGCAGCGCCGACAGCTCGTCGACCGAGGCGATCTTCGCGCCGGTCTGCACGGTCAGCGACTGGTCGCCCTCGGTGATCTCGCCACCGGGGAAGAGCACCCCGTTCTGGTCGAGCGCGTCACGGATGGCCTGCTGCGTGAAGCCGGCCTCGGCGAGCGCGGTCTGGTCGGGGGTGATCGTGATGCGCTCGACACGGCCGCCGACGACCTGTGCGGCGTTGACGCCGTCGACGTCTTCGAGGTCGGGGATGACCGTGCTCTCGAGGCGGGCCTGCACCGATTCGGCGTCGTCGTAGCCGGTGACCGCCAGCTGGATCACGGGCAGGTCGTCGAGCGAGAAGCTCAGCACGTTCGGGGTGACCCCGTCGGGCAGCTGGCTGTCGATGCGGTTGATGGCCTGCAGGATCTTCTGCTCGGCGGTCGCCAGGTCGGTGCCGTAGGTGAACGACGCCTGGATGATCGAGGCGTTCGTCGAGCTGGTCGCCGTCGTCGACTCGAGCCCGGGAACACCCTGGATCGCGGTCTCGATGGGGGTCGAGACATCGGTGTTGACGACTTCGGGCGAGGCGCCGGGGTAGGTCGTGACCACGGAGAGCTGGGGCAGCTCGATCGAGGGGATGAGCTCTTGCTTGAGGTTCGTGAGTGCGAGCCCGCCGAACACCGCGGCGACGATCGTGATGAGCGCGATCAGAGCGCGGTTCTTCAGGCTGAGGACGGCGAGTTTCGACACGGGTTCCCTCGGGCGCACCGGACCGGCGCAGGTAGGTGTGATGCAGGCGAACGCGACGCGCTCGTCGATACATGGATGTATCGACTTCAGTATCCCACGCGGTCGCGGGCGGAGCGTGGGCTCAGCCTGGGAGCAATCCCCCGATGACGATGCCGATCGCCGCAGCGATGACGGCCATCGCGAAGGTGCCG
The DNA here is from genome assembly GCF_030369635.1 of Microbacterium arborescens. Taxonomy (NCBI): domain Bacteria; kingdom Bacillati; phylum Actinomycetota; class Actinomycetes; order Micrococcales; family Microbacteriaceae; genus Microbacterium; species Microbacterium arborescens. Next base: position 196,018 of record NZ_CP128474.1, on the reverse strand, counting down.
ACCAGGTTCACGACCGCCCAGTCGCGCCGCCCACGCCGCATCAGCTGGATCGTCTCGACCGACACCGTGCTGAACGTCGTGTATCCGCCCAGCAGGCCGATGCCGAGAACGGCCAGCCAGTCGGGCGCGACGAGCGTGCCGAGTCCGGTCAGGAGCCCGAGCAGCCCGGACCCCGTGACGTTGATCACCAGGATGCCGACGGGGAAGGCGTCGCGCCGCCCCCGCATGAGCACGACGTCGAGGACGTAGCGGATGCCGGCCCCCAGGCCGCCTGCGACGATGAGGCCCACGAGCATCCCGGCGCTCACCCCGTTCATGCGGCATCCGTTTCGGGGCGGGTGCCGAGGGCGAGTCCGAGTGCCGCGGCGACGAGACCCCCGACGAGGCTGACCGCGATGAGGGCGAGTCCGACGATCGGCGCGGCGGTGGCGACCTGGATCGATTGCACGGCGAAGGCGCTGTAGGTGGTGAAACCGCCGAGCACGCCGGTGCCGGCGAACGCGCGGAGCCGTGGCCGGGTGGCAGCCCACCGGCCCGCGACGATGCCGAGCAGGAACGATCCGAGCAGATTGCAGCCGAGCGTGACCGCGGGCACCGCGAGCGGGTGCGCCCATCCCGTGAACGGAAGGGTGAACGCGGCGCGCACGGCGACGCCGACCGCACCGCCGATCACGACGAGGATCAGCGTGAGCGGCGAGATGCGCGCCCGCTCGACCACGTCGCCACCGTAGACCCGGCGGCCGATCGGCGGATGCCGCCACTCCGGGTCGCACCTCGGCTCATTTCCTATAGGATCGACGAAAGGTTCGCTCCCCCATCGCAGAGGAGAACGCAATGACGCGTCTGTTCAACGACCCCGACGAGTTCGTCGAGGATTCCGTCGCCGGTTTCGTCGCGGCATCCGCCCGGTGGGTCCGCCCCGTCACGGGAGGCGTCGTCCGCTCGACCCGCGGCGCAGAGCCGACGGTCGCTGTCGTCGTGGGGGGCGGCAGCGGCCACTACCCCGCGTTCGCCGGGCTCGTCGGTCCGGGCCTCGCGCACGGCGCGGTGATGGGCAACGTGTTCGCGTCGCCCTCGGCGCACCAGGTGCGCTCCGTCGCGAAGGCCGCCCACGAGGGCCGCGGCGTGCTGCTCAGCTACGGCAACTACGCCGGCGACGTCCTGCACTTCACGCAGGCCCAAGACCGCCTTCGCGATTCCGGCGTCGACTGCCGCACCGTGACGGTCACCGACGACATCTCCAGCGCGCCGGCGCACGAGCGCGAGAAGCGGCGCGGCATCGCCGGCGACCTCGTCGTCTTCAAGATCGCCGGCGCAGCCGCGGAGGAGGGCCTCGATCTCGACGACGTCGAGCGCCTCGCGCGGCTGGCCAACGACCGCACCCGCTCGCTCGGCGTCGCGTTCGGCGGCTGCACCCTGCCCGGCGCGACCGAGCCGCTCTTCACGGTGCCGGAGGGCCGCATGGCGGTCGGCCTCGGCATCCACGGCGAGCCCGGCATCGACGAGGTCGACATCCCCACCGCCGCCGAGCTCGCGCAGCTGCTGGTCGAGCGACTCCTCGCGGAGCGGCCCGACGACGCGACGGCGAACCGCGTGGTGCCGATCCTGAACGGACTCGGCTCGGTGAAGTACGAAGAGCTCTACGTCGTGTACGCGGCGGTCGACCGCCTGCTCACCGAAGCGGGGGTCGAGGTCGTCTCCCCCGAGGTCGGCGAGTTCTGCACGAGCTTCGACATGGCGGGCGTCTCGCTCACTCTGCTGTGGCTCGACGACGAGCTCGACCGGCTGTGGCACGCCTCGTGCGACACCCCCGCGTTCCGTCGCGGCTCGGTGGACGGCCGGGTCGCGGTGACGGCCGTCGCCGACGACGAGGCCGATGAAACCGAGGCGATCGGGCCGGCGTCAGAGGAGTCGCGCCGCGCGGCCGCCGTCGTCGCCCGCGCCCTCGAGGCCATCGCGGCGATGCTCGACGACCAGGCCGATGAGCTCGGACGCATCGACCGCATCGCGGGCGACGGCGACCACGGCATCGGGATGCAGCGCGGCAGCCGCGCCGCCGCGCACGCGGCATCCCGGGCCATCGCCGCCGGTGCGGGCGCGCGGACGGCATTGCAGCACGCCGGCGACGCGTGGGCCGACAAGGGCGGCGGCACGTCGGGCGCGATCTGGGGCGAGATGCTCCTCGACCTCGGCGCGGCCCTCGGCGACGACGACGCGGTCGATGCCGAGATCCTGTCGGCCGGCGTCGGACGCATGAAGGATGCCGTGATGTCGTTCGGCAAGGCCACGGTGGGCGACAAGACGATGATCGACGCGATCGTGCCGTTCGCCGACACGCTCCGCGACCGGCTCGCCCAGGGCGATGCCCTGCTCGACGCCTGGGAGACAGCCGCCGACGCCGCACAGGCCGCCGCTCAGGCGACCGCCCAGCTCACCGCCCGGCTCGGTCGAGCCCGTACCCACGGCGACCGGAGCCTCGGCACCCCCGACCCCGGTGCGATCTCTTTCGCACTGGTCACCCGCACGGTTCTCGATGTCCTGAAGGAGGACGCCTGACATGGCACTGCGACTGATCGTCGGCTCGGATGACGCCGGCTTCGAGTACAAGGAACGCATCAAGGCCGACCTGGAGGCGAACCCCCTGGTCGCCGAAGTGATCGATGTCGGCGTGGACGCCGACAGCCACACCAACTACCCCGCGGTCGCCACCGCGGCCGCCGAGCGGGTGCGCGACGGCGAGGCCGATCGCGCGATCCTCATCTGCGGCACCGGGCTCGGTGTCGCGATCGCCGCGAACAAGGTCACCGGCATCCGCGCGGTCACGGCGCACGACTCCTACTCGGTCGAGCGGTCGATCCTCTCGAACGACGCGCAGGTGCTGTGCATGGGCCAGCGCGTCGTCGGGATCGAGCTGGCGCGACGTCTGGCTGCGGAATGGCTGACCTACACCTTCGACACCTCGAGCGCCTCGGCCGAGAAGGTGCGCGAGATCTGCGCGTACGAAGAGGGGTGAGGACCGCCCGATGATCATCGGTGCGAGCCTCAAGACCTATTTCTCGCACGCCCGCACGCTGACCTGGGTGTCGGCGGTCGCGGCGATCCTCGACGACCATCCCGCCCGTGACCGGGTCACCGCCTTCGTCGCACCTCAATTCCCCTCGATCCCCGGCGCGCTCGAGCTCGCAGGACGTCTGGCGGTCGGGGCGCAGGACATCGCCGTTCACGATGTCGGCGCCTACACCGGCGAGGTCTCGGGAGCGGTGCTCGCCGAGCTCGGATGCCGCTACGCCGAGGTCGGCCATGCCGAACGTCGCCGGATGTTCGGCGAGACCGAGACCGTGGTGTCGGCCAAGACCCACGCAGCTCTCCGGAACGGCCTCATCCCGGTCGTCTGCGTCGGCGAGGACGACGAGGCGGGGATCGACGCCGCGATCGCCACGTGCGCCGACCAGGTGCGCAGCGCCCTCGCGGACGCCGACGATGCGGGCGTGCGCGGGGCGGTCGTCGTCGCCTACGAGCCGCTGTGGGCGATCGGCGCTCCGGCACCTGCGACGCCCGACCACATCCGCGCGGTCTGCTCGGGCCTGCGAGCCCAGTCCGGCATTGTCGATCGCGAGGTCTCGATCATCTACGGCGGCAGCGCAGGACCAGGACTGCTCTCGCAGATCTCCGACGACGTCGACGGCCTCTTCCTCGGCCGGTTCGCGCACGACCCGCGCGCAGTTCGTGACATCCTCGATGAGGTGGACGCCCTCTCGGGGTGAGGCGCGCGCCGTGCGAACCGGAAGAGGGACGATGACCGCATCACGGGACGGCAACCTGCGGGGACTCGATGCGACGATCGAGCGTCGAGGACTGCGCGACCACGTCTACGAGCGCATTCTCCAGCTGCTGCTGAGCGGCGAGGCGGTCCCGGGCCGCCGGCTGTCGATCGACACGATCGCGCGTCAGCTCGACGTGTCGCAGACCCCGGTGCGCGAAGCGCTCGTCCAGCTCGAGCGCACCGGTCTGGTCACGCGTGAGGCGCTGCGCGGTTACCGCGTCGCCCCGCCCCTCGGACTCGATCAGCTGCGCGAGCTCTTCGACGCCCGGATCATGCTCGAGACCCACGCCACGCGTCTCGCGACACCCGCCTCGGACGAGATGCTCGACGAGCTCCGTGCCGCGGAGGAGGAGCATCGCAGCATCGGCAAGCGTGTCATCGAGGCCCTGAGCGCGGGCACCCCCGACCTCGAGCTGACCGCGGCCTACTTCGTCGCCGACGCGGCGTTTCACCGCGTCGTGTTCGATCACTGCGGCAATCGATACCTGACGGAGATGTCCGAGACCCTCGGAGCCCAGCTGCACCGGATGCGGCAGTCGGTCCGGCATGGCGTGACGGACGTGCGCGAGGCGATCGCCGAGCATGAGGCGCTCGTCGACGCCTTCGCCACCGACGACCCCGACGCCCCGGAGCGGTCGATGCTGCACCACCTCGAGCAGGTGCGCCAGCGATCGCTCGGGCTCGAACAAGCCTGACGTCGTCGCCCGGAATTCGCTCTTGCAGCGTTCTCTATTTCCTATAGGATCTACGGGAGTCCTCGACCGGACCCGCTCGCCAATGGAGTCGTCATGAATGCACCGTCGCACCCGTCCGCCCCTACGCCCGGCCCGATCGCCGTCTGCATGCACGGTTTCGCACCGGTCGCCGCAGACGGGACGCGTCTGCACGACGCCGACGCCGAGACCTGGAACGACGTGTTCTCGCAGGTCGAACGGCTCGGCTTCACCGCGGTCGAGATCGCGGACAGCCACATCCGCCCGTCCGAACTGACCGCATCCCGCCGCGCGGAGCTGAAGTCGATCGCGACGAGCCACGGCGTCGAGCTCGTCTCGGTGCACGTGCAGCGACAGAGCGTCATCCAGCCGGGCAAGGGTGAAGAGAATCTCGCATACGCGCACCGCGCCATCGATGCGGCCGCCGAGCTCGGCATGAGCGTGTTCTCGACGGGACTCCACCAGCCCTTCAGCGACGCGCAGCGCGCCGCGCTGTGGTTCTGGACGGCCCCGGGCCCCGTCGACCCGGACGACGCCGACACCCGCGCGCTCGCGGTCCGGCGCCTGCGCGAACTGGGCGAGCACGCGGCATCCGTCGGCCTGCCGATGTCGCTCGAGATGTACGAGGACACCTATCTCGGCACCGCCGACAGCGCCGTGCGCCTCATCGAGGAGATCGGGCTCGACAACGTCGGCCTCAACCCCGACATCGGCAACCTCGTGCGCCTGCACCGCCCCATCGAGGACTGGCGCGAGATGCACGAGAAGACCCTGCCGTACGCCAACTACTGGCACATGAAGAACTACGCACGCGACGAGTCCGCCGACGGCAGCTGGCAGACCTCGACGCCGACGAGCATGGAGCTCGGCCTCATCAACTACCGGGCGATGGTCGCCCGCGCGCTCGAACTCGGGTTCCGCGGCCCCTTCCTCATGGAGCAGTACGGCGGCGACAGCCTCGGCGTCTGCGCCCGCAACCGCGACTACCTGACCTCCCTGCTTCCGGCGACCGCCGGAGCCTGACCGACACCGACGAGGAGAACGTCATGACCGAGAACGAACGCCCCGTGTACGCGGTGGTGGGAAGCGGCTACATGGGCGGCGGCATCGCGCAGTCGCTCGCCCTGTCCGGCGCCGACGTGCGCATCGCCGACGTCGACATCGACGTCGCCCGAGGCAACCGCGACCGCCTCATCGCCGAGGCCGCGCAGTTCGCCGCCGACGGGCTCTTCCCCGCCGACGCCGACGCTGTCATCGCCGACCGCGTCACCGCCATGACGATCGAGGATGCCGTCGCCGGCGCGTCCTTCATCGAAGAGGCCGTGCCCGAAAAGATCGAGATCAAGCACGCGACCCTCCGCCGCATCTCGGCGGCGGCAGCGCCCGACGCGATCATCGGCAGCAACACCTCGACGATCCTCATCGGGCGTCTCGCCGAGGCCGCGACGAACCCCGGCCGGTTCCTCGGCGTGCACTTCTCCAACCCCGCCCCCTTCATCCCGGGCGTCGAGCTGATCCCCCACGCCGGCACGGACGAGGCCGCGCTCCCCGTCGTCGAGGCCATCGTCGCCGCGACGGGCAAGGAGACCGCGCGGGTCAAGGATGCCACCGGGTTCGTGCTCAACCGCCTGCAGTACGCGCTCTTCCACGAGGCGACCCAACTGGTGGAGGAGGGCGTGGCCACTCCCGAGGACATCGACACCATCGTCCGCACGACCTTCGGCTTCCGCCTGCCGTTCTTCGGACCCTTCGCGATCGCCGACATGGCCGGACTCGACGTGTACGCGTTCTGCTACGCGTCGCTGCAGACCGAGTTCCCCGAGCGGTTCGCGACGCCGCCCATCCTCGATCAGCTCGTGTCGGCCGGCAAGCTCGGCACGAAGTCGGGCGCCGGCTTCCTCGACGTGCCCGCCGAGCGCACGCCGGAGCTCATCGCTTACCGCAACAAGGCGTACGTCGCGATGAAGAAGCTCATCGACGAGCTCGGCCCCGCCCCGATCCACCCCGCACAGGACTGAGAGAACCCGCCATGGCATCCGCCTTCCCCGCTGAACGCACCGTCATCCTGACCGGCGCCGCGAGCCCCCGGGGCATCGGCCGCACGACCGCCTTCCACCTGGCCGAGCGCGGCTGGCACATCGGCATCGTCGACGTCGACGCGCAGGCCGCCGAGCGGACCGCCGCCGAGGTTGCCGAGGCCCACGGCGTTCGGGCCGTCGGCGTCGGGGCGAACGTGGCCGACCGCGAGCAGGCCGTCGCCGCGATCGACGCGCTCGAGGCGTCGCTGCCGCAGATCGTCGCCCTCGTGAACTTCGCGGGCGTCTCATCACCCGTGCCGTACCTCGAAGTCACCCCCGAGGAATGGCACCGCGTCGAATCGATCAACCTCGACGGCGTGCACTGGGTCACCCAGCGCGTTGCACGCACCCTCGTCACGAACGGCGTCGGCCGCCTGGTGGGCATCTCGTCCGTCTCGGCGCAGCGCGGCGGCGGCACCTTCTCGAAGACGCCCTACTCGGCGGCGAAGGCGGGGGTGATCGGTCTGATGCGCTCCGTCGCACGCGAGCTCGGACCGCTCGGCATCACGGCGAACGTCATCTCGCCGGGCCCGATCGACACCGACATCATGGGCGGCACGCTGACGGAGGAGCGCAAGACGGCGATGGCCGCCGACGGCGTCCTGCCTCGCATCGGCACGCCCACCGACATCGCCGCGGCCGTGGCGTATCTGATCAGCGAGGACGCGGGATTCGTGACGGGCCAGACCCTGAACGTCGACGGCGGCCTCTACATGCACTGAGGCTCCCGTGAACCGCAACTGGACGCGCGGACGCCTCGGGTTCCTGGCCATCGGGGTGATCTGCGTGGTCGTCGGCCTCGTCCTGATCATCCCCTCACTCGGCGGCTGAGCCGCCACCTCGTCACACCTCACACGAACTCGAAGGAGAGTCACTGTGTCCTCATCGGACTACGGTCCCGCGACGCGGGCCAACGTCACGGTCGCGAATGAGCTGCTGAGCAGCCCGCACCTGGCGAGCGGCATCAAGAAGGCCACCTACCGGCTCATGCCGATGCTCATCATCCTGTACTTCGTCGCGTTCCTCGACCGCACGAACGTCGGGTTCGCTGAATCCGCTCTCGAAGTCGACCGGGGCATCTCTGCGGGCGCGTACGCCCTCGGAGCCGGCATCTTCTTCATCGGATACGCGCTCTTCGAGATCCCCTCGAACCTGCTGCTCGACAAGTTCGGGGCGCGCTTCTGGCTCGCCCGTATCGCGGTGACGTGGGGAATCGTCGCCTCGCTGTTCGCCTTCGTCAACGGCGAGACCATGTTCATCGTGCTGCGCTTCCTGTTGGGCGTCACGGAGGCCGGTCTGTTCCCCGGCGTCATCATGTTCCTCGCGCAGTGGTTCCCCAACAAGCGCCGCGTGCAGATGTTCGCGCTGTTCTACCTGGCGCAGCCGTTCTCGCAGATGCTCGGCGCTCCCCTCTCGGGCGGCCTGATCAGCATCGGCGACCAGGTCACCCCGTGGGCCGGGTGGCAGGTGATGTTCTTCGTCGAGGGCATGATGGCCGTCGTCGCCGGTATCGCCGCGCTGTTCTTCCTCGTCGATTCGCCGCAGAAGGCGAAGTTCCTCGACGACGAGGAGAAGGCCGCGCTGAAGGCGGTGATGGAGCACGAAGACAGCGTGAAGGAGTCGGATGGTCCCCGCGGCATCGGCGCGGCGCTCATCAACTGGAAGGTCTGGTACTTCACCGTCATCTACTTCTGCCTGCAGATCGCGGTGTACGGCACGACGTTCTACCTGCCGCAGCAGGTGTCGAACCTGATCGGCCAGTCGGTCGGCTGGCAGGTCGGTCTGGTGTCGGCCATCCCGTGGGCGGTCGGCCTGTTCGCCTGCTACTACGTCGGCAAGCACGCCGACACCGTGCGCCGCCGTCGCGTCTGGGGTGCGCTGTTCTTCCTCGTGACGGGATCGGCCATCCTCGTGTCGGCGTGGGCCGGGGCCAACGGCCAGGGCCTGCTCGGCATCATCGCGATCACCGTCGCGGTCGCGGCGTTCCTGTCGACGGGCCCCATCACGTGGTCGTTCCCGACCTCGTTCCTCACCGGCGCCGCGGCCGCGGCCGGCATCGGCCTCATCAACTCCCTCGGCAACCTCGGCGGCTTCGTCGCCCCGATCATGCGCACGGGGATCAACGAGGCCGTCCCGACCGAGAGCGGAGCATGGGGCGTGGTGTCGCTCGGACTGTTCGCGTTCCTCGCCGCCGTCATGATGTGGGCGACCCGGTTCTTCAGCTCGAAGGCCGACGCGCTCCTGACCTCGGGAGAGACCACGCGCCGCTGACGCGTCGCGCTCTCTCGAACGGCCCGGCGTCGCCTCGTGCGACCCGGGCCGTTTCGGCGTTGCGCCGAGGCTGTACGGTCAGCCGAGGACGAGCGAACGGATGGCGGACTCGGGCGAGACCGTCGTGTCGAGCAGCATCCCCGACCGGTAGCGCTCGAACACGCGGGGGTCGATGTACGAGCTGCGGGCAACAGCGGGAGTGTTCCCCAGCGCCGTCGCGGCGGCGCGCACCGCTTCGACTTCAGCCTGATGGACAGCGCGAGCGGTCTCGGCGATGCCCATGCGAGCGAGAGCCTCCGCCGCGACGACGGTGCCGCGGAGGGTGCGGAAGTCCTTCGCGGTGAAAGGACCGCCCGTCAGCGCACGCACATACGCGTTGACGTCGTTCGGGGTGAGCGGCACCCGCCGCCGCTGCCGCTGCCATGCCAGCAGCGGCGACGACGGCCGCCCCTCGATCAGGAGCATGATCGCCGTGGCGAGATCGGGGTCGGGGATCTCGAGCGCCTGCCGCTGCCCGCTCTTGCCCGAGAAGGCCAGGCTGACGACGGCGTCGGCCACCGAAGCGTCGCGACGTCGAAGCGTCGTCAGTCCGCGGCTGCCGTGCTGAAGGAGGTAGCGCTGCGACCCGATCCGAAGCGCCGAGCGGTCGAGCAGTCGGAACGCCGCCGCCAGGACGCGCTCGCGGTCGAGGTCGGACCGCCGCAACGACGCGGTCGCCCGCGACCGGGCGCGCGGCAGCGACTCCGCGAGCTGGAGCGCTCGAGCGTACTTGCCCTTGTCGCGGCTGCGTGTCCAGTCCGGGTGGTAGATGTACTGACGGCGTCCCGCGTCGTCGGTGCCGACGACCTGGATGTGGCCCTGCGGATCCGCGCAGATCCACACGTCCTGCCAGGCCGGCGGGATGACGATCGTCCGGATGCGGGCGAGGTCGCGCCGGCCGATGGCCGCGCCCGCGGCATCCGTGTATCGGAACCCCTTGCCCGCGCGGATGCGGCGGATGCCGGCATCGACGTCGGGCCGGACCCGGACGAGCCGCGCCACCTCAGTGGTTGCGCAGCATCGAGATGATCTGCGCCTTCTTCTTGCCGGAGTAGCCCGAGATGCCGAGTTCCTTGGCGCGCTTCTTCAGATCGTCGACGGTCCAGTCCTCGTAGTCGCCGGACTGACCGCCCCGACTGCCGACCTTCTTGCGGCCGTCTCGGGCTGCGGCGTTCGAGATGCGCGCGGCCTTCTCTTTCGAGGCGCCGTCTTCGCGCAGCTCCTCGTACAGTTCGGGGTCTTTGAGACTGTTCGATCCGCGTCCTTGTGGCATGGCGGTCTCCCCTCTTCGTCAGGCCGAGATTACGACCGCCGCGAAGCTCCTCGCACGTGCTTGACAGGGGTTCGCGCGAGGGCGTAGCCGGTCCCCAAGCGCGAGCCGACGCGAATGGCACCACACCCGGCGCTGAAACGACCATTCGCGTCGGGTCAGCGGGCGGGCAGGGGTGCAGACGCGGATACCACCGGGGCGGATGCTGCGTCAAGGCCTCGGCGCTCACGCTCGGCATTCTCTAACGTTGCCTTCAGCCCTTCACGGGGCCGGAACGTCTCGCAGTGGGACGGACATTGGGAGACAGACAAGGAGCCCCCATGAACATCTTCCTCATCATCATCATCGTCGTTGCGATCGTGCTCGCGATCGTCAGTGGCCTGAACAGCGCCCTGAGCTGGCTGCTCTGGGTTGCCCTGATCGTCGGTGTGATCGCGCTCATCGCGTTCCTCTTCCGAGTGATCAGCGGCAACAAGCGCGTCTGACCGCCGCGCTGCGCGAACGCCTCCACCTGCGGGTGGGGGCGTTCTGCTTTTCCCGGGGAGGCGCCCGCCCTCCCTGCGAGAAGCCCCCGAACCCTCCGACGCGGCTCGGCACCCCTGGACGAATCGCGATATATCGTGTTATCTTCGCCACACGCGATATATCGCGAACCATTCGCGGCAACCGTCGCCTGACAAGAGGGAACGCCATGACACTGCAGAAATGGATCGTCCACCCCGACGAGACGCGGGTGATCGACATCGACGACATCCGCAAGCTCAAGGTGAGCATGGTCGGCGGGCAGATCGACATCGTCGCCCACGACGAACCCGGCGTCCGCATCGAGGTGCACGCCGTCACCGGCAAGGATCTGCGCATCGAGGCGACGGGCGACGTCGTCGAGATCGACCACCCGCAGCTGCGGTGGGACAACTTCACGCAGGTGTTCCGCAACTTCGGATCGTCCGGGCCGAAGGCCGAGATCAGCGTCGCCGTCCCCCGCGGCACCGACCTCACGCTCGGCGTCGTCAGTGCGAGCGCGCTCGTTTCCGGGCTCGAGGCCGACGCCCGCATCAACACCGTCTCCGGCGACATCATCGTCGACGGCATCACCGGCGACGTGAACGCCAACGCGGTCTCGGGCGACGTGCAGATCCGCGAGCTGACCGGAGCACTGACCGCGAAATCGGTGTCGGGCGACGTCGCAGCGATCGGCGCCCTTCGGGCCGCGGACGTCGACACCGTGTCCGGTGCCATGCTCGTCGACTCATCGGGACCGATCCAGTCGATCACGCTTCACACCGTCGGCGGCGACGCGACCGTGCGTCTCGACGAGAGCCTGCCCGCGAACTACCAGGTGCGGAGCGTCAGCGGGCGCGTGCTCATCGACGGGGTCGTGCGCTCGGGCCAGGGCGCCGGTCCGCTCACGAGCTTCACCGGTTCGACCGGCGAGCTCAGCGGTTCGTTCGTCGATGTCCGGACCAACTCGGTCTCCGGCGACCTGACGGTCCTGCGTCGGTCCGCCGCCGCGCCCGCCGATGTCACCTCAACGACCGCACCGGCGGTTTCGGGCGAAACGGATACCGCGACGCCGGCAGACTCCGCGCCGCCGACGGCCGTCGCCGCCCCGGTGACCGAAGACGACGTGCAGCGCCACGAGGAGCGCTGACCATGCCGCCCGTCTTCTCCCACGGCGACCTGCGCCTCTACCTGCTGTCGCTGCTCGACGAGTCGCCGAGGCACGGCTACGACCTCATGCAGGCTCTCACCGAACGCACCGGCGGCACCTACTCTCCGAGCGCCGGCACGATCTACCCCCGCCTCGCGAAGCTCGAAGACGAGGGACTCGTGACCAAGACCGTCGACGGCCGCAAGACCGTCTACGAGATCACGGACGCCGGCCGCGACGAGCTCTCAGCCCGGCGGCACGATCTGGACGGCATCCAGGCAGGCCTGGCCGACAGCATCCGTCTCATCGCCGACGAAGTGCGCGGCAGCGTCCGCGCCGCCATGAAGAGCCTGCAAGCCGACCTCGCCGCCGCGGCGAACGTCGACCACGAGACGGCCACGCGTCCCTCGGCGCCCGAGAACCCGCGCGCCGAGGCCCGGGCCCAAGCGCAGCGCGCGGATGCCGCGATCGCCGAGTTCCGGGCGAACGTGAAAGCCGACCTGCGGTCGCACGTCGCGCGAGAGGGCGACGTCGCAGCATCCGTCGTCGACGATCTCATCGACACGCTGACCCGCGCTCGCACGGACCTGCTGCAGGCTCTGCGAGGTTGACCCGCGCAGCGCCACCCCGCGACGAGGACCTCTGCCCGCCCGCCTCAGGGCTCGGGCCAGAGGTCTTCGTCGTCTGCGGCGGTCTGCCCCTGCGGCACCACGAGGATCGGGCGCTGCTGACGATGCGCGAGCCGCGCAGCCACCGATCCGGTGAAGAACTCACGGATCGACTCGCCGATGCCGCGGCGACGCGTCCCGACCACGAGCAGCTTCGCGTCGAGGCGGTCGGCGAGGTGCTTGATCGCGAGCGCCGGGTCGCCGACGAGCTGATGCACCGTCCACTCGACCGACGACGATGCCAGCGCTTCCGCCGCCGAGGCGCGGATCTGCTCGAGCTGCGCCGCGCTGGAAACCACCCCGAGATCGATGGGTGCGGTGTGGACGTAACCGTCGGGGTCTTCGTAGGTCACGAACCGCGTGACGTCGACGTGGACCACGATGAGTCCGACCCCGAGCATCGACGCGTATCGAGCGGCCTCGATGATGACGCGAGGCGACTGCCCGGGGATGACCCCCACGATGACCGGCGTAGGCGGAAGGCGGCTCTCGTCGCCCGCGGAGTGCTGATCGGCCATGGTCGCCCCCTGTCTGAGCGGCGGCACCGGCGATGGCGCGGGGCCCCCGTGTTAGTCTTAATGCTACTCTTCCCCGGCACATCGCCGGATCGTGAAATGCTCCGGGCACCGCTGAACAGCCCGTGACTCAGAAATGAGGGGGTCTCGCATGGGGCGTGGCCGTCAAAAGGCGAAGCACACCAAGATCGCACGTGAGCTGAAGTACGACACCTACAATGTCAACTTCTCCTCGCTCGAGAAGGAGCTCGCTCATTCCGACGACGATCAGTACGTCGACAAGTGGGCTGACCAGTACTCCGACGAGTACGAGGACGAGAAGGCCTGACCGGGCTCATCACCATGCGCCGTGGCGCTGCTCCCACTCGTCCTCGATCGTGTGGGGACGTGTGACGACGATCCCCGCAGGGATCGCCGCGAGCATCAGCACACCGACCATGATGAGCGGGGCCGTCCAGTCGCCCGTCGCTTCGTGCAGCAGCGCGAACGAGATGGGGAACACGGCGGCCACGGCATAGCCGACGCTCTGGGCGAATCCGCTGAGGGCGACCGTGCCCTCGTGGGTCCTCGTCTTGCGCTGGATGAACACCAGCGCCGCCGGAAACAGCATCTGAGGCGTGCCCAGCAGCACGACCCACAGCACGACGGCTGACCCCGGAGCGATGAGCAGTCCTGCGACGGCGACGAGCCCGGCCGACGCCGCGATCGCGTAGATCGCGCCGAGCCGCTGCCAGCGCGTGATGACCAGCGGCACGAGGATCGACCACGGCAGCCCCATGGCGCCGAAGAGCGCGAGGAGCGACCCGGCGGCGGCGTGCGACACACCCGCGAGGTCGACGAGGATGATCGGCAGCCACGCGAACGACGCGTAGACGCTGGATGCCGACACCGCGAACGTGATCGCGATCGCCCACGCCATCGGCAGCCGCACCAGCCGGCCGAGCACGTTCGGAGACGGAGGGGGAGGCACCGCGGCATCCGCGGCCGCTGCGGCGATGCGCGACCGGCGGAGCGTCACGAGCCAGGGAACGACCGCCAGCACGGCGAAGACCGACCACAGGCCGAGCGAGAACCGCCAACCCGCCGTGTCGGCGATCGGCACCGCGACGAGCGGGGGCACGAACGCGGCGACGGCGAGCATCGTCGAGTAGACCGCCGTCATGGTCCCGACGCGGTCGGGGAAGTACGTCTTGATCAGCGGCGGCAGCACGACGTTTCCGGTGCTGATGGCGGCGAACAGGACGGTCGTGGCGACCAACAGGGTGCCGGCATCCGGTGCCAGCGCACGGCCGAGGAGGGCCGCCGCGGCGACGACCATCGCCGCGACCGCGAGCCGCTGCAGGCCGAACCGACGCTCGAGAATAGGGGTGACGACGCCGAACACCGCGAAACACACCGGCGGCGCCGCCCCGATGAGCCCGGCCACCCACGACGGCACGCCCAGATCGGCGTCGATCTCGGTGAGGATCGGCGACAGTGACGCGACGGCAGAGCGCAGCGAGAAGGCGACGAGGATGACGCCGAGGAAAGCGAGGACGCGTCCGCGCCAGAGTGACGTCACGACTGCTGGGTGCCCTCGACCCAGTTCAGATACTCGTCGCTCACAGTTCCGGTGACGTAGCGGCCGTCGAAGCAGCTCATGTCGAGGTCGACGATGTCCGTGCCCTCGACGATCGCTGCCTTGAGGTCGTCGATCTCCTGGTACACAAGGTAATCGCAGCCGAGTTCCTCGGCGATCTCGGGGATCGTCCGGTCGTGCGCGATCAGCTCATGACGCGAGGGCATGTTGATGCCGTACACGTGCGGGTAGCGCACCGGCGGCGCGGCCGACGCGAACGTCACGCTCTTGGCCCCGGCATCCCGAGCCATCTGGATGATCTCCTTCGACGTCGTGCCACGCACGATCGAGTCGTCGATGAGGAGCACGTTCTTGCCCTTGAACTCGCTCGACATCGCGTTGAGCTTCTGGCGCACGCTCTTCTTGCGCACAGCCTGGCCGGGCATGATGAACGTGCGGCCGACGTAGCGGTTCTTGTAGAAGCCCTCGCGGTACTCGATGCCGAGCTTGCGCGCGACCTGCATGGCCGCCGGACGCGACGAGTCGGGGATCGGCATCACGACGTCGATCGCACCCTGGGGCGTGTACTTGGCGATCGTGTCGGCGAGACGCTCACCCATGCGCAGACGAGCCTCGTACACCGAGATGCCGTTCATGATCGAGTCGGGACGAGCGAGGTACACGTACTCGAACGAGCACGGCGCGAGCTGCGTCTGCTGCGCGCACTGGCGCGTGTGCAGGGTGCCGTCGGCGTCGATGAAGACGGCTTCGCCGGGCTCGACGTCGCGCACGACCTCGAAGCCGCCGTTCTCGAGCACGAGCGACTCGGAGGCGACCGTCCACTCGTCGCGGCCGTTCTCAGCCCGGCGCGTACCGAGGATGAGGGGACGGATGCCGAACGGGTCGCGGAAAGCGAGCAGGCCGTGACCGGCGATCAGCGCGATGGCGGCGTACGAGCCCTCGACGCGCTCGTGCACGCGCTCGACGGCCTGGAACACCTGATCGGGGTCGAGATCGAGACCCGAGATCGTGGTCTGCAGCTCGTTGGCGAGCACGTTGACCAGCAGCTCGGTGTCGGAGCTGGTGTTGAGGTGGCGGCGGTCCTTGCTGAACAGCTCGTCGGTCAGCTCGCGGGTGTTCGTCAGGTTGCCGTTGTGCACGAGCACGATGCCATACGGTGCGTTGACGTAGAAGGGCTGAGCCTCTTCTTCGCTCGACGCGGTGCCCTTCGTGGCGTAGCGCACGTGACCGAGCCCGATGTTGCCGAGCAGCGAACGCATGTCGCGCGTACGGACCGCCTCGCGGACCTGGCCGTTGGCCTTGAAGATGTGGAAGACGCCGCTGTCCTCAGCGGTCGCGATTCCCGTCGAGTCCTGGCCGCGGTGCTGCAGCAGCAGGAGGGCGTCGTAGATCTCCTGGTTCGCCGGCGACTGCCCGACGATTCCGACGATTCCGCACATAGGGGGTCAGTTCGCTCCTGATTCGCGGTAACCGCCGACGAGACGCACGGCTCCGCCGTCGACGCCCTTGGCGCCCTGTTCGTAATCGCCCGCCGGTCGTGGACCGGTCGAGACGACACCGACCTGCCAGCTGTCGATGCCGTCCGCGCGAAGCGCCGCGATGGCGGCATCCGCTGCGGCCGGCGACACGACGGCGAAGAAGCCGATGCCGAGGTTCCAGGTGCCCTCGGTGCGCTCGATCTCGAGACCGCCGAGGTCGGCGAGCACACGGAAGACCGGAGAAGGCGACCAGGTGGCGCGATCGACGTCGACCCAGGTGTCCTTCGGCAGGACGCGCGCGAGGTTCGCCGCGATGCCACCGCCTGTGACGTGGCTGAGGGAGTGGATGCCGTCGCCGAGCTCGGCGATCAGGCGCAGCAGCGGCGATGTGTACAGGCGCGTGGGCTCGAGCAGCTGCTCGCCCCACGTGCGACCGAAGTCGGCGGCCTGGTCGCCGTAGCCGATCCCCGCGCCCGTGATGATGTGGCGGATGAGCGAGTAGCCGTTGGAATGCGGACCGCTCGAGGCGAGGGCGAGCACGACGTCGCCGTCCCGGACCCGGTCGGCGCCCAGCACCTGCGCCGACTCGACGACACCGGTCGCGGCACCCGCGACGTCGTAGTCGTTCACGCCCAGCAGGCCGGGGTGCTCGGCCGTCTCGCCGCCGACGAGCGCCGTGCCCGTCGCGGAGCAGCCGTCGGCGATGCCGCGCACGATGTCGGCGATGCGCTCGGGCACGACCTTGCCGCACGCGATGTAGTCGGTCATGAACAGCGGCTTCGCGCCGACCACGACGATGTCGTCGACGACCATGCCGACCAGGTCCTGCCCGATCGTGTCGTGCTTGTCGATGGCCTGCGCGATCGCGACCTTCGTGCCGACGCCGTCGGTCGAGGTCGCCAGCAGCGGCTTCGTGTAGCCGAGCAGCGCGCTCGCATCGAAGAGGCCGGCGAAGCCGCCGACACCCCCGAGGACTTCGTCGCCGTGGGTTCGCCGGACCGCCGACTTCATCAGTTCGACGGCGAGGTCTCCCGCCGCGGTGTCGACGCCGGCTTGGGTATAGGGATCAGTGGGACTCGAGGCCACGGCATCCAGAGTACCGGCCCGCGGAGCGCCCGAGCGCCGGGCGTGTCTCGCGAGGCCCGATTCAGCCGGTACGCGGTCGCGGCGGACGGGCCGCGCGGTGGGGCGGGGCGGGCCGCGGGGCGGGTGGGGCGGGGTGGGGCGGACGGGCCGCGCGGTGGGGCGGGGCGCGGGGGAGCCCGCGGACCGTGCCGTAAACAGGCTCAGCTGGATCAACGGTCGCCAGCAAGGCGCGGCGACACAGCCCAGCCTGTTCGCGGAACAGCGAGCGGGCCGGACCAGGGGTTATACCGAACCACACGCCAGCGGCCCACCGACGCCTCTCCCCCGCCGCCCGTCCCGCGTCCAGGCGTGCCGCAAACAGGCTCAGCCGCGTCGAACCCCACCTGGAGGGCGGGGTCGCACCGCCCAGCCTGTTCGCGGCACAAGAGCGCTCCTACCGGCGGGGCGCGGGTCGACAGAGACCCCGGGTCAGATGCCCTGCCAGGTGGGCTTGTTCGCCCACGCGTGGCGGTAGTACCGCGTCTGGGCGAGCGCGCTCGCGGCGGCCTCGTCGACGACGACCGTGACATGCGGATGCAGCTGCACGGCCGAGCCCGGCGCCGAGGTGCTGACCGGCCCCTCGACGGCGGCGGCGACGGCATCCGCCTTCGCTTCACCGAAGGCCAGCAGCACGAGGTGGCGGGCGCGCAGGATGGTGCCGATGCCCTGGGTGATGCAGTGCATCGGGACGTCATCGGGCGAGTCGAAGAAGCGGGCGTTGTCGGCCCGCGTCTCCTCGGTGAGGGTCTTGACGCGCGTCAGCGAGGCGAGCGAGCTGCCCGGCTCGTTGAACCCGATGTGCCCGGTGCGGCCGATGCCGAGGATCTGCAGATCGACCCCGCCCGCCGCGCGGATCGCGGCCTCGTACTGCTCACCGGCCGTCTCGATGCCGTCGAGGTCGCCGTGCGGCACCTCGATGCGCGCCGGGTCGAAGCCGACCGGCTCGACGACCTCGCGCTCGATGACGCTTCGGTAGCTCTCCGGGTGACCGGCGGGCAGTCCGACGTACTCGTCGAGGGCGAATCCGCGCACGCTCGACACGTCGATGTTCTCACCGCGCACGCGTGCGGCGAGATGCTTGTAGACCGCGAGCGGGGTTGACCCGGTCGCCAGCCCGAGCACGGCGTCGGGACGGTGACGGATGAGGTCCACGATCGCGTCACCGACGAGTCGGCCCGCCTCCTGCTCGCTCGGGACGATGACGACTTCGGCCATGGCTCTTCCTTCTTTCGAGTGCGGTCTGGCTTTCGAGTGTGGTCTGGCTTTCGAGTGTGGCCTGGACGACGGATGACGCGGCGTGGATCAGGTGAGGCCCAGGGTCTCCGACAGCACGAGGGCCGCCGCTCCCCGTAGCCGGAGGTCGCCGTGGGTCTCGGCGAGGCGCACGGTCAGATCGTCGAAGAGGATCGGCAGCACGCGGACCGCGATGGCTTCGCGCGCCGCCTCGATGAGCTCTCCCTCGATCAGCTCGGCCGGCCCGCTCAGCACGACATCCGTCAGTCCGAGCGTCGCGACCAGCGGTGACAGCGCGATGCCCAGGCATCGTCCCGCCTCGCGGCGAATGTCAGACGCGGCGCTCTCGTCGGGCGCTCCGGCGAGCCGCGCCTCGAGCTTCGGCACAGACAGCCAGGCCTCGAGGCATCCGGTACGCCCGCACGCGCAGACGGGGCCCTCGCCCGCGGTCACGACGACGTGGCCGATCTCGCCCGCCGCCCAGTTGCGACCGTGGACGACCGCGCCGTTGATGATGACCGCGGCTCCGACGCCCGCGCCGATCCGCACCAGCAGCAGATCGTGGTCGACCTTTCCGAAGCTCAGCTCTCCCATACCGGCGGCGTTGAGGCCGTTGGTGACCGAGACCGGCACACCGGTGCGGTCGAACAGGATGCCGCGGAGGGCGACGTCGTGCCAGTCGAGGTGCGACGACTCGCGCACCACGCCGGCGCCGTCGACGACGCCCGGCGTCGAGACGCCGATTCCGAGGATCGGAGCCGCCGCGGAGCGCACGAGCCGATCGATGAGGTCGCCGAGCACCTCGAGCGCCTCCGGCCCGGTCGCCCCACCCCGCTCGACGACCTCGCGGGCGATCACGGCACCACCGAGGTCGACGACGGCGCCCTCGATCGTGTCGCCGCTCGATATCGACACGGCGACGACGTTGCGCGACGACCGTGACAGCGCGAGAGCCCGAGAGGGCGCGCCCGGACCCGACCGATGGCCAGGGCCGCTCTCGACGACGAGCTGCTCGTCCACCAGCTCACCGACCAGATCGGAGATCGTCACGCGCGACAGTCCGGTGGCGCGTGCGATGTCGGCGCGCGACAGACCGTCCTCACGATGGAGCGCCTGCAGGACGAGGCGGCGGTTGTTGCTGCGCGCATCTTCGGGACGGATGCGGCGTCCGCGCGTCCTCCGCGAGGCAGCGCCTTCCGTTGACGTCGTAGTCATGCGTTCCCCGATCGAGTACAGTTCCCGAGAAATAATTCGGAAACGTTCTTAACCAATACTGACAGAACCCCGTCCCCTCGCGCACATCGGAGTGACCCGTGAAATTCTTCCAACGACTCGGCCGGTCGATCATGCTGCCGGTCGCCGTGCTTCCCGTCGCCGCCATCCTCATGGGCATCGGCAACTGGATCGCCGCCGCCGCCGGCGAGAACATCGCCTCGACGTTCCTCCTCGCAGCGGGCGGTGCGGTCCTCGACAACATGGCGCTTCTCTTCGCCATCGGCATCTCGATCGGCATGGCCAACAAGTCCGACGGCACCTCGGCCCTCGCCGGCCTCGTTTCGTGGCTCACCGTCACGACCCTCCTCGCGCCCGCCACCGTCGCTCAGTTCTTCGGCATCGAGGATGTCGCCGAGGTCGATCCCGCGTTCACCAACATCAAGAACGTCTTCGTCGGGATCATCTGCGGCCTCATCGGCGCCTGGGCGTACAACCGCTTCAAGGACGTCAAGCTGCCGGACGCCCTCTCGTTCTTCTCCGGCAAGCGCTCCGTCGCGATCGTCACGGCAGGCATCTCCCTCGTCGTCGCCGTCGTGCTGCTGTTCGTCTGGCCCTTCGTGTACGGCGGCCTGGTGACCTTCGGTGAGTGGATCGCCACCCTCGGCCCCGTCGGCGCCGGCCTTTACGGGTTCCTCAACCGCCTGCTCATCCCGTTCGGGCTCCATCACGCCCTCAACTCGGTGTTCTGGTTCGATGTCGCCGGCATCAACGACCTCAACAACTTCCTCGGCGGCGCGAACGGCGACGGCGTCTACGGGGTGACCGGCCAGTACATGACCGGATTCTTCCCGATCATGATGTTCGGCCTGCCGGGCGCCGCCCTGGCGATGTACGTGACCGCGAAGGACAAGCGCAAGAAGGTCGTCGCCGGCATCCTGCTCTCGTCGGCCGTCGCCGCGTTCTTCGTCGGGATCACCGAGCCGCTCGAGTTCTCCTTCATGTTCCTGGCGCCGTGGCTCTACCTCGTCCACGCCGTCTTCACCGGCATCTCGGTCTTCATCGCAGCTCTCCTCCCCACCCGCATGGGCTTCGGGTTCTCGGCGGGCTTCATCGATCTCGTCTTGGGGTGGTTCAACCCGCTGGCGCAGAACCCCTGGATGATCCCCGTGATGGGCGTGTTCTGGTTCGTGATCTACTTCGTCGTGTTCCGCTTCCTCATCCTGAAGTTCCGCCTCAAGACGCCGGGGCGCGAAGACGACGACGCGCTCGACGCGGATGCCGCGACCTCGGGCCGCGACGCAGGCTACGGCCCGACCGCGGAGAAGATGATCGCGGGCCTCGGCGGCAAGGACAACATCGTCCAGCTCGACAACTGCGCCACCCGCCTGCGGCTCGAGGTCGCCGACACGTCGCGCGTCGACAGCGATGCGCTCAAGCGCGCCGGCGCCGCCGGAACCATGATCTCCGGAGCCAAGTCGGTACAGGTGGTCTACGGGCTGAACGTGCAGTTCGTGAAGGACGCGATGGACGACGTGCTCGCCGGCCGCGAGGTCGAGCCGCCCGCGGCATCCTCGGCACCCCAGGGCGCGGGCACGGTGACGACCAGCGCCCCCGCGGTCGTGCGGCTGCGCCAGCCCATCGCCGGCAGGGTCGTGCCGCTCGCGGAGGTTCCCGACCCGATGTTCTCGCAGGGGACGATGGGGCCTGGCCTGGCGATCGACCCGACCGGAGACACCGTCGTCGCGCCCGCCGACGGCACCGTGACCACGGTGTTCCCGACCGGTCACGCCGTGGGAATGACGCTCGACGACGGCACCGAGCTGCTGATCCACGTGGGCATCGACACCGTCGACCTCAAGGGCCGCGGCTTCCAGGCGCTCGTGCAGCAGGGCGAAGGAGTACACGCGGGACACCCGCTGCTGCGCATCGACACCGGCGTGATCCGCGGGGCGGGCTACTCCCCCATCACCCCGGTCATCGTGCTGAACAACGAGCACGCGTCGGTCGAGTTCGAGTGACGCCTCGGCCGGTGCCGGGGGTCGTCGCCTCGGCACCGGCCGCACCCGGCCACCCCCGCTCTAAACTGGCGCCATGAGTGCGGCCAAGACTCCCGAGTGGGTGGTGCGGGAGGATGCTGCGCCCTCGGTCGTCGTCGCGCTGTACCTGCGTCAGGTGCTCGGCATCCGCACCCCCGACGAGCTGCCGCACCTGCGCGGTGTCGAGGCAGCCCCGATCGAACGCGACCCTGAGACGCAAGCCGAGCTCGAACGGCAGTGGCGGGCGTACTGGGAGATGACGGTCGAGCCGCTCGCGCACACGTCGCCCGTGCCGCTCGACCTGGTCGACGGGTTCGACACGCTCGTCGCGTTGCCCACGGAGGGATTCGAGCGGCTCGAGCTCGAGATGCGCCCGCACGCCGCCGAGGCGGTCGCGTTCGCGCGAGACGTGCACGCGCGGTACACGGCGCGTTCGTCAGGTGCCGGCGCCGTGGCCTACCGCGCCTACGCCGGGGCGCTCGCCCAGCACGAGCGCCGCATCGGCCGGCGGGCGCACTCGTTCGAGCTGAACGTGCAGGTGCTTCCCCTGAGCCAGCGTGGCGTGTGGTGGATCGGCGCACTGACGATCGCGGTCACCGACGGGCTGCGCAGCGACGTGGTGGCCTTCGACGCGGCGATCGCCCCGATCATCGCCGAGATCGCCTGACCCGCGGCATCCCCCGCCGCCCGCCGCGCCCGCGCCGGCGCGTGAGGCGCACTTGCATGGATGAGGCGCAGTTCGAACTGCGGCCGAAGCGCGAAAGTGCGCCCGAAGCCCGAACACCGGGCGGGCCGAGCCGAGGTCAGGCGTCGTCGAGGGTGCGCACGCGCTCGTGCAGGATGCGCACCTCGCGCGTGCGGCGACGCGCAGCGCGGTCGAGCACGAGGGCGATGACGCCCGCGATCGCCATGCAGATCGGGATGGCGCCGAGCGCGATGAACCCGAAGACCTGACCCGCGGAGTACTGCAGGCCGGTGTTGGTGCTGACTCCCTCATCGGGGATGCCGAACGTCAGAGCCAGCGCGACGATGATGCCCGCAGCGACGCCGAGCAGGAGGAACACGCTGTACTTGGGCACCCGACGCACGTGCGCCGACTCGACCCGTTCGGTGATCTCCTCAGCCATGAGTCCATTGTCGCACCGCCCGAGCCATGCCCGGGCGGTGCGACGAGAGGGCTCAGGGCATCGTCAGAGCGCGCTGCGACGGCGACGCGTGAACGACACGGCGAGCGCGCCGATCAGCAGCATCCCGGCACCCAGCCACAGGGTGTCGACGGGAGCCTGTCCACCGGTCGCGGCGAGGGTCGCGTCGGTCGAGGCGTCGCACGGCACCTCGGCCCCGAGCGGGAACGTGATGTTCACGGAATCGAGTGCTTCGCCGGCCGAGTAGAAGCCCGCGAAGGCCTCGGCCCCGGCAGCCGTCAGCGTGGCCGATGCACCCGTCCAGCTGATCCGATTCGCCGTCGTCGTGGCGGCGGGAAGCGAGAGCGTCGCGAAGACGACGCCGTTCGCGTTCACGTCGGGCGAGCCGTTGTAGCCCTTCGACTGCACGTTCACGATCAGCGAGGCCGTGTTCGCGCCGGTGATCTGCACCCGCGGGTTCGAGAGGGTCATGTCGAGCAGGCCGTTGTGCCCGGTGTAGTGCACCGATCCGCCGAAGCTGACGCGACCGCGGTCGTTCTCGGGGCTGTACGCACCCGAACCGCTGCCCCAGCCGCCCGAGATCTCGCCCTTGGCGATCGGGCCGGTGATGTACGAGCGGTACGACTCCTTCACACCCCACTCGATCGTCGCGCCCGAGACCGACCGGGCGACGCACGACGGTTCGGCGGGCGACTCGACGGCTGCGGCGACGGCGGCAGCCGTGACACGGAAGGGCGCGGATGCCGCGACGGCGCCGCCGACGCTGAGCTCGAGCGTGTGGTCGCCCGTCGCGAATCCGGCCGGGACCGCCCACGAGAACGACACGCGTCCGCCGGCATCCGCCGTCGCCGTGCCGATCATGACCGGCTCGGAGTGCGCGACGGCCGTGACGACGTCACCGGGCGCGAAGCCGCCGCCGGCGAATTCGAGCACTCCACCCTGGGCGACCGTCGCCGAGCCTGCGAACGCGACGAACGGGGCCGTCGGCTGAGCGACGGTGACGTCGGCGAAGGTGTCGAGCGTCCGGTCGGTGATCGACAGCGCGTGCGCTGCGGAGGTCGCGACGTGGTAGCTCTTCGTCGGGTCGAGCGAGCCCGCGGGCACCGTCAGCTCGACGGTGAACGCGCCGCCCACGATCGAGCCCGGGCGCACCCAGGCCAGCTGCACCCAGCCCTCAGCGGGCAGCGGTCCCGCGCCTGCCCAGAGCGACTTCTCGCCGAAGACGACGTACGCGCCGTTGGCGGCGCTGTCGCCGACGAAACCGGTGCCCGAGACCGTGAGCGTGTTGGACACGGCCGGGTCGAGGTCCGCGTTCGGGGTCACCGTGATTCTCGGGCTCTTCGTCGGCTCGGGCTGGGGTGCGACCTCGGCCCACGTCACGGGGACGAAGATCTCGTTGTCGGGCTGCAGGCCCTGCGACACCTTGTTGCCGAAGGTGAACACGCCGAGTCGGTAGTCATCGCCGGGGCGCTTGTCGTTCGCGGACTTCTGGTCGACCTCGACACTCCACGAGAAGTCGACCGTGCCGTCGGCGTTCTCGCTCCACTGGAGGTTGGTACCGCCGGTCGGCGCGTCGGAGACCCGGACGTACGAGATCGACGGACGCGCCGCATCCGCTGCCCCGTCGGTGGGCTTCCACGTCTCGGCGACCCAGCCGAAGCGCAGCGCGAATCCGGCACCGACCTCACTCTGGCGGTAGTTGCGTCCCTCGACGGTCAGCGTGGCACCGCTCGGGTCGACATCCGTGTTCGGGGTGACCGTGAGCGTCGGCGCGGGGAGCGGCTCGGCCGGGGCGGTCGCGAACGACACCACCGCCTTCGCGTCCTGCGATCGGTTGGTCATGCCGGTGTGGTCGGCGATCGTGTAGACCGCCGTGGTGTCGCCCTTCGGCGCGACCCGCAGCGTCGTCTCGAACGAGCCGTCGGCCGCGAACTTCACCATCGTGTCGGTGCGAGGCGTCGAGGTGACGAGCTTGGCGCCGGCGGTGCAGCCCGCCGAGATGAAGGCGAAGTCGACCTCCGAGAGCGGCCGGTCGGTGCACGTCGTGAGGTAGATCGGCTGGGCGGGGTCGTAGCCCGTACCCGTGACGGTGATCTCCTCGCCTGCGGGGTCGAGCCCCGTCGACGTCGACAGCGTGAGGGTGGGGACCCGCACCGGGGTCTCGGGCTCGGTCGCCGTCGCGGTGACTGCGTAGCTCAGCGCCGGTGCCGTCGAGGCGGAGTAGGCCGTAGCGTCGGCCGGGGTGAACGCGGCCGCGATGCTGTGCGTGCCGACGGCCAGCGACGAGGCGACGATGCTCGCGACGCCGCCGTCGACCGGAGCCGAACCGAGCGATGCGTCGCCGGCCGTGAACGAGACCGACCCGGATGCCGCGGGCGAGACGGTCGCCGTCAGCGTGACGTCCGCGCCTTCGACGGCCGTGCCCTCGGGCGAGGCCGACAGGTTCATCGTGGTCGCTTCGGCGACGGCGGGGAACAGCGCGGCCCAGTCGATCGAGACGTCGGCGCGAGCGAGGAGGTTCGCCTCGGTGGGGAACGAGCGCGACGGCCACGAGATGATCTCGTAAGCCTTCGTGCGGTCGAGTTCCGCTGCGACCTGCTCGAGGCTTCCGCTGATCTCGCCCGCGGCGGAGACGTCGAGCGAGGCGTTGGGCGTGCTCGACTGGTCGACCGTCAGGTCGCCCTTCTCGACGAGCGCGACGTAGGCGTGCCGGCTCGGCTGGCCGGGGTACTGCGGGGCGACCTCGAAGCCGGTGCCGGCGATGGAGACCGTGATCCTCTCGTTCGCCACGACGGTGGTCGACGTCGTCAGGGTGGGCCCGGCGGCGGATGCCGGGGCGGCGACGCCGACGACGGCGGCCATGGCTATGAGCGCGCCGGTCAGCACGCTTGCGAGCGGACGCTGCAGCGCCGCCCTCCTGGTTCTCATCATGGGAACCCTCCGAATCTCGATGCGGGTGAAGCTCGCGCGCCGGGCACGCGACGCGAGTTAGCTTAGCCTTACCTAATCAGCTTTTGTGAAGATGCTGACAGTCAGAGGTCGGCGTGACGGCGCGGGAGGATGACCGGACGTCCGGTGTCAGGGTCGTCGAGCACCCGGACCGGCGTGCCGTAAACCGTCGCGACCCGCTCGGCGGTCAGCACGGCGCGGGCATCACCGCGGGCGACGAGCCGGCCGCCGTCGATCATCGCGACCTCATCGGCGTAGGCCGCGGCGAGCGACAGGTCGTGCAGCACGACGACCACGGCTCGCCCCTCGCGAGCCAGCCCGCGTGCGACACGGAGGACGTCCTCCTGGTGCCGGAGATCCAGGGCCGCGGTCGGCTCGTCGAGCAGCACGACGGGGGTGTCCTGTGCGAGAACCCGAGCGAGCGACACGCGCGCCTTCTCACCGCCGGAGAGCGACGGGTAGGCGCGATGGACCAGGTGCGCGACGTCCGCGCGGTCCACCGCTTCGGCGATGCGCGCGTCATCGTCGTCCGCGTGCTGCGTGCCGATCCAGGGGGTCCGCCCCATCGCGACGACCTGGCCCGCCGAGAACGAGAAGGCGACCTGGTTCGACTGCAGCAGCACCGAGCGCCGCCGCGACAGCTCACGTGCGGACCAGTCGCCCACCGGACGCCCGTCGAGACGCACGGCGCCCGTGGACGGCGCACGGTCGCCCGTCAGCAGCGACAGCAGGCTCGACTTGCCGGCGCCGTTGGGCCCGACGAGCGCGAGCAGCCGGCCGTAGCCGACATCCATCGTCACATCGTCGAGGATCGTCGCATCTCCCAGCCGCAGGCTCGCGTGCTGCACCTCGACCGCGACGCCCGTCACGACCAACCCCCGGCGGTGCGCCGCGTGCGGCGGATGAGCCAGAAGAAGAACGGGCCGCCCACGAGCGACGTCAGGATGCCGATCGGCAGGTCGGCCGAGACCACCACCGTCCGCGCCAGGAGGTCGGCGAAGACGAGCACAACCGCGCCGCCAAGGGCCGAGAGAACGATGAGCGGGCGATGGGCGGGCCCGAGCAGCATGCGGACGATGTGGGGAACCACGAGTCCGACGAAGGCGATGATGCCGACGAACGCGACGGCGACCCCCGTGAGCAGGGCGACGAGGACGATCGACCCGATCCGAAGCGCCTCGACGCGCACGCCGAGATGTGCGGCCGTGCGATCACCGAGCGCCAAGAGGTCGTAGCGACGCGCGAGAGCCAGGGATGCCGCCGTGCCGAGTGCCCCGACGAGCGCGACCACAGCGACCTCGGTCCAGCGCGAGCCGTTCATCGAGCCGAGCTGCCAGAAGACGATCTGCTCGCGAGAGGCCGTGTCGCCGACGAACATCAGCAGCGCCAGCCCGGCTCCCGCGAACGCGTTGACAGCGATGCCCGTGAGGATGAGCGTGATCGACTCGGTGCGGCCCTGGGCGCGCGCGGCGGCGTAGACGACCAGGGTGGCGATGAGTCCGCCCGTGAAGGCGCAGACGGCGATCGACCAGGGACCGAGGAACGACAAGCCGAGCGTGATGGCGGCGGCGGCCCCCACGGCTGCGCCCGACGAGACGCCGACGACGCCCGGCTCGGCGAGCGGGTTGGCGAAGATCGCCTGCATGACGGCGCCGGCGACCGCGAGCAGGGCACCGACCAGCAACGACATCGCGACGCGCGGGAACCGGATCTGCCACAGCGTCTGCTCGATCAGCGGCTCGGTCGGTGCCCACGGAAGGGGGACGCCGACCGACCGCAGCAGGGAGCCGATGACCTCGGCGGGTCCGATGGGCAGCTGGCCGAGCCCTGCGGAGAGCACGACACCCACCGCCAGCAGGGTCACGGTCACGCCGGCGACGATGACGACACGGCGCCTCGCGGCAACCGAGGTCATGAGGCCGGAGCCGGGGCGTAGACGGCCCGCGCCAGCGCGTCGAGCACCCCCGCGCTGCGCGGCCCGAACGACAGGATCTGCCCGTCGGCCATGTCGACGAAGCGGCGGTGCTGACCGGCCGCGGTGAGCGCGATCGCGGGCTTGTCGGCGAGCAGGCCGTCGACGCCCCCGACCGATTCCAGGCCGCCGGTCATCACGAGGATGAGGTCGGGGTCGGCGGCCACCATCGCTTCGTCCGTGAGGGGCTGCATCCCGCTCCAGCCGAGCTCACCGGCGACGTCGACCCCACCGAGCGCGGTGATGAGCTGGTCGGCACCAGACTCCGACCCGAACAGGTAGTAGACCCCCGCCGACCCGCGCAGGTAGAGGAAGACCATGCGCAGACGGTCGTCGGCTGCCTCCGGCGCGAGCGCGGCGATCTGCGCCCGCGTCGCATCGACGTCATCCGCGATGCGCTGAGCCAGCCGATCCCCCGCCTCGACGACACCGAGCACCTCACCCACCGATCGCGCGAGATCGGCGGCGCCCTCGAACGACGCGGAGCGCTCGACGAAGACCACCGTGATGCCGACGTCCCGCAGCTGCTGCACGACGTCGACCGGCCCGATGCTGCCGTCGGTGATGACGAGGGTCGGCGCGAGGCCGATGATCGACTCGGCGTTGACCGTGTGGCCGCTGCCGGTGACCACCGGAAGGTCGGCCGCGCCGGGAAAGGTCGTCGAGACGTCGCGGCCGACGAGGTCGCCACCGAGCCCCAGGCCCCACACGGTCGCCGCCAGCGACCCGGAGAGGTCCATCGCGATGATGCGCGAGGCGTCCGTCACCGTCACCTCGACGTCGCCCGTGAGGTCGTGCGAGGTCACGGTGACCGGCAGGCTCTGCACGGGATCCGCGCCGACGGGGTCGACCTCGGCGTCGGCGAGGACGGCTGTCGACGGCCCCTCGAGCGAGCGCGGATCACTCACCGGCGTGAGCTCGCTCAGCGGGGGCCGGTCGATCGCGACCTCGACACCAGCCTCGGCACCTGAGGTCGCCGCCGGCATGCAGGCGGTCAGCGAGAGGGCGGCCGCGGCGAGCGCTGCGACAGCGAGCCGTCGCATCCTCACGCGGCGGACCCGTCGTCGGCGCCATCGGCAGGCGCCTCACGGCGCCTGCGGCGCGAGGCGACGACCGCGGCGGTCGTCCCGCCGATCGTCGCGACGAGCGCGCCACCGATGGCGGCGAAGAGCGCGACGGGGAGCGCGCCGCCCGATCCGCTCTCGTCATCGCCGGATTCTGCGGCATCCGCGGCGGGTGACGCCTCGACGGCGGGCGCGGGCTCTACCGTCGGCGTCGGGGCCGCGCACACCCCGCTGGCGGTGAACGAGAGCGGGTCGAAGGCGGTTCCGGTCTCGTAGTTGCCGAAGGCGGCGTACCCCTCCTCGGTGATCGCGGTGGCGGCATCGGTCGCGGCGAGAGTGAGGACATCGCCCGCCACCGTGCTCTCGAGACCCGCGAGGTCGACGGTCACGAGCGGCACCTGAGGGGTGGTGACGACGGTGTCGTCTCCGGCCAGCGCGCTCTCCATCGACACCCCGGCGAGGTCGACGACGACCCGGCCCGATGCCGGCGCGAGGTCGAGCACGGCGTTCTGCACCGTCGAATCGAGGAGTCCGCCATGGCCGGTGAAGCGGATGCCGCCGGGGAACGAGATCGTGCCGGCGCCGGCCTCGGGGTCGTAACTGCCCGTGCCGCCGCTCCACGTGAACGCGGGCGTCTCGTAGCCGACGCCGCCGAACGGCTCCCAGGCGCCCTTGGCGATGGAACCGGAGATGTACGACCGGAACGACTCCTTGAAGCCCCACGTGACGGTCGCGTCGGTGATGGTGCAGCCGGATGGCGAGGCGGATGCGGCGGGGCGCTCGGAGCGCATGGACGTGACATCGCCGATCGCGAAGGCGGGTGCGGCGGCGCCGAGGACGATCGACGCGGCGGCGAGCGTCCCCAGGGACGCCCCAGTCAGAAGGAAAGAGCGCACAGCAGACTCCAGAAGTAAGGTCAGGCTTGCCTAACCTTATCGGAGTCGACGTCAGGGCCGAAGCGGAAGCAGCGCGTCGAGATCGGCGCGCGTGCCCGAGGCGCGCAGTCGACCCGCGGCCGCGGCATCCGCCCACGCCAGCTCGCCCAGCGCCAGCGCGATCCAGGTGGCCGCGTCGGTCTCGACGACGTTGGGCGGCGTGCCGCGGGTATGACGCGGACCCTCGACGACCTGAACGGCGCCGAACGGCGGAACGCGCATCTCGACGGAGTTGCCGGGCGCCTTCTCGACGAGCAGCTGCAGCAGGTAGCGCACAGCCGTCGCCAGGTCGGGGCGAGCGGGCTTCTCGCCCGCGGAGTCGGCGGCCGCGACCGCGGCGAGCGCGGCACGGCCATCGGCGGTGAGGATGCTGCGGGCCATGGGTTCCACGCTAGCCCGGTCGGTAGGCTGGCCGGGTGAAGATCCTGGTCCTCGGCTCGGGCGCGCGCGAGCACGCCATCATCCTCGCTCTCGCCGCGGAGGGCGCCGGCCACGAACTGCTCGCGGCCCCCGGCAACGCCGGCATCGCCCGCGATGCCCAGATCATCGCGGGCCTCGATCAGAACGACCCGGTCGCGGTGACCGAGTTCGCGGGCAGCGCGAACGTCGACCTCGTCGTCGTCGGCCCCGAGGCGCCGCTCATCGCCGGCGTCGCCGACGCGCTGCGCGAGCGCGGCATCCCGGTCTTCGGCCCCGGCAAGGTCGCTGCCCAGCTCGAAGGGTCGAAGGCCTTCGCCAAGCGGGTCATGGACGAGGCCGGGGTGCCGACCGGTCGCGCGGTTCGGGCACGCAGCCGAGCCGAGGTCGAGTCCGCGCTCGACGAGCTCGGCGCACCCCACGTGGTCAAGGCCGACGGCCTGGCAGCCGGTAAGGGCGTCATCGTCACCGACGACCGCGAGGCAGCGCTCGCCCACGCCGACACGTATCTGCCCGGCGGCCCGGTGCTGATCGAGGAGTTCCTCGCCGGCCCCGAGGTCTCGCTCTTCTTCGTCTCGGACGGCGACACCGTGCGCGCCCTCAGCCCCGCGCAGGACTACAAGCGCGCCTACGACGGCGACGCCGGCCCGAACACCGGCGGCATGGGCGCCTACTCGCCGCTGCCGTGGCTCGCCGACCGGTTCGGCAGCGAGGCGGAGTTCGTCGCCGAGGTCACGCGCGACGTGGCCGAGCCCGTCATCCGCCACCTCGACGCCGAGGGCACCCCCTTCATCGGCCTCCTCTACGCGGGCCTCATCCTCACCGACGCGGGAATCAAGGTCATCGAGTTCAACGCGCGCTTCGGTGACCCCGAGACGCAGGTCGTGCTCGCCCGGCTGACGTCATCGCTGTCGGAGCTGCTGATGGCCGCCGCGAGCGGCCGACTCGAGTCCGAGCCCGACCCGACGTTCTCGAGCGACGCCGCCGTCACCGTCGTGCTCGCGAGCGAGGGCTACCCCGAGCAGCCCGTCACCGGGCGGCCTCTCGCGGGGCTCGACGCCGCAGCATCCGTCGAGGGCGTGCACCTCGCTCACGCTGCGACCGCCGAGACGATCGACGGGCTCGTCGCCACCGGCGGGCGGGTGCTGAACGTCGTCGCGGTCGGCACCGACTTCGCCGAGGCCCGAGACCGCGCCTACCGCGCACTGTCCGAGATCACGCTCGAGGGCTCGCACCACCGCACCGACATCGCCGCCCGCGTCGCGGACTAGCCCGCAGCGGGGCGCGGCCCGCCGCAACTCCTCGATTTCGGGCCGTCTCCAGCCTGACGTCGGCTGCGACGTCCGAGCTGGACGTGTTCTTGAGGAGTTACGGCAGGCCGCGGGTCAACCAGCTCAGCGCTGCGCGAGGTGCGCGGGACGCTTCAGGAAGATCACGACGATCACGGCGACCCCGATGACGACGGCCGGCAGCACCATCGCCTGAGCCATCGCGGCCGAGAACCCCTCGGCGATCGCGGGAGGCATCGAGCCGCCGCCACCGCCGAAGTCGCCGCCCGCGGCATCCCCCGCACCGGGGAGGTTCGCGGTGAGCCGCGACTGCATGTACGCCGCGATCGCCGCCGAGCCGATCACCGAGCCGACCGTTCGGGTCGTGTTGTAGATGCCCGAGCCCGCGCCGGCCTGGCGCGGCGGCAGGTTGCGGGTCGCCGTCGTGGCGAGGGGTCCCCACATGCCGGCGTTGGCGACACCGATGATGGCGGCGGGGATGAGGAGCAGCAGCACCGGCGCCTCGGTGTTCATCAGCAGCGCGTAGCCGACCAGGCCCACCACCATCAGCGTCAGACCGGGGACGAGCAGCAGACGCGGGTCGACCCGATCGAGGATGCGGCCGGCCAGCGGCGCGAGCGCACCCGAGAGGATCGCCATCGGCACCAGCAGCAGCGCCGACTGCGTCGGCGTGAGGCCGCGCGCGAGCTGCGTGAAGAAAGCCATCGGCAGAGCCATGCTCGTCACGGTGAACCCGACGGCCGCGATCGCGATGTTGGAGATCGCGAAGTTGCGGTCGCGGAAGAGCTCGAGCGGCACGAGCGGCTCGCTCTTGGTGCGTCCCTGTGTCCAGACGAAGACCGCCATGACGACGACGCCCGCGGCGATCATCGCCCAGATGCCGGCGGCCCAGTCATAGTGCTCGCCCTCCTGCAGGCCGAAGACGATGAGGAAGAGTCCGATCGCGCTCAGCACGACGCCCACGACATCGAAGCGGTGGGGGTGCGTCTCGAGCTGGGGCACGAGGCGCCACGCCAGCACGAACGCCACGACGCCGACGGGGATGTTGACGAAGAAGATCCACTCCCAGCCGAAACCGTCGACGAGCAGGCCGCCCGCGAGGGGGCCGACGAGGGTGGCGACACCGGCGGTGGCGCCCCACAGGCCCATGGCGGCGCCTCGGCGTTCGGCGGGGAAGGTGCGGGTGATGACCGCCATCGTCTGCGGAGTCATGAGGGCTGCGCCGAGGCCCTGCACGGCGCGGGCGACGATGAGAACGGCGAGGGAGCCCGACAGCCCGCAAGCGAGGGAGGCGACCGTGAAGATCGCGAGCCCGATCAGGTAGATGTTCTTCGGCCCGAACCGGTCGCCGAGACGGCCCGTGACCAGCAGCGGCACGGCGTACGCGAGCAGGTACGACGACGTGACCCACACGACGTTGTCGAGGTTGCCCGTCGACGGGTCGAGCGCGGCCTTGATCGCAGGATTCGCGACCGAGACGATCGTCGTGTCGACGAGGATCATGAAGAATCCGATGACCATCGCCCACAGGGCGGGCCACGGGTTGACGGCGGATGGGGCGCCTCCGGGGGCGCGGACGGTGTCGGTCTTCTCGCTCATGCGCGTGCGGCTTCTCTCTGTGCCAGATAGCGGTCGGTCGGTGCGAGGTCGGTGACCCCCCACACGGTGTCGGGGCGACGGATGTACTCGACCGCTTCGTCGAGCCAGGCGACATCCGCCGACAGCAGAGCCGTCTCGCGATGCACCTCGATCCAGAACTGGGGGTAGGAGCCGCGTTCGATCGCGTGGTCGCGCGCCTGGCGGTGCGCGTCGAGGGATGCCGCCAGGGCGTCGCGTCGCTCGCTGAGGAGCGCCACCACTTCGGCGCGGTCGAGGTTATGCGACTCGGCCAGCGCGACGCGAAAACGCTCGGGCCGGTCGACGGCGGGGAGCTCGCGCCGCACCCACGCGATCAGCATGTCGGCGCCGGCCCCGGTCAGCGTGTACGTCGTCCGCTCCGGACGGTTGCCGTCACGATCGGTGCCGACCTCGGCGATGAGTCCCTGCCGCTCAAGGCGTGCGACCGTGTGATAGATCGTGCCGTGCGTCAGGGCGACGAGGCGGTCGGCCTTGCGCTCGCGCAGCAGACGGACCATCTCGTAGGCGTGCATGTCGTCCTCGTGCAGCAGCGCGAGCAGCATCAGCCCCAGCGGGGTGAGTCGGTCGACGGCATCCGGCATGGCACCCCCTCTCGATTAGTCCATGTGGACTATACGCCTTTTTTCACGGGTGATCGCAACCGGTCCCGCTCCGGGATAATGGCCGGGTGAGCGCCCTCGATCTGCCCGGCTGGAAGCACGTGTACTCCGGCAAGGTCCGCGACCTGTACCGCCCCGACGACGGAGCGCACGGTCGGATGCTGGTCGTTGCCAGCGACCGCGTGAGCGCGTTCGACCAGGTGCTCGATCCCGGCATCCCCGGCAAGGGCGAGCTGCTCACTCGACTGAGCCTGTGGTGGTTCGCCCAGCTCGCCGGCCGTGACGGCGGCCGGCCGATCCCCAACCATGTGCTCGGGCTTCAGCCCCCGGCAGTCGTCGCCGCGCGCGCCATGATCGTCCGCGAACTCGACATGCAGCCGATCGAGTGCATCGTGCGCGGGTACCTGACCGGCACGGGCTGGGCCGAGTACTCCGAGAACGGCACGGTGTGCGGCATCCCGCTGCCCGCCGGCCTCGAGAACGGCGACCGCCTGCCCGAGCCGATCTACACACCGGCCTACAAGGCCCCGCTCGGCGAGCACGATGAGAACATCTCGTTCGAGCGCACCGTCGAGCTCGTCGGAGCCGAGACCGCCGCCGCGCTGCGCGACGCGTCGCTCGAGATCTATCGACGGGCCGCCGCCCTCGCCGAGAGCAAGGGGCTCATCCTCGCCGACACGAAGTTCGAGTTCGGGCTCGATGCCGACGGCGTGCTGACCCTCGCCGACGAGGTGCTCACGAGCGACTCGTCGCGCTACTGGGATGCCGAGGCCTGGCGCACCGGCACGACGCCCGCCGAGCGCATGGCGAGCTACGACAAGCAGATCGTGCGCGACTGGCTGGGCGCCAATTGGGACAAGACCGGCACTCCCCCGGCGCTGCCTGCCGAGATCGTCGAGCGCACCGCGGCGAAGTACCGCGAGCTGCTCGAGACGCTCGCCGGCTGACCCCGCGACGCGTCGGGACGACCGGTTGCCCGCGCGTTCCGCGGAGCGCCAACCGGGCATCCAGGGATCTCACAGGTAGGGTAGGGCCGCTCTCGCGCTCCATCCCGAATCCCTCATCCTTCCGAGGAGTCCCATGCCCATCTGGTCCCTCCACGGCGACGGTCGCACCGTCGCGCGCGGCGCCGTCGTCAAGCCCGGCGAGCGCCTGAACTGGCCCGGCACGATCGCCATCGGCGCGCAGCACGTCGTCGCGATGTTCGGTGCGACGTTCCTCGTGCCGATCATCACCGGCTTCCCCGTGTCGACGACCCTGCTCTTCTCCGGTCTCGGCACCCTCGTCTTCCTGCTGATCACGCGCAACAAGCTGCCCAGCTACCTGGGCTCGTCGTTCGCCTTCATCGCGCCCATCACGGCGCTCAACGGCGGGAACCGCCTCGAGACCGGCGAGCAGATCACGCAGGCGCTCCTCGGCGTCGTCGTCGCGGGCCTCCTGCTCGCGGCGGTCGGCTTCATCGTGCAGGCCTTCGGCACGGGCTGGATCGAAAAGCTCATGCCGCCCGTGGTCGCCGGCGCGATCGTCGCGCTGATCGGCTTCAACCTCGCGCCCGCGGCGTGGAACAACTTCCAGCTCCAGCCAGAGATCGCCACGGTCACCCTGTGCGCCGTCATCCTGTTCAGCGTGCTGTTCCGCGGTTTCCTCGGCCGGATCTCGATCTTCCTCGGCGTGATCGTCGGCTACATCGTGGCCGCCGTCACCGGTCAGGTGAAGTTCGAGGCCGTCGAGGCCGCCGACTGGTTCGGCCTTCCCGACTTCCACCTCGTGGCCATCGGGGATGCCGCGGCCTGGTCGATCGTGCCGATGTTCCTGCCGGTCGTGCTCGTCCTGATCGCCGAGAACGTCGGCCACGTGCGCGGTGTCGCCACCATGACCGACGACCCGTCGATCAACAAGCACACCGGCCGCGCGCTCATCGCCGACGGCGTCGCGACGACCCTCGCCGGCGGCTTCGGCGGCTCGGGCACCACGACCTACGGCGAGAACATCGGCGTCATGGCCGCGACCCGCGTCTACTCCACGGCCGCGTACTGGGTGGCGGGCATCGTCGCGATCCTGCTCGCGTTCTCGCCCAAGGTCGGGGCCGTGTTCAACACGATCCCGGCGGGAGTGCTCGGCGGCGTCACCACCGCCCTCTACGGCCTCATCGGCGTGATCGGCATCAAGATCTGGGTCGACAACCGCGTCGACTTCTCCCGCCCCGTCAACCAATACACCGTCGCGGTGTCGTTCGTCATCGCGATCGCCGGCTTCGCGATGAACCTCGGCTCGCTGCAGTTCGGCGCGATCGTGCTCGGCACCATCGCCGCCCTCGTCATCTACCACGCGGGCAACGCGATCGCGCGCTGGCGCAAGACCGGCGCCGACGACGGTGGGCCCATCCCCGCGGTGGGCCCCCTGGGCGGCGACCCCCAGTAATCCGTAACGCCGAGTGCACGGCATCCCGTCGACTGTCCGACTTTCAGACGCGAGGATGTCGTGCACTCGGCGTTGTGTCGTGCACTCGCGGCCACGCGGCGGGGGGAATGACATTGGGGGGGCGGGGGTTGTGTATGCGTATGAATGAGAAGCTCGCAGATGCCACGACGATGGGCGCCGTCACCCTGCTGGTCGGCAACCTCGACGGCATGACGCGCTACTACCGTGACGTCGTGACCCTGCAGGTCCTCGCCGCCGACGGCGACACCGTCACGCTCGGGCGCGCCCGCCGGCCGGTCGTGATCCTGCGCCACGAGCCCGCGCTCCGCCACGCGGCCGCCGGATCGGCGGGCCTCTTCCACACCGCCATCCTCTTCGAGACGCAGTCGGCCCTCGCCGCGGCGCTCTACAGCGTCGCCCGACACGCCCCGACGACCTTCACCGGCAGCGCCGACCACCTCGTCAGCCAGGCGTTCTACTTCACCGACCCCGAGGGCAACGGCATCGAGCTCTACTGGGACCGCGATCGCAGCACCTGGTCGTGGACCCATGGGCAGGTCGAGATGGACACGCTCTACCTCGACCCCAACGCCTTCCTGCGCGAGCACCTCGACCCCGCGGCGCTCGACGGCGCGGGCAGCGCCGGCTCCGCACCGTCCGATCCTGCCCGCGTCGGGCACGTGCACCTCTCCGTCGGCGACGTGGCGACGGCCCGGGCGTTCTACATCGGCGCCCTCGGCTTCGACACGACCGCGGCGCTCGGCGATCAGGCCCTCTTCGTCAGCGCCGGCGGCTACCACCACCACATGGCGATGAATGTCTGGAACTCTCGGGGCGCAGGGCCCCGCATGCCGGCGCTCGGCCTCGGCCGCGTCGATCTCGCCCTGCCGACGCCCGACGACCTCGGCGCTCTCGCCGAACGCCTCCGCCACCACGGCGTCGCCGTTCGCGACGACGGCCGCACGGTCGCGTTCGACGACCCGTGGAACAACACGCTCTACGCCGCCGTAGCCTGAGCGCAGCGCGCGTCAGGCCGAGCCGCGCACGATGAGCTCCGTGTCGAGGATCGTCACTTCGGGCGGCGACATCCCCGCGAGCCGGGCGAGCAGGACATCGGCCATGCACTCGCCCTGCGTGAACGAGGGCTGCCGCATCGTCGTCAGCTGCGGCTCGGTGGTCAGCGCTACCGGCGAATCGTCGAAGCCCATGACGGCGACCTCGTCGGGGATGCGGATGCCCTCGGCCGCGAGCACCTGCATGGCGCCGCGCGCCATGAGATCGCTCGCGACGAAGAGCCCGTCCAGCGGCTCGCCCGCCGCGAGGATGGCACGCATCGCCGCGGCGCCGGACTCGGTCGTGAAGTCGCCCTGCACGACGGGAGCGGACGTGAGGCCCGACTCGGCAAGGGCGACACGGTACCCCTCGGCGCGGTCGACGCCAGCGGGCATCGACGGCGGACCGGTGATGGCGCCGATGTGACGGCAGCCCCGCCCGATGAGGTAGGCGGTGGCGTCGCGTGCGCCGGCGACGTTGTCGACGTCGATGTAGTAGTCGCCCCCACGGGACCGCACCGGGCGGCCGCCGTAGACGACGGGGACCGCGGCGGCGATGCGTTCGATGAAGGTGTCGCTCGTGTGGTGAGACACGATGATCGCACCGTCGACGGCGCCGCTGCGCACGTACTGGGCGGTCTTGTCGCCGGGGTCGGCGCTGGCCATGATCAGGTTCAGCACATAGTCGCTGCGGCTGATGCGCGAGTTGATGCCCGACAC
Source organism: Microbacterium arborescens (assembly GCF_030369635.1). Classification (NCBI taxonomy): domain Bacteria; kingdom Bacillati; phylum Actinomycetota; class Actinomycetes; order Micrococcales; family Microbacteriaceae; genus Microbacterium; species Microbacterium arborescens. The sequence continues at coordinate 158,123 of NZ_CP128474.1, read as the reverse complement.
GACCGAAGCGAAGAAGGGGTCGCCGAACACCCGGTTGGTGTCTTCGGGCACGACGAGCGCGATCGCCAGCGTCGATCGGCTGGCGAGCGAACGCGCCGCACGGTTGGGGACGTAATTGAGCTCGGCTATCGCGCGTCGCACCGACTCGAGAGCGGCGGGGCTGACGGCGGTCGAGCCGTTGACGACGCGCGAGACGGTGGAGCGCGACACACCGGCGACGGCCGCGACCTCTTCGATGGTCGCGGCCGTCCGGGTCTGATCGGAGATCACAGGTGGGCTACCTCGGGACGGCGGTCCGGGCGGCGTCCGCCGCAGCGGGAACGTCGATCGCACGATCTGCGATGACCCGACGATACTCCTTCGCGCTGTCCTTCAACGTCCGCTCCTGAGTGTGGTAATCCACGTGCACGATGCCGAAACGCTTCTCGTACCCCCAGGCCCATTCGAAGTTGTCGAGCAGCGACCAGTAGAAGTAGCCGCGGACGTCGACACCGGCATCCTGCGCGTCGAGGATCGCGCCCAGGTGCACCCGCAGGAACTCGGCGCGCTCGGTGTCGGGCACCGTCTTCTCGCCGTCGACCTCGACGAGCTCGTCGTCGTACGCGGCGCCGTTCTCGGTGACGTAGAGGATCGTGCCCACGGGCTGCGCGTACTCGGTCCACACGCGCTCGAGCAGCTGCGTCAGCCCCGCGGGCTGCACCTCCCAGTGCATCGACGTGCGGGGCAGGCCCCGCTCGTGCCAGTAGATGTCGTGACCGGCGGGCCACGGCGAGCCGGTCTCGCGATCGGTCGGCGCGTCGCCCGGGGCCGGCGGGTTCGGGTCGGGACGACCGCCCACGAACTCGCCGTGGTAGTAGTTCACCCCGAGAGCATCGAGGGGCTGCGCGATGATCGCCGCGTCGCCCGGGCGCACGGCGTCGCGCCAGCGCTCGACCGCCGCGGCATCCACTCTCTCGATGTCGGCGACGATGTCGCCGGGGTACGCGGCCCGGAAGATCGGGTCGAGGAACCAGCGGTTGAACTGTCCGTCGATCCGTCGCGCCGCGTCGACGTCGGCGGCGTCGGTCGGGTCGGCGGGCTCGGCGACCGTCAGGTTCAGCGTGATGCCGAGCGACAGCGACGCGTCGCGCTCCCGCAGCGCGGCGACGGTCTGGCCGTGGCCGAGCAGCAGGTGGTGGGCGGCGAGCATGCCGTCGCCGATGTCGAACCGCCCCGGCGCGTGGATGCCGGCGGTGTAGCTGAGGAACGACGAGCACCACGGCTCGTTGAGCGTCGTCCAGTGGTGGACGCGGTCGCCGAGGGCGTCGTGCATGTCGAGGGCGTACTCGGTGAAGCGATCGGCCGTCTCGCGAAGGGTCCAGCCACCCCGCTCCTCGATGGCCTGCGGCAGATCCCAGTGGTAGAGCGTCAGCCACGGGATGATGCCGGCGCCGAGCAGCTCGTCGACGAGACGCTCGTAGAAGTCGACGCCCTGCGGGTTGAGCGGTCCGCCGTCGGGACGCACGCGCGACCACGACGTCGAGAACCGGTAGGTGTCGAGACCGAGTTCCTTCATGAGCGCGACGTCGTCGCGGTAGCGGTGGTAGTGGTCGCACGCGACGTCACCGTTGTCGGCGTTGATGACGGCACCGGGCACACGGGCGAACGCATCCCAGATCGACGCGGTGCGTCCGTCTTCGAAGGCCGCGCCCTCGATCTGGTACGCCGCGGTGGCCGCTCCGAAGAGGAAGCCGGTGGGAAAGCTGCGCGAAGCGTTCATGTTCTCCTGCTGAATGCGGTCGAGGTTCAGGGTCATCCCTTCACCGCCCCGGCCATGATGCCACTGACGAGCTGCTTGCCCGCGAAGATGAACAGCAGCAGCAGCGGGATGGTCGCGAGGATGACGCCGGCGAGCACGATGGAGTAGTCGACGAAGTAGTTCGACTGCAGCAGCGACAGCGCCACGGGGAGCGTCGGGTTCTGCCGGTCGAGCACGATGAACGGCCAGAAGAAGTTGTTCCAGGCTCCGACGAAGGTGAAGAGGAACAGCATCGCCGCCGCGGGACGCGCCGCGGTCATGCCGACCGTCCAGAACGTGCGGATCATCGAGGCGCCGTCGACGCGCGCGGCCTCGATCAGCTCGTCGGGCACCGCCTGACGCAGGTACTGCGTCATCCAGAACACCCCGAACGCGCTCGTGAGCGCCGGGATGATGATGGCACCGATCTGCCCCGTCCACCCGAGCTCGGAGAACAGGATGTACAGCGGCACGACGCCGAGCTGCTGCGGCACGGCCATGGTCGCCACGACGAAGATCAGCAGCCCGGGCCCGCCGTGGAAGCGCAGCTTCGCGAAGGCCCAGCCCGCGAGCGTCGAGGTGATCACGACGGCGGCGGCGATGAGGAACGAGCTGTAGATGGAGTTCCACAGCGCCGGCCAGAAGTTGACGGCCGGGTTGGAGATGACCGAGAGGGCGTTCTCGATGAAGTTGCCTCCGGGGATCCATGGGAAATCGCCGCGCAGTGTGGAGGAGTCACCCGAGCCGATCACGAACGACCAGTACAGGGGGAACACCGCCGAGAGGAAGACCGCGCCGAGGATGCCGTAGGTCCAGAAGCCGGGGCGGCTGCCTCGGATGCGGCGGGCGCGCGCACCGCGACGCTGCTTGTCCGCGGTCGGGATGCCCTCTTCCACCGTGGCGAGGGGGACGGGAGTGCCGATGGTGCTCATGCCTGGTTCTCCTTCAGCGCGCGCTGCGCCTGCTTGGCCTGCTTCTTCTGCTCCCGTTTGCTGAGCTCCCGGCGCAGCCCCTCGTCTCGGACGAGGGTGCGGGTCACCACGAGGTTCACCAGACCGATCAGCACGATGATGATGAACAGGATCCACGCCATCGCCGCGGCGCGGCCGAAGTTCCACTGGCCCCAGCCGACGTCGTAGAGGTAGAGCGTGATGGTCAGCCACTGCTGAGCGGATCCACCGCGGCCGAACTGGTCGAACACGCGCGGCTCGTCGAAGATCTGCAGGCCGCCGATCGTGGCCGTGATGATGACGAAGATGAGGGTCGGCTTCAGCGACGGCAGCGTGATCGAGAAGAACTGCCGTACGGGACCGGCGCCATCGACGGTGGCGGCCTCGTAGAAGTCGCGGTTCACGGCCTGCATGGCCGCGAGCAGGATGAGGGTGTTGTAGCCCATCCAGCGGTAGTTCACCATCGTCGCGATCGCGACGTGGCTCCAGAACGGCTCGACGTGCCAGGGGATGGCTCCGATGCCGATCGCCTGCAGGATGCCGTTGATGAAGCCCGACTGGTCGGCGAACATCGCGTTGAAGATGAGGCCGACGGCGATGGGCGCGACGACGTAGGGAACGAGAACCGCCATGCGCCAGAAGGTCTTGGCGCGGATGTTCCGGTCGAGCACGGCGGCGATGAAGATCGCGAGCACGAGCTGCGGAACGCTCGAGAGCAGGAAGATGCTGAAGGTGTTGCGCAGCGCCGTCCAGAAGTGAGGCTGCGACAGGATCCAGATGTACTGGTCGAATCCGATGAACTCACCCTCGCCGCGGATGAGGTCCCAGTCCATGAACGAGATCACCGCGGTGTACGCGATGGGGAAGAGCCCCACGATCGCGAACATGATGAAGAAGGGCGAGATGTAGAGGTAGGGCGAGAAGCGGATGTCCCACTTGCTGAGCTTCTGCGAGAAAGAGATGACTCGCGGAGGACGACCGCCGTCGTCGTTTCGGGGGGAGCGCGTCGCCGGGCGCTGCTGAGTCGTGGTCACGATCGTCCTTCGGGTGCGAGAGGGGGAGCGCCGGGGCGCACCGGTGGTGGGGTGCGCCCCGACAGGGCGGGTCAGAAGCTTCCGACCTCGGTCTCCCAGGTCTTCCAGGAGGTCTCCTTGTCCTCGATGCCGTCGAAGACGCGCGTGATCGCGTTGCCGAGGGCGTCGTGGAACTGGAAGTACTTCGGACCCTTGAAGGTCGTGACGGTGATCGCGTTGGCGCGGTCGATGCCGATCTGACCCGAAGGAGCGTTGTTGAAGTATTCGTTGACGAACCCGGTCAGGTCGGGGCTCGACTGCGCCTCGGGCTGGCTCGGGAAGGTGCCGGCGTTGTTGAAGGCCTTGATCTGCGTCTCAGGCGACGTCAGCCAGTCGGCGAGCTTCTGCGCGTTGGTGAGGTTCTTGCCGTTCGCGGGGACCACGAGGTACGAACCGCCCCAGTTGCCGCCGCCCTCGGGGAACGCGTTGGCGATGTCCCAGCCGGCGATGTCGGGTGCTTCGCCCTCGATGATGCCGTGCATCCACGGCGGGCACAGCATCGCGGCGAACTTACCGCTCGCCATCGAGGCGTACCAGTCGTCGGACCACTGGCCGGCGTAGGCCGAGATCGGGATCGCCTTGTCGACGACGGTGTCGTAGGCCTCGCGGATGTCGGGGTTCTCGGTCGCGATGACCGTGCCGTCCGGCTCCTCGTAAGCGACCTCGAGCTGGTTCACGACGCCCTGGAGGACGGAGTTCGCCGAGTCGATGAAGGGCTCACCCGTCTTGGCGACGTAGTCGCTGCCGACCTGGAAGAACGCGTCCCACGTCGGGAAGAGCTGAGCGACCTCTTCACGGTCGGTGGGCAGTCCGGCGGCCTCGAAGAGGTCGGCACGGTAGCAGATGGCCTGGGGTCCGACGTCGGTGCCGTACGCGACGAGGTTGCCCTCGGCGTCGGTCGCAGCCTTCTCCTTCCAGTCGAGCCAGCGGCCCGCGAGCTCGTCGGGCACCGGCGCGACGAGGTCGGAGTACTGCATCATCTCGGGGAACCAGTCGACCTCGACGCCCTCGACGTCGGCGAGTCCGGTCTTGCCGAGCTTCTGGAAGAAGTTGGTGCGGGCGTCGTTCGAGGTCGCCGCCTTGGTGTGGACGACCTTGATGCCGGTCTCCTCGGTGAACTCCGCGAGCAGTTCGTCGGTGTAGCCGAAGTCGTTGAACGTCGCGAGGGTGACGGTGTCGGAGTCGCCACCGGATGCGGCCTGGTCACCTCCGCCCGAACATCCGGCGAGGACGATGGCCGAGGTGGTTGCGACGCCGGCCACGAGGCCGATCCGCCGCAGTGCGCGTGAATTCACGTGTCACTCCTTCGTGATTGCGGGTATCTGGTGCGCGGTGCTGCGCACCCGACTGTGGGAGCGCTCTCACCGATTGACCATGACCATACGGGAGCGCTCCCAGGATCACAAGGGAGCGCTCCCAAAGACGATGGTCACGATCCGGTCACGAGGCCGGCCAGATGCGGCAACGGGGCGCGGCATCCCACCCGTAGACTGGTCGCGCACCCATCCCGCGACCTCCGGAGCGAGCAATGCCCACCATCGTCGTCGACGTCATGCCCAAGGCCGAGCTGCTGGATCCGCAGGGCAAGGCGGTATCGGGCGCCCTGACCCGCCTCGGCGTGGCCGGCTTCTCCGACGTCCGCATCGGCAAGCGCTTCGAGCTCACGGTCGACCGCGCCGACGAGGCGACTCTCGAGACCGCTCGCCGCATCGCCGACGAGATCCTGTCGAACTCGGTCATCGAGGACGTCGTGAACATCGAGGTCGTGGAGTGACCGCGCGCATCGGGGTCATCACCTTCCCGGGCTCGCTCGACGACCGCGACGCTCAGCGCGCCGTCCGTCTCGCCGGCGCCGAGCCCGTCGCGCTCTGGCACGGCTCGCACGACCTCGACGGCGTCGACGCACTCGTGCTGCCCGGCGGCTTCAGCTACGGCGACTACCTCCGCGCCGGTGCGATCGCTGCGCTCGCGCCGATCATGGCCGAGGTGAAGGATGCCGCAGGCAAGGGCATGCCCATCCTCGGCATCTGCAACGGCTTCCAGATGCTCGTCGAGGCGCACCTGCTGCCCGGCGGCCTGATCCGCAACGCCCACCAGCAGTTCATCCGCCGCGACCAGCGCCTCGTCGTCGAGAACGCCGACACCGCCTGGACGAGCGGATTCGACGCGGGCCAAGAGATCGTCATCCCGCTGAAGAACGCCGACGGCGGCTTCACCTGCTCGGCCGAGACGCTGAAGCGCATCGAGGGCGACGGCCTCGTCGCGTTCCGTTACCGCGGCGTGAACCCCAATGGCTCGCTCGACGACATCGCCGGGCTCACGAACGAGCGCGGCAACGTCGTCGGGCTCATGCCCCACCCCGAGCACGCGGTCGAGCCCGGCTTCGGCCCGAACACCACCGACGCGATGCGCTCGGGCACCGACGGGCTCACCTTCTTCACGTCGGCCGTCGCCGCCGTCCTCGCACGCGTCTGACGCCGGCGCGGGCCGAGGCGTCGTTCCGGGTCGGTAGCGTGGGGGCATGAGCGAATCCCCCCGCAGCGTCGTCGTCAGCGTTCCCACCGATGAGCTGGCAGCCGACATCGGGGCCGTTCCCGACGGTGTCGAGCTGGTCGTCTGGGACCTCCGCTCCCCCGCGCCCCGCGACGCGTTCGACATGGTGGTCCCGCCCTATATGTCGGGCAAGCGACTGCTCAGCGCACTCGGCGGCGTGAAGGTCGGGCTTCTCCAGAGCCAGTCCATCGGCTACGAGGGCATGGGCGCGTATCTGCCCGAGGGCACGAGGCTCGCGAACGCGTCGAGCGTTCACGAGACCGCGACGGCCGAGATCGCCGTCGGCCTCGCCATCGCCGCGCAGCGCGACCTCGCCGACTACGTCCGCAATCAGGAGTCGTCGCGGTGGGCGCCGCAGTTCGGCCGGAGCGTCGCCGACCGCACGGTGCTGGTGCTCGGCTATGGCGGCGTGGGCAAGGCCGTGGCATCCCGCCTGCTGCCCTTCGAGACGACGATCGTGCCGGTCGCATCCCGCGCACGCGACGAGGACGGGGTGCACATCCACGGCATCGACGAGCTCGACGAGCTGCTGCCGAGCACCGACATCCTCATGATCACGCTGCCGGGCGGCGAGCCGACGAAGGGCCTGATCGGCGCGCGCGAGCTCGCGCTCCTCCCCGACGGCGCGCTCGTCGTCAACGTCGGTCGCGGCACCGTGCTCGACACCGACGCACTGGTGGCCGAGCTGCAGTCCGAGCGACTGCGCGCCGCCCTCGACGTCGTCGACCCCGAGCCGCTGCCCGAGGATCACCCGCTCTGGCGCGCGCCCGGCGCCCTCGTCGTGCCCCACGTGGGTGGCGCCGCCGACGCCATGCGCCCGCGCATCGCGAAGCTCGTCCGCACGCAGATCGAGCGCCTCGCCGCCGGCGAGGAGTCGATCAACATCGTCGAGGGTTAAGCCGCCGCTGCCGGGCCCGTGCCGGGCCCGTGCCGGTCTCGGGCACGGCTCGGCCCGCGGTCCCGGGTGCCGTACGCAGGCTGAAAGCCGTCGGACGGCACCGTCGCCCCGCTCACGGCACGCTCAGCCTGAAGCCGGCCTGCTTAAGAGCCTGTTCACGCGACCCCGGCGGCCCGGATTCGACACCGAGCTGCGTCTCGCGCTCGGCCATCACACCGGGTCGGGCTCGGGGCTTGCGCGTCCCGTCTACAGGATGAACGTCCCGGACCCGCCGCGAGGAGCCTCCGCGCGACACTCAACCTGCGCACGGCACAGGTGCACGGGACCGGACCGGATCAGACGCGGAAGATCGTGTGGACCGGGCCGCAGACGTCCTGGCCGCCGAGGTCGGTGAGCTCCATGAGCACGGCGGTCCCGACGGTCCGGTGCCCGAGACCCTCGAGCAGGCGCTGGGCCGCACGCAGGGTTCCGCCCGTGGCCAGCACATCGTCAACGAGCAGCACGCGGGTGCCGCGGGGCAGGTCGTCCGCCATCTCGATGGTCGCCTGACCGTACTCGAGGTCGTACGAGACGGATGCCGCCGGGCGCGGCAGCTTGCCCACCTTGCGGATCGGCACCATGCCGACACCGCTCGCCGCCGCGACGGCTCCGGCGATGAGGAAGCCGCGTGCCTCGACGCCGGCGACGACGTCGAACTCGCGCGCGAACGGGGCGATGATGGCGTCGATGACGGTGCGCAATGCGGTCGCGTCGGCGAGCAGCGGCGAGATGTCGCGGAAGAGGATGCCCGGCTCGGGAAAGTCCGGGATGAGCGCGATGAGCGACTCGGCGTGCTCGAGGGGGTCTGAAGTCACCGAACCACCCTAGGCCCGTTTCGAGGGGCCGCCGACGGCGGAACCGCGACTGCAAGCGCTTGCACTAGAGTGAGCGCCATGACCTCCTCCTCCGTGGACACGGCGGCATCCACCCTCGCCCCGATCGGGATCTCCCGGCCCGGCGCCGAGTGGTGGCGCACCGCCGTCATCTATCAGATCTACCCCCGCTCGTTCGCCGACGCCTCGGGAGACGGCATCGGCGACCTCGCCGGCATCACGTCGCGTCTGGGCGACCTCGCCGAGCTCGGCGTCGACGCCGTGTGGCTGAGCCCCTTCTTCCGTTCGCCGCAGAAGGATGCCGGTTACGACGTCTCCGACTACTGCGACGTCGACCCGCTGTTCGGCACCCTCGCCGACTTCGACGCCATGCTCGACGAAGCGCACGACCGCGGCATCCGGGTCATCGTCGACCTCGTCCCCAACCACTCATCCGACCAGCACGCCTGGTTCCAGGATGCTCTCGCCGCCGAGCCCGGCAGCCCCGAGCGCGCGCGCTACATCTTCCGCGACGGCAAGGGCGCTAACGGCGACGAAGCGCCCAACAACTGGGAGTCGGTCTTCGGCGGCCCCGCGTGGACCCGCACCACGAACCCCGACGGCACACCGGGCCAGTGGTACCTGCACCTGTTCGACTCGACGCAGCCCGACTTCGACTGGGCCAACCCCGAGGTGGGCGACGAGTTCGAGCGCATCCTCCGGTTCTGGCTCGACCGCGGCGTCGACGGGTTCCGTGTCGACGTCGCCCACGGCCTCGTCAAGTCCGACGGCCTGCCCGACTTCGTGCCGGCCGAGGACGCCGGATCGATGGGCGGCGACAGCCTCGACGTCCCCTACTGGGGCCAGGAGGGCGTGCACGACATCTACCGCCGCTGGAACCGCATCCTCGCCGAGTACGAGGGCGACCGCGCCCTGTGCGCCGAAGCGTGGCTGCCGACCGTCGACGAGACCGCCCTGTGGGTCCGCCAGGACGAGATGCACCAGGCGTTCAACTTCCCCTACCTGCAGACCGAGTGGGACGCCGATCACCTCACCGAGGTGATCTCCGAGTCGCTGCGCGCGTTCCCCGCCGTCGGCGCGCCCGCCACCTGGGTACTCTCCAACCACGACGTCGTCCGACACGCCTCGCGCCTGGCTCTCACGGCGGAGAACCCCCAGGGCCACGGGCTCGGACCCGACTCCCCCGGCCAGCCGGATGCCGTCGTGGGACTCGCCCGCGCCCGCGCCGCGACGACGCTCATGCTCGCCCTCCCCGGCTCGGCCTACCTCTACCAGGGCGAGGAGCTCGGGCTTCCCGAGGTCGTGCACCTGCCCGACGACGCCCGTCAGGACCCGACCTGGTTCCGTACCGACGGCGAGCGCTACGGCCGTGACGGATGCCGCGTGCCGATCCCGTGGGAGGCCGACGCCCCCGGTTACGGGTTCAGCCCGACGGGCGCCTCGTGGCTGCCGCAGCCCGAGGAATGGCACGACCTCGCGCGTTCGGTCCAGGACGGCGACCCCGCCTCGACCCTGACCCTCTACCGCGAACTGCTCGCCGCTCGTCGCCAGCACGACCTCGGCGCCGGCACGCTCGAGTGGGTCGACCTGCAGCTCGGCGACGACGTCGTGGCGTTCCGCAACGGCGACGTGCTCGTCGTCGCCAACACCGGCACGAGCGCGGTGACGCTCCCCGCCGGTGAGATCCTGGTCTCGAGCGTCGCGGGGCTCACCGGGACGACCTCGGGAAGCTCCGAGCTGCCCGTCGACGCGGCGGTCTGGATCCGCACGAGCTGACGGAAGGAGCGGGAGATGGTCGGCATCGACGACGTCGCGCGACGCGCGGAGGTCTCGACGGCGACCGTCTCCCGCACCCTCAGCGGCCGGGGCCCGGTGTCACCCACGACGCGCGAGCGCGTGCTGCGAGCGGCATCCGACCTGGGCTACGTCGTCTCGTCGGCGGCGTCGAGTCTCGCATCCGGGCGCACCCGCAACATCGGCGTACTCGTGCCGATGCTCGACCGGTGGTTCTTCTCGCGCGTGCTCACAGGCATTGCCGCGACCCTCCAGCGTGACGACTACGACGTCGCGCTGTACGCCCTGACCGCCGAGGCCGACGAGCGCCGCCGGGTGTTCGCCACCTCGCTGCGACGCCAGCGGGTCGACGGGGTCATCGTGGTGTCGATGGCCCTCGCCCGCGACGAGATCGCGCAGCTGGGCGACCTGGGCCTGCCGGTGATCGCCATGGGCGGGCAGCTCGCCGGCCTGCGCTCGCTCACCGTCGATGAGATCGAGGTCGCCCGGACGGCGACCGAGCATCTCCTCGACCTCGGGCACCGCGACATCGCCCACATCGGCCTGCATCCGCAGTTCGAGGGCGACTTCCACATCCCGTCGCAGCGGCGACGCGGGTTCGAGGCCGCACTGGCCGAGGCCGGCCTGCCCGCGCGTGGCGACCGGTTCGCGGCTGCCGATTTCACGATGGCCGGCGGCCACGAGGCCGCGACGCGGCTGCTCCGTGGCGCCGAGACCCGCCCGACCGCGATCTTCGCGGCCTCGGACGAGATGGCGATCGGCGCGATGCTCGCCGCGCGCGAGCTCGGGCTGCGCGTTCCGGAGGACCTGTCGGTGATCGGGGTCGACGGCCACGACCTCGGCGGGTTCTTCGGCCTCACCACGGTCGATCAGTTTCCGGGACGACAGGGCGAGCGCGTGGCCTCGGCGATGATCGCGGGGCTGCGCGGGGCAGCATCCGAACCCCCCGCCGACCTCGACTTCGCGCTCGTGGAGCGGTCGAGCACCGCACCGCCCGCCTGAAACCGCCGTGGCATCCCGGGCAGCGCGCAGGTGCGCTCCCGTAGGCTCGATGTATGGCTTTGGACCTCGACGCCCTGTACACGGACCTGCACCGGCACCCGGAACTGTCGTTCCAGGAGACGCGGACGGCCGCTGTCATCGCGGCCCGGTTGAGCGAGCTCGGCCTCGAGTACGAGGAAGGCATCGGTCGCACCGGTGTCGCCACCGCCATCCGCAACGGCGACGGCCCGGTCGTCTGGCTGCGCGCCGACATGGATGGCCTCCCGGTGCCCGAGCAGACCGGCCTCGAGTACGCCTCGACGGCACGCGGCGTCGACCCCGCCGGCAACGACGTGCCCGTCATGCACGCGTGCGGCCACGACATGCACGTCACCGCGCTCCTCGGCGCCCTCGAACAGCTCATCGCCACGCAGAACGAGTGGTCGGGCACCGTCGTCGCGGTCTTCCAGCCCGCCGAAGAGTACGGTGCCGGCTCGCAGGCGATGATCTCCGACGGCGTGCTCGAGCGCTTCCCGAAGCCCGACATCGTGCTGGGCCAGCACGTCACGCCCCTCCCCGCGGGTGTCATCGGTGTGCGACCCGGCACGCAGATGGCGGCATCCGACGGCCTCAGTGTCGTGCTCCACGGCCGCGGCGGACACGGCTCGCGCCCGCACTCGACAATCGATCCCGTCGTCATGGCGGCAGCGACCGTCATGCGCCTGCAGACGATCGTCTCGCGCGAGGTCGACCCTCGCGATGTGGCCGTCGTGACGGTCGGCTCGATCCACGCCGGCCTGAAGAACAACATCATCCCGGCCGAGGCGAAGCTCGAGCTCAGCCTGCGCTACCCCGACGACGCCGCGCGCGAGCGCGTCATGGCGAAGGTCGAACGCATCGTGCGGGCCGAAGCGGCGGCGTCGGGCGCGGAGACCGAGCCCACCATCACCGTCGACCACACCCTGCCCCCGACGATCAACGACCACACGGCGACAGCCCGCCTGAGCGCCGCGTTCGAGCGCGCCTTCGGCGAGGGGAGCGTCGTCGACCCGGGCATGTTCACCGGCAGCGAGGACGTCTCGTGGTTCGCGCGCGAGGCCGGCGTTCCCCTCGTGTTCTGGTTCTGGGGCGGCGTCGACCCGCAGAAGTTCGCGGATGCCGTCGCGGCGGGGACCGTCGAGCGCGACATCCCCACAAACCACTCCCCGTTCTTCGCGCCGGTCATGCACCCCACGATCGAGCGCGGTGTCGAGAACCTCGTCGTGGCAGCCAAGGAGTTCCTCGCATGAGCGACCCCAACGACCCGTTCGCCGATTTCGAGCCGTACGAGCCCCCGGAAAAGCCCGGGCGCGCGAAGCGCGAGAAGACGCCGCGCGAGCCTCGTGAGAAGGCGCCTCGCGAGCAGCGCGAGCCTCGCGAGAAGAAGCCCCGCGCGTCGCGTGAGCCCGGACCCAAGCGCGAGAAGGCGTCGGGGATGCCGCCGGTCATGGCGGGCTGGCCCGACGAGCCCCTCGCGCCGCGTCTGGCCGATCAGAACGACGACGGAGGCGGCGGCGACCGCCGTCTGCTCGTCATCCTCTCGAGCATCGCGGGGCTGCTGGTCGTCGCGGTCGTCGTGGTCTTCGTGATCTACCTGACGCAGCAGTCGCAGCGCCAGGAGCCCGCGGCCGATCCGGTGCCGACCGCTCCGGCGACGCAGTCGATTCCGCAGCCGTCGGACACCCCGGTGCCATCGGAGAGCCCGAGCGCCCCCGCGGCGACGTCGGGCGTCGCGGTGACCGCCGACGGGTTCACGATCGCCGACGCGAGCGGTTCGACCGTCTTCACCCACGCATGGGCGGATGACGCGGCTCCCGCCGTGGCTGCCCTCACCGAGCTCTTCGGTGCCGCGCCGACCGAGGACTTCCAGAACGGCGACGCCGAGAACTACGCGTACAAGATCTACGCCTGGGAGGGCTTCCGCCTGCACGACGTCTTCCTGAGCGAGGGCAACCGTCCGCGTGCCGAGGTTCCCGCACCGACGTTCATCTCGTACGACTCCGACATCGACGTCCCGGTGACCGACGACTTCGGCGTCGAGCTCGACATGTCGGCCGACGAGGTCGCCGCGCTCGGTCCCGACTCCGGGCAGGGCGGGTCGTTCGTGTTCGGCTCGGACCGCAACACGTTCTACCAGGACGGTCAGCGCCGCTTCGGGGCAGCCGTCACGGTCGAGGGCAGCAAGGTCACCGTCACCTACACCTTCCGCGCCGGTCGCTGATCCGGAGCCCCGGTGCCGGGTGCCGGGGACGCCGATGCAAGGGTCCGTCACCGACACGCCGCGGCGCGGCATCCGCACGCGGCGCGTTGTGACCGATTCGTTGCATCCGCGTACCGCCCCGGGATGCCGCCGGCGGTGACTGCCCTGCCAGGATGGCGAGTATGACCACAGCGACATCGCGGCGGCCCCTCATCGTGCTCTCGATCGTGGCGGGGGTGCTGCTGGTCGTGGCGGCGGTGGTCGTGTTCCTGCTCACGCAGCGCGATAGCGCGCCCGCGGCGGCGCCGTCGTCACCGGCTCCGACCAGCGCGACACCGGCGCCTACCCCAACACCCACGCCGACAACGACGCCGACAGATGCCGCTCCCCTCGCGGCCGAGATCGTCATGGCGGCGACAGGTTTCACGATCGTCGCCGACGACGGGTCGACGCTGCTCGAGTTCCGCTGGCGCGATGAGGTCGGGCCCGCCGTCGCCGCTCTGACCGAGGCGTTCGGAATGGAGCCCGGGCTCGGCGTTTACCCGGGTGATGGGAATCACTTTCCCGACTACACGATCTACGACTGGGCCGGATTCACCCTGTACGACATGGTGGTGGCCCCAGGCGACAAGCCGCGGGACGAGTACGGCATCCCGACTCGAGCGGCGATCACCGCCAATGCGGTCGGCGGTGTCGCCCTCACGCCAGAGTTCGGTCTTGCGATCGGGATGGACCTCGAGGCTGTACGTGCGGCCGGTCCGGATGAGGAGTCGGAGTTCAGGGACGGCGGGCTGAGGTTCTCCTTTGAGATCGAGCGCACCGGCCGCTGGCCGGAAGAGGGGTCGACCGACGACCTCACCTACAGCGTCTTCGTTGACTCAGACCCTGACACGACCCATGTGACCGCCATCGACTACGCCCCGTTCTCGCGGCTCTAGAGAATCGAAAAGGGGCGGTTCGGCAACACTCTGGTGACGCTCGGCGCGGCGAGATTGCGCAGGATGCCGCGCCAGGCGTAATGTCGCCCGCCGTGACCACTGACAGTCGCGAGCCGGGCGAGGATTCGACGCCCATCGCCAAGCGCATCCTCATCGGCGATCCGCTCGACTCCGAGAAGCTCGACGAGCAGCTCCTGCCCAAGCGCCGGGCGCTGCCGATCTTCGCCTCAGACGCCCTGTCGTCGGTCGCCTACGCGCCGCAGGAACTGCTGATGATCCTGGCGATCGGCGGCACGGCGATGCTCGCTTTCAGCCCGTGGGTCGCGCTCGCGGTCGTGGCCCTGCTCGTCGTCGTCGTCCTCAGCTACCGGCAGCTGATCAAGGCCTACCCCTCGGGCGGCGGCGACTACGAGGTCGCACGCACGAACCTCGGCGAGAAGGCGGGCGTCGTCGTCGCGGCCGCGCTGCTGGTCGACTACATCCTGACGGTGGCGGTGTCAGTAGCCTCCGGTGTCGACAACATCATCTCGGCGCTGCCCGGGCTTGCGCCGTGGCGGGTCGAGTTGGCGGTCGGCTTCGTCGTCCTCATCATCATCGTCAACCTCCGCGGCGTGCGTGAGGCCTCGTCGGCGTTCGCCGTGCCGACCTACATCTTCATCGGTTCGGTCGGCGTCATGGTGGCGACGGGACTCATCCGCACGTTCCTCGGCGATGCGCCCGTGGCGTCGAGCGCGCAGTTCGCGATGGAAGCCGAGAGCCTCAGCCAGGTCGCGCTCATCCTGCTGATCCTGCGGGCGTTCTCGAGCGGCTGCTCCGCGCTGACCGGCGTCGAAGCGGTGTCGAACGGCGTGCCGGCCTTCCGCGCCCCGAAGGTCGAGAACGCGCAGAAGACCCTCGTCATGATGGGCACGATCGCCATCCTGCTGTTCTCGGGGCTGACGGCACTCGGCCTCATCACCGGCGTGCACTACGCCGAGGATCCGTGCGCCCTCGTCGGCTTCGATTGCGTCAACCAGCCGCAGCCGAGTCTCATGGCGCAGATCGCCGCCGCGACGTTCGGCATGGGCTCGATCCCGTTCTTCATCATCCAGGCGGCGACCGCGTGCGTGCTGCTGCTGGCCGCGAACACCGCGTTCAACGGGTTCCCGCTGCTGGGGGCGGTGCTGGCCCGCGACGGATACGCGCCGAAGTCGCTCAACACCCGCGGCGACCGTCTCGTCTTCTCCAACGGCATGATCATCCTGGGGCTCGCCGCGATCCTCGTGCTCGTGGTCTTCCAGGCCGACCTGACGACGCTCATCCAGCTGTACATCATCGGCGTGTTCGTCTCGTTCTCGCTGGGCCAGGTCGGCATGGTCAAGCACTGGAGGCGCGAGCTGCGGCTGCTGCATCCGACTGCCACCGCCGACCGCGCGGAGGCCCGACGCGGTCTCGTGATCAACGGAATCGGAGCGACCTTCACCGTGGCGGTCCTCCTGATCGTCACGGTGACGAAGTTCACCCACGGCGCGTGGCTCGTGTTCATCGCCATCCCGATCCTGGCTTTCCTCATGGTCGGCGTGAGCCGCTACTACCGCGACGTCGAGCACGAGATCGCGATGGACGACGACGTGCACTTCGGGTCGACGGGGGACGTCGCCCTCGTCCTGGTGAACCGCCTGCAGAAGCCGGTCGCGAAGGCCATCGATTACGCCCTGTCGGCCAAGCACGATAAGACGATCGCCGTGCACGTGGCGGTGTCGAAGGAGTCCGCGCAGGACGTGCAGACCGAGTGGGAGGTGCACGGAGTGCCGGTCCCGCTCGTCATCATCGAGTCGCCGTACCGCCAGTACGCGGCTCCGCTCGCCGCCTTCATCCGCAAATACCGTGAGAAGCACGGCTCGGCGGTCGTGACGGTCTACCTGCCGCAGTACATCGTCGGCCACTGGTGGGAGACCTTCCTGCACAACCGACGCGCACGCCGCATCGCGCAGCAGCTGATGATGGTGCACGGCGTGCAGATCACCCTTGTGCCCTGGTTGCTCGATTCGTCGGAGATCGTCTACGGTCGGCGCTCGCGCCCCATGCCCGGCGATGACCGCGCGGGCCGCGCCTCCGCGACCTACGGCCTCGTGGCCCACACTGATTCGCCCGACGAGCGCTGAGCCCGCGCCCGCGCCCGCGCCGGGCGTCGCGGGCCGGGTCGATGCGAGAACGTACCCTCGCCGCGACACCGCACCCTCCACGGTGCCCTCTCGCGCGAACGGTAGGCTCTCGCGCACTGCGTGCCCGGTGCCGGGCGTCCGTCAGGCGTCGAGAAGGAGACGTTCGCGGTGGGCGAGGAGGGCGGCGGTGCGCGTCTCGACGGCATCCGCCCGCTGGACGAGGTAGTCGCCGAGGCCATCGAGACGCAGGCGAAGATCGGATGCCGCGGCCTGCGCGTCGGCGATGCGCTGGCGCACCATGAAGTCCGCGATCACGTTGTCGAACAGCACGTCGAAGACGGCGAGCGAATCCGAGATCTGCACGCCCGCGAGGGGCGGCGCGTCGATGTCGGCGAGTTCGGTCGCCAGAGTCTCGAGCGCCCGGTTCACGACCGTGAAGGCGCGGGCGGACCGTCCGACGCGGTCGTGCTTCATCCAGTCGGCGACCATGCCGCCGCCGAAAAAGGTGTCATAGGTCGACCAGCCTCCCGCGGAGTCGAGGGCCTGCTGTGCAGCGCCGAGAGCCTCCTGGGCCCGCTCGAGCGCCGACCGCGCCTCGGCGATCTCCCGTGCCTCGGCGCTGAGCACGCCGGCCTCGGAGTCGAGCCGCGTGAGCTCGGCCGCGGCATCCGGATCGGCGGCCCGCAGTTCGTGCTCGCGCCGGGCGAGGGCGGCCGCGTAGGCGGCATCCACGTCGCCGAGCGCGGCGATCTCGTCCTCGATCCGGGCCAGGTCGACCCGGGCGTGCGCGAGCCGCTCGGTCGCGCCGTCGACGGCATGCTCGGCCGCCTGCTGCTCCGCCCGCTCGACCGCAAGCTTGTCGTCGATGTCGCCGCGGAGGAGACCCCACACCTGCGCCGGCGAGAAGCGCTCGAGACGGCGCACGTCGGCGGTCTCGACCCGCAGCTTCTGCTGCAGCTCGGCGAGGTCGCGCTCGCGCTGCGCGACGAGGCCGCGGGCGGCGTCGGCGTGCGCGGTCAGCTGGTCGCGCCGCGCGCGGTCACGCGCCGCATCGTGCAGGTCACCGGAAGTCGTGTCACTCATACCCCTCATCGTGCCAGCGCGCCGCGCTCGTCCGCAGCGAGCGCGTACCGGTGCCGCGAGCGCGTACCCCACACGGTGCGTTCTCGCGGCGGGGGTACGTTCTCGCCGATCCAGCTCGACCCGGCCCGAGCTCGCGTCGGCGGGCGGGCGTAGCCTAGAGGGGTGAGCTCTCCCGCCGTTCCCGCCGCTTCGCCCCGCGTCAGCCCGCTCGACGCGGTGTCGTTGCGCGCCGACTTCCCGATCCTGTCGGAGCACGTCAACGGGCACCGGCTCGTGTACCTCGACTCCGCCGCGACGAGTCAGAAGCCCACCGCGGTCCTCGATGCCGAACGCGACTTCCTCACGCACGCCAACTCCGCCGTCCACCGCGGCGCCCACACTCTCGCGGCCGAAGCGACCGATCTGTTCGAAGATGCCCGCGCCACGGTCGCCGGCTTCGTCGGGGCGCAGCCCGAGCAGCTCGTCTGGACCAGCGGCGCGACGGCGGGCCTCAACCTCGTCGCCTACGCGATCGGCAACGCCACGCTCGGCCGGGGCGCACCCGCATCAGCGCCCTACGCGCTCTCCCCGGGCGACGAGATCGTCACGACGGCGATCGAGCACCACGCCAACCTCATCCCCTGGCAGGAGCTCGCCGCCCGCACGGGAGCCGTGCTGCGCCACATCCCCGCACGGGCCGACGGCACGCTCGACCTGGATGCCGCGGCAGCCATCATCGGCGAACGCACCCGGATCGTCGCCTTCACGCACGTCTCGAACGTGCTCGGCATCGTCAACCCGGTCGCCGAGATCGTCGCGCTCGCCCAAGCGGTCGGCGCGACGACGGTGCTCGACGCCTGCCAGTCGGCGCCGCACCTGCCGCTCGACCTCCCCGCGCTCGGCGTCGACCTCGCCGTCTTCAGCGGCCACAAGATGCTCGGCCCCTACGCGATCGGCGGGCTGTACGGCCGCGCCGAGGTGCTCGACGCACTGCCGCCGTTCCTCACCGGCGGGTCGATGATCACCACCGTCACGCTCGACCACGCCGAGTACCTGCCGGCTCCGCAGAAGTTCGAGGCCGGAACGCAGGCCGTCGGACCCGCCATCGGCCTCGCCGCCGCCGTCCGCTACCTGCAGGATGTCGGGCCCGCGAACATCCACGCGCACGAGGTCGCGCTGGCCGAGCGCATGGGCGCGGGGCTGCGCGAGATCCCCGGCATCCGCCTGCTCGGCGATGCGCCGGGCACCGACCGCGTCGGCCTGTGGTCGTTCGACGTCGCCGGTGTGCACGCGCACGACGCGGGACAGTTCCTCGACGCCCAGGGCATCGCCGTGCGGGTCGGACACCACTGCGCCGCGCCGCTGCACCGGCAGTTCGGGATGACGGCATCCGTCCGCGCCTCGACGGCGCTGTACAACACCGAGGACGACGTCGACCTGTTCCTCGACGCGGTGCGCGGCATCCGCGGCTTCTTCGGCGTCACCGACGAGGCCGAAGGGGCACACGCATGACCGGGCTCGACTCGCTGTACCAGGAGCTCATCCTCGATCACTCGAAGCACCCGGTCGGCAACCCGCTTCACGACGTCGGCGACGCGGCGCATGCCGACTCGCACCAGAAGAACCCCGTCTGCGGCGACGAGATCACGCTGCGCGTCGCCGTCGACGGCGACCGCATCACCGAGGTCTCGTGGGAGGGCACCGGCTGCTCGATCTCGCAGGCCTCGGCCTCGATGCTGGCCTCGCTGGTCGAAGAGGAGATCGAAGGCGACGGGATGACGCGGGCCGACGCGGTCGCGCTCATCGAGCGCTTCCGCGAGGCGCTGCGCTCGCGCGGCACCATTCCCCTCGACGAGGAGACCTTCGGCGACGCCGCGGCGCTGTCGGGCGTCTCGAAGTTCTCGGCTCGCGTCAAGTGCGCGATGCTCGCCTGGGTCGCGCTCGAAGACGGACTCGGCCGCGCCTGAACCGCGTCGCGGCCGGTCAGGCCGACGGCCAGGCACCGTTCAGGCCGACGGCCAGCCGACGGATGCCGCGGGCCAGTCCGACCGCTGCAGCTCGGCGAGCGTCTCGCGCTGGCGCTGCACCGACTCGAGCGAGTCCGTGCGGAACGCCGTGGCGACGACGACCTCGCGCCAGTACTCGTCGCGATCGCGGTACGTGGTGAAGGCCCGGCTCGCCAACGGCTCGAGCAGTGACCACGCCTCGTCGGCCGTCAGGTAGCCGGCGACGTACGCGTAGCGGACACCGCCGATCGCGCGCTCGATGTCGGCGGCGAGCAGCAGTCGCGGCGGGCGAGCGTCGTCGCCACGGGCGAGGTCGTGGATGTCGAAGACCGGCAGATCGGTGAGGGCCGCGATGCGCGACATCATGTGCTCCGCGGCATCGCTCTGCGCGACTTCGGCGAACCGTGTCGAGAGCACGCCCCGCGCGAGCGTGTCAGCCACCAGCAGCTCGGCGTCGGAGCGCGAGACGATCTTGAACTGCTCGTCGAGTGCTGCACGAAGCTGCTGCATGCCCGGCAGCGGAAGCGCGAACCACGGTGATCCGTCGGCGCCGTCGCGGTGCTTCGAGCGCAGATCCTGCGGCAGCTCGGCGAAGGTCGGCGTGAACGCGAGCGACGAGTTCCAGCCGCGCATCGCGAAGTCGCTTGCGGCGTCGAGGGCGAGGATCTGCTGCTGTCGCGGCGTGAGCGGGCTCCGCGCCGCGAGGGCGAGGTACTGCCGCTGCGCATCTCGCGGAGCGCGGGCGTCGCGCGCGGCGAGGACGATCGACGCCACGAGCAGGCCCGCGCACATCCCCAGGAAGAGACCGAACAGGTTGTTCCCGAAATCCTCGCTGCCCACCAACACGTAGGACAGCACCAAGCCCAGGATGCCGATCGGCACCGCGATCGCCGTCACGGGCAGGGCTCGCTTGCCCATGGCTTTGGGGTCGGCCTTGCGCCGCGCGTCCAGCATCCGCGTGTACCGCCGCCGGGGGCGGACGGGGAACTCCACGTCGCCGGGATGATTCTGCAGGGCGATCACGGGTTCGGTCACCCCATCATTTTGTCAGTACCTCCGTCTCGAGACGGGCGTACGAGTCCTCCATGCCGTCGGCCATGCCGGTAGCGAGAATCATGTCGCGCGTCTCCTTGTCGGGGTACTCGACGAGGAGCGTGAGGAGGGTGGCGCCGTCTTCTTCGTACAGCTGCAGATCGTTGATCGTGCCGGGGCCGTCGGCTCCCGACATCCGCTCGGTCGTGACCTCGCGCCGGGGCGCGTCGAGCTGCAGCAGTTCGCCCTCGAATCCGAACGCCGTCTCGGGAGCGTCGTCCTGCTCCCACGCGTAGCGGTAGGTGCTGCCGACATCCGTGGCGGGTTCGGCGACCGTCATGGTCCAGCCGTCGGGACCCAGCATCCACTTCTTCAGCAGCTCGGTCTCGTGATGCGCACGCCACACGAGCTCGCGCGGACCGTCGATGAAGCGCGTGATGCGCACGTGGGTGTCGTCGAGCAGCTCGACGCGGGTGCCCTGGCCCTGCGCGAAAGCGCGGAGGTCTTGCACGACAGCGTCGAGCTGTCCCATCGCGAGGCGCGAGCCCTCGATCGCGCCCATGGCGATGACCTGCTCGAGGCCCTCGGCCGAGGTGAAGTAGGTGACGTTCGTCAGCCGCGAGCCCGTGTCGGTCGCATCGAAGGAGAACACCATCCGCATCGCCGGGAACTGCTCCATCGGCTCGCCGTTCTCATCGGCGAAGGCGTCGAGGACCTCGAAGCTGCGGCCCTCGTCGATGGCGATGAACTCCCAGGTGCCCCGAGACTTCTCGCCCTGTGGGCTCGACATGGCGTACTGCGCGCGTCCGCCCGGGGTGAAGTCGAACCGCGTGAACGTCGCGGGCCAGCCGGGAGGGCCCCAGAAGCGCTCGAGCTGCGCGGGCTGCGTGAACGCGCGCCAGAGGCGGTCGACGGGCGCGGCGACATCCGCCACGAGCGTCATCGTGAGGTTGTCGGCATCGGTGGTGATGTCGGTGACGGGCATCGGATTCTCCTTCGAACAGATGGTGCGCGTGCGGTGTGGTGCGGTTCTGTGGGTTTGCGGGGGTCAGTCTTCGGGCTCGGCGAGCAGCGCGTCGAGGCGGTCGACGCGGGCCCGCCAGAGGTCTTCGTAGCGGGCGAGGAGCGCACGGGCGCGGGCGATCATGGCGGGGTCGGCGCGCACGAGCCGCTCGCGCCCCTCGGCTCGCTTGACGATGAGGCCGGCGGTCTCGAGCACGCCGACGTGCTTCTGCACCGCGGC
Source organism: Microbacterium arborescens (assembly GCF_030369635.1). Taxonomy (NCBI): domain Bacteria; kingdom Bacillati; phylum Actinomycetota; class Actinomycetes; order Micrococcales; family Microbacteriaceae; genus Microbacterium; species Microbacterium arborescens. The sequence continues at coordinate 136,561 of NZ_CP128474.1, read as the reverse complement.
GAACGACATGTCGTAGTCGGCTGCGAGCGCCGACACCGACTGCTCGTGCTCGATCGTCCGGCGGAGGATGTCGCGACGCGTCGCCGTCGCGAGCGCGTGGAAGAGGCGGTCGATGTCGTCATCGCTCAGCTCGCTCCGCTCGCTCGGCCGGGGTTCGTTTCGTGCAACCATTTGGTTGTACGTTAGGGGTGCGGGTGGCGGGTGTCAATGCCCTGGCCGATCGAACTTCGGAGATCGGCGCGAAAGTCGGACCGATCCGCCGCATCCGTCCGAATCTCACGTGATTCTCCGAAGTTCAACGCGGACGCGGGCGGCGCGGGCACCTACCCGCGTGGGTCAGCGCGAAGCGCACGCGACGCACATCGTCGCGTGCGGGCGCACCTCGAGGCGCTCGACCGGGATGTCGCGGCCGCAGCTCGCGCACACCCCGTATGTTCCGGCGGCGACGCGGGCGAGCGAGGCTTCGACCTCGGCGAGCTCGGCCCGCGCCGCGCGGCGCAGGGCCTCGACCCGCTGCCACTCCCCCGACAGCGTCGAGCCCTCGGGGTCGTGCTCGTCATCGGCTGTCGCGTCGGCACGGTCGTGACGGAGGCTGTCGTCGTCGGCATCCAGCCGGTCGAGCTGCACGGTGAGCTCGCGCTCGCGCTCGTGCAGTCGCGCTTCCGGGTCCATCCCGCGACCCTACGTCAAGCCGGTGACATCGACGGCCGGATCGGCGCACGCTGAGGGTGGAAGGGAGTACGACATGACCGATCACCACGACAACGAGGCCGAGCACGCCGACGAGGGCGCCCAGCACGCACCCGACGAGACGCCCTCGACGGAGGAGCTCGAAGAGCCCAGCGTCGCGAAAGAGCCGGGCGAAGAGCCCAAGGCTCCCGAGAAGAAGGACGAGGAGCCGAGCCACCACGCCGTCGGCATCGGGGTCATCGACGACGAATCCTCGCCGCTCGCGCCCTGACCCCGCCCCCTGATCCGACCGGAGGCCCGGGCCTGGCGATACATCTGCAGGACCGGTGGTGCTGGTGACGCGTCGAACCCCGTTCCAGGCGACACCAGCTCCGGCCGTCCGACGGATGTATCGCCAGAGACCGTGAGGGCGGCGTGAGGAGCGGGCGCGAGGCCGTATGAATTCCGTGAGGACGACGGATGCGGCGTCCGACGGGGTGTTGCATCTGATCTCGTGCTCGACCTCATCTATCTCGCCGCGATCCTCGCGCTCTTCGCCGTCGCCGGCCTCATCGCCCGGGGGGTCGAGAAGCTGTGATGGTCTTCTCGCTCCTCGCGGCGGTGCTGGCCGTCGCCGCCATCGTCTACCTCGTCGTCGCCCTCGTGCGGCCCGAACGGTTCTGACGTGGATGCCGCGCAGATCGGGTTCGCGTCGCTGCAGATCGCGACCCTCGTCCTCATCCTCGTCCTGCTGTACCGGCCCGTCGGCGACTACATCGCCCGCGTCTACACATCGCCGCGCGACCTCGCCGTCGAACGGGGCGTCTACCGCCTGATCGGCGTCGACCCGCGCACCGAGCAAACCTGGCAGGCCTACGCCCGCGGCGTGCTGCTGTTCTCCCTGGTCGGCGTCGTGGTCGTCTACGGGCTACAGCGGATCCAGCCGCTTCTGCCGTTCAGCCTCGGCCTGCCCGCACCGAGCGAGCACCTCGCGTTCAACACCGCCATCTCGTTCGTGACCAACACCAACTGGCAGTCGTACTCGCCCGAGGCGACGCTCGGCTACACCGTGCAGTTCGCGGGTCTCGCCGTGCAGAACTTCGTCTCGGCGGCGGTCGGGATCGCCGTCGCCATCGCCCTCGTCCGTGGCTTCGCCTACCGCCGCTCCGGCACGATCGGCAACTTCTGGGTCGACCTCGTGCGCGGGCTCGGCCGCATCCTCCTCCCGATGGCGATCGTCGCGGCCGTCGTGCTGCTCGCGGGCGGCGTCATCCAGAACTTCGCCGGATTCACCGACGCGCAGACCGTCGCCGGCGGGGCGCAGTCGATCCCGGGCGGGCCGGTCGCGAGCCAGGAGGCCATCAAGCTGCTCGGCACGAACGGCGGCGGGTTCTTCAACGCGAACTCCGCGCACCCGTTCGAGAACCCGACGCCGTGGACCAACCTGTTCGAGATCCTGCTGCTCCTCGTCATCCCGTTCGCCATGCCGCGCGCCTTCGGCCGCATCGTCGGCGACGATCGCCAGGGCTACACGATCGTCGCGGTCATGGGCGGGATCTTCCTCACCTCGATCGCCCTCGGCTCGTGGGCCGAGGCGTCCGGCGGCGGCGCGGCGACGCAGCTCGCGGGCGCCGCGATGGAGGGCAAGGAGACGCGGTTCGGCGTCGCCGCGTCGGCCCTGTTCGGCGGCGCTTCCACGCTCACGTCGACGGGCGCGGTCAACGCGATGCACGACAGCTTCACGCCACTCGGAGGCATGATGCCGATGCTCAACATGATGCTCGGCGAGATCGCGCCCGGCGGCGTCGGTTCGGGGCTGTACGGGATGCTGGTGCTCGCGATCCTCGCGGTGTTCGTCGGCGGCCTGCTGATCGGACGCACGCCCGAATACCTCGGCAAGAAGATCGGGCCCCGCGAGATCAAGCTCGCGAGTCTGTACATCCTCGTGACGCCGACGCTCGTGCTCGCCGGCACCGCGCTGAGCTTCGCCATCCCGGCCGTCCGCGCCGACGTCGAGGGCACCTCGATCTGGAACCCGGGCGTCCACGGCCTGAGCGAGATCCTCTACGCGTTCACCTCTGCGGCGAACAACAACGGGTCTGCCTTCGCCGGCCTCACCGCCAACACCCCGTGGCTCAACACGGCGCTCGGCGTCGCGATGCTGCTCGGCCGGTTCATCCCGATCGTGCTCGTGCTCGCCCTCGCCGGATCGCTCGCCGCTCAAGACACCGTGCCGTCGAGCGCCGGCACCCTGCCGACGCACCGTCCGCAGTTCGCGGGCCTGCTCGCCGGCGTCGTCGTCATCATCACCGCGCTCACCTACTTCCCGGTCCTCACCCTGGGCCCCCTCGCCGAAGGACTCTCCTGATGTCTGCCCCTCTGACCGAAACCCGGCCCTCATCCGGCCCGTCGTCTGCGGACCCGGACGCCAGTCCGGCACCGCGCCGGCGCAGCGCCTTCAGCCTCGAGCAGGTCGGCGCCGCCCTCCCCGGCGCCCTCCGCAAGCTCAACCCCGCCGCGCAATGGCGGAACCCCGTGATGTTCCTCGTCTGGATCGGCGCGGCCCTCACCACGGCGATCGCGATCGCGGAGCCGTTCCTGGGCGGCCCCGAGACCTCGGGCGGCACGGACGTGCCGACCGGGTTCACGTGGGGCATCGCGGTCTGGCTGTGGCTCACGGTGTTCTTCGCGAACGTGGCGGAGTCGGTCGCCGAGGGCCGCGGCAAGGCGCAGGCAGAGGCGCTGCGCAAGACGCGGACGACCACGACCGCGCGCCGGGTCGTCTCGTACGACGAGCGGACGGATGCCGCAGCCCGCGGCGCCGCGACCGAGGAAGTGCCCTCGGCCGACCTCCGGCTCGGAGATGTCGTCCTCGTCGAAGCGGGCGAGCTCATCCCGGGCGACGGAGACATCGTCGACGGGATCGCAACGGTCGACGAATCGGCGATCACGGGCGAGTCTGCTCCCGTCGTCCGGGAGTCCGGCGGCGACCGCAGCGCCGTCACGGGCGGCACCCGGGTGCTCTCCGACCGCATCGTCGTGAGGATCACGTCGAAGCCCGGCGAGACGTTCGTCGACCGCATGATCGCCCTCGTCGAGGGCGCTGCGCGGCAGCGCACACCAAACGAGATCGCCCTCAACATCCTGCTCGCGAGCCTGTCGATCGTCTTCGTCGTGGTCGTGCTGGCGATGAATCCGATCGCGTCGTACAGCGCCTCCCCCGTCAGCATTCCGGTGCTCGTCGCACTGCTGGTCTGCCTGATCCCCACCACGATCGGCGCGCTGCTGTCGGCCATCGGCATCGCGGGCATGGACCGCCTCGTGCAGCGGAACGTCCTGGCGATGTCGGGTCGTGCCGTCGAGGCGGCCGGCGATGTGACGACCCTGCTGCTCGACAAGACCGGCACGATCACCTACGGCAACCGGCGCGCGTCGGAGTTCGTCGCGATGACCGGCATCGACGCGACCGACCTCGCCCGCGCGGCATCCCTCTCGTCGCTATCCGACCCGACGCCCGAGGGCACCTCGGTCGTCGAGCTCGCGGCCTCGCAGCATGTCGTCGCCGAGCTCCCTCGCGACGCCGTCGCGGTGGCCTTCACGGCGCAGACGCGCATGAGCGGCGTCGACCTGCCCGACGGCACGCAGGTGCGCAAGGGCGCGTCGGGGTCGGTGCTCGCCTGGCTCGACGCGTCGGCGCGACCGGTCTCAACCGAGGCCCGCGCAGAGCTGCTGCACCACGCCGACGCGATCGCGCAGTCCGGCGGCACACCGCTGGCCGTCGCGACCCTCGACGCGTCGGGAACCGGAACCCTGCTCGGCGTCATCCACCTGAAGGATGTCGTCAAGGACGGGCTGCGCGACCGCTTCGAGGAGCTGCGCTCGATGGGCATCCGCACCGTCATGATCACGGGCGACAACCCGCTGACCGCTGCCGCGATCGCGAGAGAGGCGGGTGTCGACGACTTCCTCGCCGAGGCGACACCCGAAGACAAGCTCGCCCTGATCCGCAAGGAGCAGGAGGGCGGCCACCTCGTCGCGATGACCGGTGACGGCACGAACGACGCTCCGGCTCTGGCGCAGGCCGACGTCGGCGTGGCGATGAACACGGGCACGTCGGCGGCGAAGGAGGCCGGCAACATGGTCGACCTCGACTCGGATCCGACCAAGCTCATCGACATCGTCCGCATCGGAAAGCAGCTGCTCATCACGCGCGGGGCGCTCACGACGTTCTCGCTCGCGAACGACATCGCCAAGTACTTCGCGATCATCCCGGCGATGTTCATGGGCGTGTTCCCGGGGCTCGCCGCGCTCAACATCATGCAGCTGTCGTCGCCGGCATCCGCCGTCACGAGCGCGATCGTGTTCAACGCGATCGTCATCATCGTGCTCATCCCGCTCGCGCTGCGGGGAGTGGCCTACCGCGCGGCGAGCGCCTCGTCGATCCTGAGCCGCAATCTCGTCGTGTACGGGCTCGGCGGCGTCATCGCACCGTTCGTCGGCATCAAGCTGATCGACCTCGTCGTCAGCCTCATCCCGGGCTTCTGAGCCCCGTCTGGAGACCTGTCATGTCCACCGCTCGCGCCTCGCTGCGCACCTCCGCCGTCGCCGTCCGCGCGATGATCGTTCTCACCCTCGTGCTCGGAGTCGGGTACACCCTGCTCATCTCGCTGATCGGTCTCGCGCTGCCGGCGCAGGCGAACGGGTCGCTGCTGCGCGACGCCGAGGGCCAGGTCGTCGGCTCGTCGCTCATCGGCCAGTCGTTCGCGGATGCCGACGGCGAGGCGCTGCCGCAGTACTTCCAGCCACGCCCCTCGGCGGCCGGCGACGGCTACGACGCCGCGGCGTCGAGCGGATCGAACCTCGGCCCGAACAACGCCGACCTCGTCGCCGCGGTCGAGGAGCGGCGGGCGACGATCGCCGACCGCGAGGGCGTCGACGTCGCCGACGTCCCCGCGGATGCCGTCACCGCGTCAGCCTCGGGCCTCGACCCGCACATCTCGCCGGCATACGCCGAGCTGCAGGTCGCACGGGTCGCGGCCGAGCGCGGGCTCTCGGCGGCGGAGGTGCGCGACCTCGTCGCCGCGCACACGACGGCCCGCGACCTGGGGTTTCTGGGCGAGCCGCGAGTGAATGTCGTCGAACTGAACCTGGCGCTGGACGGTGTCGCACGGTGACGGCATCCGATCCCGAGGGCGGGCGGGCGCGGATGCAAGGGATGCGGGGCGCCGCGCCGAGGCGGGATGCCGTTCGACGGGGTGTCGCGCCCGATCCCTTGCATCGCGGCTCGAGGGTGCGAGGGCGCCGGGCGATCCGGACCCGGGAGAACTAGGGTGATGCCGTGAAGCGGGGACGACTGCGGGTGCTGCTGGGCGCGGCGCCGGGCGTCGGCAAGACCTACGAGATGCTCGAGGAAGGTCGCCGGCTGCAGGATGCCGGAGTCGACGTCGTCGTCGCGATCGTCGAGACCCACGGCCGGGCCGCGACAGCGGCGATGGCCGCGGGCCTGCCGATCGTTCCGCGGCGGCGCCTCGAGCACCGCGGCGTCACCCTCGACGAGATGGACCTCGAGGCCGTCCTCGCCCGAGCTCCGCGCGTCGCGCTCGTCGACGAGCTCGCCCACACCAACGTCGGCGGGTCGCGCAACGAGAAGCGCTGGCAGGATGTCGAGGAGCTGCGGGATGCCGGCATCGACGTCATCACGACCGTCAACGTCCAGCACATCGAGTCGCTGGGCGACGTCGTCGAGCAGATCACCGGCGTCGCGCAGCGCGAGACGGTGCCGGATGCCGTCGTGCGCTCGGCCGACCCGATCGAGCTCGTCGACCTCGCGCCGCCGTCACTGCGCGACCGACTGGCCGCCGGCCTCGTCTACCCCGCCGAGCGGATCGACGCCGCCCTGTCGAACTACTTCCGGCTGGGGAACCTCACCGCCCTGCGCGAGCTCGCGCTGCTGTGGCTGGCCGACGAGGTCGACAGCGCCCTGCAGGACTACCGCGCCGAGCACGGCATCCGGGGCACCTGGCAGGCGCGCGAGCGCGTCGTCGTGGCGCTCACCGGCGGCCCCGAGGGTGAGACGCTCATCCGGCGCGGCGCGCGTATCGTCGACCGCTCGGCCGGCGGCGAGCTGCTGGCCGTCCACGTGTCGGGCCAAGACGGGCTGCGCACCGCCGACCCGGCCGCCCTCGCCGCTCAGCGGGCCCTCGTCGAATCGCTCGGCGGCAGCTACCACCAGGTGGTCGGTGACGACATCCCCGCCGCCCTCGTCGAGTTCGCCCGGTCGGTCAACGCGTCGCAGCTCGTCGTCGGCGTGAGCCGTCGCGGCCGGCTCGCGGCGGCCCTCAGCGGCCCGGGCATCGGTGCCACCGTGATCCGCGAATCGGGCGACATCGACGTGCACGTCGTGACCCACGCCGCCGCCGGCGGTCGCTTCACGCTGCCCCGCGTGGCCGGTGGCGCGCTGAGTGTGCGCCGCCGGATGCTCGGATTCGTGGTGGCGCTGACCGGCGGCCCGCTGCTGACCTGGCTGCTCGTCGCACTGCGGAGTCCCGAGTCGATCACGAGCGACGTGCTGGCGTATCAGCTGCTGGTCGTGGTGGTCGCGCTCGTGGGGGGCCTGTGGCCCGCGGTCTTCGCGGCGGTGATGTCGGGGGTGACGCTCGACTTCTTCTTCGTCGCACCCCTCTACACGGTGACGGTCGCCGACCCTCTGCACACCTGGGCGCTCGCGCTCTACGTCGTGATCGCCCTGCTCGTGAGCGTGATCGTCGACCGGGCTGCCCGGGGCACCCGCGCCGCACGACGCGCCGCCGCCGAGGCCGAGCTGCTCGCCGCGGTCGCGGGCAGCGTCCTGCGCGGCGACGGCTCGATCCCCGCGCTCGTCGCCCGGGCGCGCGAGGCGTTCGGGATGTCGGGAGCCCGCCTGATCGCCGCGGACGGAACCGTGATCGCCGCCGACGGCGAGCCCGTGCGTGACGACCGCCACCTGCGCGTCAACGTCGGACGCGAGGCCGTGCTCGAGCTGCACGGCAGCGAGTCGGAGCAGCTCGACGGCTCGGAACGCCGGCTGCTGGATGTCGTCGTCGCGCAGCTCGCCGCCGCCCTCGAGCAGGCCGACCTGCAGCGGGCCGCGAGCTCGGCCTCGGTGCTGGCGGAGACCGACCGGGTGCGCAGCGCCCTCCTCTCGGCGGCGAGCCACGACCTGAGGCGTCCCCTCGCCGCCGCCGTCGCGGCCCTCGGCGGGCTCCGGGCGGCGGGCCCGGCGCTCGACGAATCCGACCGCTACGAGCTCCTCGCCACCGCCGACGAGAGCCTGGGCACCCTGACCTCGCTCGTCACCGATCTGCTCGACGTCAGCCGCATCGAGGCCGGTGCCCTCGCGGTCGCGCTGCAGCCGGTCGACACCGCCGACGCCGTGCTCGCCGCCGTCGACGAACTCGGCCTGGGCCCGGCTGCCGTCGAGCTGGCCCTCGACGAGGCGATCGATCCCGTACTCGCCGATCCGGTGCTGTTGCAGCGGGTGATCGTGAACGTGCTGGCGAACGCGCACCGTCACTCACCGGCAGACACGCCGGTGCGCATCAGCACGAGCTCGCTGGGCGGGCGGGCGCAGATCCGCGTGATCGACCACGGTCCCGGCATCCCGCTCGAACGTCACGGCGATGTGTTCGCTCCCTTCCAGCGACTCGGCGACACCGACAACACGACCGGGCTCGGGCTGGGGCTCGCGCTGTCGCGGGGTTTCACCGAGGGGATGCAGGGTCAGCTGATGCCCGAGCAGACTCCCGGGGGCGGCCTGACAATGGTGATCGAGCTGCCGCTGGCGTCGTCGGCCGCGCAAGAGGGCAGGATCGAGGCGTGAAGGTCCTCCTCGCCGACGACGACCCGCAGCTCGTGCGGGCGCTGCGCATCACGCTCGCCGCGCACGGGTACGACGTCGTCTCGGCCGGCGACGGAGCCGGCGCGATCGCCGCCGCGGCATCCGAGCACCCCGACGTGGTCGTGCTCGATCTCGGGATGCCGCGCCTCGACGGCGTCGCCGTGATCGAGGCCGTGCGGGGGTGGAGCGCCGTGCCCATCATCGTCGTGTCGGGGCGCACGGGGTCGGCCGACAAGGTCGCGGCGCTCGACGCGGGGGCCGACGACTACGTCACCAAGCCCTTCCAGATCGACGAGCTGCTCGCGAGACTGCGCGCGCTGACCCGGCGGGCCGGCGGTGCCGCATCCGTCGCCGTCGTGCGGTTCGCGGATGTCGAGATCGACCGCGCAGCGAAGACCGTCACCCGCGGCGGCGAGCGCGTGCACCTCACTCCGACCGAGTGGCGGATGCTCGACTTCCTCGCGCGCAGCCCAGGAGCGCTCGTGACCCGGCAGGATCTGCTGAAGGAGCTGTGGGGCACCGAGCAGGTCAACGACACCGGCTACCTGCGGCTCTACGTCTCGCAGCTGCGCAAGAAGCTCGAGGCCGACCCGGCCCGCCCCGAGCACCTCATCACGGAGTCGGGCATGGGCTACCGGCTCATCGTCGACTGAATGCTGCTGGGTACGATCGGGCCGTGCCCCTCGACATCCGCCCGCCCAGACCTGACGAGCTGAGCCTCCTCGAGCGGATCGAGAACGATGCCGACGCGCTGCTGCGCGACCTGCTCGACCCGCCGACCTGGTGGCCCGCCCCGACCGGTGCGGAGCGCGCCGCGGAACCGGGCTTCCTGCTCGTCGCGGACGTGTCTGGCCCCGAAGGCGTCGACCACGGCGTGATCGCCGGATTCGTCCATGTGCTCGAGCTCGATGGTCATGCCCACCTCGAACAATTGTCGATGTCGCCCGCGCACGGCCGCCGCGGGTACGGCCGCAAGCTCGTCGAGGCGGCGATGGGGTACGCCCGCGACTGCGGGCACGACCGGATGTCGCTGCGCACGTTCGCCGACGTGCCCTGGAATGCCCCGTTCTACGCGCGCCTCGGCTTCGCCGTCACCGAGCCTCGTTCGGGCTTCGAGCTGATGCTCGTCGAGACCGAGAAGCGCATGGGACTCGACGCCCTCGGCCCTCGCGTGCAGATGACTGCGGAGCTGTAAGCGGCCGCGTCAGTCGGAGCCTGAGCGGTCAGCGCCGACGGCAGGTTCGAGAAAGCGGTTGGACCACGCGAAGGCGATGAGCTCGCTCCGCGACGCCAGTCCGAGCTTCTTCAGGATGCTGCCGACATGCGACTTCACCGTCGCCTCGCTGATGAAGGCGTTGGCAGCTACCTCCGCATTGGACCGGCCCCGGGCGACGAGATCGAACACCTCGCGCTCACGGTGCGAGAGCGGGAGGGACGCCGTCGCAGCTTCGTCGGCCGGGCGCTTCGCAGTGGGGCGGCGGTCCGCAGGCGTCAGGCGCGGCCGCCCCAGACGCCACCCGAGCCACGCGCCCATAACGCTGAGCGTCGTACAGAGCGCGATGGCGTCGAGACCTCCGGCGAGGTCCTTGCCACTGACGGTGCCCCACCGGCCGGAGATCGAGAGCGCGGGAACGGTCAACAACGCACCGACAGCGACCGCGCATACGAGGACCCACGCCAGCACGAGGCGACGGCGCTCGGGAGGGGTGCTCCGCGAGAGGAATGCGGGCAGCGGCAGCAGCAGCGCATAGCCGACCCAGCTCACCTGACTGAAGCGGGCCGGCCAGAACAACAGCTGCACGATGAGCAGGGTAACCAGCAGCACCGCGGACCAGGTCGGACGAACGCCGGCCAGCGCCATGGCGGCAGCGAAGCCGACCATGACCGCGAGGCCGTAAACGGATGTCGCGAAGGTGTCGTCGCGCACGAGTACGACGTCGAGGCGATCCAGCCCCGCCACCGCGAGCCAGAGCGCGAGCGCGAGGAGCCCGGTGATCGGCGCGAGGAACCGCGAAACGAGGGGTGTCATGGGGCGAGGCTATGCCACCGGCGCGGCTCGCTCGCAGCGGATTCGCCCGCTCCGGCACGAGATCATCCGAAGGTCGGACGCTCCTCCCGAAGTCGCACCCGCCTCCGTCAGAAGTCTCGCGTCTCGTCGAACCAGCTCAGCGCGTCCTCCGCGGTGACGCCCAGCGCGATGGGACGCGCCTGGGTCTGCAGCTGCAGCACCGCGTCGCCGACGTCCTCGCGTTCGGTCGTCTCGATGCCGGGCACACTGTTGAAGCGTTCGACGAAGGCGACGATCGCGGCGCGAGCCTCGCCGAGGTCCTGCGACGCGGCGAGCGACGCGAGCGCGGCGTCGTAGGCGGCATTGGCGATCTTCGCTCGTCGGGCGTCCCAGCCCGCGAACGGGCGGCCGTACTCCTGCTGCCACCACTCGGGCTTTCGCAGCTTCACGACCGATGCGTAGTCGTCCCACGGTCGCGTCTTCGCGCGCGCACGCATCTGCGAGCGGAGGACCTTTCCGCCCGCCTCGTCGACGTTGAATGCGATGAACCGCTCGAGCGACGGCCACGTGTCGAGCGACGGCATCCCGTCGAGGTTCGGCACGAAGCGGATCTCGAGACCGCGGAGCGCGTCGAGCTCGCCCAGCGCTTCCCAGTCGGTGAAGCTCCCGTGCAGCGACAGGCTCTCGATCCGGGTGAACTGCCGGAGCGCCGTCAGCGAGATCGGACGACCGAGCGGAGCGCCCGACAGCGTCACCGACTCGACGTCTCGTAACGGACCCAGGTCGGGGACGACGACCGGCTCCCCCGTCGCGCGGCCGAGCGCCGGCAGCAGCGAGAGCGATCGCGGAAGCGCCCCGTCCGTCCGCAGCCGGGCGAGGTCGCCCGCGACGCTGAGGTGGTAGACCGCCGGCATCGTCAGACGCAACGATCCGCGCAGCTCGCCCAGACGGAGGAACAGGCTGTGGATGTCGGAACCCGCGGCATCCACGTCGCGGTCGTCGGCGAACTCGGGCGTCCACGAGAAGTTCTCGATCGGGCGCCGCCGTGCCCAGGCGAAGAAGCCGGCGTCGTTACCGCGATAGACGATGTGTCTGGGCCACGGAGAACCTGCAGGTGTCGCGAAGGGATCGAACGCCGACCAGTCGATCGCGTCGTCCGGCCCGATCTGCAGGTCGACCGGCTTCCCGTCGGCGGGCCCGAGCGAGAGGTCTCCTCGTCCGGGTTGGATCGTGAGGACATGACTGTCGGGACCGGTGAGGTCGAGCCGATACGACCCCCAATCGCTGACGGAACCAGCCGGCTGATCGGTCACATCTCTCGGGCCGGTCATGGGACACCTTTCACACCGGGGACGGTCGGACACTCCCGCCGCAGCATAGCCACCGCCGGAGAAGGATGCCGAGCTGCTGCACGAGACTGGGAGCCATGGCAGGTTTCCATCATGTCGAGCTCTGGGTCAGCGACATCGAGTCCGCCCGCCGGGAATGGGGCTGGTTGCTTCGGCGGGTCGGCTTCGACCTCGAGAGCACGTGGCCGCAGGGCGAGTCGTGGGCCGCGGGCGGGGCGTACCTGACGCTCACCACCTCCCCGAACACGGCCGGCACCGAGCACGACCGTCGGCGCCCGGGCCTGAACCACCTGGCCTTCCGCGGCGGCTCCCCCGCCGAGGTCGACGCGATCATGGCCGACGCCCCGTCCGCAGGTTGGATGCCGCTGTACCAGGAGCGTTACCCGCACGCCGGCGGCCCCCAGCACTACGCCGGCTGGCTCGAGAACGCGGCGGGCTTCAAGGTCGAGGTCGTCGCGGCGGACGAATCACCCCTGCCTGATCGTCGCGCGGGCAGCTGACACCGCACCGCCGATAATGGGCGGATGGAACCGTGGGAGATGCACGCCTGGTACGCCGAGTACCTCGAGGCCTGCAACCGCCACGACCTCGACGCCATCCGCTCCTTCATCGACCCAGAGGTCCGGCGAGCGCACCTGCCGGCCGGCGCCGACGCGTGGATGGCCGACGTCGTCGAGGTGCTCGACGCCTTCCCTGACTGGCAGGTGCGCCGCATCCAGCTCGTCGTCGAGGACGACCGCATCGCCGCGCACGTGCGCGCGAGCGGCACGCACACCGGCCCGTTCCGCGGCATCCGACCCACCCGCCGCCACGTCAATGTGGCGGAGTTCGGGTTCCTGCGGGTGGCGGGAGGGCGCATCGTCGAGCTCGCCGGCACGACCGATCACGCCGCGCTGCTGGCCCAGCTGCGCGACTGACCCGAGAGGAACCCCATGACCGACATCGCCTGGTCCGCCGGATCGTGGACCAACGAGCCCGCCGCCGCGACGCTCGACGGCCACGACCTGCTCGTCACGGCGCACGAGGGAAGCGATGCCTGGCGCGTGACGTCGTACGGGTTCGTGCACGACGACGAGCACGCCCTGCTCGCGCCGATGGCACAGGGCACCGCGGTCGAGGTCGCGTTCGTGCTCGACTTCTCGGCGCAGTTCGATCAGGCGGGCGTCTTCCTGCGCGTCGACGACGAGACGTGGATCAAAGCCGGCGTCGAGCACAGCGACGGCACCGACAGCTTGGGCGCGGTCGTGACCCGCGGGATGTCTGACTGGTCGCTCTCCCCCGTCGCCGACTGGGCGGGCCGAGTCGTCACGGTGCGCGCGAGCCGGTCGGGCGACGCCGTCACGATCAGAGCCCGCGTCGACGACGAGGACTGGCGCCTCGTCCGGGTGGCGCCGCTCGACCCGGCGGCGGAGGTCGCTGCCGGACCGTTCTGCTGCGCGCCGACGCGCGCCGGGCTCACGGTTCGATTCGTGTCGTGGCGGAGCGTGGCTGCCGACCCGTCGCTGCATCCCGACCACTGAGCCGCCGGCGCACCCACCAGTCGATGCCGGCCGCGCCCCACGCCGCGGCGAGCCCGCCGACGATCACGATGCCCTGCATCGCCAACGCGTAGCCGCCGCTCGTGACGTTCGCCTCGACCAACCGCGGACCGACGATCGGCGGCACCAGCGCGACGACCATGACGACCCATGACAACGGATGCCGCCCCCGCGCGACCACCCAGCCGCCCACGCCGGCGAGCAGCGCGATGAACCCCTGGTTGAGCACGACCGCCCACAGCGGGTCGAGGTGCGCGAGGTGACCGGCTCCGCGCAGCAGCCCGAACGTCGCCCACAGGAAGAGGGCGACGCAGGCGAGCGTCACCCCGCCGACGCGACGCATCGGCGAGGTGGGCAGCAGCGCGAACGCGGCGACGAGGGTCGCGACGACGAGAACGAACTGGAACGTGTCGACGTACGGCATGTCGTTCGTGATGGTGCCGGCGTACATCTCGGCCTGCACGATCGCCGAGAAGTCCGACGCGACGGCGAGGTACGTCGCGAACGTCGCCGCGACGATCGCCGCCCCGTAGCGGGCACCCCGATCGAAACGCAGGCCGTCATCCATGGGTGTGAGAGTAGCCTGATCGCCGAGCGCCGAGCGAGGGGAGCAGCGTGACCGACGCCGATCGCAACGAGACCGACGCCTCTTGGGCGAGCCGCCGACCGTCGCGTCGCGACTTCCTCCGCCGTGCGGGCCTCGGGGCTGCGGGCCTTGCGGTCGGGGGCTCGGCCGGTGCCGCGGTGACGGCGGCGATGACCGCCCATCCGCCCGAGTTCGCGCCCCTCGCCGCGCGGAACGTCGCCGGCTTCGACCACGTCGTGGTGCTCATGTTCGAGAACCGCAGCTTCGACAACCTCCTCGGCCACCTCTACACGGCCGACGAGAAGAGTGCGGCCGACTTCGACGGCATCCTGCAGGGCGACTACGCCAACACCGCTCCCGACGGCACGGTCGTGCCCGCGCACGTCTACACGGGCGCGACCGACCACATCATGCAGCAGCCGCAGCCCGACCCGGGCGAGACCTACCCGCACGTCAACACGCAGCTGTTCGGGACGATCGATCCGCCCGCCAACGCCGACATCGCCCGCAATGGGCTGCAGCCGCCGTACAACGCGCCCGCCGCGGGGAGCGCGCCGCGCAACGACGGGTTCGTGCACGACTACATCGTCAACTACCGCCTCGCGAAGAAGCGCGAGCCCACCGTCGACGAGTACACGACGGCCATGGGCGGCTTCTCGCCCGAGATGCTGCCGGTGATCTCGACGCTCGCCCGCGAGTTCGCCGTCTACGACCGCTGGTTCGCCGGGGTGCCGTCGCAGACCTTCTGCAACCGCAGCTTCTTCCATGCCTCCACCTCGCACGGCTACGTCGTCAACCACACCGGCGACAACTACGACAAGTGGATCGACGCGCCCGCGGCGCCGACGATCTTCAACCGCCTCGAAGACGCCGGCCTGTCGTGGCGTGTCTACTACGACGCGACGCAGCTCGTGTCGCTGACCGGCATGCTCCACGCGCCCGTGCTCGAGCGGTACTGGAAGACCAATTTCCGCGTCATGGAGCAGTTCTACGAGGATGCCGCGAACGGCGAGCTGCCCGACTACGCCTTCATCGAGCCGCGCATGGTGTTCAACCACAACGACATGCACCCGCCGTGGGGCGCGACCCGCGAGGGCGAGCTCGAGCTGCCCGACGGCAGCCGCATCCGCATCACCAACAGCGCCGACAGCGACGTGCGCGCCGGCGACAAGCTCGCGCAGGACGTGTACGACGCGATCCGCACGAGCGCGTCGGCATCCGGTTCGAACGCGATGAACACCGCGCTCGTCATCACCTTCGACGAGCACGGCGGCACCTTCGACCACGTCGCCCCACCGGCCGCGCCACCGCCCGACGCGAGCGGCCCCGGCGAGATGGGGTTCGCCTTCGACCGCCTCGGTCTGCGGGTGCCGGCCATCGTGGTGAGCGCGTACACCGCGGCCGGAACCGTGATCCACGACGAGATGCACCACGGCTCGGTGATCAACACGCTGTGTCGTCTGCACGGGCTGCGGCCGCTCAACGTCCGCGACGAGACCGCGAACCCGATCTTCAACGCGGTCAACCTCACGACGCCGCGTCAGCCCTACACCTGGCCGCAGCCGCAGTCGCTCTATGCCCCGCCGAACCCCGAGAAGGGGGCGGCGAAGGCCCCCGACGAGAAGCACCACAAGCGGCCGCTCACCCCGCCGGCGCGAGGACTGCTCGGGCTGCTGACGTCGCGCTTCGACCCCGGCAGCACCCTGCCCGCGACGTACGGCGAGGCATACGACGCGCTCGTCGAGCACGGCACGGGCCTCTTCGGCGCGTACAACACCCCCTGACACACCGGCCCGAGCCGTCGAGTCGCCGCAAAGCGCGGATGCCGGACCTCCCGCATCCGCGTTTTCTGGCGACTCGACGGTTCTGCGCGCCAACTAGACTGATCGCGTCCGGCATCCCGAGTCCTGGAGTCCAGCCGCGTGAGCACCCCTGTCGCAGATACCGTCGAGAACGCCACCGCTACTCCGGAGCGTGAGCAGCCCTACGGAGCCCTGGGCCTCAAGCCCGACGAGTACGCCAAGATCCGCGAGATCCTCGGCCGCCGCCCCACCTCGGGTGAGCTGGCGATGTACTCGGTCATGTGGAGCGAGCACTGCTCCTACAAGTCGAGCAAGAACTACCTGCGCCGCTTCGGCCAGAAGGTCTCCGACGAGATGAAGACCCGCCTCATGGTGGGCATGGGCCAGAACGCGGGCGTCGTCGACGTCGGCGAGGGCTGGGCGGTGACCTTCAAGGTCGAGTCGCACAACCACCCGAGCTACATCGAGCCGTTCCAGGGCGCCGCGACCGGCGTCGGCGGCATCGTCCGCGACATCATCTCGATGGGCGCGCGGCCCGTCGCCGTCATGGACCAGCTGCGCTTCGGCGCCATCGACCACCCCGACACCGCGCGCGTGGTGCACGGCGTCGTCAGCGGCATCTCGTTCTACGGCAACTGCCTGGGCCTGCCGAACATCGGCGGCGAGACGGTCTTCGACTCGGTCTACCAGGGCAACCCGCTCGTGAACGCCCTCGCGGTGGGCGTCATGCGCCACGAGGACATCAAGCTCGCCAACGCCACCGGCGCGGGCAACAAGGTCGTGCTGTTCGGCGCCCGCACGGGCGGCGACGGCATCGGCGGCGCATCGATCCTCGCCTCCGACACCTTCGCCGACGGCGGGCCGACCAAGCGCCCCGCGGTGCAGGTCGGCGACCCGTTCGCCGAGAAGGTGCTCATCGAGTGCTGCCTCGAGCTGTACGCGGGCGAGCTCGTCGAGGCCATCCAAGACCTCGGCGCCGCCGGCATCTCGTGCGCCACGAGCGAGCTCGCCGCCAACGGCGGATCGGGCATGCGGGTCGACCTCGAGAACGTGCTGCTGCGCGACCCCTCGCTCACGCCCGAGGAGATCCTCATGAGCGAGAGCCAGGAGCGGATGATGGCGATCGTCGCTCCCGAGAAGCTCGACGCCTTCCTCGCCGTGGTCGGCAAGTGGGATGTCGAGACGAGCGTGCTCGGCGAGGTGACCGGCGACGGCCGCCTGCAGATCTTCTGGCACGGCGAGCAGATCGTCGACGTCGACCCCTCGACCGTCGCGGTCGACGGCCCGGTCTACGACCGGCCGGTCGCCTACCCGACCTGGATCGACGGGCTGCAGGCCGACTCGGCGGCATCCCTCCCCCGCGCCACCGACGGCGACACGCTGCGCGACGAGTTCCTGCAGCTCGTCGCGAGCCCGAACCTCGCCGACACCTCGTGGATCACGAACCAGTACGACTACTACGTGCTCGGCAACACCGCGCTCAGCTTCCCCGACGACGCCGGAATGATCCGCGTCGACGAGGAGTCGGGCCTGGGCTTCGCGATCGCGACCGACTGCAACGGGCGCTACTGCCAGCTCGACCCGTACGCGGGCGCTCAGCTGGCCCTCGCCGAGGCGTACCGCAACGTCGCTGTCACGGGCGCCACCCCGACCGCGGTGACCGACTGCCTCAACTTCGGCAGCCCCGAGAACCCAGAGGTCATGTGGCAGTTCGGCCAAGCCGTCGACGGACTCTCCGACGCCTGCCTCGAGCTCGGCGTGCCGGTCACCGGCGGCAACGTGTCGTTCTATAACCAGACCGGCGACCAGCCGATCTTCCCGACTCCCGTCGTGGGTGTGCTCGGCATCGTCGACGACGTCGCCCGCCGCATCCCGTCGGGCTGGCAGGATGCCGGCGAGAACATCTACCTGCTCGGCACGACCGCCGAGGAGCTCGACGGCTCGGCCTGGGCCGACACGATCCACGGCCACCTCGGCGGGCGTCCCCCGAGAGTCGACCTCGCCGCCGAGAAGCGTCTGGCCGGCCTCATCCAGGCCGCGTCGCAGCAGGGCCTCGTCTCGTCCGCGCACGATCTGTCGACGGGCGGCCTCGGCCAGGCCCTCGCCGAGGCCACGACCCGGTTCGGCGTGGGAGCGCGCGTCTGGCTCAGCGAGATCGTCGAGCGCGATGGCGTCGACGTGGCGACGGCGCTGTTCAGCGAGTCGACCGGTCGCGTCATCGTCTCGGTCCCGCGCGAGGAGGACGTGAAGTTCCGCGGCCTCTGCGAGGGCCGCAACTACCCCGTCATCCGTATCGGCGTGACGGATGCCGCCGAGGGTGTCGAGTCCGTGCTCGACATCCAGGGTCTGTTCTCGGTGCCCGTGGCTGAGATCCGTGCCACGTCGCGCGCGACCCTGCCGGCCGCCTTCGGCGAGATCGTCGACGAGGTGCCGACGTCGTGAGCGTGTCATGAGCGGGCGTGACCTGACGCCGCAGGGCGAAGACGACGAGTACGCCGGGTTCGCCCGGGGGCGCTCGCGTCGCATGCGCGTGACCGCGTGGGTCGCGATCATCTCGCTGATCGTCGTGGGCGGCGGCTCGACCGTCTTCGCACTGCTCTTCGGCTGATACAGCTCAGGGGCGCGCAGAGCGGGTATGCGCGAAGACGCGGGTGCGGCGAGGTGCGTAGGCTGAAGGAGTGGATCCGATCCTCGCGCTCGCGGCCGAGTGGTGGTGGATCGCGCCGGCGGGAGCCAGCGCGGGCGCCCTCGGCTGGGCTGGCCTGCGCCGCAGACGCCCTTCGCAGCGCCGTCTCGAGCTCGATGCCGCGCAGCTCGACCTCCGCCGCGCACAGCAGGGCGTCACGCACGCCCGCGCGCAGCTCAAGGTTGCCCGCGCCGAGCTGATGCGCGCACAGGCCGAGAAGGCGACCCCTCGCGCGACGGCGGGCGCGGTTCCGGAAGCACGACGTCGGCTGCAGGTCGCGGAGCGTCAGGCGCGCGCCGCCGTCGCGGAGCTGAAGGCGCGCCGCGCGGGCGTGCAGGCGGCGCGCGCGATGATGCCGGCATCGCGCAAGGAGATCGACCGGATGCCGCTGGCCCGGCTGATGGCCGAGCACGACGCGCTCCTGGCTCGCTGGATGGACTACGAGACCGATGCTGCGAAGGCGATCGGGTTCCCGATGATGCTCGATGCGCGCTGGCCTCCGATGGATCTCTTCCTCCGCGAGCACCAGCAGGCATCGTGGCTGCGTCCGGCCTCACGCGATGCGCGCATGGCGCCGGCCGATTACAGCGCGTACCGCGAGGCGGTCCGTCGGGCGACCCACGCCTTCGATGCCGCTGAGCGCGCCGCCCGGCAGGGCACGCCGCGCGAGCTTCCCGAGCCCGACGACCGTTCACCCGACTGGGCGGAGGTCGCGCAAGACCTCCTCGACAATGCGCAGCGCGCGATCACGCGCTCGACCGAGATGTGGAACCGGATGCGGCGCGACCGGCCCTCTCGTCCCGACCGGTCCGACCGGTCCGACCGGCCCGACTGACGCCACCGCGCAGGGCTAGCATGGCGGGGTGGATGGATTCTGGCCCGGGCTGTGGGAGTTCGCCGGCAGCTACTGGTGGCTGATCTTCATCATCGGACCCGCCGCCGGCGGCGCGGCGAAGGCTCTCGAGCAGTCTGCGCGTCGACGGCATAAGCGCCGTCTCGAGATCATCCGAGCGAAGGCCGAAGCGAAGAGCATCATGCGATCGGGCGCGGTCCGCGCCGGCGACGGGATGCCGGTCGCCGCGGACGACGAACAACTGAGCACCGGCGCTCGCCTGCAACAGCTTTTCGACGCCCATGACGACCTGACGCACCGCTGGCTCGAGTACGAACTCGACGTCGCGAAGCTCATCGCCTTCCCGGCCATGAGCGACGGGCGACAGCCGCTCACCGCCGCCTTCCTGCGTGCGAAGAAGGTCGCCGACGGCCTACGACCGCCGACGACGTCAGTCCGCATCGGTGCCGCCGACCTGACGGCCTACCGCGATGCGCTCACCGACGCCGAGGTCGCGTTCGACGTCGCGGAACGCGATGCCCGCCGTCAGCGCGATCGAGCTTTCAGCGAGCCGGAGCGCCGTCGACTCGACACGGCCAAGCGTCTGCTCAACGTCGCGGTGGACGAAGCTGCCACGCCCGCCGAGCGCCGGACGGCGTACGAGCGCGTTCGAGCCGAGCTCGACGGGCTCATCGCGGTGTCGGATGCCGCGATGGAGCGCCTAGCCGAGAAGGCCGCGCTGCAGCTCCCCCCGACGGCGTCCTGACGCACGAAACCCCCGGGATGGCTCCCGGGGGTTTCGTCTCCGTCAGGGGGTCAGCTGGTCTGCAGGCCGTCGACCTGGCTGCCGTACTCCTCGAGCCAAGCGGTGATCGCCTCGGCTTCCTTGCCCTCGCCGTACTGGTTGACGACCATGTCCTCGAGCGCGGCGTACTGCTCGTCGTCCAGCTTGATCTTGCCGATCAGCTCGGCCGCCTCGGGGTGTTCGTCGGCGAAGCCGGACGTCGCGAGGAAGTGCAGTGCCTCGGTGTCGCCCATCGCGCCGCGCGGGTCTTCGAGGTCCTTGAGGCCGTAGCGCTCGTTGGCCCAGAACGGACGCCACGACGTCACGACGATGTCGCGCTGCGCGGCGATCGCCGTGTCGAGCTCGGTGAGCATCGCGGCGGTCGACGAGGTGACGAGCTCGTACGTGCCGTCGAGGCCGTACTCGGGGATCATCGACTCCTGCGTCTGCTTCGTGAGGCCTGCGCCCGGCTCGATGCCGTAGATCTGGCCGCCGAAGCGGTCGGCGTTGGCGGCGAGGTCTTCGATCGAGGTGATGTCGACGTACTCGGGCACCGCGATCGTGAGCTTGGCGTTGTCGTAGTAGGCGCCGAGGTCGTCGATCTGGTCGCCGTAGCGCTCCATGTACGAGGCGTGGGTCAGTTCGGGCCATGCCGACGGGTAGATGTCGACGTCACCCTGCGCGAGACCGGCGTAGAGCGGCCCCGCCTCGGTGAGCTCCTGCATCTCGACGGTGTAGCCGAGCTGCTCGAGCTGGTTCTCGAGCAGGTATGCGGTGCTGAGGCCGTCGGTCCACGAGGGCAGGTAGCCCAGCGTGATGGTGCCCTTGCTGTCGCCGTTCTCGCCAGAGCCGCCTTCGGCCTGGTTACCGCTCGCGCATCCGGCGAGGGCGAGGGATGCCGCGGCGCCGAGCGCCACGATCCCGGTGAGGTGTCGCTTGTTCATCGTGTGCCTTCCGTATGGATTCATTCGTTCCGTATGGGTGGTGCAGGGGGATACGTTCGGGATGCCGCGGCTCAGGCGGCCGGGGCGAGCTCGCGCTTCTCCGCGGCGGTCGCGGCGGCTGCCGCCGTGCGACGACGACCGATCGCGCCGAGGACCGACCCCTTCTGGCCCTTCATGTCGCCGAGAGCGGACGTGAGGCGATCGAGGTAGATCGCGAGGATGACGACGCTGAGCCCCGCTTCGACACCGGTGCCGATGTTGACGGTCGACATCGCCTGGACGATCTCCTTGCCGAGGCCGGGGGCGCCGGCGATTCCGGCGATGACGGCCATCGAGAGCGCGAGCATGATCACCTGGTTGACGCCGGTCATGATCGTCGGCATCGCGAGGGGCAGCTGGACGCCGCGCAGGATCTGGCCCGGCGTCGCGCCGAACGCGTGCCCGGCCTCGACGGTCTCGGAGTCGACGCTGCGGATGCCGAGCTCGGTCAGACGCACGCCCGGGGGCAGCGCGAAGATCACGGTGGCGACCAGACCCGGCACGAAGCCGATGCTGAAGAACACGATCGCGGGGATCAGGTACACGAACCCCGGCATCGCCTGCATCAGGTCGAGCACGGGCTTGATGACCGCGCTGAAGCGGTCGCTGCGGGCGGCGAGGATGCCGAGGGGCACGGCGATGACGACGGCGATGATCGTCGCGATGAGCACGAGCGCGAGCGTCTGCATCGCCGTGACCCACTGCCCCACGCCGAGGATGATCGCGAACGAGATAGCCGTGCCGATCGCGAACTTCCACGACCGCAGGAACCAGCCGAGCAGCGCGGCGACGACGATGACGACGACGATCGGGGCGCTCAGCAGCAGGTCGGCGAGCGAGCCGACGAGCCAGCCGACGGCGGTGGAGATCGCGCCGAGCAGCCACGAGACGTTGTCGCGGATCCAGTCGACCGCGACCTCGGCCCACTGGCCGAGCGGAATACGGAAACCATCCATCAGCGCACCTCCCCGTTCTGGAGGGCGGCACCGTCGACGGCGGTCGCCTCCGCGAGCACTTCGTCGATCGCGGCCTGCGGCATCGGCTGCAGGGGGATCGTGATCTCCTCCGTCGCGCCGGGGCCGGGGCCGAGGGCGGCGAGGAGGGTGATGCGCGGGATGACGCCGACGAGGCGTCCGTCTGCATCGGTGACGGCGAGCGGCAGCGGCGACTCGACGGCCGGGACGAAGAGGTTCATGAGCACCTCGTCCTGGCTGACGGTCTGCGGGGCCGGCTTGATGACCGATGAGAGCGCCGACTCGCCGCGACGGACCAGCTTGACCGCGTCGCGATCGGTGACGACACCGAGGAGTTTGCGGTCGCGGCCGACGACGTAGGCCGCCGACATGAAGGCATCCCGCATCTGCTTGAGGGCAACGCGGGGTCCTGCCGATTCGGCGACGACGGGCCGCGGGCGCTCCATGACGTTCGCGGCCGTGAGGACGCGGGCACGGTCGACGTCCTGGACGAACTGCTCGACGTAGTCGTTCGCCGGGTCGGTCAGGATGTCTTCGGGCGTGCCGATCTGCACGATGCGGCCGTCGCGCATGACGGCGATGCGGTCGCCGAGGAACATCGCCTCGTTGAGGTCGTGCGTGATGAAGATGATGGTCTTCTGCAGCTTCTGCTGCAGTTCGAGCAGCTGCTCCTGCATCTCGCGTCGGATGAGCGGGTCGAGCGCGCTGAAGGCCTCGTCCATGAGCAGGATGTCGCTGTCGGCGGCGAGCGCGCGGGCGATGCCGACACGCTGCTGCATTCCGCCGGAGAGGGCCGAGGGCAGCTTGTCGCCCCAGCCTTCGAGGCCGACGAGCGCGAGGATCTCCTCGGCCTTGGCCAGGCGCTCGGCCTTGCCGACACCCCGCAGCTCGAGCGGGTAGGCCACGTTCGCGGCGACGGTGCGGTGCGGCAGCAGGGCGAAGTGCTGGAAGACCATCGCGATGCGCTCGCGACGGATGCTGCGCAACCGGGCGGGCGCGACATCGGTGATCGAGTCGCCCTTCACGGTGATCGTTCCGGCGGTGGCGTCGTGCAGGCCGTTGAGCATGCGGATGAGCGTCGACTTGCCCGAGCCGGAGAGGCCCATGATGACGAAGATCTCACCCGGCTGCACGGTGAACGAGGCGTCGATGACGGCGGCGGTTCCGGCGTCGGCGATCTCGTTGCGCTGGGCTCCGGCCCGCAGCTTCTCGACGACGGACTTCGGGTTGCGCCCGAAGACCTTGTACAGATTCTTGGCTTCCAGCGCGGGGGAGGTCATTTCCCCCGAAGAAGACGGACTGGTCACAGGTCACCTCGGCAGCCGGTGCAGGCTGCATCGGTTACGCCCGGGTGGCGGCCTCTCGGCGCGTCTTGCGACGGCGTCTCGGCTGCGGATGTCGGACCCACGAGCACAGGCCGCCGACCATACGCTCGCCGGTCTGGCACCCACAGGGACTGCCACCAACGACCGCGGACTGGTCGGGTAGGGGCCCGCTGTGGGCCGCATCCAACGTTTCACGTTCCCGGGGAGGTCGCAAATCGAACCGACGATTTGACCTCTGATCGGCACTTCCGGTAAACGCGCGCGCCCGCGCAGGCAAACCGGTGGTCTTTCTCAGGTAACTGTATGTGTAGTACACGTACAGTTTGTCCATGACTCGCACGCCTATCCCCCCGACGACCCGCACCGTCACACCCGTCGCTCGCGGAGAGATCGACGCGGCGGCTGATCTGCTGACCCGCGCGTTCGCCGAAGACGCCCCGACGCGGGCCCTCCTGCAGGAACGCGGCGACGACGAACGCGCGCGCCACCGCCTGTTCCGCGCCGTCCTCCTCGGTGGTCCGTTGCAGAACGGCACGGTCGACGGTGTGCGCGATCCCGACACCGGCAGGCTCCTCGGCGTCGCGGTGTGGTCCGCCCCCGGCGAGACCGGGATGCGCACGGCCGCCCTGCCGGAGTACGTGCGGGCGATCGGCCTCGGCGGTCTGGCCCGGGCTCTTCGCGTCTCGGACGCGATCGACGCGCACCGGCCGGCCGTGCCGCACTGGTACCTCAAGGCGGTCGGCGTCGCGCCGGACGCTACCGGCGGCGGCATCGGCAGAACACTGCTCGCGTCACGACTCGAGGTCGTCGACGCCGACGGCTCGCCCGCGTACCTGGAATCGTCGAACGCCCGCACGACCGCGCTCTATCGTCGGCACGGCTTCGTGCCCCTGACGAGGGTCCCCTGGCCCGACGGGGCCGGACCCCTGGCCATGTGGCGCGGCGGCCACGCGGAGTCGAGCGGAGCAGATGGTGCGTCCCAGTAATCGCGAGCTCATCGTCGACGCGGCCGTCGAGCTGTTCGCAGACTCGGGCGCGGATTCGGTCACCTTCGACGACCTCGCGGCACGGACCGGGCTGACCAAGAGCGGCATCGTCTACCACTTCGCCACGCGGCAGCTGATCCTCGAGGCCGTCGCGGGGCGACTGATCGACGGCTGGGCGGAGTCAGCGGCATCCCATCTCGCCGGAGCGCCCGACGATCCTCCGCACCGGCTCGCTGCTTTCGTCGCAGGCATGCTCGAAGGAGATGCGACACCCGCCGAACTGCGGCTGGCGGTCGAGACCCTCGGCGGGCGACGGATGCACGACGGATGGCAGGGCATCCGGGCGCACTGGCTGCAGCCGGAAGGCGCGACGCCCGCACAGCTGACCGCCGTGGCGGCGGCGCTCGGACTGTGGGTGAGCCGCGCGACGGGGTTCCTCGATCTCGACGCCGGTCAGCGCGCCGGCATCGAACGATCGATCCGGCAGCTCGCGGCAGCGGGTGACTGAGGCTCAGTCCGCGATGTCCTCCGCCGCGATGCGGTGGTGGCGGATGACCTCGGCGACGACGAATCCGAACCACTTCTCCGCGAACTCGGGGTCGAGGTCGGCCTCCTCGGCGAGGCGCCGCAGGCGGGCGACCTGCCGTTCTTCGCGACCGGGATCGGATGCCGGCATGCCGTGAGTCGCCTTGAGCTCGCCGACCTGCTTCGTGCAGCGGAACCGCTCCGCCAGCATGAACACGAGCGCGGCGTCGATGTTGTCGATGCTCGCGCGCAGGCGATGGAGTTCGGTCGTGGCGTCGGTCATGGTGGCTCCTCCCCCGCCGACCCTATCTGCTCGACGGGCGAGCGCGATCCCACCGCGGCGCTGTAAGCCGCGCCCCTAGAGTGTGACCATGACGAAGCCTCGCCCGAGCACCCCGGCCCCCGCGGCCCCCACCGCCCCGGTGTCCGCAGCGGCCACGCGTGATCAGCCCCTCTGGGGAGCGCTGTCCCGCCCGTTCGCGGCCGGCTTCTTCCTCGCTCTGGGCGCCCTCGCGGCGATCGTTCTGGGGCTGGCGATCTCGAGCCTGTCGACGGTCCTCATCTACGTCGCGATCGCGTTGTTCGTCGCGCTGGCGCTCGACCCGGTGGTGCGGTTCCTCGTGCGCCGCGGCATCCCGCGCGCCTGGGGCATCGTCATCACGTTCGCCGCGCTCGCGCTCATCATCGCCGGCATCCTGTGGGTCGTCCTGCCACCGGTGGTGCGCCAGGTCGAACAGTTCGCCAAGGATGTGCCGTCGATCGTCAACGACATGCTGCGCAGCGATACGGTGCGCTGGCTCGAGAACACGTTCGGCGACAGCCTGAGCGACGTGCTGAACGAGGTGCAGAGCTTCGTCACCAACCCGTCGAACATCGCCGCGATCGGCGGCGGGCTGCTGCAGGTCGGCGTGAACGTCGTGACCGCCATCTCGGGGTCGATCATCGTGCTCGTGCTCAGCCTGTACTTCCTGGCGTCGCTCCCCCGCATGAAGAACGCGCTGGTGCGCATCTCGCCCGCACGCTCCCGCTCGACCGTCGCCGACATGACCCGGCAGATCACCGAGTCGATCGGCGGCTACCTGTCGGGCATGGTCGTTCTCGCCCTCATGAACGCAACCTTCGGCTTCATCCTGCTGACCATCCTCGGGGTGCCGTTCGCGGCCCTGATGGCTGTGCTCGCGTTCGCGATCACGCTGATCCCGCTCGTGGGAACGGTGATCTTCTGGGTCGGGGCATCCGTCATCACACTGCTGACGAATCCCACCGCGCCGTTGCCGGCGATCATCTTCGCGGCCGCGTACCTGCTGTACATGCAGGTCGAGGCATACGTCCTCACGCCCCGCGTGATGAACCGCACCGTCTCGGTGCCCGGATCGCTCGTGGTCATCGGGGCTCTCGTCGGCGGCACCCTGTTGGGTCTGCTGGGCGCGCTCGTCGCGATTCCCGTCACCGCGTCGATCCTGCTGATCATCAACCAGATCGTCATTCCGCGTCAGGACGCGAAGAAACTGCCGCACTGACTCTGATAGCGGCCCCCGTTCGCGGGACCGGGAATCACGCCACCGGCAGGATGCAGGTCGGGCTGGGGGCTGCGACGCGGTGACGCACGCGCCCCGGCACCCCGGTTCGCGGGTCGCGCGTCATCGACACCACCTCGCCCGAGAGCTGCCCGGCGACGAGCAGGGTGTCTCGGACGACGACGTGGTGGCGCGGCCAATCGACGCCGGCATCGACGAGGGCGAGTTGCTCGAGCCGGTCACCGGTGCCGCGAACGCGCAGCACCCCGAGGGTGTTGCTGCCGCGGATGCCCGCGTAGACGGTCTCACCGTCGGGCGTCATGGCGATCTCAGCAGCTGTGTCGTCGTCGAGGGAACCGATGAGGCCTGTCGCCGACAGCATCCGCCATTCCCCGGCGCGATCGGCGCCGAGCACGAACACCTCGCGAGATAGTTCCGTGAGGACGTACAGGTGACCGCTCGGATGCCAGAGGGTGTGACGCGGTCCGCTGCCGAGCGGCAGCGTGACCTGCCCGACGAGCCGGAGCCCGCGCGGACTGTCACGCCAGAACCGCACGAGGTCGAGCCCCATGTCGGTCGTCACGATCAGACCGCCCGGCAGGTGACGCGCCTGGTGCGACCGAGACGGGCGTGCGGCCTCGGATTCCTGATCCGGACCGGGATGCGGCGCGGCGGGCGCGTCCGAGCCGGGCACCAGATGGGCGAACTCGGGACCGGCGGCCTCGCGCAGAGCCCGCGCGGCAGCGGCGAGATCGAGGTCGTCCGCGGCCGGCTCCGCCGAAGCAACGGGTCCGTAGGGGTCGACCGCGGCGGGCGCGATCACCGGAGCCGACGGGACGCCGGCGTCGTCGATGCTCATGCGGACGACGCGGCCGTCGCTCCAGCAGCTGGCGACGAGCGAGGCTCCGTCGGGGGCGACGGCGACGTGACACACGGCCTCACCGGCGGCGACCGGGCGCCCGAGCGGCATCCACGCGTCGGGACCCGTGCGCCGGTAGGCCTGCACCTCACCGCGGAACTCGAGCGCGGCGTAGACGACGTCCAGACGCGGATGGCGGGCGAGCCACGACGGCGACGACGCCGCCACGACCTCGGTGCGCAACGAGAGCTGGCCGTCGGCGGTCGGGCCGTCGGGGTCGCCGGCGTGCACCAGGCCGATGCCCGTGGCGTCGCCGCCCATGTCGGCGGTGTAGCCGCCGAGCAGCAGCCGCACGTCAGTCGACGAGGTCGTGGCGGACGATCACGGCGTCGCGGGCGGGCCCGACACCGATCACCGAGATGCGCGTGCCGCTCATCTTCTCGAGCGCCAGCACGTACTCCTGGGCGGCGATGGGGAGGTCGTCGAACGTGCGCGCCGTCGAGATGTCTTCCTTCCAACCGGGGAAGTACTCGAGCACCGGCTTGGCGTGGTGGAAGTCGGACTGGTTGACCGGCACCTCGTCGAACCGCTCGCCGTCGACGTCGTATGCGACGCACACCGGGATGCGGTCGAGCCCGGTGAGGATGTCGAGCTTGGTGAGCACGAGGTCGGTGATGCCGTTGATCCGCGTCGCGTACCGCGTGATCGGGGCGTCGTACCAGCCGACACGGCGGGGGCGGCCGGTCGTCGTGCCGAACTCGAATCCGCGCGACCGGAGGAAGTCGCCGTTCTCGTCGAACAGCTCGGTCGGGAACGGGCCCGACCCGACGCGCGTCGTGTACGCCTTGACGATGCCGACGATGCGGTCGAGACGGTTGGGTCCGACGCCCGCACCGGTGGCGGCGCCGCCGGCCGTCGCCGACGACGACGTGACGAAGGGGTAGGTGCCGTGGTCGACGTCGAGCATGGTCGCCTGCCCGCCCTCGAAGACGACGACGTCGCCGTTGTCGAGCGCGTTGCTCAGCAGCAGGCCCGTGTCGCACACCATGGGCCGCAGACGCTCGGCGTACGAGAGCAGGTCTTCGACGATCTCGTCGGCGGTGATCGCACGGCGGTTGAACACCTTGACCAGCAGGTGGTTCTTCTGGTCGAGGGCTCCCTCGACCTTCTGGCGCAGGATGTTCTCGTCGAAGAGGTCTTGCACGCGGATGCCGACGCGGTTGATCTTGTCGGCGTAGGCCGGTCCGATGCCGCGACCGGTGGTGCCGATCTGGCGCTTGCCGAGGAAGCGCTCGGTCACCTTGTCGAGCGTGCGGTGGTACTGCGTGATGAGGTGCGCGTTGGCGCTGACCTTGAGGCGCGAGATGTCGAGCCCGCGCGCCGACAGCGCCTCGAGCTCGGCGAAGAGCACCTCGAGGTCGACGACGACGCCGTTGCCGATGACGGCGTTGACGCCCGGCGAGAGGATGCCGCTCGGCAGCAGGTGCAGGGCGTACTTCTCGTCACCGATGACGACGGTGTGCCCGGCGTTGTTGCCGCCGTTGAACTTGACGACCCAGTCGGTGCGATCGCCCAACAGGTCGGTGGCCTTGCCCTTGCCCTCGTCGCCCCACTGGACGCCGACGATGACGATTCCCGGCATGCGGATCTCCCTTTCTGTCGAGGAGGGATTGCACCCCATCCTATCGACACGGGCGCAACCCCCTTACGGCGATCGCAACACGCGCGCCAGAGTGGGGATGCAGATCGCATACCCACACCAGACGCCTATGGAGGAGGGTCTCATGCACCACCGGCTCGCCACAGCGGTCGGCGCGGTCCTGTTGCTACTGACGTCGTCGTTCGCACTCGCGGGGTGCGGGCTGTCGATACCGACCGACCCGTCGGGCACGCTCACCTCGGTCGAGGGAGGGACGCTTCGGGCCGGGGTATCCCCCGACGGCGAATGGGTGCAGGTCGACGGCGAGGAACCGCAGGGCAGCGAGCCCGATGCGATCCGAGCCTTCGCCGACTCGCTCGACGCCGACGTGGAATGGACCGTCGGGTCGGAGGAGGCGCTCGTGCGCGAACTCGAGAACGGCGGGCTCGATCTCATCGCGGGCGGCATCACCGACCAGACCCCGTGGACAGACAAGGCGGGTGTCACACGCCCGTACGCGGAGGCGACCGCGAAGGACGGCAGCACGCTCAAGGTCGTCATGCTCGTGCCGCTCGGCGAGAACGCGTTCCTGTCGCGCCTCGAGACCTTCCTCTCGGAGCGGGCGAGAGCGGGAGAGCTGTGAACCGGTCGGAGGTGCGGTTCGGACAGACCGAGCTGCCGGAACGTCAGGTCGAGGTGCTTCGCCGCGCGGTGCGGCTCGAATGGATCACGATCGGGTTCCTGGCGGTCACCGTGACCCTCGTCTTCCTCGTGCTCGGCAACTCGCAGGCGATGAAGGCGGCGTGGATCGAGGACCTGCTGTCGTTCATCCCGCCGCTGGCGTTCCTCATCGCGATCCGCGTCAACCGGCGACGACCGACGCTGCGGCATCCGTACGGCTATCACCGCTCGGTCGGAGTCGGTCACCTCGTCGCCGCTGTCGCCCTGACCACGATGGGCACCTACCTGATCGTCGAGTCGGGCATCGGGCTGCTGAGCGGCGAGCACCCGACGATCGGCACGGTCGAGCTGTTCGGCGCGTCGATCTGGCTCGGGTGGCTGATGATCGGGGTCATGGCGCTGACAGCCGTGCCGCCTGTCCTGCTCGGGCGCGCGAAGATCACGCTGGCGCGCGAGCTGCACAACAAGGTGCTCTACGCGGATGCCGACATGAACAAGGCCGACTGGATGACCGCGGTCGGGTCCATCGTGGGCGTCACGGGCATCGGCCTCGGGCTGTGGTGGCTCGACGCGGCGGCGGCGCTCTTCATCGCGGCGGGCATCCTGCGCGACGGGCTGAAGAACCTGCGGGCCGCGATCATCGACCTCATGGACGCGCGAGCGACGACGTTCGACGATGCTGAGCCTCATCCGCTCGCGGGCGAGATCGACGCCTACCTCGCGAGCCTCCCGTGGGTGTCGGCGGCGGGCAGCCGGGTGCGTGACGAGGGACACGTGTTCCACGTCGAGTCGTTCGTCGTGCCGCGCGACGGTCGGATGCCGACCCTCGACGAGCTGGAAGCGGCGCGCGAAGGCTGCGTCGAGCTCGACTGGAAGGTGCAGGACATCGTGCTGGTGCCGGTGCGCGAGCTGCCGATCGTCGTTCCGGTCAGCGAGTGACGAGCTCGCGCAGCGCCGTGACGACATCCGGTCGGCCGACGATCACGAGGGCGCCGTCGGCGGAGGTCCAGGATGCCGCTCCCCCCTCGGTCGCGATGAGCGCGCCGCCGACGAGGTCCCAGATCTCGTTGCGGTAGGCCACGAGGGCGCCGAGTCCGCCCGTCACGAGCAGCGCCCAGTCCGACGACGGAGCCCAGCTGCGCAGGACCCGCTTCGTGCCGCGCTCGAGGCGATCGAACAGCTCGTTGCGACGCGGGTCGTCATGGCCGACGTCGTAACCCTGTGTGAAGGCGACGGTCTCGTGAGCGAGCGCACCCGCCCCCTCGATGACGACGCGCGGTGCGGTGGATCCGGATTCGTCGGAGTCGCCGGCGGTGAATGCCCCGCTCCCCTCGATGGCCCAGAACGTGCGGCGCCGCGGTGAGTCGTGGACGACCGCCATCACCGGACGGTCGCGCTGGCAGAGCGTGATGCAGACGCCGTAGACATCGAGCCCCAGCACGTAGTTGTGCGTGCCGTCGAGCGGGTCGATGAGCCAGCGGTACTCGCCCTCGTCGCTGCCCTGCTCGCCGCCCTCCTCGCCGAGGATCGCGTGCTCCGGATACGCGCGCCGCAGGGCCTCGACGATCCGCCGCTCTGTCTCGCGATCGACGTGCGTCACGAGGTCGGCGCCGTCGCCCTTCGCGTCGATGCGGGCGGTCGTCCGCTCCGCGACGGCGACGTCGCCGGCTTCACGGGCGAGGGCGATGGCCAGGTCTGCGGCGCGCTGGAGATCCACCCGCCCGACGCTATCGGCAGCCAGAGACGACGAGAACCTGCCGGAACCGGCAGAGCAAGCCTCAACGGCGCTGGGCAGGCCAATCGGGTTGCTGACAGTATCGAGTTGTGAGGCGCGACTACCTGGGGCGTGCCGCGCTGGCGGCATCCGCGATGTTCCTGCCGGGGATCGGCAGCGTCGTCATCCTGCTCGTCATGGCGATCGCCTATTC
This sequence comes from Microbacterium arborescens, assembly GCF_030369635.1. Taxonomy (NCBI): domain Bacteria; kingdom Bacillati; phylum Actinomycetota; class Actinomycetes; order Micrococcales; family Microbacteriaceae; genus Microbacterium; species Microbacterium arborescens. The sequence continues at coordinate 105,014 of NZ_CP128474.1, read as the reverse complement.
CGACGAGGTCCAGGCGGCGATCGGCCTCGGGGGCTCCACCGCCGCGATCGTGACGGTCGTGGCATCCGGTTTCGTGGTCACCACCATCCGCGCGCGCACGGCGGGGCACTCCCTCGAAGGAGAGTTGACGGGGGCGGTGGGGGCGGCGATGCTTCTGCTGCTGGCCGCTATCGCGATCGCGCTCCTCAGTCCGGTCGTCTCGCGCTCGGACGCGGGCGGGTACTTCGCCGTCTACTGGATCGCCACCATCCCGGCGACGGTGCTCACGCCGATCGGCTTCGTCTTCAACGGCGCGTTCCAGGCGCAGCACCGCGACGGCACCAACCTGATCACCGCGGTCACCGGAACGCTCGTGAAAGCCGCCGTCGCGGCCGTCGTCGTCGCGCTCGGCGTCCCACCGCTCGCGGCTGTGGCTGCCGTCGGCGCCACGACGTCGGTCGCGTCGATCCTGGGAGTGCTGGTGCGCGGATCACAGCTCGCGCGAGCGGACATGATCTCGTGGCGCATGGTGGCGTCGGCGGCGCGTGAGGCTCTCGCGCATCCCGTCGCCGTCATCCGGTCACTCGGCGAGCGCGCGGCCGCGTCGGTCGACGGACTGGTCTTCCTGGTGACCTTCACGGCAGCGATCATGGTGGCCACTGCGCACTCCCCCGCCGACGGTGCGGTGGTCGCGCTGTCGGTGGCGGTGATGCGCTCCGTCATCGTCCCGCTGAAGCAGTTCGGCGTGGTCGGGGCAAGATTCGTCATCGCCGAGCGCGGGGGAGGCGGCGGGCGCGGGCTCGGGCGCGGGCGGGCCATGCGCCTGTCGACGGTGCAGGCGAACTGTCTCGTCCTGCTCGCGGCGATCGCGGTGGCGCTGACGATCTCGCGCCTGGCTCTGCCGGTCTTCGACCAGCTCGGCTGGCTGATCGTCGCGATGATGTCCGTGCAACTGCTCATCGAACCGTGGGCAGGTGTCCTGTACTCCTACCGCAAGATCGCGCTGTCGACAGCGGCTGGGCTGCCCGCCCTCGTGATCGCGTACGGGGCGGTCGGTGGGTCGGGGCTGACGCTGCTCGCCGTCACACGTTCCGGCTCGGCCGAGGCCATCTGGGGGGTCCTGCTCGCGACACGTGTCGTCTTCGCCGTCCTCCTGGCCTGGACCCCTCGCATATCGATGCCCGCGGGTCCAGACTGGCGTCGCGGCGTCATCCGCCGCAGACGGGATGCGGCATGAGACCTCTGCGGTACTCGATCAATGTGACGCTCGACGGGTGCTGCCACCATGAGGCGGGGCTGCCGCCCGACCAAGAATCGATGGGCTACTGGACGGCGCAGATGGCCGGGGTCGACGCGTTGCTGCTCGGCCGCGTGACGTACGAGATGATGGCCGCCGCCTGGCGACGGCCCGCCTCGGGCGAGTGGCCCGAGTGGATGGATGACGCCGAGATCAGATTCGCCGAGGCCATCGACGGCGCCCGGAAGTTCGTCGTGTCGTCGACCCTTGGCGATCCCGACTGGAACGCCGAGCTCATCTCGGGCGACCTGGAGACCGCCGTCCGAGCGCTGAAGGCCGAGCCGGGCGCCGGGCTCTGGGTCGGCGGCGTCATGCTGCCCACCGCCCTGGCGGACCTCGGCCTCATCGACGAGTTCGAGTTCGTCGTGCAGCCCGTCGTCGCGGGACGGGGGCCGACGCTGCTCGCGGGCCTGCACGGGCAGATCGAGCTCGAAGCGGTCGACCGCACAGCATTCCGCTCGGGGGCTGTGGCGACGCGGTACCGGCTGCGCAGCGCCTGACCTGATGTGATCTGAGCGCGCGACGCGAACCCCGGTTACGACAGGTGTCGCCGGATGACGGGCGGCCTTGGCAGCGCTCGGGGCGAGGTCGACAGTGGGCTCATGTCTCACCGCATCCATCTCGCCGTCGCTCTCGAGCGGGCCGGCTGGCACCCCGCCGCGTGGCGCGCGTCCGGGCTCTCGCCGCGCGCGTTCACCACATCCCGTCAGTGGGCCGACCAGGTGCGACTCCTCGACGGGGCGGGCGTGACTCTCGCGACCATCGAGGACGCGCTCTCGCTGACCGACCGCTTGGAAGACGCGAACGACCCCGACCCCGGGCGGCTGCACGGGCGTATCGACGCGGTGCTGCTGGCCTCCGCGCTCGCGCCGCTCACGCACCGGATCGGCCTGATCCCGACGGTCACGACGACGCACACCGAGCCGTTCCACGTCGCCACCGGCATCCAGACGCTCGACTTCGCGAGCCGCGGCCGCGCGGGCGTGAGGCTCGTCGTCGGCGGGTCGGCCGCGGAGCGCGCGAACTTCGGGCGGCGCGACGAGATCGATCTCGAGACCGGGTTCCGCGAGGCGGGCGAGGTCGCCGACGCGCTCGGGCGCCTGTGGGACTCGTGGCAGGACGATGCGATCATCCGGGATGCCGCGAGCGGCCGCTTCGTCGACGCCGACCGCATCCACAACATCGACGTCGCGGGCGAGTTCTTCTCGATCACCGGGGCCTCGATCGTGCCCCGCTCGCCCCAGGGCCGCCCCATCATCTCGGTGCTCGCGCACCAGACCGTGCCGTTCCGCCTCGCCGCCGAGCACGCCGACGTCGTGTTCGTCACGCCCCACGATGCGGCCGCCGCGACCGGCATCCTCGCCGAGCTCGACGGAGCCGCCGCCGAGCTGCGCCGCTCTGGCGAGCGCCTGCGCGTGTTCGCCGACGTGATCGTGCTCGTCGAGGAGACGAGTGCGGCTGCACGCGACGCGCTCGCGCGGCTCGACGACCTCGTCGGAGGCGAGTTCCGCTCGGACGCGCGGGTCGTCGCCGGCACGCCGACCGAGGTCGCCGAGCACATCCGGGCCCTCGCAGAGACCGGCGTCGACGGTGTGCGGCTGCGGCCGGCACGCCAGCCCGACGACGTCGTCGCGATCGCCGAGCGTCTCGCCCCGCTGCTGCGCGCGACCCGTGTGCTGCGCGACGACGACGCCGCCACCTTGCGCGGCCGGCTCGGCCTGCCGCGTCCCGCGAGCAGGTACGCCGGCCCAGCCCACGACTCTGCCCACGACGCCGCCCCGACACGAGAGAAGGTCGCCCTGTGAGCCGCTCGCCCCGCCAGATCCACCTGGCCGCACACTTCCCCGGTGTCAACAGCACCACGGTGTGGACCGACCCCGCCTCGGGCAGCCAGATCGACTTCGCCGCATTCGAGTACTTCGCGCGCTCGGCCGAGCGCGGCTTCTTCGACTACGTGTTCCTCGCCGAGGGCCTGCGGTTGCGCGAGCACAAGGGCCGCGTGCACGAGCTCGACGTGCTGGGCCGCCCGAACACCCTCGCGATCCTGGCGGCGCTGACCGCCGTCACCGATCACGTCGGTCTCGTCGGCACCCTGAGCACGACGTTCAACGAGCCGTACGAGCTCGCCCGTCAGCTTGCGACACTCGACCACCTGTCGGACGGCCGCGCCGGATGGAACGCCGTGACGAGCTCCGACGCGTTCCACGGCGCGAACTTCCGCCGCGGCGGGTTCCTCGACCACGCCGACCGCTACGAGCGCGCGAGAGAGTTCGCCGCCCTGTCGAAGAAGCTCTGGGACTCGTGGGACGAGGGCGAAGCGCTGCCCCGCCGCATCCGCCACTCGGGTCCGCAGTTCGACGTCGACGCCCTCTTCGACGTGCCCCGCTCGCCGCAGGGGCGCCCCGTGATCGTGCAGGCCGGTGACTCCGCCGACGGACGCGACTTCGGAGCCGAGCACGCCGAAGTCATCTTCTCGCTGCACCAGGACTTCGATGCGGCCCGCGTGTTCTACGACGACGTCAAGGGGCGCCTGGCCGCGTGGGGGCGCGACGAGGGCTCGCTGAAGATCCTGCCCGCGGCGACGTTCGTCATCGGCGACACGGATGCCGAGGCGCGCGAACGATCGCGTGAGATCGCCCTGCAGCAGGTGCGGCCCGAGCAGGCGTTGACCTACCTCGAGCAGGTCTGGGGCCGCGACCTCAGCGGCTACGACCCCGACGGCCCGCTGCCCGACGTCGAGCCCGACACCGGCTCGGAGACCGCACGCGGCTGGGCCAATCGCCACAAGGCCGTGCAGGCGCGGATCGCGTCGCTGCGGGAGCTGTCGGAAGCCGAGGGGCTGAGCGTGCGCGAGCTCGTCATCCGGCTGACGGCCAAGCACACATTCGTGGGCACCCCCGAGCACATCGCGGGCGAGATCGACCGCTACGTGCAGGAGCGGGCGACCGACGGATTCACCGTCGTCGGGCACCTCACCCCGCACGGCCTCGACGAGTTCGCCACGCGCGTCGTCCCCCTCCTGCAGGAGCGCGGGTCGTACCGCGACTCGTACGACGAGGGAGCGACGCTGCGCGACCTGCTCGGGCTGCCGGCCGTGGTTCCGGCACCCGCATCCGTACCGGCGTGAGCGTCCACCGGCTGGTCTTCGTCGGCGCCGGCCCGCGCGCGATCATGCTCCTCGAGCGGATCGTCGCGCGGTTCGGCGTCGCGGCGGGCGCAGGGGATGCGGCGGATGCGCGCGCGGTCGGCGCGCCGCGCCTGCATGTCGAGCTGGTCGACCCGCATCCTCCGGGGGCCGGTCGCATCTGGCGGCGGGCGCAGTCGCCGCTGCTGAAGCTCAACTCGATGGCGCGCGACGTGACGGTCTTCACCGACGAGAGCTGCGTCATCGACGGTCCGATCCGGCCGGGACCCTCGCTCATCGAATGGGCCGAGCTCTGGCGCAGCGGCGAGCTGGCCGCGACCGGCCGGGGCATCGAGATCGACGACGAGGTGGCGGCTGCCGAGGCGCGCGGGCTGCACGGCGAGAGCTTTCCCACGCGGCGACTGCACAGCTACTACCTGGAGTGGTTCTACCGGCGCACGGTCGCCGAGGCCCCTGCCGGCGTCACGGTGCGCTGGCGCCGCGACACGGTGGCGAGCGTGAGCCCGGAGAACCGCGTGACCCTGGCGAGCGGGCTCGAGATCGACGCCGACGGTGTCGTCTTCGCGCTCGGTCACACCGGTCGTGAACCGGATGCCGTCACCGCCGGCCTCATCGCCGGGGCGCGCCGCGCGCGGCTGCACTATGTGCCGCCCGCCTTCACCGCCGACGCCGACCTCTCGCAGCTCGGGGCCGGCGACGACGTCATCGTGCGCGGCATGGGACTCGCCGCGGTCGACCTCGTGGTGCTGCTCACCCAAGGCCGCGGCGGCCGCTTCGTCGAGAAGGGCGACGGGTTGCGGTACGTGCCGTCGGGACGCGAGCCGCGTCTGCACCTCGGATCGCGGCGGGGCGTTCCCTACCGTTCGAAGGTGTCGTCGGCGCTGCGCGGCGAGGCATCCCAACGCGAGGTGCTGACGCCCGCGGCGATCGCCGAGCTTGTGGCCCGCCCCGGTGTCATCGACTTCGAGGCCGATGTCTGGCCGCTCATCGCGGGCGAGCTGCTCCACGGGCACTACCGCGAGCTGTTCACGGGACACCCCGACCGCGTCGTCGGCGATTGGACGACGTTCCGTGCGGTGCTGCGGTCGCACGCGTGGGACGACCCCGCCCTGCTCGACGCGATCGCGGCGGCGGTGCCCGATCCGCTCGACCGGTTCGACGTCGCGTCGCTCGACCGGCCGTTCGCCGCGGCGGCCTTTGCCGGCGGCGACGACGCGCACGAGCGGGTGCGCGCACACATCGTCACCGACCTGCATCTGCGTACGGCCCCGGAACGCAGCGCCGCGCAGGGCGTCTTCCTCGCAGCGCTGCTGTCGTTCCTCGCGCTTGCCGAGATCCCCGCCGATCGGTGGAACGAGCACTCGCGCACACGATCGCTGCCGGTCCGGTGGCACACCTTCTTCAGCTACGTCGCAAGCGGCCCGCCCCCGCACCGGCTCGAGGAGCTCGTGGCCCTCGCCGATGCCGGGATCGTTCGCTTGCTCGGGCCCGAGATCGAGGTCCGCATCGATCCGGAGCGCGGCTTCGTCGCCTCCAGCCGTCGCGTCCCGGGCGAGACCGTCGCGGGCAGCCTCGTCGACGCGTGGCTGCCCGGGCCGGGAGCCGCCGTGAGCGAGAACCGCGTGCTGCGAGCGCTGGCCCGCCAGCAGGGGGCGGAGGTACGCGTGCTCACCGATGCCGACGGCCGGGTACTGCGGCGGGACGGCTCACCGACGGCATCCGCCTTCGCGCTCGGCCCGTTCACGTCGCTGCCCGAGAGCGGTGCTTTCACCCGCCCGGGATCGAACGCGCTCTCGATCCGCCAGACCGACCGCACGGCAGGAGCGATCGTCGACGCGGTCCTCGGCGCCACTACGCCGCTCGCTCGCCTCGCGTAGCCCCCTGCTCCCCCTTCCCCTTCGTCGACTCGCCACGAATGGCGAGTGCGCGGGGGGCAGCATCCGCACTTCCTGGCGAGTCGACGGCAGGTGGGAGCCGAGGGTCAGGCGGAGACCGTCACCAGGACGCGCTGCCAGCCGCTCGAGCCGTCGGGGGCGATCGGGGCGCGCTCCTCGATCTGCGTGTCGCCGTCCTTGTTGACGGCGCGCACCTCGACGTAATGGGTTCCCGCGTCGGCCTGCCACTCCAGCATCCACTGGACCCAGGTATCGGCGTTGATCGGGTTGGAGAGCGTCGCAGCCTGCCAGTCGCCGTCGTCGATCCGCACTTCGACGCGGTCGATCCCGACTGTCTGAGCCCAGGCCATGCCGGCGATGGCGACGGTGCCCGCGGCGACCGGTGTGCCCGTGCGCGGGGTGTCGATGCGGGACGAGAACTTGATCGGCGCTTCGGCTGCGTACCCGCGCGGGGTCCAGTAGGCCTCGTCGGCCTCGAACGTGGTGACCTTGAGCTCGGTGACCCACTTCGTCGCGGAGACGTAGCCGTACAGCCCCGGGACCACCATGCGCACCGGGAAGCCGTGCTCGAGGGGCAACGGCTCGCCGTTCATCTTGACGGCGAAGATCGCGTCGCGCGAGTCGTCGGTCAGGGCCTCGAGGGGGGTGGATGCCGTGTACCCGTCCACGCTCTTCGACAGCACCATGTCGGCGCCCGACTGCGGGCCCGCCATGCGCAGGATGTCGCGGATCGGGACGCCTTGCCAGATGGCGTTGCCCACCAGACCGCCGCCGACCTCGTTCGAGACGCACGTGAGCGTGACGGCGTACTCGTCGAGACCCATGCCGACGAGATCGTCGAAGCTCAGCTCGACGCGCTGATCGACCATGCCGTCGATGACGAGACGCCACGTGGTCGGGTCGACCGACGGCACCGTGAGGGCCGTGTCGACGCGGTAGAAGTCGGCGTTCGGGGTGATGAGGGGCGAGATCCCCTCGACATCCAGCTCGGCGCCGTCGGGGATCGTGACGGTCGACCGCGGCTCGGGGATGCGCAGCTCACGGCGGAGCGCGTCGACCGAAGCCGACGTCGCATTGAGCAGGCGGGCGCCGACCCCGACGATGACGGCGGCGAGGCCCACGCCTCCCGTGGCGACCAGGAACGATCGCCGACCGAGGCCGCGCTGCTCAGCGGCCGGGTACGCCGGGGTGGTCGGGTTGACGGCATCCGCGGCAGCCGCGACATCCGCGGCGCCCGCTGCGCCCGCCCAGCGCCGGAGGCGCGTGATGAGGAAGACGAGGATGATCACTCCGGCCAGCGTCCCGATCACGGGCGGCACGAAGGCGAGCGGGCTGGCTCCGGTGCGAGTGACGATGGCGGCCGTCGAGATCACCCCGGCGAGGGCGATGACGATGACCCCGAACGGCCGGGCGAAGAACTGCAGGATGCCGGCGATCGCGGCGGCGACCACGACGGCGAGCGCGAGGCTGCCGAGCAGGACGATCTTGTCGGCCGAGCCGAACGTCGCGATCGCGAACTCCTTGAGCGGCTGCGGCACGATATCGATGACGAAGGCGCCCACGGCGAGGATCGGGCTGCTCTCACGCGCGACGAGGAGCGCGACCAGCTCGGCTACGGCGAGGAAGGCGGCAGCGCTGACGATGCCGGCGAGCGCGCTCGACAAGGCCCAGACCCCGCGCCGGGTCTTCGCCTCGTTCGCGGATGCGGTCGATTTCGCCATCGCTGTCGCCTCTCGATCGGCAGATCACTCCTACCGTGCATAGTGTCTTCGTCGCCGAGCCCGCAACGGATGGAATTCCGGCCCGGATGATGCAGAGTCGACCCGGCTGATGCCGGCGAGAACGCATCGTTGCGCCGAGAACGCACCGCTTAGCGTGCGTGTTCGGGGAGACGGTGCGTGCTCGGCGGGAATCTACAGGGGCTTGGTGAAGCAGCGGGAGAACGTGTACTCGGTGTAGGGGGCGTAGATCGGGATCGGCGTGTACCCGAGGCGCTCGTACAGCACGACGGCGTCATGCTGGCGGTCGCCGGTCTGCAGGATGACGCGCGCGGCGCCGCGGTCGCGCGCGATGCGTTCGAGCTCGGCGATGAGAGCACGGCTCGCGCCGAGCCCGCGAGCCCGCGGGTGCACGTACACGCGCTTGATCTCGAGGTCGCGGATGCCGTCGTGCTCGAGGTCGCGCAGCGCACCGTGACCGAGCGCCTCGCCCGCGGCATCCGTCACGAGCACCGTCGCCACGATCGTCTCGGGGTCGAGGGCGAAAGCGCGGGCGGATCGGGCGGCGGCTTCGGGGTCGGCCTCGTCGAAGCGGTCGGCGTATCGCGGGCCGACCTCGCGGTCCATCTCGGCGCGGAGGGCGACCGCACGGGAGTCGTCGTAGTCGATGTGCTCGAGGAGCCACGTCGGCGCCGAGCCGCCCGCGGGGGTGCCGGTCGAGGCGGTGCCGGTCGGGGCCGAGGGCTCCGGCTCGAGGTCGTAACCGAAGGCGAGCAGATCGACGAAACGGCCCGGCTCGACCTCGATTCGTCCCTCGCGTTCGGGCAGGCGCGAGAAACCGAGCTTGGCGTAGAGCGCGTGCGCGGCGGTCATCTCGGGCCCGCTGTTCATGACGACGCGGTGCGATCCGCGCTGGCGGGCCAGCTCGATGACGTGCCGGGCGAGCGCCTCGCCGACGCCGCGGCCGCGCGCCTCGGGCGCAACGGCGAGCTGTCGGAAATCGGTCTCGCCGGGCTGCGCGACACCGGCCAGCGGCCGGTTCGGCCGAGCGACCCACACGGTTCCGAGGATGTCGGCCTCGGCAGCGGTATCTGCGGCGGCATCCGCGCGCCCGCCGCCATCCACCGCCACCCACACGTCGCCGCTCTGCACGCGTGTGGCGACGTCGCGCAGCGAGGCGAGGTAGTGCTCCGAGAGCTCGCCGTAGCTGTGCCGGTAGGCACGGGCGGTCAGGTCGCCCGCCCGAGCGAACTCCTCGGTGCGGACGAGCCGGATGGTGAGGGCTGTCGCGGTCGATGTCACGATGTGACGCTACCTCTCACCGAGACCCGTTCACGACGCATACCCATTCACGACGCCGGAAGGCCAGGAGGGTTGATCTCGCTCTTCTCGACGCGTTCCGACTCGAGCCCCCAGGTTTCGAGGACCTCGTCGTACTGGCCGCCCTCGATGATGGCGTTGATCGCGATCGACACCGGCTCGACGAGGCCGTTGGCCTTCGCGGTCGCCGCGGCGATGTTGGCGGTCTGCGGCCAGCCTCCCGGCACGAGGCCGACGAGCTTGGTGTCACCGGTCTCGCGCGCCGACCAGGCCGAGGTGGCGTTGGGTCCGAAGGTGGCGTCGACGCGTCCGGACTGCAGCGCGAGGACGGCTGCGGCGTTGTCGTCGTAGTACTGCAGCTCGGCCGGGGCCTCGCCGGCCGCCTCGAGCTCGTCGTTCCAGGCGAGCAGCACCTGCTCCTGGTTCGTGCCCGAGCCGACGACGATTCTCAGACCCGAGATGTCGGCGGCCTCCTCGATCTTCTCGATGTCGCTGTCGGCACGGACGTAGAAGCCGAGCAGGTCTTCGCGGTAGCTCGCGAAGTCGTAGAGCTCCTTGCGCTCTTCGGTGACGGTGACGTTCGAGGTGATGAGGTCGTACTTGCCCGACTGGATGCCGAGGGGCCAGTCGGCCCACGCCACGACCACCGGGTTGTACTCGAGGCCGAGCGCCTCGGCGATCAGCGAGCCGATGTTCGGCTCGGTGCCCGCGGCGCTGGTCTCACCCTCGGGGATGTAGCCGAGCGGCGGCAGGTAAGCGGAGTGGGCGACGGTGAGCTTCCCCTCTTCGACAGGCTCGAAGCCGCTCGCCTCGAGGGCCGCGACGGCATCGGCGACGGGCTCGTCGAGGTGCACCCAGTGGATGTCGTCGGTCGCGACGTTCGCCGTGGTGGCCGCGGGCGCCGCAGCCTCGGCCTCGGCGGGTCGGTTGAGGTTCACGGCGGTGACGATGCCGCCGACGATCGCCGCGACCGCGACGACGCCGAGTCCGGCGGCGATGCTCTGCTTCTTGCTGATGGCCATGCTGTGGGTCTTTCTCGAAGGGTGTGGTGGGGCGGAACGGGACGGGGAAGGTCAGGCGAGGACCTTGGCGAGGAACTCCTGCACGCGCGGGTGCTTCGGCGCGACGAGCACCTCGGTCGGCGGACCCTGCTCGATGATCCGGCCACCGTCGAGGAAGACGACGCGGTCGGCGACCTCGCGGGCGAAGCCGATCTCGTGGGTGACGATGATGAGGGTCGTGCCCAGCTGCGCGAGGTCGCGGATGACGTCGAGCACCTCACCGACGAGTTCGGGGTCGAGTGCGCTCGTCGGCTCGTCGAACAGGATCACCTTGGGCTTGAGGGCCAGGGCGCGGGCGATCGCGACGCGTTGCTGCTGACCGCCCGAGAGCTGACGCGGGTAATGGCCGGCCTTGTCGCCGAGACCCACGCGGTCGAGCAGGCCGATCGCGAGCTCGCGGGCGTCGTCCTTCGACAGCCGGCCGAGGGCGATGGGCGCCTCGGTGACGTTCTCGAGCGCCGTGAGGTGAGGGAAGAGGTTGAAGTTCTGGAAGACGATCCCGATCTGCGTGCGCCGCTCGAGCACCGCCTTCTCGCGCAGCTCGTAGAGCTTGCCGTTGCGCTGCTCGTAGCCGATGAACTCGCCGTCGACCGTGACCGATCCACGGTCGACCGTCTCGAGGTGGTTGATGGTGCGCAGCAGCGTCGACTTGCCCGAGCCGCTGGCGCCGAGGATCGCGACGATCTCGCCCGGCTGCACCGTGAGGTCGATGCCGCCGAGCACCTCGATGCCCCCGTAGCTCTTGTGGACGTTGTGGATCTCGACGAGACCGATGGTCATGACTCTCCTCCGTGGGCGAGGGGACGGGGTGCCGGCGCATCGTCGCCGAGGCGGGCCCACTGCACGGCGACCCAGTGGCGCGCTCGCTGCACGGGGGTGGGCGGCAGTACCCGCACCGATCCCCGCGCGTAGTGACGCTCGATGTAGTACTGCAGGATGCTGAGCACTGTGGTGATGATCGTGTACCAGACGACCGCGACGAGCAGCAGCGGGATGACGCGACTGTTGCGGTTGTAGATCACCTGCACCGCGTAGAACAGCTCGGGAATCGCGATGACGAACAGCACCGAGGTGCCCTTCACGAGACCGATCACCTCGTTGGTGGCGTTCGGGATGATCGACCGCATGGCCTGCGGCAGCACGATGCGGCTGAGCCGGCGACGCGGCGGGATGCCGAGAGCCGCCGCCGCCTCGAGCTGGCCCTGGTCGACAGAGAGCAGGCCCCCGCGGATGATCTCGGCGGAGTAGGCCGCCTGGTGCAGGCTCAGGCCGAGCACTCCCGCCGCGAACGCGCTGATGAGCTGGACGGTGGGAAACTCCACGATCCAGAAGTCCGTCGTGAACGGGGTGCCCAGTCCGAGCGTCGGATACAGGTACCCGAGGTTGTACCAGACGACCAGCTGCACGACGAGGGGAACCGAGCGGAAGAACCAGATGAAGCTCCATGCCGCGGCGTTCAGCAGCGGCGACTTCGCCAGCCGCGCGAGGGCGAGCACCGTGCCGAGGAGGAACCCGATGGTCGCCGACACCCCCGTGTATACGAGGGTGAGGCCGAGGCCCTGCAGTACCGGGTCGGAGAAGAAGTACTGCGCGAAGTAGTCCCACTCGTAGTTCTCGTTCGTCACGAGCGACCACAGGAACTGCGCGACGACGAACACGATGATCGCCGCGATCGCCCAGCGGAACCAATGCCGCGTGCGGACGACGGGGATGTCGCCGAGGTCGACGCGCCGCGTGGCGGGCGCGGGATCGCCGACGGCGGGGTCGACGCGCGAGACGGTGTCGGTCATTCGGGTCTCCTCGGAACGGCGCGGATGCAGCGACTGCTGCGGATCGCACGACAGTAGGCCGCCGAAGACACCGGTGTCGTGGCGTCTGCTCACACGGCGACACGCACGGAGATACGGCGTAACACAGAGAACCGGCTCCCAGCGAGAGAGCTGGGGGCCGGTTCTGAGAGCGTTTACGGGTTACTGCGCCGCCGTCACGATCTCGAGGAGGCTCGGGACGTTGGCGTACGCCTCGGCGGCGTTCTCCTTCGTGACGATCACGGGCTCGAGCAGGTACGCGGGAACGACCTTCACGCCGTTGTCGTACTGCTCGGTGTCGTTGACATCGGCATCCTCGCCCTGCTGCAGCTGGCCGATCATCTTGACCGTCTGCTCGACGAGCAGGGCGGTGTCCTTGTTGATGGTCGAGTACTGCTCGCCGGCCATGATCGACTTCACCGACTCGACCTCGGAGTCCTGACCGGTGACCGTGAAGGTCGCGACATCCTTCCCGGCCTGCTTCACCGAGGTGAGGATGGCTCGGGCCAGGGTGTCGTTCGGTGAGAGCACACCGTCGAGCGTGTCGCTGCTGTAGGTCGAGGTGAGGATCGAGTCCATGCGGCTCTGAGCGTTCTCGGCCTTCCAGCCCTGAGTCGCGGTCTGCGCGATCTCGGTCTGGCCCGACTTCACGACGAGCGTGCCGTCATCGATCTTCGGCTGCAGCACGTCCATCGCACCGTTGAAGAACACAGCAGAGTTCGCGTCGTCGGGCGACCCCGAGAACAACTCGATGTTCCACGGCGCGCCATGGCCCGACCGGGCCTCGAGCCCGTCGAGCAGCGCCTGCCCCTGCAGCTGCCCGACCTTGAAGTTGTCGAACGCGACGTAGTAGTCGACGTTCTCGCTGTTCTCGAGCAGCCGGTCGTAGGCGATGATCATCACGCCGGCGTCGGCGGCCTGCTGCAGCTGGGTCCCGAGCTGCTTGCCGTCCTTCGCGCCGATGACGATGACCTTCGCACCGTTGGTGATCATCGCGGAGATCTGGTTCTGCTGTTCGGCGACCGTGTTGGATGCCGGCGCGTACTGCACGTCGGCCTTGAAGCCGGCGGCCTCGAGGTCCTTCGTGAACAGGTCGCCCGCGAGCACCCAGTTCTCGCTGGTCTTGTCGGGCAGAGCGACGCCGATCGTCGCGTCGGCCGCGAAGCCCGCCGCAGCGGAGGCGTCGCCGCCGGCGCCCGCGTCGGTGCGCGCATTGGAGCACGCCGACAGGGCCAGCGCCGTGACCGCGAGTGCGGTGACGGCGAGAGCGATCTTCTTCATTGCATTCATCTCTTTTCTTCGGTGCGGAGAGCCATCAGCGAGCGGTGTCGTCATCGACGACCGGCATCGACGGGCTGACTGGTCTCATTGGTTCCGGCGGTCGGCAAGACAGTCGGAGGTGTGGGGACGTCGGCTCGGGCACGGCGTCGCGCCGACCAGAGGCCGATGATCGACGGGCGCCCGGTCGCCTTGCTCAGCACGTCGATGCCGACGGCGAACAGCAGCACGAGGCCCTTGATGACCGACACGAGGTCGGCGCCGGTGCCGACGAGCTGCAGGCCGTTGTTGAGGAAGGCCATCACGAGTCCACCGATGATGGCGCCGATGACCGTTCCGATGCCGCCCGAGACCGCGGCGCCGCCGATGAACACGGCCGCGATCGCGTCGAGCTCCCACCCGTTGCCGTCCTGCGGCCCGGAGGCACCCGAGCGGGCGACGAAGATCATGCCCGCGAGCGAGGCCAGCACCGACATGTTCATCATCACGAAGAAGTCGACGCGGCGGTCCTTCACCCCTGAGAGCGTCGCTGCGAGACGGTTGCCGCCGACCGCGTAGATGCGTCGGCCGAAGGTCGTGTTGTTGGTGATGAACGAGTACAGGATGACGAGCGCGACGAGGATGACGCCCGAGATCGGGAAACCGGTGCCCGGCCGCCCCGTGGCGAACAAGTACGCGGCGATGAGGATGACGCCACCCACGACGACGACCTTGAGGATCGAGACCCACAGCGGGGCGGATTCGGCGCCGGTCTTGGCCTGGCGCCGGCGCAGGCGGATCTCGTTGACGACGATCCACAGCGCTCCGAGGACGCCGAGTGCGAGCGTCAGCACGTTGAACGGCAGCGGGATGAAGGGGAGCTCGGGCAGGTACCCCGCGCCGATCATCTGGAAGTCGGCGGGCACGGCGAGCGTGGTCGACTGCCCGACGATCTGGTTCAGACCCCGGAAGATCAGCATCCCCGCGAGGGTGACGATGAACGCCGGCACGCCGATGTAGGCGACCCAGAATCCCTGCCACGCGCCGATGAGCACGCCGACGACGAGGCCGAGCACGATCGCGAGCGACGATGGGAGGTTCCAGTCAGCCATTGATTTCGCCACCACGATGCCGGTGAAGGCGGCGACCGACCCGACCGACAGGTCGATGTGCCCCATGATGATGACCATCACCATGCCGATCGCGAGGATCAGGATGTAGGAGTTCTGGTTGATCGCGTTGATGAGGTTGCCCGACGACAGGGTCAGACCGTTCGTCCAGATCTGGAACACGAGGATGATCAGCACGAGCGATCCGAGGATGCCGAACTGCCGCAGAGTGGATTGTCCGCTGCCGAACGCTTTGCGGATGTCGGCCAGCCCGCCGGTGCGGACGGGGGCGGTGTCGGGCTGAGTCATGCGGTCACTTTCTTTCCACGGTCTGCGGTCATGCTCCGCATCAGTTCTTCGGGTGTGGCTCCGCGCGCGTCGATCTCGTCGGTGATGCGACCCTCGAAGACCGTGTAGATGCGGTCGGCCATGCCCAGAAGCTCCGGCAGCTCGCTCGAGATGAGCAGCACGCCCTTTCCCTGCGCGGCGAGGTCGTTGATGATCGAATAGATCTCGTACTTCGCCCCGACGTCGATGCCGCGGGTGGGCTCGTCGAGGATGAGCAAGTCGGGGTCGGTGAACATCCATTTGGCGAGCACGACCTTCTGCTGGTTGCCACCCGAGAGTTTCGAGACGCCGTTGTCGACGTTCGACGTCTTGATGCGCAGCCTCCCCCGGTAGTCGTCGGCGACCGCTCTCTCCTCGTCTTTGCGCAGCACACCGTGTGGCGCGATCTTCCGCAGCTTCGCCGAGACCACTGACCGTCGGATCGGATCGAGCAGATTGAGCCCGAGCACCTTGCGGTCCTCGCTGACGTAGGCGAGACCGTGCGAGATCGCCGCGGGCACGTCCTTGAGCGTGACGGGCTTGCCGTCGATCAGGATCTGGCCGCCTTCGTAGAAGCCGTATGAGCGGCCGAACAGGCTCATCGCGAGTTCGGTGCGGCCGGCGCCCATGAGTCCGGCGAGCCCGACGACCTCGCCGCGGCGGACGGTGAGGTGCGACGATTTCGCGACCAGGCGGTCGGCGTTGAGCGGATGCCGCACCGTCCAGTCGCGAACCTCGAAGAAGACCTCGCCGATTCTCACGTCGCGCGGCGGGAACCGGTTCTCGAGCGAGCGTCCCACCATGCCGCGGATGATGCGGTCCTCGTCGACGTCGCCCGCGTGGACGTCGAGCGTCTCGATCGTCCGGCCGTCGCGGATGATCGTGATCGAGTCGGCGATCTGGGCGATCTCGTTGAGCTTGTGACTGATGATGATCGAGGTGACGCCGCGGTCGCGCAGATCGGTGATGAGGCCGAGCAGGTGCTGCGAATCGTTCTCGTTCAACGCGGCGGTCGGCTCGTCGAGGATGAGCAGCTTGACGTTCTTCGAGAGGGCCTTCGCGATCTCGACGAGCTGCTGCTTGCCGACACCGAGCTGTTTGATGGGCGTAGCCGGGTCGTCCCGGAGGCCGACCCGTTCGAGCAGTTCGCGCGCCCGGGCTCGCGAGGCGTCCCAGTTGATGCGCCCGAATCGGGCGATCTCGTTGCCGACGAAGATGTTCTCCGCGATCGAGAGTTCGGGGATGAGCGCGAGCTCCTGATGGATGATCGCGATGCCGGCATCCTCGCTCGCCCGGATGTCGCGGAACTGGGCGGTCTGCCCGTCGAAGACGATGTCGCCTTCGTAGGTCCCGTACGGGTAGACACCCGAGAGCACTTTCATGAGGGTCGATTTACCGGCGCCGTTCTCGCCGCAGATCGCGTGGATCTCACCGGCCTGCACCGTGAGCGACACGTCGGCGAGGGCGATGACGCCGGGGAACCGTTTCGTGATGGAGCGCATCTCGAGCAGGGCCCGCCCGGGCTCGCCGGATTCTGATTCGATCACCAAAGCTCCTCTGCCCCAGCTCATCGGATGTCAACGTTGTCATCGAGCGACGTCACTCTACGCCCCGCCCCGCGATGTGTGAAGCATCGCCCCGCAGATAGAATGTCTATCGTTGTCATCGGAGGGAGCGAGGATGCCGAATCCGACGCGGGCAACGATCCAGGACGTCGCCCGGCTCGCCGGGGTGAGCGCGAAGACCGTCTCGCGCGTGTTCCATGGGTCGGACCAGGTGCGGGCAGACACACGCGCGCGGGTGATGGATGCCGCCGAACGTCTGCGATTCCGCCCGAACCGCGTCGCGCGGGATCTGCGCCGCGGCGGGGTGACCAACACCGTGGGGTTCGTGATCGGCGATATTCAGAACCCTTTCTACTTCACCGTGGCCGGCGGTATCGAGTACGAGCTGGCGCAGCACGGGTACACGATGCTGCTGGCGACGACGGATGATTCGCCTGAGACGGAGCGCCGCGTGGTGGATGCTGTGCTGTCGCAGGGCGTGCGCGCGCTGCTGCTGATCCCCGTCGCCGACGATCAGTCGTATCTCGAAGCGGAGCGGCACTTCGGCACACCGATCGTCGGCGTCGACCGACCGCTCGAGAACCTGCTCTCCGACACGGTCCTGCTCACCAACCGCGCCGGGATGGCCGAGGCCGTGCGGTCGCTGACCGCTCGCGGGCATCGCCGGATCGCGTTCGTCGCGAATCCCGCCTCGGTGCACACGGTTCGCGAGCGGTTGGCCGGATACCGCGACGCGCTCGCGGAGGTCGGGGTGAGCGAGACCGACCGCTGGTTGGTCCTCGGCGACGACCCGACGGCGAGCACGCGTGACGCCGTCGTCGAGCTGATGCGCTCGAGCGATCCGCCGACCGCGATCGTGACGGGGAACAACCGGGCGACGACAGCGACGTTGCAGGCGCTGCGCGACCTCGAGTCGCCGTGCGCACTGATCGGCTTCGATGATTTCGAGCTCGCCGAGATGCTGGGGATCTCCGTCGTCGCGCACGATGCGCACGCGCTCGGGCGCGCAGCCGCGCTGCTGGCCATCGATCGGATCGATCGCCCGACGGCACCGCCGCGACGCGTCGAGATCGCGACGTCGCTGGTGCAGCGCGGGTCGGGCGAGCGTCCGCCGCATGACTGAAACATCGACGGAGTAGCGTTCGCTCGTGATCCCGTTCGAGAACCTGCTGGCTTTTCTGCTCACCGCGGTCGTCATCATCGTGATCCCTGGACCGAGCGTGCTGTTCGTCATCGGGCGGTCGATCGCGTTGGGGCGTCGCGCTGGGGTGCTCAGCGTCGTCGGCAATGCTCTCGGCACCGTGCCCGCCGTGATCGCGGTGGCGTTCGGCGTCGGCGCGATCGTCGCGTCGTCGGTCGCCGCGTTCACCGTGATCAAGATCGCGGGAGCCGCCTACCTGGTGTGGTTGGGCGTGCAGGCGATCCGCCATCGCCGCGCGAGCATCCACGGGTCGGGGAACGAACGGACCTCGCCGACGCGTCTGCTCACTCAGGGGTTCGTCGTCGGTATGACCAACCCGAAGACGATCGCGTTCTTCGTGGCGGTGCTGCCGCAGTTCGTCGCCCCCGGCGCCGGACCGATCTGGATGCAGCTCCTCGCGCTCGGCCTCCTCTTCCAGGTGCTCGCCGTCGTGTGCGACAGCATGTGGGCTCTGGCGGCGGGTACCGCTCGTGCGTGGTTCGCCACCTCGCCGCGGCGCATGTCGACGCTCGCCGGGACGGGCGGCGTCATGATGATCGGCCTCGGGGGCACACTG
The DNA here is from genome assembly GCF_030369635.1 of Microbacterium arborescens. Taxonomy (NCBI): domain Bacteria; kingdom Bacillati; phylum Actinomycetota; class Actinomycetes; order Micrococcales; family Microbacteriaceae; genus Microbacterium; species Microbacterium arborescens. The sequence goes on along the minus strand of NZ_CP128474.1, from coordinate 86,776 downwards.
GCATTCGCTGGCGCGAAGAGCTGACGACGCACCGCACGCGGACGGGTCCCGCTACGTCAGGACGTCGAGCAGGAAGAGCGCTGCAGTCGACGAGGCTCGCGGGAACGAGGGAAACAACGCCCGCGAATGCCGCGACAGCGAGCCACCGCCTGGATCGGGGAACCAGGGTCTCCCGATCCCGGGCACGCAGCCCGTCAGCAATCCGGTCATTCATCTCGACGCGACCCTTTCCTCCCCTCGACCCTCGCATAGCGTCCGCGCGCATGTCAGAGGGATGCGAGCATCGCCGCACCGCACACGCCCAGCAGCCCTCAGAAGGGTGGCGGTTCGTGTGGCGGTGCTCCGGCAGTTCGACCGCCCGGTGGTGGATCGTCGGTGTCGGCGGTTTCGGTGGTGAAGCAGACCGCGGGCACAGGTGCGTCTTCGCGGTAGACCCGCCCCAGGGGTGAGGTCCATTCGAGGACCCCGCCGCCGACCTGTCGTACTTCCCACCGGGTGAATTGCTTCATCGAGTGGTGTCGCTGGCATAGGTGGGCGAGGTTGTAGATATGGGTGTGGCCGCCGAGGGCGTAGTCGATGGTGTGGTCGAGTTCACAACGGATCGCGGCCCGGCGGCATCCGGGGAACCGGCAGTGCTGGTCACGGGCGGTGAGGAGCTTCTTCATCGCCGTGGTGGGCCGGTACGTGTCGATCTCGACCGGGGTGCGGGTGACGGGATCGATGAAGAGTCGGTCCCACTCGGAGACCTGTCCGGCGAGCTGCCGGGCGGTGTCGGAATCGATCAACCCGGCACTCACCGTCTCAGCCGGGTGCTCGTCCGAACCCATCAGAGTCTCGGCCGTGACGGCGACCTGCACGCGTGCGCGGATCGCTCCGAGCCCGCCGGCCCGGTCGGTCCCGCGGGTGGGGTCGACCACGGGTGCTCCGCTGAGGACGAGGTCGCCGAGGATGTCGGCGCGCAGCTGATCCATCGTTCGCGTGTCAGACGGTTCATCCGTGCCCGCGGCATCGGCTCCGCCCGCGGCGGCACCTTCTGCCCGGGCGTCTTTCACGGATTGGCCCATCTGGGTGAGTCGGTCGAGTATCCCCACCGCGATGACGGTCGGGACGGTCGCGATGACGTCGGACATTCCATCCACCCCGTGCAGGACCCGCACGCACCGCCCCGCGGCGGCTTCTCGGTGCCGATCGGTGAAGGTGCGTTCGTGGAGCCGTTCTGCCAGGGCGCGCAGGGCGGGTGTGACCCGGGTGGCGATGTCGCGCTCGCATATCGCGATCGCGGCGGTCTCGAACTCTCCCCGCACCTCGCCCGGCAGCCCGGTCGCCGCTTTCACGACCACGTCGACGTGGTCACGGGTGATCCGCCGCTGCTCCCACGCCGCGAACACGGCCGGGTAGTCATCGACGATCGTCAACGCGTGGTCGATGTCGGCCTGCAGCCGCCGGTCGCTGCGCCGCGCCAGCCCGGCCGCTTCGGCCGCGACCGACCGCAGTTCCATGTCCGACGCCATCCCACGCACCCCGTCGCGGCGCGCCTCACGAAGCGCTGACCGCCCCAACTCGGCCAGGGCCCGCACCGATGCGATATCCGCGTGATGCACCAGCGCGAGCGCCTCACGGTATGCCGCGATCGCAGGGCCGTGCGGCGAGCCGACGAGCCCACCCGCACCACCACCCATGTTCGCTGACATGTTCCCATTGTGGCAGTCAGGTCAGACATTACCGTCGAACAAAGATGCGAACTGCAAAACTCGATCAAGCCACTCCCTGGGGAGGAATCACCGGGTTACGAGACGCGCTGAGCCCGAGACCCGCCCAGTCACGAGACCCGCCGGGTCAGGGAACCTGCACGCCCGTGAAGTTCGTCCGTTGCCGCAGCTCGAATCCGAGCTTCTCGTAGCCGGCGATCGCATTGACGTTCGACGCCGCGGCATGCATCATCGCACGGCCACCTCGCTGCTGGATATGGAAGGCCACATCCAGCACCAGCCGCGACGCCAGCCCCTGCCTGCGGTACGCCTCGTCCGTCGCGACCGCGCTGATCTCGGTCCACTCGCCCGGCTGCAACCGTTCGCCAGCCATAGCGATCAACCGGCCGTCGCGCCGAATGCCGATGTACCGGCCGAGAAGGTAGGTGCGCGGGCGGAAGGGACCGGGCCGGTTGCGCTCGACGAGTGCGAGCATGTCGGCGACATCCGCCTCTCCGAGCTCGATCGCCTCGTCATCCGGCCGCGGGCGCAGACGGTCCGTCTCGACGAGCTGCACTCCTGCTCCACCGAACGTGCGGACCCAGCCCTCGGGCAGTTCCGGCTCGGCGCTGCCGGCGCCGGCGCCGGTCGCATCCGCGCGCAGGGGCGTGCTGATGCTGAACTCGTTGCCCGAGCCCACCACGCTCGCGAGCGAATCCCACACCGCGGGGTCGTCCCACGTGCGCACGCCCACGAAGCCGGCGACGTCGTCGGGATACCGGCGGACGAGGTCGTCGCCGATGGCGAGGTGCGCGTGCGCCCCGGTCAGCGAATGCCACGCGGCGTTGTCGCGAACGTCGGAGTCTCCCAGAACAGGAGGGGTGGTGATGGTCATCAGGTTCGTCCTCTCACGCGCACCGCGGGTCGCATCCGTCGCGGTCGCCGTGGGACCCAACGCGCAGAAGCGCCGATCCATGCCCGCGGATGCCGCATGGCGACGCTAGCCGCGACCCGACGCGGCATCCCGCACCGCCGCCACATGCGTTCACGTGAGCTCCGCGAGCGATAGTGTGCCCTCGTGCAGAGCTCGAGGCAGGCGACGGCGTGGTCGCTTCTGCGTTTGGGGATGGCGATCGTCATCCTTGCCGCGGTCATCACCCAACTCACCGTGTCGCTGATTCGCACAGCCGAGACCGGCGGCGATGTCGCGACGGTGTTCGCGAACTTCTTCAGCTTCTTCACGATCCTCTCGAACGTCGTCGCAGCGGTGGTCCTCGCGACGGCGGGAATCCGCTCGCTCACTCGCCCCGCCGAGGCGCGATCGTCGCTGGGGCTCTCCGCCGCGCTCGCCTGTGCGACGACGTACATGGTCATCACCGGGGTCGTCTACAACGCACTCCTGCGCGGGATCACGCTTCCGCAGGGATCCGAGCCGGTGCCGTGGTCCAACGAGGTGCTGCACCTGATCGGCCCGATCTTCCTCGTGCTCGATCTTCTGATCGGCACCCGCCGCCGCGCGGTCCGCTGGCAGGTCGTGTGGGTCGTGATCGCCTTCCCGCTGCTGTGGGTCGCCTATACGCTGATCCGCGGCCCGCTCGTGACGAATCCCACGACGGGCGAGCCCCACTGGTACCCGTATCCGTTTCTGAACCCCGACAACCCGGGAGGCTGGGGCATGGTCGCGGCGTATGTGGTGGTCATCGCGATCGCCTTCGTCGTCGTCGGCTTCGGCACCGTATGGGTCACCCGACGTCGTGCCCGCACCCTGCCGGCTCAGGTCATCGCGGCAGAGTGAGGATCTCCGCCGCCCCGTCGGTGATGGCGATCGTGTGCTCAGTGTGCGCGGTGAGGCATCCGGTCGAACTGCGCAGCGTCCAGCCGTCCGCATCGGTCATGAGCACGTTCGTGTCTTCCATGACCCACGGCTCGATCGCGATGAGCAGCCCCGGTCGCAGGATGTAGCCCCGCCCGGGCCTCCCGGTGTTGGGGATGTGGAGGTCGCCGTGCATCACCGACCCGATGCTGTGTCCGCCGAACTCCGTGTTGATGGAGTACCCGGCACCGGAGAGCACGTTGCCGATCGCGCGCGAGATGTCGCCCACCCGGTTGCCCGCGCGTGCGACCTCGATCCCGGCCGCGAGGGCACGCTCGGTCGCGTCGATCAGGGCCTCCGCCCCGTCCGGGCGCCGGTCGCCGACGACGAAGCTGATGGCCGCGTCGGCGGCGAGGGCGTTCTTGATGACGGCGAGGTCGAGAGTGAGGAGGTCGCCGTCCGCGAGGCGGTAGTCGTGCGGCATCCCGTGGAGCACCGCATCGTTGACGGCCGTGCAGATGTAATGACCGAAGGGCCCCCGTCCGAAAGACGGGGCGTAGTCGACGTAACAGGACTCCGCGCCACTCTCGGCGATGAGCTCGCGCGTCCACTCGTCGATCTCGAGCAGGTTCGTGCCCACCTGCACCCGGGAACGGATGTCGCGGAGGATGCCGCCGACGATGGCTCCCGTCTCGCGGGCGCGGTCCACCTCGCGCGGCGTGAAGATCTCGATCATTCGTGGCTCCTCCGGTATAAAAATACCGGTCAAACTATACCGGTACGATGAGCGCATGATGGTCCGTCGCGCGCTCACGCCCGAAGCCGTCGAGCGCGGCCGCCGCCTCGGCGCACACCTCCGGCGAGCGCGGGGCGACAGGTCGATCACGGACGTCGCCGCTGCCGCCGGCGTCTCGCCCGAGACGCTGCGGAAGATCGAGACCGGCCGCCTCGCGACCCCGTCGTTCGCGACCGTCGCCGCTGTCGCCACGAGCCTCGGGCTCTCGCTCGACACGCTGGCGGCCGACGCGATGCTTGCGGACATCGCGACGACGGCCTGAACCGCGCGAGCGGCGTGGCCCGTCGCGCGGTTCAGGCCCCGTCGCGCAGGTCGCGGAAGAACGCGTCGACGTTGGTCTGCAGCATGGCGATGCGGCGATCGCGCGCTGCGGCGGCGTCGAACCCGAGGTAGGGCGGCGGGTCGAGGCGACGGACGTTGCGCGAGCACTCGAACCCCGAGCACAGCAGCGTCCCGACGGTATTGCCCGCGCGACCGGCCTTGCCCGCCCGCTTCGCGGCGAAGAAGACAACCTCGTTGGGGAGGGTGACGTCGCAGCACCACGAGCACTGCGGACGGGTGCGCGTGGCCTGGTCGGCCTGTCGCAGCTGCAGGCCGACGGCCTGCCCGTCGACCTCGGCGACGACGAAGCCGAGCAGCGGGGTCTTGGGGTCGCGCCACCCGTAGCAGTCACGGGTCGACCAGTCGACGTCGCCGAGGTCGGCGGGGACGACGAGCGAGTTGCGCTCGCGGAGCGAGACGTTGACGAAGGAGGAGCGAATGGACTTCGCGGTGAGAGCGAACATGAAGGGTCCTGTCTGAGTACGCGTTCGCGCACCACCGTCGCATCACGCCAGGAAGAGACGGCGAGCGGACGGTCGTGAGCGGATCATCCCGGAACGACGGAGTCGTCGCCCGGGACCGGGAGAGCGCATCGCGGACACGGGTCGACGCGACGCGCGCCGGATCAACCGGCGAGGAGGACGAAGGATGCCGCGCCTGTGCCGCCGGCGCTGAGCGCGCCGGAGACCCCCTCACGCCCAGAGGGCATCGGCAGACGGACGGTACTCACACGCCCAGGCTACTCCTTACCCGCCCGGGCGCAGCGGTAGCGGACGACCGCCTCGGGTCGTGAAGGCCGTCGGACCGCCACCGGGCGACGCGACCAACGTGGCTCGCACCCTCCGCTCTGACTTTCCGCTGTCGTGCAACGTTTGGACGAGTGCCGGCCATGTACGTGGTGAGCATCTAGGAGGACGCCATGGACACATCGATCGATAGCCTGCTGCGGGCAAGTGCCCCGCACCGCGCATCAACGGACGGAATGGTCGCAGCTGAAATCGACCGCCTTGGGGTCGCGGCGCGTGTTCGCGCGGCGCGGCGACGCCGTGTCCGCCGCCTGTCGTGGGTCGCGGTGCCCGTGCTCGCCCTCCCGGGGATCGCACTCGCGTCCACAGCCGGCACCGACCCGCGAATGATCCCCGATCTCGAGATCCCCATCTCGTACGTCACCGACACCGGCCGCGAGATCTCGTGCTCGATCGAGCTCTTCAACGGCGAAACGAACTACTCCGAGACAAACACGAAAGCCGTCGAGTTCATCGCGGCGCAGAACTGGGACGGCGTAGGACAGCGGATCTACGACGAGGCCGTCAAACGCGACGTGGCCGGTGAATTCGCGCCATTCTTCGGGGCGGCGCAGGATGTGATCTTCGCTGGCGCCGACGAGTACATCCTCCCCGGCGACGGTGGTGTCGGCAGTGACACCGACTGCACGGGAGAGTTGCATTGACGGGGGCGCCTGAACCCGCTGTGACGAACGACGAGCGGGTCGCTCAGTTGGTGAAGGACCACGCCGGTTCGCTCCTGGACTACTTCGTGCGGCGAGTTCCCGATCGCGAGGACGCTGCTGACCTTCTGGGTGAGACGCTCGTCGTCGTGTGGCGGAAGGTGCGGCTTGTCCCTACCGACCCCGTTGAGGCGCGGATGTGGATGTTCGGTATCGCTCGCCGCTTGCTCTCTCAAAGCTGGCGGTCACGTGCGCGTCGGCATGCGCTCACAGACAAGCTCGCCCACCACCTCGCACATATGGCGCCGGCCGAGGAACACGACCACGCCGCCGACGTGCGCGCCGCGATCGCCGAACTCCAGACCATTGATCAAGAGATCATCCGCCTCGTCTACTGGGACGGCTTCACCCTGGCGGACGTCGCGCTACACCTCGGGATGAACCCCGCGACCGTGCGCAGTCGACACGCACGAGCACGGTCACTGCTGCAGACACTCCTCCAGCCCGAACGCGTCTGACAGGCCGTCGTCCTTCCCCAGTTCCTCGTCCCCTCAGCATGAACCCTGCCCGCCGGGGCGTCGCCGGCGATAGCATCCACCCGTGACGACGAATGATCGGGGGCGGCGCCTCGTCGAGCGAGCCGGGGCCCGGCTGGAGGAGCATCATCCCTCGTTCGTGACCTCGCACCCGACAGCGCTCGGCCTGGTGTGGATGATGGCCGTGGTGGTCCTGCTCATCGTGTGCGACCTCCTCGGCGGACCGCACTGGCTGCGCGCGACCCTCACCCTCACCGCGGCGCTTCCGCCGCTGGTAGCGACGCTCATCGTGCTGTCGCAGACCCCGAGATCGCACCTGGAGTACGAACCGTCGATCCTGACCCACTTCTTCGCACGCTTCCTCGCTCTCTTCAGCGCTTTCGTGTTCTGGTTGGGCTCGGTCGTGATCGGCGGCGCGATCGCCGTTCAGCTCGCCGACGAGAGCGGCACGAACATCGAGACGGCCTGGCTCACCGCAGCCGACCTCTTCGCGCGCATCGTTCCGCCGGTGACCGTCCTGCTGTACTGCGTGCTGATCATCCGCTATGCGGGCTACCTCGTGCGATTGCGGGGCTGGTCAGCGGTGCCCACGCGCCACCGCATCCCCGAGCACTTCCTCGCCGATGCGCCGCGTACGCGCCAGATCGTGATCGGGCTCGCGCATCCGGGTCTGCTGCTGGCCTCCGGACTGCTGTCGACGCTCGTCGCGATCGCGCTCACCCTGCGAGCGGAGGCGCTGCTCTCCTGAGCGAGGAATACACCTCGGGGAGGATGCGAGACCGCCTGAAAGCGGATGCCGCGCGACGCGGCGTTTCCTAGCGTGGCTGAGGTGAGCACCGCCGTACCCCGTTCCTCGATACTGCCTGTGTCCGCTGTCGCCCTGGTCGCGGCAGCCGCGCTGATCATTCCCTGGTGGGGCGCGAGCCTCAGCGTCCTGGTGACGCGCGAGGCGATGACCGTCGGACTCGCGCTGCCGGCGACCGCCTACCTCTCGGACGGCTTCCTGGCGCTCCTCGCCGTCGGCACGGTCGTATCACTGGCGGTCGCACTGCGGGGCGGCTCGCGACGCCGCATCATCTCGATCGCCGCGGCCGGCGGAGTGGTGATCGCCTACGCCACCAGCGAGATGGTCAAGGTGGCGCTCATGCAGGCCCGCCCGTGCACCCGCTGGACCGCGCTGACCGTCTGCGACCCCACGGACTACGCCTTCCCCTCGAACCACGCCGTGCTCGCGATGGGGGCGGTCTGGGTCATCGCTGTCGCCGCGCGCCGGGCGTGGGCGACGTGGATGGCCGTTGCCGCGGCGCTCATCGTCTTTTCGGGGCGGCTGTTCGAAGGCGCCCACTATCTGCATGACGTAGCCGCGGGATCGTTGCTCGGCCTCGCCGTGCCCGCTCTGCTGACGGTCATCGCGATCGCGGCGACGCGAGAACCGCGGGCGATCCCGCTCTCGCCGACCCCGGGGCTCAGTCGATCGGAGCTCAGTCGATCGCAGCGCGAACCAGATCCCGCACGCGACGCTCGACCTCGGGAGTGACCTCGACGATCGCGAACGACGTCGGCCACATCGCCCCGTCATCGAGCGAGGCCGTCTCGTCGAAGTTCAGCGTCGGATAGCGGGTGTCGAACTTCGACTTGGGCTGCACGAAGATGACGACCTTGCCGGCGCGCGCATAGGCGGGGAATCCGTAGAACGTCTTCGGGTCGAGGTCGGATGCCTCCTCCGAGACGATCCGGTGGACCATGCGGGCGACCTCGCCGTCGATCCCCGCGAGCGCGTCGATCGCCTCCATGCACGCCTCGAGCTCCTTCGCGAGCTTCGCGGCGCCCTTCAGCCCCTTCGTCGAACGCAGCTCCTCGGCCCGCTGCTTCATCGCGGCCTTCTCCTCGTCGGAGAACCCGGCACCGCCCGCCGTGTTGTCACCCATCGCCACCCCTTCCGCGGCCCGCGACGCGAGCATCACGGTCCGATCGTGCCACTCGCAGCGCGTGCTGGCCAGCTCCGGCATCCGGGCCTCGCTCCCGCTACCGAATCGCGTCGATTCCGGTGCCCGGCAGGCGGCATCCGAGACCGTAGGCTCTGATCATGCGCGCTCGCCTCGGTTCCGCCCTCCTCGTCCTGTCGGCTCTCGCTCTCGCCGGATGCGCATCGTCGCCCACGCCAGCCGAGCCCGACACGATGCCGACCGCCGAGACCGTCCCGGAGGGCGCCTGCGCCTACGTCGAGGCTGCTGGCGGCGTGCGCGACGTGCAGCTCCCGCCCGCCGAGTCGGAGGTGACGGGTCAGGTGTCGGCCGTCCTGCAGACGTCGGCCGGCGACATCCCCATGACCCTGGATGCCGAGCGCACGCCCTGCACGGTGGGCAGCTTCGTGTCGCTCGCCGAGCAGGGGTACTACAACGACTCGCCCTGCCACCGCCTCACCACCTCGGGTATCTTCGTGCTGCAGTGCGGCGACCCGTCGGGAACCGGCCGCGGTGGCCCCGGATACAACTACGCCGACGAGCTCGACGGCAGCGAGACCTACCCGGCCGGAACGGTCGCGATGGCCAACGCCGGGCCGAACACGAACGGCTCGCAGTTCTTCCTCGTGTACGAGGACACCCCGCTGCCCGCCAAGTACACCGTCTTCGGCACGCTCGACGAGGCGGGCCTCGCCGTCGTGCGCGAGGTGGCCGCGGCCGGTGCCGAGGGCGGCGCTGCCGACGGCGCGCCCGCGACTCCGGTCACGATCACCGGCGTCACGCTCGGCTGAGCCCGAGGCGGGCGGCGGCGGCGGCGGGGCGAGGACGCACCCTCTCGGCGAGAGCGCACCGCGCCGGGTGCGTGCTCGCGGCGGCGGTGCGTTCTCGCGCGCGAGCGCGCGGGGGCGCCCGGGGACGCGCGGCGGAATGGGGCCGCGGGGGATGGCGTTGTCGGAAGCGTGATCGCGCTCGAGCAGGCCCTGGCATCCCTCGAGATCCGTCCGGGCACGGCCCGCCGAACGCACCTCGCCCCCGACGGGTCGCTGCACCTCGGCACCGGCGAAGCCACGCTGGTCTATGTGCGATCGGGCGAGATCACCGGGGATCCCGCATCCGGCACGAGCTGCACGGTCGCCGGGCTCTCGGGCGATGCCGCCGCCGCTTCCGGGGCGCGCACGCTCCTCGCCGGCGACGCCTTCGTGAGCCTCGGATGTCGTCCGATCTCACTGACCTCGCAGTCGGGCGCGCAACTCACCGTCGTCCCGGCCGACGTCTCGCTCGCTGCCGTGACGCCGCTGCCTCCGTTCGTCTTCGTCGACGGTTTCGTCGCACTCGAGCCTGCGGCGGCCGCACTCGTCAGCCACCTCGGCGCGGGTACCACCTCGGCGCGATCCGGCGACGCGGTGATCTGCCGGATGATGGTCAAGACCGTGCTGCTCTCGGCCATCCGGGCGTGGGCGGCGCACACCGCCGGCGCCTCGGTCTGGCCCGCACCGACAGTCGACCCGTTCCTCAGCCGCGCCGCCGAGGCCGTCGCCGCCGACCCCGGTCACGACTGGACCATCGACCAGCTCGCGAGCCTCAGCGCCATGTCGCGGACAGTGTTCGCCGCACGGTTCCGGCGCGCTTACGGACGCTCTCCCGCGGGCTACGTCGCCGAGATCCGGATGCAGCACGCCAAGGACATGCTCGAGTCGGGTGCGTCCGTCTCGGATACCTCACGCGCCCTGGGCTACGGCTCGGACGAAGGCTTCAGCCGCGCTTTCCGCCGCCACACCGGGATGGCGCCCTCGCTGTGGCGCGCCCGGGCGTCGGCGGCGGCGTTGCGCTGACGACCACGCCGCCCCCGGCGCGGCACCTCGCCGAGGGAGCCTCGTCAGGCGTGCCGCATCCGGTCGGCCTCGTGGGTCCGGACGACCCAGCCGAACAGCACCGCGCCGACCGTGAGCAGCGACAGGGCCACGATATCGACGGCGACGACACCGGCGAGATCGACCAGCAGCCCGCCGAGGCCGGCCGCGAGCATGATCGCGAGCTGGAAGCCGGTCACGGTGAGGCTGCCGCCGGCCTCGAGCCGGTCGGGCATCCGGTGACCCGCCCACGTGTTCACGATGATGAGCCACGACGCGAAGAAGAACCCCCACGCGAACACGGCGGCGATGACGACCGGAATCGACCCGGGCAGCAGCACCAGGAGAGCGATCGCGGCGGCGATGACGACGGGCGCCGTCACGGCGAGCACGCGGAACGCTCGGTCGACGAGCAACCCGATCGCGAGGTTCCCGATGAGCCCGCCCGCGCCGAACACCGCCAGCAGCAGCACGATCGTCTCGGCGCCGACATCCGGAACCCGCTCCAGCGCCAGCCGGATGTAGGTGTACGCCAGGAAGTGTCCCAGCACCACCAGGACATGGCCGATCATGCCCGCTGCGACACCGGTGCGCCGGAGCGAGTCGACGAGCAGCCGCAGACTGGACGTCGCCGCGGCCGGCACGGCAGGCAGGGTGAGGCGCACGGCCAACGCGACGGCAGCCGTCGCCACCCCCACGACGGCGAACGCGATGCGCCAGTCGAGGGCCTCGCTCAGGAGCACGCCGAGCGGCACACCGGCCACGGTCGCGAGCGACACTCCAGCGGAGGTGAACATCATCGCCCGACCGATGCGGTCTGGGCCCGCGAGGCGGGCGGCGACCGTGATCGACATCGACCAGAAGGCGCTGATCGAGGCGCCGAGGAAGAAGCGTGCGACGAGGATCGTAATGAGGTGCGGTGAGAGCGCGACGACGATGCTCGACACGGATGCCGCCGCCGCGGCCCACACGAGCAGAGTCCGTCGATCCATGCGCGGGAAGACGAGGCCGACCGTCGGGGCCACGATGAGCCCGGCGAGCGCGGTGACCGTCACCGTCTGACCCGCCTGCCCGGGCGTCACCCCGAGGCCCGCGGCCATCTCGGTGAGCACGCCGTTGGGGAGGAACTCCGCGGTGACCACGAGGAAGCCCATGAGCATGACGACGATGAGGCCGCCATATCTCATGGGCGCGGCGTTCTCGTGGGTCAGCGGGATGGGTGTGGTCGAGGTCATGCTTCCGATGCTCCTCGCTCCTCCGGCTCGGCGCCCGACCGAACGTCCGCGGCATCCGACCGTCCGGCCGGTGCCCGCGTGTGGCGGCGCGGCCCCGAGAACGCACCCTTCCCGCGAAAACGTACCGTTCAGGGTGCGCGCTCGCGGCGACGGTACGTTCTCGGGCGGCAGCCCACGTCCGCGCGACCGCAACCGTCGACGACATCTGGGGTAACGAGAATTCGTCGAGCTGCGCGCGAACGCGAAACTCGGGGGTGACGCCGGCGACCCGACGGCGCTGACCTCCGAAAGGCCCGACCGTGATCGCGCTCGAGCACGTATCGAAGAGCTACGGCGGCTTGACCGCCGTCGACGACGTCTCACTGCAGATCCCCTCCGGGGAGATCTACGGCATCGTCGGCCAGTCCGGCGCGGGAAAGAGCACGCTCGCCCGCATGGTCAACCTCATCGAGCGCCCGGATACAGGCCGGGTGGTCGTCGATGGGGTCGATCTGACCGCCCTCGACCCGAACAGCCTGCGCACGGCACGCCGCCGGATCGGCATGGTGTTCCAGCGCTTCAACCTCCTCGGCAGCCGGTCGGTGCGCGGCAACGTCGAGCTCGCCCTCGAGCTCGACGGCAGCCCCCGGGCCCGGCGGCGCGACCGCGCGCAGGAGATGCTCGATCTCGTCGGCCTGGGCCACCGCGGCGATGCCGCCGTGCACGAGCTGTCGGGCGGGCAGCAGCAGCGCGTCGGCATCGCCCGCGCCCTCGCGAGCGGCCCGAGCGTGCTGCTCTCCGACGAGGCGACGAGCGCCCTCGACCCCGAGACGACGACGTCGATCCTCGACCTCTACCGCCGTATCAACGCGGAGCTCGGACTGACCGTGCTCCTCATCACCCACGAGATGGATGTCGTGAAGTCGACGTGCGATTCGGCAGCCCTCCTCGAGCACGGGCGCATCGTCGAGAGCGGTCGCCTGACCGACGTCATCCGCACGCCCGGCTCACGGCTCACCTCGCAGCTCTTCCCGCTCGGTCCGATCCCCGCCGGAGCCGACCCGAGCGCGACGGTCATCGACATCACCTTCGCCGGCGGCACCGCGGATCGTCCCGTGATCGCGAGGATCGCCCGCGATCACGACGTCGACGTGTCCCTCCTCGGCGCGCTCGTCGAGCAGATCGCCGGCACGCAGGCCGGCCGCACCCGGCTCGAGGTGCCCGCGGCCGCGGCATCCGCCGTCATCGCCGACCTGCACGGCCAGGGTCTCATCGTCGACGTCCTGCAGGGAGGGGATGCCGCGTGAACGAGCAACTGCTCAATCTGCTGCTGGTCGCCACCGGCCAGACGCTCTACATGGTGGGCGTCGCCCTGCTCGCGACGATCGTCATCGGCCTGCCGCTCGGCGTCGTGCTCGTCGGCACCGAGCAGGGACGCTTCCTCGCGACCCCGTTCGGCTCACGACGGGTCGGCATCGTCGTCAACCGCGTGCTCGACTTCATCGTCAACCTCGGCCGATCGGTGCCGTTCATCATCCTGATGGTCGCGCTGATCCCCTTCACCCGCCTCCTCGTCGGCACCTTCATCGGACCGACCGCTGCGATCGTGCCCTTGTCGGTCGTGGCCATCCCGTTCTTCGCCCGCATGGTCGAGATCGCGATCAAGGAAGTGGATGACGGCCTCCTCGAGGTAGCCGCATCGCTGGGGGCGAGCCGCTGGCAGCTCGTGACGAAGGTGCTGCTGCCCGAGGCCGCGCCCGCGATGCTGCTCGGCCTGTCGACGACCGTCACGTCGATCATCAATTTCTCGGCGATGGTGGGCACCGTCGCCGGCGGCGGTCTCGGCGATGTCGCCATCCGCTACGGCTACCAGCAGTACAGCTGGATCCACATCGTCAGCGTCATCGTCGTGATCTTCGCGATCGTCATGGTGCTGCAGGGCCTCGCGAGCTGGGGCGCCCGCCGTCTCGCGCGCCGCTCACCCCGCTCCCGCACCGCCGCCCCGAGCGCGCGGATGCAGCGGGCCGACGCCCGCAGCACCGCCTGACGCGCCCACCCGCTTCGCCCCGCACCGCCAGCTCCGCCCGCACCGCCAGCTCCGCAGTCATCCCGAGAGGAACCCTCCATGTCCCGCACGGCCCGCACCGCCCGCACCCCCCTCCTCATCGCCGCCGTCGCCTCAGCCGCCCTGCTGCTGGCCGGCTGCGCCGGCTCGCCGGCATCCGAGTCGGGCGGCGCCGACGGCGACAGCCTCGGCACGCTCAAGGTCGGCGCGCTGCAGACGCCCGCCGGCGACATCCTCAACCACATCGCCGAGAACGGCGCCGCGGAGCTGGGGCTGACGATCGAGTTCGTCCCGTTCACCGACTACAACACGCCCAACACCGCGCTCGTCGACGGTTCGATCGACGCGAACCTGTTCCAGAACTCGACGTTCCTCGAGAACTTCAACACCAACACCGGCTCCGACCTCATCAGCGTCGGCGAGGCCTACCTGCCTTCGGCCGCGTTCTACTCCAGCAAGGTCGACAGCCTCGACGACCTGGAGGACGGGGCGACCATCGCGATCCCCAACGACCCGACGAACGAGGGCCGTGCGCTCAAGCTGCTCGCGCAGGAGGGTCTGATCGAGGTCTCCGACGACGTCGTCGACCTGACCGGCATCACCGACAACCCGCGCGACTTCCAGTTCCAGGAGATCGAGAACGCGACGCTGCCGCAGGCCGTGCCGGACGTCGATGCGGCGTTCGTCACGATCAGCTTCGCGCTTCCCGCGGGCCTCACCGCCGACCAGGCGATCCTCACCGAGGGCGAGGGCAGCCCGTACTACAACGTGCTGGCCACGCGTCCCGACCTGAAGGACGACCCCCGGATCGTCGCGCTGTACGAGCTGCTGACCTCATCCGAGACCGCAGACTTCGAGAACGAGACCTGGGGCGGCCTCGTCGTCCCCGTCACGAAGGACTGACGCCTGCAGCAACTCCTCAGATCCGGCCGCCCGGCCCAACCGCGGCCGATCCCGCCGGATCTGAGGAGTTCGCGCACGTCCGTCCTCCCCCCGCCCCGCCCGGGGCACAACGGGCACGCCCCCGCTCAGTAGGATTGTCCCCATGTCGAAGGTCCTCCAGTCCCTGCCCGTCGGCGAGCGCGTCGGCATCGCCTTCTCGGGGGGTCTCGACACCTCCGTCGCGGTCGCGTGGATGCGTGACAAGGGCGCCGTCCCCTTCACCTACACCGGCGACCTCGGTCAGTACGACGAGGACGACATCGCGTCGATCCCCGGCCGCGCGCTGCAGTACGGCGCCGAGGGCTCGCGTCTGATCGACTGCAAGCCGATGATGGTCGAGGAGGGCCTCGTCGCCCTCGCCTGCGGCGCGTTCCACATCCGTTCGGGCGGTCGCACCTACTTCAACACGACGCCGATCGGCCGTGCCGTAACCGGCACGATGCTCGTGCGCGCCATGAAGGAGGACGGCGTCGACATCTGGGGCGACGGCTCCACGTACAAGGGCAACGACATCGAGCGGTTCTACCGCTACGGCTTGCTCGCCAACCCGGCGCTGCGCATCTACAAGCCGTGGCTCGACGCCGACTTCGTCACCGAGCTGGGCGGCCGCACCGAGATGAGCGAATGGCTCGTCGCGCACGGCTTCCCGTACCGCGATTCGGTCGAGAAGGCCTATTCGACCGACGCCAACATCTGGGGCGCCACTCACGAGGCCAAGACCCTCGAGCACCTCGACGTCTCGCTCGAGATCGTCGAGCCGATCATGGGTGTGCGCTTCTGGGACCCGGCCGTCGAGATCGAGACCGAGGACGTCTCGGTCACCTTCGAAGCCGGACGTCCCGTCGCCGTCAACGGCGTCGAGTACTCCGACATCGTCGAGCTCGTGATGGAAGCGAACGCGATCGGCGGCCGCCACGGCCTCGGCATGAGCGACCAGATCGAGAACCGCATCATCGAGGCGAAGAGCCGCGGCATCTACGAGGCGCCGGGCATGGCCCTGCTGTTCATCGCGTACGAGCGGCTGGTCAACGGCATCCTGAACGAAGACACCCTCGCCACTTACCACGAGCAGGGTCGCCGCCTCGGGCGCCTCATGTACGAGGGCCGCTGGCTCGAGCCGCAGTCGTTCATGCTGCGCGAGTCGATCCAGCGCTGGGTCGGCTCCGCGATCAGCGGCACCGTCACGCTGCGCCTGCGCCGTGGCGAGGACTACACGATTCTCAACACCGAGAGCCGCCACCTGTCGTACTCGCCCGAGAAGCTCTCGATGGAGCGCGTCGGCGACTCGGCCTTCGGCCCGACCGACCGCATCGGCCAGCTCACGATGCGCAACCTCGACATCGCCGACTCGCGCTCGCGGCTCGAGCACTACGCCGGCATCGGCCTCATCGGCGGCCCGACGGCCGAGCTCGTGGGCGACCTCGAGCGCGGCGGCGCGGCCGAGATCACCGGCAACGTCGAGCAGACCGATCAGGATCTGGCCGACCGGGTGGATGCCGCAGGCGAGTCCGCCTCGTTCGACTTCGGCGCCGACTGACCTGACCGCGCCAACGCAGCGTTACTTGCACATGTGTGTGCAAGTTCGTATCATCGACGGGTGACCGACACCGTCTCCCCTCGTCGTCCGCGGAAGGATGCCGCCGCGAATCGCGCCGGGCTCCTTTCCGCCGCCGCGCGCACGCTGGCGCTCGACCCGAGCGCTTCCGTCGACGCGATCGCCCGGGCCGCCGGCCTCAGCCGTCGCGCGCTCTACGGCCATTTCGACGATCGCGACGCGCTCGTGCGCGAGCTCGTCGCGTCGGGGGCGCAGCGCTTCAACGCGATCGCGACCGACCCGGGGCTGCGACTCGACACCGAGTCCGTGCCTGTCGCGCTCGCCCGCTTGACGGGTCGGCTCTGGGGCGAGGCGTCGCACGTGCAGGTCGCCGCGGCCGTCGCCCTCGACGAGCGGCACGTGGAAGACTCCGCTGCCGCGCTCGCCCCGCTCCGCCGCGCGCTGATGAATCTGGTGCGTCGTGGGCAGGACGAGGGCACCCTCCGCACGGATGTCGCCGCCCCGACCCTCGCCCGCCTCATCGAGGAGACCGCCCGAACGGTCATCGTCCGCCTCGACGCATCGTCGCCCGAGGCGCATTCGCTCGTCGTCAGGGCGGTGCTCTCGATCGCCGGGCTCTCGTGGCGCGACGCCGCCGCCCTCATCGACGCCCACTCGGACGTCGTGGGAGCGGCATCCTGATGCGCGTCGAACTGCGCGAGGTGGCCAAGGGCCGGAAAGACCTGGCCCTGCCGCCCACGAGCCTGACGTTCCGCACCGGACGCGCGACGCTCGCGATCGCCGAGACCGAGCAGCGTCCGACCGTTCTGGGCCTGATCGCGAGCGGGCGGATGCGCCCCGACGGCGGCACCGTGCTTCTCGACGGCGCCCGTGCGTCGCGCACCCTGCGACACAAGACCGCGCTGATCGACGCGCCCGACGTCAGCGACCCGCCCCCGAACATCTCCACGGTCGGCGTCGTCAGCGAGGAGCTGATGTTCGCCGGCCGCCTCGCCGACCCGATCTCGGCGCGGCGGTGGCTCGACGAGCACGACCTCCGCTCGTACTCGCGTGTCCCCATCGGCGATGTGCCGGCGACCGACCGCATCCGGATGCTGCTCGAGCTCGCGGTCCTGCGCCCGGGAGTCGAGGGCATCGTGCTCGTCTCACCCGACCGCCACGGCGGCGATCCCCACGCCTGGTGGACGCTCGCCCGCGAGTTCGCGGGCCGCGGGCAGGCCGTGCTCGTGATCGCCGGGCAGGCCGCTGCGACCCTCCTCACGGAAACCGATCCCCTCGCGCCGCATCGGCGTCTGGTGCCCAGCGGCATCCGACTGCGCGGCACCCGTCCGAAGGCCTCCCGATGAAGATCCCCGCCCTGATCAGCGCGGAGCTGCGACGCCTGACGGCCACCCGGATGTCGGTGGTCGCCCTGATCGCGCTCATGCTCGTCCCCGTCCTGTACGGCGGCCTGTACCTCTGGGCCAATCAAGACCCGTACGGGAAGTTCGCCGACATCCCGGTCGCCCTCGTCGATCTCGACTCCGGTGCTCCGGCGAGCGACGGCGACGGCACGGTCAACTACGGGTCGGAGGTCGCCGACAAGCTCGTCGAGGGCAAAGACTTCGGCTGGAAGCAGATGGATGCCGCCGAGGCGCAGGAGGCACTGCGCACCGGCGAGGTCGACTTCTCCGTGACGCTTCCCGAGGACTTCTCGCTCGCCCTCACGAGCGCGGCGGGCGACGAGCCCCGACAGGCGACGCTGGTGCTCGCCACCAACGACGCGAACAACTACCTCGCGTCGTCTATCGGCTCGCAGGCGGTCGAACGCATCCGCTCGTCGGTCGCCGAACTCGTCGGCCGTGAGGCCGCATCGCGCCTGCTCACCGGCATCGCCGACATCCGCGTGCAGCTGCAGAACGCCACCGATGGCGCGAACCAGCTCGTCGACGGCGCAGGTCAGGCCCTCGACGGGGCCAACCAGCTCGCCGACGGCACGGGCCAGCTCTCGGCCGGCGCGGTGCAGCTGCGCGACGGAGCCAACCAGCTCGCCGGAGGCGCGTCGCAACTCGCCGACGGCACGCGCACGCTGGCACAGGGCTCATCCGACCTGGCTTCCGGCGCGGCTCAAGTTTCGGACGGCACCGCCGAGCTCGCCGGCTACGCCGACCGCGTGCGGTCGGTCGTCGACGACGCAGCGGGTCAGCTTCCGCAGGTACGCACCGATATCGCCGCGCTGCTCGCAGACCGCGGGCTCGACCAGGCGCAGATCGCGGAGGTCCTCGCCCGCCTCGATCCGATCGGCGAGCGCCTGCAGTCGGGCGTGACGCGCGTCGACGAGGCCACCGGTCAGATCGACCGGCTGGCCGCAGGCGCCGCGCAGGTGAGCTCGGGCGCGGCGCAGCTCGCGAGTGGAGCAGCGCAGGCGGCCGACGGCGCGGCATCCGTCTCGTCGGGCGCCGGTCAGCTCGCCGCCGCGACCGACGAGGCCGCGACCGGTGCGGCTCAGCTCGACGATGGCGCACGTCAACTCGCGACGGGACTCGGCACCCTCGACGGCGGGCTCGTGACACTGCGCGACGGGTTGAGCTCGGGTGTCGCCCAGCTGCCCGATTCGTCGCCCGAGCTGCGCGACCAGCAGGCGCAGACGATCGCCGACCCGGTCGCGGTCGATTCCGGGAACATCGCGAAGGCCGGTGACTACGGCGCGGGCTTGGCCCCCTTCTTCGCGGCCCTCGCCGGGTGGATCGGCATCTACGCGCTGTTCCTCATCGTCAAGCCGGTGTCGCGCCGAGCCGTGACCGCGCTGCGGTCGCCGCTGCGCGTGACCCTCGCGGGGTGGCTGACTCCCGCGATGCTCGGCGGCATCGGCATGATCGTCCTCTTCGGCGTGCTGTCGATCGCGCTCGGGTTCAACTTCTCGAGCCCCGTGGGGACCCTGGGGATGCTCATCACCGCGTCGTTCACCTACGCCGCGATCATCCTCGCGCTCAACGTGTGGTTGGGGTCGGTGGGACAGTTCATCGGTCTCGTGCTGATGGTGCTCCAGCTCGTCACGGCGGGCGGCACGTTCCCCTGGCAGACCCTGCCGGCACCTCTCGCGGCCCTGCACCACGTTCTGCCGATGGGTTACGTCGTCGACGGCATGCGGCAGTGGATGTACGGCGGCGACCTCAGTCGGGTGAGCCTCGACCTCGCGGTGCTGTTCACGTGGATGGTGGGCGCACTGGTGCTCGCCGCGATCGGCGTGGCCCGGATGACGCACGGACGCACCCTGCGCGACCTGCAGCCGAGCCTCATCGGGTGAGCTCCGGCCGCCTCGGTAGAATGTCGACAATCGACATTTCTTCGAAGGAGTGGTGGCATGGCCAAGGCCCGCACTGAAACCGCGCGTGGGCGCCTGACCTCAGATGGGACGGGCATCGACGACGTGGCCGCGTCCGTGCTCGATCGCGTCTGTCGGCAGAAGGTCGATGCGGTGCTTTTCGACTGCGACGGCACCCTCGTCGACTCCGAGCCGATCTGCGACCGCGTGTGGCGCGCCCTCGCAGACGAGCTCGCCCTGAGCCCGGCTCCGGGTGCGGCTACGGACGGGCTGAGCTTCGAGCAGCGCCTCGCCACGCTCCGGCCGACGAATCCCTCGCTGCCTCCGACGGAGGTCGTGTATCGCGAGTACTGGCGCCGCCTGCGATCGGCGTTCGATGAGAGCCTGCAGCCCATCGATCCGATCTACGCCCTCGCCCGCGACCTCATCGACGCGAGGGTCCCGATCGCCGTCGTCAGCAACAGCGCGCAGGAGCGGCTGCAGTACACCGTCTCCTGCGCGCTCCCCCTGCTGACGGGGGTGCCGCTGGTGGGATGGACGCCGCGCGACCGCCCGAAGCCGTATCCCGACCTCTACCGCCGCGCGGCATCCCTCGTCGCGGTGCCGCCTGCGCGCTGTCTCGCGATCGAGGACAGCGCCGTCGGCGCGCGTGGAGCGACGAGCGCCGGGATGCGCGCGATCATCCTCGACGCCCCGACAACCTGACGCACCGGCAACGTGACCCGCGGCTCACCGGCCCGCGCTCGGCCGCAGCAGATCGGGTCGCGTGCCCCACCGATCGAGGGATTCCTGCGAGAGCCGGATGCCGAGGCCGGGGGCGTCGGGCACCGTGAGCATGCCATCGGCGTCGAGCTGGGGAGGCGCCTCCAGCAGCCCGTCGATGTAGGCGGAGCCCGTGCGATACTCCACGAGGTCGGTGCCGGCGACGGCGGACGCGAGATGCAGATCCGCGCTCAGCCCGACCGCTGTGTTCCACCCGTGCGGGATGAGCTGCACGCCGAACTCCTCCGCCAGCCAAGCGACGCGGCGCGATTCGCTGAGCCCGCCGCTCTTCGTCGTGTCGGGCTGCACGATGTCGAACGCTCCGGCCCGCAGGCATCGCGCGAAGTCCTGCCGCCGCGTGAGAACCTCCCCGCCGGCGATCGGCACGCCGGATCGCGCGCGGAGAGCGCTGTACCCTTCGATATCGTCGGGCGCGAGTGCTTCCTCGAACCACGCGACATCGTGGTCGGCGAGCATCGCCGAGGTGCGGATCGCCCATGCCGAGCGTCCCGCCCAGAATCCGTCCGAGCCACCCGCGTCAACGGCGAGCAGGGCATCCGCCCCGATCGCGTCGCGCGCCGCGGCGACGACATCCTCGTCGTATCGGCTGTCACGACGCCCGAACCCGCCCCAGCCGATCTTGAACGCGGTGAACCCGCCGGCGGCGATCTCGTGCAGCTTGTCGCGCAGCGGAGCCGGGTCGTCTACCAGCAACGACGCGTAAGGACGCACCCGCGATCGGTAGACGCCGCCCAGCAGCTTCCCGACCGGCAGCCCTGCCACCTGACCCAGGATGTCCCACAGGGCGATGTCGATGCCGCTGATCGCGTGCGCGACCGCGCCGCCTCTCCCCATCCAGAATGTGTGCGCGTTCAGGGTCTGACTCACCCGCTCCGGCTCGCGGGGGTCCGCGCCGACCAGGAGCGGCGAGAGGAGTTCGAGAGCCGCCCGCACGAGAGACTCGCTCGAGTAGCAGCTGCCGACACCGATCACGCCCTCGTCGGTGTGAATGGCGATCAGGGTGTGGATGACGTCGTCGGGACCGTGCTCATGCGTCCATCCGCCCTCCGGGGTCGCTCCGCGGAGTCCACACGTCTTGATCTCCGTGATCTTCATGGGTTCGCCTCTCTCACCACTGACGTGATGGTTGTCGATTGTCGACAACCATCGTAATTGCTACCGTTGCCTGGTGCCCACCCCATCCCTTCCGCCGATCCCCACCGCTTCGCGTCGCGAGCAGGTGGCCGAGGTGCTGCGGGAAGCCATCACGTCGGGAGATCTCGAACCCGGTCATCGGCTCACCGAGCTCGAGCTCGCGAGTCAGCTCGGCACCAGCCGCGCACCCATCCGCGAGGCGCTGCGGCAGCTCGAACAGGAGGGGCTCGTCGTCTCCTACCCCTATCGCGGCACCGAGGTGCTCGGGGTGTCACAGGATGAGATCGAGAACGTCCTCGTGCCCGTTCGCCTGGCCCTCGAGCGCTTCGCCTTCGCGAAGGCGATGGAGGTGTGCACGGACGAGGATGCCGCAGCGCTGGCCGCCATCGTCGCGAGCATGGACGACGCGGCGGGCGCCGGCGACCTGGGAAGGCTCGCCGACGAGGACGCCCGATTCCACGAGGCCATCGTCGTCCTCTCGGGGCAACAGCACTGCCTGCAGATCTGGCGGACGATCCAGCCTCGCGTCCGCGCCTACTTCCGCCGCGATGCCTCGTACTACGCCGATCCTCACGCCGTGGGTGCGCAGCACCGCGTACTGCTCGACGCCCTGATCGCAGGCGACCAGGACGCGGGCCGACGCGCCATCAGCGAGCACATCCGCACGCACTTCGGAGACCCCTCGGCCTCACGTCATCCGTGACCCGTGGACCGGGCGGGCGTGATCGGGCGAGAGGCTGACCGGCGGGAGCGAGGACCCGGCGCACCGTAAGGCCGACATCATCCGAGCGGAGGTCGCGCAAGGCCGCTGACGAACGCACCTCATCCCGGTACTCTCGGGGCACCGTCGAAAGGAGGGTCGATCATGCGCAGCGTTCCACGGATCCCATCGGCACTCGCCGCGGTGTTCGCTCTCGCGGTCGCCGACGGAGTCGCGCATGCGGCGCCCGCGAGCGCTCACACCGAGGCTCATCGGGCCGCGGAACCAGCGGTCACGCCTGCCGCCGGCCCGAACCCGCTCGCGCGCGGGGCGGCGCTGCCCACCGATTCGGCCGCGGCCCGGGCCGCGGCGGACGCGCGGGCTCAAGGGCGCACGGCGGTGGCCGACGCCTTCGACGTGATCGCGAGCAGACCCACCGCGACCTGGCTCGGTGAGTGGTACAGCGATGCCGAGCTTGTGCAGGTGCTCCGGGCGGAGACCGCCGCGGCGGCCGCGCAGAACAAGGTGGCGACGTTCGTCATGTACGCGATCCCGGCTCGGGACTGTGCCGCCTACTCCCAAGGCGGCCTCACGGTCGAGCGCTATGCGGGCTGGGCGCAGCTCATCGCGCAGACGCTGCGCGGGACGGCCGCTGCCGTGATCGTCGAACCCGACGCGCTGCCGATGCTCGGTGACTGCGCAGGCCAGGGTCCCCGGACGACGCTGATCCGCGACGCGGTCCGCGCCCTCACTGCCGCCGGCGTCGCGGCCTACATCGACGCGGGGAACGCGAACTGGGTGCCGCCCGAGACGATGGCCCAGCGGTTGCGCGACGCCGGGGTGCTCGATGGCCGAGGGTTCTCCACCAACGTGTCGAACTTCTCGCCGACCGCCGACGAGCAACGGTACGCGGAGCGTCTGCGTGCGCTTCTGGGCGGGGCCCCGCGGTACGTCATCGACACGTCGCGCAACGGCCGCGGATGGCAGGGCACGTGGTGCAACCCCACCGGAGTCGGTCTCGGGACGCCGCCGAGCGTCGGCACGGACGGCTCCGGGCTCGACGCCCTGCTCTGGATCAAGCGACCCGGAGAGAGTGACGGAACCTGCAACGGCGGGCCCGCGGCGGGCAGCTGGTACGAGGAGGCCGCGCTCGAGCTGGTGCGCAACCGCGCGTTCTGAGCATCGGTGGCGGCCTCAGGCCGCACCCCAGGTGACCGCGATCACCGTGACGTCATCCTCCTGCTCGCTCTGTGAGGCACGGGCGGCGAGCTCGCTGACCACGACGTCGATGTCGTCCCGACCGGTGACGAAGTCGCGGTAGCGGTCGATCGAGTCCAAAGACCCGCCGAAGAGGTCGAGGACGCCATCGCTGACGCTGATGACGCTGTCGCCGGGCCGCAGCGCGACCTCATCGCTACTCCATCCGGTGCCGACACCGATAGGGAGCTGACCTGAACGGAGGAAGACGCTCGTGCCGCCGGCGCTGCGGACGATCGTGAGGCCATGCCCGGCATCGACCCAGCGCAGCATCCCATCCGGGCTGATCCGCGCATGGAAGCACGTCGTGAACTGGGTGCCGATCGTGTCGGTGGGTCCCGTGTTCAGGCCGACGGCGGCGCGGCGCAGAGCTGCGGCGGGGTCGGGATCGTCGACGTTGCTGCGGATGACCGTGCGGACCGCGGCGGCGATCATCCCGGGGCCGACGCCCTTGCCCATGACGTCGCCGAGAGTGAAGGCCGTGCCGCCGTCGGGCGTGGCGTACCAGTCGTAGAAATCACCGCCGACCGTCCGGGCCGGCACGCAGACCCCGGCGACGCGGAAGCGCGGCGGGAGGTCCGAGCCGTCGACCGGCTGCAACGACCGTTGCACGACCGCGGCCTGCGACACCTCGGCCTCGGCCAGACGCCGGTGCCACTGCGACGCGGTGAGCTTCTGCAGCGAGCGGCGCGACAGCTCGTTGACGACGGCGCCCGCTGCCGCGTAGACGAGCACGGCGATGATCAGCCGGACGAGCTCGCTCGCGGTGAGCGCCTGGCCCGGCGCGAGCACGAGCGGCAGCAGCAGCGTGACGCACACGCCGACGAGGGGGACGAGGATGCGCCAGCGCCCGGGCCCGGCGGCGATCCAGATCACCGGGAGCACGACGATCGCGAGGAACACGGATTGCGTGTCGCCCGTGCCGAAACGCAGCAGGCCGATCGCGACGAAGTCGCCGATAGGGATGAGCAGCTCCGCGCGCCGCAGCACCGGCCACCGCGCCATCAGAGCGCCCAGGACCAGCAGCACGACCGCGAGAGCGGCTCCCTGCCGCATCCTCGTCGGGTCCGTCACCGGGAGCCAGGGCACGGCCGCGCTCGCGATGGCCGCTCCGACGACGAACGCGGCGACGATGGCTTGCCGTGCGGGGTTCTCCCATGACCGGTGCACGGTCGCCACGACCACCGGCGCCGTCTCCGCAAGGGAGACCCGGGTGTCAGGCGGGGCGTGCGTCATGCCTCCAGTCAATACGACTCAGGCCCGCTCCGGGTCACCGAGTCACGCGATTTTTGCTAGCACGCGCGTGTTAACATAGCGACATCCCCCCCTCGAGAGGACTCGACCATGATCCTGGCCGCCATCATCGCCTGCGAGGTGGGATTCTGGGTCGCGATCGTCGCGGGCCTCGTCGCCCGCTACGCCTACAATCGACCGAAGCTCGGCGCCGCACTGCTGCTGGCCGCACCTCTGATCGACCTGATCCTGCTGCTCCTCGTCGCCGTCGACCTGCTGGGGGGCGGAACGGCGTCGTGGCACCACGGCCTCGCCGCGCTCTACATCGGCATCTCGGTGGCATACGGCCACCGCATGATCGCGTGGGCGGACGCGAAGGTCGCCACGCGCTTCCGAGGCGCCGAACCGCGTCCGGTTCTCTACGGCGCCGCGTATGCCGTCGCCTGCTGGAAGGACGTCCCGCGCACGCTGCTCGCATCCGCGATCGCGGCGGCGATCCTCGGCGGGCTCATCCTGCTGGTCGGCGACGCCGAGCGCACCGCGGAGCTGCTCGGCTTCTTCCCGATCCTCGGCCTGATCGTGGGCATCGACCTGCTGTGGGCCATCAGCTACTCCGTGTGGCCCAAACGCGCTCCCGCCGCTGCGGGATGATGAGGTCATGCCGCGCCTCATCGACCACAACGACCGTAACGACGAGATCGCCGCAGCCGCCTTCCGTGTCCTCGCGCGCGATGGCGTGGCGGCGCTGTCGGTTCGGCGGGTGGCCGACGAGGCCGGAATCGCGACGGCATCCCTGCGACGAGCGTTCCCGACGCAGGACGAACTGCGCCGGTTCTGCTTCGAGCGCCTGCAGCAGGACGTCGCGACCCGCCTGCTCGCCGTCACAGGCCACGGCCGCGAGCGCGCGATGCAAGCGATGCGCGAGCTGCTGCCGCTCGACGATGTGCGACGCACCGAGCTTCTGGTCCAGCTTCAGCTGAGCCGGCTCGCCCTCACCGATAACGACCTACAGGGCCACGCCCGCGAACTGCACGACGGCGTTCGTCGAGTCTGTGACGCCGTGATCCAGGACCTCGCCGAAGCGGGAGAGCTCGGAGGCGACCTCGACGCGCACCTCGAAGCGCATCGCCTGCACGCTCTCCTCGACGGGCTGGCGCTGCACCTCGTCTGGACCTCGTCGAGGGACGCCGCTGTCGAAGCCGAGCAGGTGCTGTCGCGCCACCTCGACTCGCTCGCGGGCTAGCGCCCGGTCGGAGGCGTCAGTCGCGGGTGTCGCTCGGCGCCGGGGCGTCGGCGAACTCATCGACGAAGAGCGAATCGCGGTCGAGCTTCTTGTTCCGGTACGCCTGTCGCCCGACCATGTGCGCCGACAGCGGCGCGGTGGCGAGCTGGATCAGCGCCACCGGAATGAGGAAGGCGACGACCGGCCACGACTGCAGCGAGACTCCGACGGCGATGCAGATCAGGATGAAGCCGAGAACCTGCGGCTTCGTGGCGGCGTGCAGACGGGTCGGCACGTCGCGGAAACGCAGCA
This sequence comes from Microbacterium arborescens, assembly GCF_030369635.1. Lineage (NCBI taxonomy): Bacteria > Bacillati > Actinomycetota > Actinomycetes > Micrococcales > Microbacteriaceae > Microbacterium > Microbacterium arborescens. The sequence goes on along the minus strand of NZ_CP128474.1, from coordinate 60,640 downwards.
GGCCGATCGCGGCGGTGAGGCAGAGGAGCGCCCCGATGAGGACGAGCACGAGAGCGATGATGTCGGTGATGCTCATGATGCGTCCGTGTTGTCCTTCCGCGCGACGAACCGCGCGATCGAGATCGAACCGAACACGCCGACCGCGGCGACGATCAGCAGCACGGGCAGGGTACGGGTGTGATGGTTGATCGCCATCTCGGCGCCGAGTGCGCAGATCACGAGGGTCAGCAGGACATCCGATGCGACCGCGCGGTCGAGGATCGACGGGCCCACGATGATGCGCCACAGCGTCAGCAGGGCCGACACGGCGAACACGGCCGAGATGAGGACGATGAGCCAGGTCACGAGCGCTCCCTCCGCAGGTCCGACAGCTGGTGAGCCTGCTCCTTCGATCCGACGGCGCGGACGATGCGCTCTTCCCAGTGCTGGATCTCGCGTCGCTGGTTCTCGAGCTGCTCCTGCGAGCGGATGCCGATGGCGTGCACGTAGAGGATGCGACGGTCGCGGTCGATGTCGATGATGAGCGAGCCGGGGATGAGGGATGCCGTCACCGCCACGTGCGTCATGATCAGGTCGTCGTCGGTGCGGAGCGGCACGGCGATGATCGCAGCGCCCGGCTGCCGCCGCGGGTCGACGACCTGCCACGCGACCAGCAGCGATCCCTTGACGAGAGACAGGAGGAACTCGAGGAAGAAGACGACACCCCACCACAGGTTCACCCGCCCCGACAGCTCGACCGGGGGCAGCCGGAACACACGTGTGACGAACAGTGCCACCACGATGCCGGTCAGGGCCGCGAGCACGGTGAACTGACCCCACAGCAGCATCCACAGGGCGACCAGCCAGACGAAGAAGGGCAGCTGTCGCCACAGTGCCGTCGCGGCGCTGCGCTTGGCCTCGCCCATCATCACTGCACCTCCTGCTCGAGCTGACTGATCGTGACCGGCTGCAGGAGAGATTCTCCGATGGCGGCGCACAGGTCGTACAGCGGCCCGGCGAACACCGTCAGCGCAACCGTGACAGCGACCATTCCGGCCGTCGCCGTGGTCATGATGCGCGGGATGACACGCTTCTCGGTCTGCACATCGGCACCCTCCGCATCCCCGAGGTACGCGATGCGCGAGTCGGTCTCACTCTCGCCCTCGCCGGCCTCGTCCTTCTCGCGCCAGAACGAGAGGTTCCACGCGCGCATCAGCGCGTAGAGGGTGAGGAGCGAGGTGATGATGCCCGCGACGATCAGCACGTACATGAGCGGGCTGCCTTCGTCGGCGGCCGCGTCGAAGAGGGCGTACTTGCCGATGAAGCCCGAGAACGGCGGCAGGCCCCCGAGGTTGATCGCCGGGATGAAGTAGAGCACCGCCAGCAAAGGGGCGGCCCGCATGAGGCCCTTCACCTTCAGGATCGAGGTCGACCCCGCTCGGCGCTCGACGAGTCCCACCGCGAGGAAGAGGGTCGTCTGCACGACGATGTGGTGGACGATGTAGTAGATCGTCGCACCGACGGCCGCCGGCGTCGCGATGGCGAGGCCGAAGATCATGTAGCCGATATGGCTCACGAGGGTGAACGACAGGATGCGTTTGAGCTCGGCCTGCGCGACCGCACCCAGCACCCCGACGATCATCGTCGCGAGGGCGACGATCAGCAGCAGCGTGTTGACGTCGTTGTCCTGGAAGATCTCGGTCTCGGTGCGGATGATCGCGTAGACGCCGACCTTCGTCAGCAGTCCCGCGAACACCGCGGTGACCGGAGCGGGGGCGGTCGGGTACGAGTCGGGCAGCCAGAACGACAGCGGGAAGACGGCGGCCTTGATGCTGAACGCGAGCAGCAGCATCAGATGCAGGACGAGCTGCGTCTCCTGCGGCAGCTCGGTCATCCGCTGCGACAGCTGCACCATGTTCACCGTGCCCAGCGCGCCGTAGATCGCAGCAATCGCCGACAGGAACAGGATCGACGACACCAGCGAGACCACGATGTAGACGACGCCCGTGCGGATGCGCGACTCGGTCGAACCGAGGGTGATGAGCACGTACGAGGCGACGAGCAGGATCTCGAACCCGACGTACAGGTTGAACAGGTCGCCGGCGATGAACGCGTTGAAGATTCCCGCCGAGAGGATGAGGTACGACGGGTGGAAGATCGAGACCGGCGTCTCGTCGTCGCCGTCGGCGGCACCCTGCCCGACCGAGAAGAGCAGCACCGCGAGCAGAACGACGCTCGAGACGACCACCAGCAGCGCGGCCAGCCGGTCGACGTAGAGCACGATGCCGAACGGAATCGGCCACCCGCCGACCGACACCGCGATGGGCACCCCGGTGGCGTTGATGACGTTCAGGAGCACTGCGGCGATCACGAGCGTCGCGGTGAGGGTGACGATCGAGACACCGACCTGGATGCGGCGGCGGCGGCCGAAGATCAGGGCGACGGCGGCCCCCAGCAGGGGCAGCGTCACGAGGAGGGGAACCAGGGCGCTCATCGGTCTCCTCCGGGGCGATCGGTGGGCGCGTCGTCGCGCAGCGCGTCGAAGTCGCGCGAGTGCAGCACGGTGATGGGCGAGGTCTGGTCGCCGACGAAGTCGGTCGTGGCGTCGTCGTCCTCGTCGGTGATCTCCTGCTCCATCGCCTCGTCGTCCTCTGCGACGCGATCGCGCACGGCGAGATCGGCCTCGTCGTCCTCGACCGTGTCTGCCTGGCCGAGCTGCCACGACCGGTAGATCAGGGCGAGCAGGAACGCCGACACGGCGAAGGTGATGACGATCGCGGTGAGCGTGAGCGCCTGCGGCAGCGGGTCGCTGAACTCGGCGGGGTCGTCGGCGGACCCGTAGAACGGGGCGATGCCGGGCGCCCCCATGACGATGAGGAGGAACAGGTTCGCCGCATTGCCGAGCAGCAGGAAGCCGATCAGCACGCGGGTGAGGCTGCGCTCGAGCATCGCGTACACGCCGGCGGCGAAGAGCACGCCCATGATGATGATCAGGACCAGCGAGACGTTCATCGGGCGAGCTCCTCTCGTTCCTTGCGCTGACGGTCGACTTCAGCGCCCAGCGAGCGGAGCACGTCGAGGACGAGCCCGATGACGACGAGGTACACACCGACGTCGAAGATCGTCGAGGTGACGAACTCGACATGGCCGAGGACCGGCAGCTCGGCTTCCCAGAATGTGCTCGTGAGAGCCGGTGCGCCGAAGAAGAGCGGCACGACCGCGGTGCCGACCGCGAGGGCCATCCCGACGCCCAGCAGCCGCCCGGCATCCGTCGGTGCCGCAGCGCCGAGCTCGTACGGTCCGCCCGCGACGTATCGCATGACGAGCGCCATGCCCGCGACCAGTCCACCGGCGAACCCGCCGCCGGGCAGGTTGTGGCCGGCGAACAGCAGGTACAGCGAGACGACGATGATCGTGTGGAACAGGATGCGGACGATCACCTCGAGCATGATCGAGCGCGTCTCGGGTCGAAGCTTCTGCCCGCCCACGAGCCAGGCCTGGCGCGACGATCCCGACCCTGCGCGGGGACGCGGCCCCTCCGACGTCTCGACGAGCGGACGGCGGGTGCGCAGAGCCCCGGTGGGCAGCGACGAGATCGCGCGCGAGAGCGTGTCGGAGCGGTGCGTCACGAAGACGAGCGAGGCCACGCCGGTCGCCGCCAGGATCAGCACCGACAGCTCGCCCATCGTGTCCCACCCGCGCAGATCGACCAGGGTGACGTTGACGACGTTCTTTCCGTGACCGATCTCGTAGGCGAGCTCGGGGAAGGCGGTGGAGATCGGCTCGGCGACCCGCGCGCTGGTCGCGACGATCGCCACGAGCGCCATCGTCGCGCCGACGCCGATGCCGAGCAGCGCGCGCCCGATCGGCCAGACCGAGGCGTTGTGGTCGCCCATCCGCGACGGGATGCGGCGCAGCACCAGGGCGAAGGCGATGAGCGTCACCGTCTCGACCAGGATCTGCGTCAGCGCGAGGTCGGGTGCGCCCGCCGACGCGAAGAGCGCGACCATGCCGAGTCCCGTCACCGACACGAGCACGACGCCGGTGTAGCGCTTGCGGGCGCGCACGGCGATGATGCCCGCGATGATCATGACGGGTGCGACGAAGACCTGCATCGGCGAGTGCCAGGCGGCGAGGTCGGCCTGCCAGCCGCCGTGCGCGATCAGCGCCGTTCCCTCGGCCGCGACGAACACGACGAAGATCGTCCCCACGTAGACCGGGAGCGACCCGCGCTGGGTGAGCGACGTCGTCCAGACCGAGGTCCGCACGATCGCGCGAACCGTTCCGTTGTAGGCGTCGACGGCGGTGAAGGGGAGCCAGCGACGCTGCGTGCCGTCGCGCCGCCCGACGAACCAGAACAGCACGAGACCGGCGAGGATGCTGCCGACCGACAGGAACAGGGCGGGCTCGAGACCGTGCCACAGAGCCAGGTGGTAGTCGTAGCCGTCGGCGCCCGCCACCTCGGGCATCGTGTCGGCGTAGCCTGAGAACGCGGCGTCGAGCAAGGGAGCCGCGACACCGCCGACGATCGTCAGGCCGCTCAGCAGCACCGGCGCCGCGAGGAAGCCGATCGGGGGGTCGGGCCATTCGGTGCGGGGAAGGGTCTCGCCGGCGGCATCCTTCTTCGTGAAGAACGCGCCCCACACGAAGCGGACGCCGTAGGCCGTGGTGAGAAGGGAGCCGAGCACGATGCCGATCAGCGGCGCGAGCGCGACGGGGTCGGTGCCGCCCTCGAGCAGCGACGTGAGCGCCGCCTCTTTCGCGACGAAGCCCACTGTCGGCGCGACGCCGACCATCGAGCCGATCGCGATGATCGAGAAGACCGCGAGGGTGGGCGCCTGTCGGCCCACTCCCGAGAGCTCACGGATGTCGCGGGTCGACAGCTGCCGGTCGATGACGCCGACGACCAGGAACAACGACGACTTGAAGAGGGCATGACCGACGAGCAGGGCCAGTCCCGCGAGGGCGGAGTTGCGCTCTCCATAGCCGAGCACGACCGTCAGCATGCCGAGCTGGCTCACCGTCCCGAACGCGAGGATGCGCTTGAGGTCGGACTCGCGCAGAGCCTGCAGACCGCCGAGCAGCATCGTGAACACGCCGAGGCCGATCACCATGGGGCGCCACGGGTCTTCGTGCGCGAACGCAGGCGCGAGGCGGGCGATGAGGTAGATGCCGGCCTTCACCATCGCAGCCGCGTGCAGGTAGGCGCTGACGGGCGTGGGGGCTGCCATCGCGCCGGGCAGCCAGAAGTGGAAGGGGAAGATGGCCGACTTGCTCAGCGCGCCGACGAGGGTCAGCGCGATCGCGATGTTGAGGAGGACCCCCTCGGGCGCCGGTGAGGCGACGATCGTGCTGAGGCTCGTCGTGCCGTAGAGGACGACCAGCATCACGACGCCGATCAACATCACGAGACCACCGAGGGTCGTGACGAGCAGGGCCTGCAGCGCCGCGCGACGGCTCGCGCCACGAGCGTTGTAGAAGCCGATCAGCAGATACGACAGAACACTGGTGATCTCCCAGAACATCACCAGCACGACGATGTCGTCGGTGAGGACGAGACCGTACATGGCACCGGCGAAGGCCAGCAGCACGGCGGCGAACTGCCCGACGCCCACCTTCTTGCCGTCGAAGTACCAGCGGCAGTAGATCATCACGAGCGCGCCGACACCGGTCACGATGAGGGTCATGATCCATGCCAGTGTGTCCATCCGCATCGACAGGGCGATGTCGAGCTGAGGGATCCAGGCGTATGACTCGAACGGAATGCCGCCGCTCAGAACCTCAGGGCCACGCCGGGCGGCATCGATGAATGCGGCAACGGGCAGCAGGGCCGCGACGAAGAATGCGCGGGCGCCGATCCGCTTGATCAACCACGGCAGAACCAACGGAAGAACCGCGAACGCACCGAGGAAGATCAGCAAAAGGCCTCCTCTGGGCGTGGGGGGTCGTGTCATCCATCTTACCGACAGGATGACGGTCCGCTCCCCGCGAACTAATACTTGACAGCCACGGGCCCGGTCGTGTTCCCGAGACGGAACGTACTGGTGAACCACTGCGAGTCGGGCGTGTCGCCTCCCAGCAGCGCGGCCACGGCTTCGCCTGCGGCCCGTCCCTTCTGCCACGCGGGCTGCACGAGGGTGGTGAGCTCGTAGGGCGCGAGTCCATCGACGACGATGCCGTCGAATCCCGTGATGCTGACATCGTCGGGTACGCGCAGTCCGGCTTCCTCTGCCGCGCGGAGCACGCCCACGGCGAGCAGGTCGCTCTGCGCGACGATGGCCGTCGGGTGGGGTCCGCCGCCCGCGAAGAGGGCGCGACCGACCGCGGCACCGGCGTCGATCGAGCTGTCGACGGCTGCGTAGGCGGCAGCATCCGGGAACACATCGCGGAATCCGGCGAGCCGGTCGGCCACCACATCGACCGACGCGGTGCGCTCGTCGTCGTGCGAGAGCCAGCCCGACTCCGACCCCCAGCGCACCGGCATCGTCACCGCGACGACGTTCGTATGACCGAGGCCCTGCACGTGCTCCGCGGCCAGGCGCTGGGCCTCGCGGTTGTCGAGCGCGATGCGGGGCACCCCCTCTCCCCCATCGCCCTCGATGACGACGACCGGGATGCCGCGGGCGCGAACGCTCGCGAGGTGATCGCGCAGCAGCGCGCTGCATCCGATCAGCACGGCCGCGTCGATGGGCGCCGTCATGAGCGTCGGCTCGCCCGCGACGACACTGCCCTCGCGCAGCAGCAGCAATCCGGCACCGATCGGGGCGACCGCGTCGGCGAGCGCGTCCATCGTGGTGCGCATGACGGGATCGCCGAAGACGCTCCCGAGCCGCCCGCCGCTGACGACGCCGATGATGCCGCTGCGGCCACGCCGGAGCGACGCCGCGCGCGGATCAGGGCCGAGGTATCCGAGCTCGGCGGCGGCTGCGAGGACCTTCGCCCGGGTCGCGTCGCTGACGGGAGTCTTGCCGCTGAAGACGACGGATGCCGTCGACGGCGAGACCCCGGCCGCGTGCGCGACATCCGAGATGGTGGGCCGACGAGCGTTCACGCCCTGATCGTACCTGGCCGTGGTGCGACATCGAATCGATTCGGTACGCTGACCCCGTGACCGACGTGCTCTCCCGTTCCGTTTACCTGCGCTGGCGCAACGCCGTCTTCGCGATCTTCGCCGCGAGCGGCCTGAGCATCGCCACCTGGGCGGCGCGCGTGCCGACGATCAAAGCGGACCTCGGCATCGAGAACCGCGAGATCGGCCTCGCCCTGCTCGCGATGGGGATCGCCTCGATCCTCGGGCTCTCGGCCAGCTCGGTCATCATCGCGCGGCTCGGTACGCGCACCGGCATGTTCGGCGTGCTGATCGTCCTGTCGATCGGGCTGGCGATCCTCGGGCTCGGCAGCGGCTTCTTCCACTCGTACGCGATGCTCATCGTCGGCCTCGCGCTCTTCGGGTTCGGCAACGGATGCCTCGACGTCATGATGAACGTCGACGGCGCCGCCATCGAGACGCAGTCGGGCAAGACGATCCTGCCGCTGTTTCACGCGTTCTTCAGCTTCGGAACCGTGATCGGCGCCGGGCTCGGCGCCATCGCCGCGAGCCTGCGCATCGGTGTCGCCGTCCACGCCGTCACCATCGCCGCATTCATCGTCGTGCTCGCGATCGTCGCGATCGCGAGCGTGCCGCGTCGCGCGGTCACCGATGCCGTCGCCGCCGACACCGCATCGCCGGAGGCGGCATGCGTCGACGGCCCCGCGCCCGGCTGGCGTCAGCGCCTCGCGGTCTCGCTGTCGGCCTGGCGCGAGCCGCGGACCTACACCCTCGGCATCATCATGCTCGGCATGGCCTTCGCCGAGGGCGGCGCCAACGACTGGCTCGCGCTCGGCGTGGTCGAGCACGAGGGCGGAACAGCCGCCATCGGCGCCGCGGCCCTCACCGTCTTCAGCGTGTCGATGACCGTCGTCCGCGTCTTCGGTGGACCCCTCGTCGACCGCTTCGGCCGCGTCGCGACGCTGCGCGTGCTCGCGGTGGCCGCGACAGCCGGCATCCTGCTGTTCATCCTGGCCCCGAACCTGCCGCTCGTCTTCGTGGGCGCCGCCCTGTGGGGCATCGGGGCATCGCTCGGCTTCCCGCTCGGCATGTCGGCCGCCGCCGACGACCCGGCCCGCGCGGCCGCGCGAGTGAGCGCCGCAGCGACCATCGGTTACGTCGCGTTCCTGTGCGGGCCACCCGTCCTCGGGTTCATCAGCGACCACATCGGCCTGCTGCCGACGCTGTTCATCCTGGTCGTGCTCGTCGCAGCCTCGGGCCTCGCCTCGTCCGCGGCGAAGCCCCTTCCCGGAGCGAAGGTCGGCGCCGGCCGCCACTGACCCGTCCCGCGCCGCGAGGTCCCACTTGGGCCGGGTATCCCGCCGCCTTTCCCGGCCGAACTGGGACCTCGGTTGACCGTGCGGCCGGGTGGGCTGGCAGCTTCACCGCCGATCCGGTTGAGTGGACGGATGACGTCGCGCTCGGTGTTCGAGATGGTGCCCGTGGCGGACCGGGTCGCCGAGGCCGATCTCGTCTTCGCGATACGCGACGCCAACCCGGTGTCGCCCGGGCACACGCTCGTCATTCCGAAGCGGCCGATCGCGAGCTGGTTCGACGCGACCGCGGACGAGCTCCGCGACGCGATGCGCCTCATCAGCCTGATCAAGCTGCAGCTCGACGAGAGTCACCACCCCGATGGCTACAACGTCGGGTTCAACGACGGTGTCGCCGCGGGGCAGACGGTTTTCCACGCTCACATCCACGTCATTCCCCGGTTCGCCGACGACGTCGCCGATCCGCGCGGCGGGGTGCGGCACGCCGTGATCGGCAGGGGCCACTACTGACGGGTCCCGTCGACAGGCTCGGCCCGTTCTCAGGGTCGGTTTACGATGCCGCGACAGCCGCGCAGCCTGTCGAGAGGACGGAGGATCCGGGCGCGACGACGCGCGGGGGTCGCGTGAGCGGAGCGACCCTGTCCCGTCGACAGGCTCAGCCGTGCTCGCTGACGGCCTGCGGCGCCCTCGCGTCCGCTGAGCCTGGTGACGGCACCGCTGATGCCCGAGCTCCGAGGCTCATGCCGACGCGGCAGACCAGGCAGACGGCCGAGCCCCCTGCAATGTGATGCTGCGGGCCGCTTTCGGAGCTGCGCCGTCCCGCCGACAGGCTCAACCGTGCTCGCCGACGGCCTGCGGTGGCTTCAACGGCAGTTGAACCTGACGACGGGACAACCGGCGGACGACGGCACAACCCACGCAGGACGGGACAACCCGCGGATTGGGGGCGCGGCCAGCTCAAGACCTCGGCCACAGCACCCCCATGCCATCGAGCAGGGCGCGGACCGCGTCGACGAGAGATCCGGGCGGGACGGGCGCGGCGAGCGCGTCGGCTGCTGCACCATCGAGCAGCCAGCGGATCGCGCGGGCCTGGCCGGCGCACGTCGCGGGGTCCTCGTCGAGCGCGCGGACGAGGTTCCGCGCAAGGAAGTCGTCGATCGCCGCGGTCTCGGCCGCGAGAGCTGCGCGCACGGGTTCGAGCCGCTCGACGTCGCCGATTGCGCGGACCAGACCGGGGTACAACTCGTCGGCGAGCTCCGCCTCGACGTGCGCGGCATAGGCCAGCACGGCGTCCGTGCCCGCGGCTCCCTCCGCGATGTCCGCGAGCGCCCGAGCCGTCTCTGCACGCCCCGACTCCAGCACCCCGAGCAGAAGGTCGAGCTTCGTCGGGAAGTAGTGGAACAGCGTGCCCGACGACACTCCGGCGCGACGGTAGATCGATGCGGTGGTGGCGGCCGCGTATCCGGATGCCGCGAACTCGGCCGCCGCGGCATCCAGGATCACCGAGCGTCGCTCTTCGAAGCGTTCTGGATCGCGGCGGCGTGGCACGGGAGCCACGATAGCCCTCGAATCATTACTAGAGCGATCACTCTAGAGTAGCTACTCTGATGTCGTGGAATCAGAATCGAACCCCGCCGTAGCACCAGCGGAGGCAGCGCCGGCAGAGCCCCAGCGCCCGCGCCCCCGTGCTCTCTCGTGGGCGATCGCGCTCGTCGGCATCGGGCTCGCGTGGTCGCCCATGTGGCTGCCGGCGATCCTCCACGCGGCGGGAACCGACCCCCGCCCCGCGCTCGCAGCCATCGGTCTTACCGGCCCGGCAGCCGCGATCTTCTGGAACGTGCTCGCGACAGCGCTCGTCATCGCCTGGGTTTTCGGTGTCGAACGGCGTCGGCTCTCGTCACTGCGCATCGTGCGACCGACGGGCAAAGACCTCGAGTGGGCACTCATCCTTTTCGGCGGCGCGATGGCATGGAGTTGGCTCGCGCAGCTGATCCGTCCGCAGACATCGCCCGACTCCGGCTCCGCCACCATCGCCGCGCTCCCGATCCTGGTGGTCGTCGCGATGATCCTCAGCGCCGCGATCTGCGAAGAGATACTGTTCCGCGGCTACCCGCTCGAACGGGTGACCGAGCTCACCGGGCGACGCTGGGTCGCCGTCGCCACGACCCTTCCGTTCTTCGTCGTGCCGCATCTGTTCACCTTCGGACCCGAATGGCTGCTCTATCACGCGAGTGGAACCGTGGCGATCTACGTGCTGTACCTCTGGCGCCGCAATCTCGTCGCCTGCATGGTGCTCCACGCAGCCGTCAACGCGCCCATCCTCATCCCGACCGTCGCCGCGCATCTCGGCTGAACACACGGGCGCGCGCCCGCGGCGTTGCTCTGCCAGGATCATCCGCAATGACGATCTCCACACAGCCCTGGCATCACCCGGACCCCGGCACCGCCGTCCACCTCGACATGGTCCCCGACCAGGTGCTCCATGCCCTCGGTTCGGGCGACTCAGCGGGCCTCGAGCCGATCTACGCCAACCCGTTCCTCACAGGCCCGGAATGCGACTGGCTCTGGCGGTACCGCAGCGCGCAGGTCAGGAACGCGCCCGGTGACGCTCCGTGGATCACCCGGCTCATCATCGATCCCCACCTCGGCGCGGCCGTCGGCGTCGCCGGCTTCCACGGCCCGCCTGATGAGAGCGGAATGGTCGAGGTCGGCTATCGGGTCGACCCCGCGCTGCGTCGCCGCGGATATGCGAGGCAGGCGCTCGAGATCCTTCTGGACGTTACTCGCACCCACCCCGACGTGCGAACCGTACGCGCGACGATCAGTCCCGACAACGGCGCGTCCCGAGCCCTGATCGACGGTTACGGGTTCGTCGAGCGAGGCGAGCAGTGGGATGACGAGGATGGTCTGGAGATCATCTACGAGCTCTCCGTCCACGGCCCGCCGACCACGACACCGCTCGAACGAGGGCCGAGGCCGACGACGCCCGGCGATAGCGCTTAGGCTCGACGGGTGCGTCTCGTCATCGCCCGCTGCTCCGTTCAGTACACGGGGCGCCTCAATGCTCACCTTCCGCTGGCTACCCGGCTGCTGGTGCACAAAGGCGACGGCAGCCTGCTGGTGCACTCCGACGGCGGCTCGTACAAGCCGCTGAACTGGATGAGCCCGCCCTGCACGCTCACGGTCGAGACGCCCGAGGATGACCCGGATGTCGAGGAGCAGGTCGTCGAGCAGTGGCGGGTGACGCACGCGAAGTCGGGCGACACCCTCGTCGTGCGCCTCTACGAGGTGATCCACGACTCGTCTCACGAGCTGGGGGTCGACCCCGGTCTCATCAAGGACGGCGTCGAGGCCGACTTGCAGCGCCTGCTCGCGGAACAGGTCGAGGTCATCGGCGAAGATCTGACGCTCGTCCGCCGCGAGTTCCCGACGGCGATCGGTCCGGTCGATCTGCTGCTGCGCGATCCCGCCGGTGGCACGATCGCCGTCGAAGTGAAACGCCGCGGTGACATCGACGGTGTCGAGCAGCTGACGCGCTACCTCGAGCTGCTCGGCCGCGACCCGCATCTTGCGCCCGTCACGGGGGTCTTCGCGGCGCAGGAGATCAAGCCGCAGGCGAAGGTGCTCGCCACCGATCGCGGCATCCGCTGCGTCACGCTCGACTATGACGCCATGAAGGGCATCGAGTCGGGCGCGCCGCGCTTGTTCTGACGCGGCGCGCCCGAGCCTCTCAGCCCGAGCCCGTCAGGCTCCGAGCTTCGAGAGCTCGTCGAACTCGTCGTCGGTGAGCTCGATCTCGGCGCCGCGGAGGTTGTCCTCGAGGTGGGCGACGCTGGAGGTGCCGGGGATCGGCAGCATCACCGGCGAGCGCTTCAGCAGCCAGGCGAGCGCGATCTGGGCCGGGGATGCCTGCTTGCGCTCGGCGAGCTCGCTGAGAGGCGAGTCTGCGCCGGTGAGACCGCCGGTGGCGAGCGGGAACCACGGAATGAAGCCGATGCCCTGCTCCGTCGACCAATCGAGCAGCTCTTCGGCATCCCGCTTCTGCAGGTTATAGAGGTTCTGCACCGAGACGATCGTCGCGATCTGCTGCGCGGCCTTCACCTGATCGACAGTGACCTCGGAGAGCCCGATGTGGCGGATCTTGCCTTCGTCCTGGAGCTTCTTCAGTTCGCCGACCTGGTCCTCGAGCGGAACCTGCGGGTCGATGCGGTGCAGCTGGAAGAGGTCGATGCGCTCCAGACCGAGGCGGCGGAGGCTCATCTCGGCTTCCTGACGGAGGTACTCGGGGCGTCCGAGCGGCGGCCATTCGTTGGGTCCGGTGCGCGTGAGCCCCGCCTTCGTGGCGATCACGACGTCGTCGCCGTAGGGGTGGAGGGCCTCCTTGAGGAGCTCCTCTGCCACGTAGGGGCCGTACGAGTCGGCGGTGTCGAAGAAGTTCACGCCGAGGTCGACGGCGCGCTTGAGAACGCGGATCGCCTCGTCGTGGTCCTTCGGTGGGCCCCAGACGCCGGGGCCGGTGAGCTGCATCGTGCCGTAGCCGAGGCGGTTGACCTCGAGGTCGCCGCCGATGCGAAAAGTTCCGGAAGCGTGGGCTGAGGACGTGCTGGATGTCGTCATGGAGATGTCAGCGCGCGAAGCGGGCGAGACATTCCCGCCACACGGCGACCGGGCCGGGCGGGTCTTATCGACGAGAACCATAATGGGGCCGTGCCGAAGATCACCGCCCCGACCGTCGCGGAACACCGCGTCGCGCAACATGAGGCGCTCCTCGCCTCGGCGAAGGCGATCATCGCAGAGGCCGGCGTCGCCGCGATCACGCCCCGATCCGTCTGCGAGAGGGCCGGGCTCTCCCGCTCGAGCTTCTACGAGTACTTCCCGTCGAAGGACGACCTCCTCGCCGCGATCGCGATGCGGGCGTTCGACGAGTGGGGTGCCGAGCTCCAGACCGCGATGGATGTCGCCGGACCGGGCCGCGATCGCCTCCACGCCTACGTCACCGCGACGATCCGGATGACGGCCGACGGAAAGCACACGCTCGCCACAGGACTGCAACAGACCGACATCTCGCCGAAGAACGTCGAGGCGATCATGGCGATGCACGACGCGCTCACCGCGCCGCTTCGCCACCTTCTCGAAGAGCTCCGGATTCCGGATGCCGCGACCCAGGCGGCTCTCGTGCAGGGAGTGATCAACGCCGGCATGCAGCTCGTCGAGCACGGGGCCGATGCCGACGATGTGATCGCGGGCGTGATCGCGGTTCTCGATGGAGGCGTGCACGGCGACACCCGCTCGGATACCTCGCCAGCATGAGCGAAGGGGGCGAGCAGATCCGGTACATCCCTCTGCGCCCGGCCGGCGAGTACTGCGCAGCAGCCCAGCGGCGAGCCTTCGTGCTGTCGGAGCTTTCTGTCACAGGGCTGGTCATCATCTGCGAGCTGGATGAACCGCTTGTCGGTGGCAAACGCCCCACCATGAGCATGAAGATCACGCAGTATCTGCGGATGTCGGATGATTCGATGGTGCGCCTCGACATGGACCGCGGCGTGAGTTCGTTCACACATGGGCGGGTGAGGCCCGTGAGCTGGAAGCGCGCCGCGCAGGACGTGATCGACGAAGTTCTTGACCTCGTTCGGGCCGACGGAGCGGACGGCGAGTCGTTCCCCTGGGAGGACTATGCGCAAGCGGCTCGAGTGCGCGGTATCGAGGTGGATCCAGAGGAGCTGAAGGGCCTTCCGCGCACAGTTCTCATATCGGACGAGTTAGCGACGATCTTCGAGTTCTAGCTTCCGAGAGGCGCGACATTTGACCTCGTCCGAAGTTAGTGACACACTGTCAGGAAGATGCCGACAGTGTGTCGGTTCGGTGGCGCCCGCCACCTTCCTCCCCTTAGGACGTGATGATGTTCCTCGCTGTGCGCGAACTGCGGTTCGCCCGAGGCCGGTTCACACTGATGGGTGTCGTGATCGCTCTGATCGCCGTGCTCGTCGTGCTGCTCTCGGGTCTCTCTTCCGGTCTCGTGAACGACGGAGTCTCCGGACTCAAGTCGATGCGCGCCACCGCCTTCGCCTTCGACGAAGGCACGATCACCGATAACGCCTTCAGCCGCTCGCTCGTCGACGGCGAGCAGCTCGCCGCCTGGCGCGGCGCCGACGGTGTCGACGAGGCGGAGCCCATGGGCGTCAGCATCGTCAACGGCACGACCGGCGACGACGAGCAGATCGACCTCACCCTCTTCGGCATCGAGCCGGGGGGCTTCCTCGACCCGTCCGTGTCGAGCGGCGCCTCGGTGGGCGATGAGCTCGGCGGCATCGTCGTCTCCGAGTCTCTGGAGGGCGAGGGCGTCGAGCTCGGCGCCGTCGTCACGCTCGACCGCATCGGACTCGAGCTCACCGTCGTCGGCTTCACCGAGGGTCAAGCGACCTTCGGGCACGTCGACGTCGCCTACCTCCCGATCGACACCTGGCGTCTGATCGCGTCCAACACCGCGCAGCCCGGAGCCCCGACGGCCGACCAGATCGCGACTCTCGACTACGAATACTCCAGCGTGGTCGCGCTCGAAGCGCCCGCAGCGACCGACCTCACGGCCATCGACGCGGCCGCCGGCACGATGTCGATGTCGCGCACCGAAGCGTTCAACGCCTCCCCCGGATACGAGGCCGAGACCCTCACCCTGATGATGATCCAGGTGTTCCTCTACGCCATCTGCGCGCTCGTCGTCGGCGCGTTCTTCACGGTGTGGACGATCCAGCGCACCGGCGAGATCGCGATCCTCCGCGCCGTCGGCGCCTCCCGGGCATACCTCCTGCGCGACAGCATGGCCCAGGCCGCGATCCTTCTCGTCGGGTTCACGGCGATCGGCATCGGCGCCGGTGTCGGACTCGGCGCCCTCATGCCCGACGCGATGCCCTTCGACCTCGAAGCGGGACCGATCGCGATCGCCAGCGTACTGACCATCGTGCTCGGCCTCATCGGCGCCGCCGCGGCGGTGCTCCGCATCTCCCGCGTCGACCCCCTCACCGCCCTCGGAGGACAGCGATGACCACCACCACCCGCACACGTACCGCCGCTCTCGACATCCGCGATGTCACCCTCGAACGAGGAGACGGCGACACCCGCATCCGCGCCCTCGACGGCGTCTCGCTCACCGTGCCCTCCGGCGAGCTCGTGGCCATCGTCGGACCGTCCGGCTCGGGCAAGTCGTCGCTGCTCGCGGTGGCCGGCGCCCTGACGACCGCCGACTCGGGCACCGTTCGGGTGAAGGGCACCGACCTCGCGACGTTGGGCAACAACGCGGCCGCGCGTTTCCGCCGCAACACGATCGGCTTCGTGTTCCAGTCGGGCAACCTCATCCCCGCCCTCTCCGCGGCCGATCAGCTCCGCCTCGCGGGACGGATCGCCGGCAACTCCTCGGTCGACCCCGCAGCGCTCCTCGAGGCGGTCGGCATGAGCCATCGGGCGAACCACCGCCCCGGTCAGCTCTCCGGCGGTGAGCGGCAGCGGGTCGGCATCGCCCGCGCGCTCGTCAACTCCCCGGCGCTTCTGCTCGTGGACGAACCGACCGCGGCGCTCGACCGCGCGCGCAGTCACGAGGTCGTTCAGCTTCTCGCCGATCAGGCGCATCGCTCCGATGTGGCCGTCGTCATGGTGACCCACGACCATGACGTCCTCGAGCACTGCGACCGCGTTCTGGAGATGGTCGACGGCACCCTCACGCCGTACTCCGTGTCATCGCGCACATAGGGTGGGACCTATGACCCGATCGCCGTTCTCCTGCGTCCTGTGGGACATCGACGGCACGGTCGTCGACGCTTCCGAGGGTATCCTCCGCCGCCTCACGATCACGCTCGCGCACTTCGGTCACCCGGCGCCGACGCACGACGAGCTCATCCATTGGATCGGCCCGCCGATGCACGAGTCGTTCCAGACGAACCTCGGGATGTCGCCCGAGAAGGCGACCGAGGCGGTGTCGTTCTACCGCGTGCTCGGCAAGGCCGACGGCTACACGACCGGAGCACGCCTCTACCCCGGCGTCGCCGACCTCATGATCGAGCTGGATGAGGCGGGCGTGCCGCAGTCGACGGCGAGCTCCAAGCCCGAGATCCAGGTGCGGGCGCTCATGGAGCACTTCGGTCTCGCGCGCCGGCTGCGTGAGATCGTCGGGGCGACGAGCGACGAGAAGACGCTGAGCTCGAAGTCGGACATCGTGGCGGAGGCTCTCCGGCGCCTGACCGCCGACGGCGTCGACGTCTCGCGGCCCGTCCTCATCGGAGACCGCCACCACGACGTCGAAGGCGGCGCCGCGAACGACGTGCCGGTCATCTTCGTGTCGTGGGGCTTCAGCACGCCAGACGAGGCCGACGGCGCGATCGCCGTGGCGGCCGACATCGACGACCTGCGGGCGCAGCTGCTGCCTGCAGAGTGAGCATCGGGGAACTCCCCCATTCGACGCCCGGGCTGCGTGCCAGAAATGCAGCGCCCGGGCGTCGACGGATCCCCCCGGATACGTCACGCGATGCGTGACGGGACAACTGTACTGATTCTCGCGCCGCACCGATACCCGTAAATGAGACGGATTTCATCCGCGTAGCGTGCCGGTGTGACTCACGTGGATCTCCGCCCCTTCGAAGACGACGACGCGGATGCCGTCTTCGAGATGATGCGCGACCCGGATGCCGTCTCGCAGGCCGCGTTCACCACCGACGACCCCTCCGACCGTGCTGCGTTCGATGCGTGGCTCGAGCGCCACCGCGCCGACGACCGGGTCTCGATGCTCGTCGTGACCGACGACGGCGGCTTCGCCGGAACCGCCGCGGCCTTCACCGTCGACGGCGACCGCGAGGTCACCTTCTGGATCACCCGCCACGCGCGAGGTCGCGGCGTCGCCTCCGCCGCGCTGCGGCTGCTCGTCGCCCGCGAGGCCGAGCGTCCGCTCTATGCACGAGTCGCCGCGGACAACGCGGCATCCATCGCCGTTCTCACCAAGAACGGCTTCAGCGAGATCCGCCGACAGCGCGCCTACGCACCCGCCCGTGGCGCAGAGATCGACGAGCTCGTGTTCGCTCTACCGCCCACGCTCGACGGGGTCTGACCTGACAGCTCGATGACGGGCCGGTCACTTCCTGAGTATGCGCGGTCCTGCGAGGGCTTTCACGAGCGCGGTGGCAGTGAGCGAGAGGACCCCAGCGCCGATCGACACCAGCCCGACGGGCCACAAGACCGCCGCACTCGACTCGTAGGACGCGGTCGACTCAGCCGCGGTGACGACGCTGCGCCAGAAACTGATGTCACCGACGCTCGTCAGCATGATCCCGACGATCAGAGATGAGTGCTTGGTTGCCCATGTCTGTGTTCTCTCTCCCTTTGTTTGTTTTGCCGTGAAGGCACGTAGTGCTGAAGGCTTCACGGCGAAAAAACGGGCCGCGTAGCGGTCCATGCTGTGCCGGCAACGCCGGCTCGACCACCGAGCTCGCAGAGCTCGGCCCTGCCCTCCGCCGGTTCGTCGACGAGCTCGGCCGTCCCCACTGTGTGCAGGCCAGCCCCGCGACAGCTGGGCTGTGCACATTGGGGGCGGGGGGGGAGCGGCCGCACCATGCCCCACCAACTGGGGGTATTTGGTGGCGCTTGGGGACTGCCGCGGCGCGGAGCGCCGTCGACTGAGGCACGGGTCGTCGACGCGGGCCCACCGGTGTTACCCCCGGGGAGCGCGGATGGAGGTAACACCGGCAGTAGTAGCAATAGTGGGGTTTACCAGTCGGTCGTAGCGGCGGTGACGATCTGCTTGACGTCGCTGAGGCTGTAGCCCATGCGGCGAGCGGGGTGAAGTACGCCGCGTCGAGGGCGGTGGGGTAGCGCCAGGTTTTCTTGCTGGTGCGACTCTCGATTCCGCCGATCTCGTGCGCCCGGGCATTGCCGTTGCGGGTGGCCTCGCCGACGGTGCGGCGGTGCGTGGTGAGGCCCTCGGCCACGAACAAGGAAGCCGCCGAGCGACCAGCCAAGACCTCCTACACATGGCGACTACCAGACTAGACCACGAATTTCTACTTACGGCTGAACGAGCATTTTGGCACAATGAGCATCATTGAGCCAAAGCCGTTCGATGCCTGGAGATGGAAAAGAAGGACGCATGAGAATCGCAACAAGATCTAGGACAATTCTCGCGGTCGCAGTCTCGGCAGCGATCGCCCTGAGCCTCCCCGCAGGAGCGGCGACGGCGGCATCGGGAATCGACGAAGACACCATCGAGCACGAGGTCCAGCAGATCCACGAACAGCGGGGAATGGACACGTCGCTCGAATCCCTCGAGACGACCGTAGTCACCCCCGCCGACGCCGACGGCAATTTCGAAGTCTCCATCACGCGGGCAGGTGCCACTGGCTTCAGCGTCACCTGCGCGGGAACGACGAGCACGAATGCCGTCCGCGATCCTCATTACTCGGCCGGAGCTGGTGGCGCCATCTTCAAGACGGAGATCTGGTGCAGTGGCACTGGCAACGCACCTGCGACTGTAGACATCAAGCATGCTGGCTCGCTCTACTTCGCCCCCTCGAACTCTGCCAACAACACCTCGAACTTGTCGTTCTCCAGCCGAGCATCCAGCTCACTAACGCAGAACGTGGTCGTCAATGGGACGGGTAAGACGTTCTACACACCCAAGCAGGGAGAAAATGGTGGCCGCGGAACCGGGTTCTGGAGGGCAACCGCGACCTGGTACTTCGAGGTCGGGGGGCAGCTGTCGACGGTCGGCTCCCAGACTAAGACCGTTTGGAAGACCATCTGAGTCGCATGAGCTCTTTGAAAGCACGAAGCGTGGACCCTCGCTACGCGTCGCAGGTCGTCGGCGGGCCGATCTATCGAGTTGACTTCTGGTCGCGGGACGGGGCCAGCGACGAATGGCTGCTCGAGCACGCCGGTAGCTTCCATGATGTGCTCAGGTGGGCCACAGCTCACGCTCAAGATCGGGAATTCGTGATCTACGCGCAGGCTGACTCTGAAAGCTCGGTCATCCTGAGACTTCACGGGCAAGAGCCAGGCGCGCAATAGCGCGGCGCCACGGTCCATGCTGTGCCGGCAACGCCGGCTCGACTGCCGATCAACGAGTTCGGCCCTCCCCACTGTGTGCAGGCCGATCTGACGTGCGCTGGTAGCGACGTACCGTACGGCCTTGTCCCATTGCCGGGCGAGGATCGCGGCCTGTACGCCTCGTCGACGCGGGGCGCGGCCGCGGGGGGGGTCGCGCGTGTGCGCACGTGCTCGAGGCCGGCTGCGTCGTCGACGAGCGCGGCGACGTCGGCGTGGTGCCACCTGGCGGCGGCCGCGCCGACGAGAACGCGGCACAGCTGCGCTGAGGCATCGGCGCCGGCCGGGAGCTCCCGGAGGGCCGCTGCGCTGACGGCGGGGAGCTCGCGGCGCTGGCCCGGCAGGTACAGGCGGCGGTGGCATCGACCGGGATAGGGCCGCTGGGGCGTTCCCGGTCGGAATCTGCGGGCTCGGCGTCGTCGACGAGGGCCGCCAGGCGGCTGTTAAGTTCACGAATCGCCGCGGCAGAGGTGTGGGGCCGTCAGGACGTCGAGGGAGCCGGTGAGCGGCACGGATGCCCCTCCGTCACAGTGGGGCGCTCCTGGAGGGCGCACGCAGCCGGCGCGGGGGTTGGAAAGCGGGCAGAGGTGCTTGACGAGACGGTTGAGCGTCGCCACGGTGTCGGCTTCGATCGATTCGGCCAAGCCGACGCAGATGTGTCGGCCGCCGGCAGGACCGGACTCGCAGACCAGAAATGGGATGCCAGCGTCCGTGAGGTATCCGGCGAGGACGTTCAGGTCACGCAGGGGCGCTGCGGCGTCTCCGTGCGCGTCGAGGTCGAAGGCGAGGAACCGGAAGCGCTGATCGGCGCCCGGGAGGTACATCGCCCGCGGCCGCGCGGGTGCCTGTTCGCCCACGGCTCGGTCGATGTAGGTGTTGAGGGTGTCGCCATAGGCGTCGGCCACGGCCACGCGCCCTCGCACGCGCACGCGCACGCGAGGGAGCGGAATAATCGCACGGGTCAGCACCCAACACGCGTCTGATCCATGCTGGTTTCGAGTCATAGGAAGGGTTGTGACGGCACCACCTTCAGGCCCGCCCTGGGGGGGTACGACAAAGGTCCTGCTCCAACCGGTTCTTTGAAGGTCAAGCCTCAATCTGTCTTCGTCGCCAAATTGAGGAGATCGACGAGCTCGTGTTCGCGCTCCCGCCCACGCTCGACGGGATCTGACCTGACAGTTCGATGTCGGCGCGCCGGATACTGTTGCATGGATGGGAAGTACTCGCGCTGAGGCCGCGTATCTGCGTGCGTTGTCGGCGTTCCGCACCCCCACGCTCGATCTCCTCCACGGCCGCTACGCGCCCTTCGTGGTCGCGACGCTCTCACTCGTCTTCTCCGTCGACCGGCCGTCCGTCGAGATCTCGGATGCGCATGCCGAGGTCGCCGAGATCCTCGACGAGCTGCGTGCAGCCGGATACGACGAGGACGATCGCGCGCTGCCGGCCGGTACAGCCCGCGAGATCTGTCGCTACTGGGTGCGGGTGGGATGGCTCGTCCCCCAGATCGACGGCGACGTCGAGGTCTACCGGCTGACGGCCCACGCGGTGGGCGCGCTGGAAATCACCGGACGCACCACCGGCGGACGCACCCGCGTCTCGAACTCCCGTGTCCGCACCCTCCTGGAGGCTGTCGAACGGCTCTCCGACCACGCCGAGACCGACCCGGAGGTGCGGTTGGCTCGCCTCATCCGCGAACGCGACGCGCTCGACGCCGAGATCGCGCGCCTTCAGCTCGGGGAATCCGAGCCGATCGACGATGAGCAGCTCCTCGAAGAGGCGGAGAACGTGCTGCATCTCGCGCGCGAGCTGCCCGCCGACTTCACGCGCGTCGCGGAGTCCATTAAGGCCATGCAGCGCGATGTCATCGCCGACCTCCGGCGCGACGTGCGACCCACCGGCGAAGTGCTGCGCGAGTACCTGCAGCGCGGACAGTACGTCATGCAGTCGACGCCGGAAGGCCGGGCGTTCGCCGGCGCGCTCCGGCTGATCGGTGATCCCGAGCGCATCGACAGCCTCACAGACCAGCTGCACACCCTGCTCACACAGCCCTTCGCGCGTCTCATGGACGCCGAGCAGCGCGCCGAGCTCGACGCGATCTCGAGGCGCGTCGAACTCGGCGTCGAAGAGGTGCTGACCGCGCAGCGCCGTGCGTCGCGGGTCATCACCGCGCAGGTGCGCACGCACGACCCCATCCGCGATCGCCACGTCGACGATCTGCTGCGCGATGTCATGGCCGGTCTGCAAGCCTGGACGCACAGCACGTCATCCGAGGCCACCGTCGACATGATCCGCAGCCTGCCCACAGCCGACATCCGCCACCTGCGGCAGTCGACGACCGACATCCGCCCGCCCCGTGCGCCGGCACCGCTGACGGAGTCCGACGCAGACGCGGAGATTCTGGATGCCGACACGCGCGCGTGGGGCGGTCCGCGCTATGCGGAGCTCGAAGCTCACGTCGCGGCCCTCGGCGAGGAGTTCGATCTGGGTGAGGCCTTCCTCGCCGCGGACGACGACGTCCGCCGTCCGGTCGACTTGGTCGGTCTCCTCGAGATCGCCCACCGCAACGGCATGCGCGAGAGTGACGACCTCTCGGTGGTCGAGGCGCGTCGCCCCGATGGGACGACACGGCGCTTCGCCTTCGGATCCGTGACCGCCCGCACCTCGAAGGAGCCCGACGATGACTGACACCGCCAGCCTCGGCACAGCCGAAGACGAGGCCCCGGGTGACGGCGCATTCGTCGAGCCCGCTGCGATGGAGGACGACCTCGGCGAGCTCTTCCCCGGCGATCGCGGGGTGCTCGATCCCGCGGTGCGCCGCGTGCTCGTCCACCTGCTGCAGCGACGGTTCGTGCTCGCGGACCGCAACCGCGAGGAGTGGACGGCCCTGCTCGACAACCAGCAGCTCATCGAATCGCGCCTCAACGACCTGTTCGTGCGGCTCGTGATCGACCACGACCGGGGCGTCGCCTACAAGCAGCAGGTGCGCTCGGACGAGCTCGATGTTCCGATCCTGCTTCGGGATGCCGCATACACGCGGTCCGAGACCCTCGTCCTCGTACACCTGCGCACGGTGTACCAGCGGGAGTCGGCGGCCGGTGAGCCGGCTGCCCGGGTCGACATCGAGGACGTCGAGCAGACCGTGATGAGCTACTTCGCGGATGCCGACGGCGACACCGCGAAGCGGCAGAGACTGATCCGCAAAGCGATGGACCGGCTCGCGCGCGACGGCATCGTCGACGAGGAGACGACGGGACGCTTCCGCATCAGTCCGCTCGTCGAGATCGTCCTCAGCGCTGAGAAGCTGCGCGAACTGCGCGATTGGCTGCGCGACCGGTCAGAGGCGGACGACACCGGTGGCGTCGCGGCCGACGAAGACGACGAAGACGACGAAGACGACGAGCCTCAGGAGGAGGAGCTGTGACGATGCTCGAGACGCTGTTCGGGCTCATCCCGGCGGCATCCCGCGGCCAGCAGTGGCTCGCCGAAGACCTGCAGCTCATCAACTGGGGCGGCTACGAGGGCGCCCATCGCGTGCGCTTCTCCCCCGGTGCCACTCTTCTGTGCGGCGGCTCGGGGTCGGGCAAGTCCACGCTCATGGACGCGTACATTGCGCTCATGATGCCCCACACCACGCCCTTCAACGGCGCCTCGAACGGTGGCGTCACGGGGCGTCCGCGCGGTTCCGAGCAGCGCAACATCCTGTCCTACGGCCGCGGCAAGATCGACGAGTCGCGCACCGAGGACGGCACGAAGATGACCGTCCTCCGTGGCGACGGCGAAGACACCTGGACCGCGGTGTCGATGACGTGGATCGATCACGACGGGTCGCAGTTCACGGCGGTGCGAGCCTGGTACATCCCGGCCAGTGCACGCGTGCTCGAAGACACCGTGCGTGTGCGGGCGACGACCGATCGGGCCTTCGATCTCCGCTCGCTCGAGCCGGCCGCCGCGCAGCGACTCTCCGATTCCGCCGTGCGCGCTGCGGGTCTGGAGCCCGTCGGAACGGACCGCGAGTTCTCGGCCCGCCTGCATGCCGTGCTGGGCATCGGGGCGGCAGGGGCCGGGGCCAAGGCGATGAGCCTGCTCGCGCGCATCCAGGCCGGCCAGCAGATCACGACCGTCGACGACCTCTATAAGCGTCTCGTGCTCGAAGAGCCCGAGACGATGGAGACCGCCGACGCCGTCGTCGCGCACTTCGACGGACTCGAGAGCACGCGCATGCGCATGCTGACGGCCCGGCAGCAGGTCACCGCGCTCACGCCCATCCCGCAGTTGCGGGCGAAGATGGCCGCCGCGACCGAGCGCGTGAACCTGATCGACGAGGTCGGCTCGTTCTCGGATGCCGGTTCGCTCGCCACGCTCTGGCGAGCGGACAGACGCCTCGGGATGCTGCGCGACGTCGAGACCGAGCTGCGCGAGCGCAAGAACGCGGCCGAGGTCACGCTGCGCGAGAAGCGTGCGCTCGCAGACGGCGCCGAGGCCGAACGCGACGGCCTGATCGACGTGCTCCGGCTCTCCGGCGGGGATCGCCTGGCCACGGCGCAGCGCGAATTGCGCGAGGTGGAACGGCGGCTCACCGACGTCCGGCGTCACCGCGAGGTGCTCGATGCCGCCCTCCGCGGTCTGGGCGTCGAACTCTCGAACCGCGACGAGTTCACCGCGTTCATCTCCCGCGCGCGGGCAGAGCTCGCCGACTCCGATGCGAAGGCGCGTGCCCGCTCCGCCTTCGCTGAAGCCGCGTCGACAGCGAAGGCCGCGCGGATCGAGGTCGCAGAGCTGGAGGCGGAGGCTCAGCGCGTGGCCTCTCGCCACGGCAACATCCCACCCGCCCTGCACGAGTCGCGCGAGCGGCTCGCGGAGGCCGCCGGGCTCACGACGGCCGACCTCCCGTTCGTCGGCGAGCTCATCGAGGTGCGCACCGAGTTCGAGCCGTGGCGCGAGGCGTTCAACCTTGCGCTCGGCGGCTTCGCGACAACGGTGCTGATCGACACCGCTCACCTGGGACGCTTCCGGGCGGCGATCGAATCGGTCCACACCCCCGTGCGATTGCGTTTCGAGGGCGTGCACGCCGGCATGGAGCCGGTCGCCAACCTCGATCCGCAGACGCTCCCGGGCCGCCTCGACTACCAGAGCTCGCCGTTCACCGGTTGGCTGCAGGAGCGGCTCGAGACCCGTCACGGATACGTCTGCGTCGATTCCAGCGCCGAGCTGCCAAAGCATCGCATGGCGCTCACGATCACGGGACAGGTCGCGCAGGGCAACCGCGGCGCGCACGGTGGCCACGGTCGCGAGAACGTCCTCGGATTCTCGAACGAGCGACGCCGGCACGACGTGGCACGTCTCATCGAGGACGCTCGTCGCCGTCTCGACGACGCCCTCCGAGAGCGGAAGGTCGCCGAGACCGAGCTCGACACGGTCGACTCGCGCCTTGCCGTCTACGCCAAGATCACCGACCTGACCTGGGAAGAAGTCGACGTCGAGGCGGTCACCGCGGAACGTGAGCGCTGGATCGGCGTGCAGAGCGACGTCACAGCCGCCAACCCGGAGATCGCCGATGTGCAGCGGAGGATCTCCGACATCAAGGACCGGATCTCCCACCTGCGCGACGAGATCGCCCGCGTGTCGATCGAACGTGATCAGATCGAGGCGCAGTGGGCCGAGGTGATCGACGACGTCGATTCGGATCAGTCCGTGCTCGACGATGCCGAGCGGGCAGGGCGTACTCTCACCGCCGCACAGTCCGCGTTCCTCGACGAGCGATTCCATCTCGATGGGCCGACCTCGGACGCCAGCCCGTCCCAGGCGCTGAACCGCTTCTCCGCGGCACTCGCGACGGCCGCGCAGCGCCTCGCAGAGGACCGACGGGCGGCCGTCGACGCCCTCGACGAGAGCCGCGATGGCCTGCGACGCATCATGGTGAGCTTCCTCGAGCGGTGGCCGAATCCGAACCTGCTACCCGACCCCGACACCTCGATCGACGACTTCGAACGCGCTCTCCAGGCCCTCGAGACCAGTGGACTGCACGAGCTGGAGGCCGAGTGGCGCGACAGCCTCCTCAAACTGTCGGGCAACGACCTCACGAACCTCGACTCGACGCTCAGCCGATCGATACGCGAGATCCGTGATCGCATCGACCCGATCAACCGCATCATGCAGGACCTCCCGTTCTACGACGACGACCATCGCCTGCAGATCACCACGCGCGAGAACCAGTCCGAACCTCGCCGTCGCTTCCGGCGCGAGTTGCGCGAGGTGCGCGGGCTCATCGAGAACGCCACGACGGATGACGAGCGCGAGCACGCGTACCGCCGGATGTCGCGCCTCATCGGGCACATGCGGCGGTCGGCGCCCGACTTCGGCGACCTCATCGACGTGCGCAACCACGTTCGCGTGAGCGCCGAGCGCGTGGATGCCGTGACGAAGAAGCATGTCGCGCTCTACGACCACATCGGCGAGAAGTCCGGCGGAGAGTCGCAGGAGCTCATCGCCTTCATCGTCGGGGCGGCCCTGCGCTACCAGCTCGGCGACGCCAGCGCCGAGCGCCCCCGCTACGCCCCCGTCTTCATGGACGAGGCCCTGATCAAGGCCGACGCGCACTTCACCAAGCGGGCGATCGGGGCGTGGCGCGGACTCGGCTTCCAGCTCGTGATCGGCGCACCGAACGACAAGTACAGCGCCATCGAGCCGCACGTCGACGTCGAGTACGACATCCTCAAAGACACGCGCGGCCGCTCATGGGCCAAGCCGAAGGTCGCCCTGGAGGCCCCGGCATCCTGACGGGCTCGACGCCGGGCATCCGCCGAGGGCACGATCTCACTCATTTGTATGAACGCTCGGCACGCTTTGCTGACGTTTCGGATGCCGTTTCTCATTCATTCGGCCCACTCGAGCGGCGTGAACGCGTCTCCACCGCCTGCGTGACGCGCCTTGCGGGGACGAACGTCTCTGCGGTGCATCGCGGTCCTGACCGGCATCATGGGTGACTCATACAGGCCCACACGAGACTGTGCAATCCGCTCGAGAAGAGCACGTCAACGGGCAACTTCTTAAGTTGCTGCGCAAAGGAGGACTCATGCCGTTCTACGACATCGCCTGGACATTCGGGGGGATCTTCATCCTCATCGTCATGGTCGTTGCGTTGCTCAGCTTGGGTGGCGCGCGTCAAGAACTAGGCGTGTTCTGGTCGGTGGTGTGGTGCCTGGCAATCGTGCTTCTCCCTCTCATCGGACCGGCGGCGTGGTTCATCTACCGCGGCCCCCGGTCATCCAGAAGAGCAAAAGAAGGATAGGTATCACATGTTCAAGCGTCACCAGAAGGTCGGGCTAGGTGCCGGTATCGCGACTTTGGCGGTATCCGCGCTGCTCGTCGCGTCGCCGGCGTCCGCAGTCAGCCTGGAGGTCCCGGACTCCGGGGAGACCGAGCTCCGGACCACGATGACCGCACTCGGGGTCGACGCCGCTGACCAGGACGCTTTGATCGACAAGTCCAACTCGGGCATCGCCTGACGCCGGAGTCGTGCTCGGCTTGATCCGTCGCCTCAGGGGTGGTCTCAAGGTCGTGGCCAAGGTGAATCTCTTCGGGCCCCATCTCGGTGTCGGTGCGGACGTCGTCTTGGATTTCGACCCATCAGCGACCGCTGATGGGGATGGTCCATTGACGGGAGGGGTAGCGGTGCCAGCTCCTCTCCATCCGGGTGCGGCACTCAGACGGACCAGGACGCCGCGTCGGGCTGGGTCTTCACTGGCCCACACGGGCGGGACTTTGTCACCGACGCGCCGCATGGTGAGCGCCTGCGCCGGGCACCGCTGCGTGAGTGTCGAGATGTCCGGTGCCGTGGTGACGTTCACAAGCTCTATGAGGGGCGCTGCGTCCTTCAGTTCGTGTTCCTGAGCACGTGGCGTTGTTGCCGTCAAGTGGGCGGGCGCGGCGAAGTGATGGGTTCGCCGCAACGGGGCGACTCAGCCTTCGATCTGCCCGGTGGTGATGGTCATGGCGCGGCCTACGATTTGGAAGGCCATGTTGAAGCCGAGGAGAGCGCGCGTGCTGCTCCTTTTCGTGCACGCGTGGCGACGGACTATCTCGCGGCCTCGCAGAGCTGCGGTCCGTAGGGGGTCGTGGCTGATTCCTCAAGAACATGCGGACTATATCCTCGCCCCCTGGGGCGGTGATCAGAGCGTGATCGCGCCGCTACTAGCGCTCTACTTGCTCACTCTTCTTGCCACCGAACAGGCCTCTAGTATTTACCACGCTAGTTCTGACAAGCTGAAGGCAGGAGCCTGCACCTCGGTTCCGTAGGTAATCCAATGGAGGACACCGTGACAGTTCAAAACTGCCGAAGACCGCTCGCGATCGTGAGCGTCGCTATCCTGGGGGGGCGCATTCCTCACGGGATTCGTCGGGTCTGCCGCGCAAGCGAACGATGACCAGGCCGAAGGAATTGTGGATGCGGTCGCTGCCGAGCGGGGCGTTTTTCGCACCATCAGCGGAGACCCTATCACCGTGGAGAGCGACGACCACGAGTTGGGCGAGCGGGTAGTCACCGGGGTGACGGGCGAAGAGACACCCGTCCAGATACTCATCCAGTCCAGCGCGATCGCTGAAGGGGACCGCGCAAAGGTTGAAGAAACCGTGTCGGCTGTACCTGAACCCGCAAACTTGACCTTCTCAGAGGAACCACCTGGTCCCGTTTCCGGCGAAATCGAAACAGACCCACTCAGTGACGACCCCAAGGATTGGGAGGTCGTGAGTGTTATCGCCTTCACCGATTCGACCGCATCGTTCGCATGGCCCGAGAAGGAAACCTTCTCCGTGTACGAAGGTGACTCGCTCCTTGGCGTCAGCGAGAACGGATTGTTCGTGACGCCTCGTCTTGAACCGGAGAAGTCGTACACCTTCAGCATGATCGCGGCCTCACCGACCGCCAGATCCTCGGGTGACCAGATGAGTACGGCCTCCCGGACTATCACGTTCCAGACCTTCACGGGGGTTGCAAGCGAGGATCAGGAGCGCCTCATCGAACCTCGCACATACCAGCCGTGGTACAACCAGTACGTGCACAAGACGTTCATCCCCGATCTGCGGGTGGGCGGGCTCCAGTGCAATCTGAACCATCCGTTCGACGAATGGCACTTCGGTGGTGATTTCCGGACCTACGAGTTCCCGGCGCCCGAGACTCCCTGGGGGGTTGCCAACTACCGAACAATGATGTTCGTCAACGTCAACTGGGACAACCCCGCGCCCCACAAAATGAGCTGGGTGAAGGATGTGGGATCTACGAGAATATACAAGAATGGCAATCTCGACCGAACTCTTTACGCGAACATGGACTCGATGACGTTCCACGACGCGCAGGCGAACTCCAGCTACGCCAAGATTCGCCTCCAGCACTATGGAAGCAATCTCGGGTGCGCGCTTCTCGATTTTGAGTACAGCGGGGCGATCACCTACGGCGAAACCGTAGAGTTCTACCGCAGCGGCACGATCTCTGTCGATGGAAGCAGGTTCCGCGCTCCGGCCCACGAGATGTACGGCGGGTTTACGCCTCCGAACGGCAGCCACACCATCTGGAAGACGATCGCGCGGTTGCCGAACGATGGGTTCGAGTGCCTGCTTGGGCCACTCGCTTGCTCCCCCGGCTTCTACGAGCAGAGCGCGTCCTACTAGTCTCAGATCATGGAACGTAAGGTCGCCACCGCGAGGGGCGTGAACATGCTTTGCATGGGCATGGTTCTCGCAGTGGCGACCTTGCTCTTAGTGATCGGAGACTGGATCGTTGCCGGCGTCAATATCAACTCGATACGAGTTGACGTTCTCCATCCGGTGGCGATGTTCGCGGTTGGAGTCGGTGTCAGATTTCTCGGGTCGATCATCACGCGCAACGCCACCAGGGTGCTGCATGTGATGGTCGGAGACGTCGCCGCAGTCTTCATTGGCTTGCTCGCGTTCTTTCTCGTCGCCGCAGCGCACGATCAGGCGAACATCGTCACGCTCGCAGCGATCATCCTCACGATCATCGCTCTCCCGACCGCTGCCATCACCTCGTTGATCGCAAGCAGCGTCGCCCGGTCCCGTTCAGCGGTGGCCGTCATGGGTAGCGTGAGCTTGTGCATACTTCTCTGCGCTGTAGCCGTACAAGGCATTGTCTACTGGGCATAGCGCGGAGCGCGGCGATTTCGCGAAGTACGCCGCGCCGACGGCGGCGGATACCGCAGCGCCTCGATTTCCTCACGCCCGAGGAGGCGGAGTGCTACGCGAGCCTCCCGACGTCGGGCGCTGTCACCGTCCGGCGAATCGAACAGGGACGCTTCCCCGTTGCGGATGCCCGGACCGCGTCGCTTCACGTCCTAGCGAAACAGCGCTGAGCCCATACGAACGCCGAAGGCCTCCGCCGGTTTCCGGGTCGGAAGCCTTCGTCTCACTGTGCGCGAGGGGGGACTTGAACCCCCACGCCCTTGCGGGCACTGGCACCTGAAGCCAGCGCGTCTACCTATTCCGCCACCAGCTCGGCGACGCCCGCGCCGAGCGCCCCGCTACGCCCCGGTGTTCATGGACGAGGCCCTGATCTAGGCCGATGCCCACTTCACCAAGCGTGCGATCGGTGCGTGGCGCGGATTGGGTTTCCAGCTCGTCATCGGCGCGCCGAACGACAAGTACAGCGCGATCGAGCCGCACGTCGACGTCGAACACGACATCCTCAAGGACACGCGCGGTCGCTCGTGGGCCAAGCCGAAGGTCGCTCTGGAGGCATCGGCGTCGTGACGGCGCGGGGCATCACCTTCTCGAACCGGAACATCAGCTCCGGCACGTCCTCGTCGCCGTCGATTGCAGAGTCTTCTCCCGTCGTCGTCTCACCGCGGTGTTCGAGCGGATGTCCCGGGTGGAAGAACTCGACGATGTGAAAGCCGCACACGTTGACGTAGAAGTGGATGTTGCGCACCTCGAAGTGGGGAGTGTGGGTCTCCCAGATCCGGGTGCCCGGGTAGCGTCCCTCGATCGCGTGCCAGGCAGCCCGCCCGAGCCCCCGGCCCTGCGCCCCGGCATCGATGAAGAAGAGTTCGAGCGACCGGCGAGCGTCGTCGCCCGCGATGACCGCTCCGCCGACCACCTCGTCCCCCGCCACGATGTCGAGCACCTCGGAGGCGTCGTCGTCGAACGAGGCGAACACTTCGCGGTCAGAGGGGGTCGGGACGTCCGAGCTCGGACCCTGATCGGTCAGTGCGAGCGCGAACGCCGCCTGGAGACGCCGGGCGAACGACATCCGGTCGTTCGGGTCGGTGGCACGGAGATCCATCTGGTGGGCGGTTGCGCTCATAGCGAGTCCTTCACTTTCGACAGCCGATGGTGGTCAGGATGCGGTGGACCCCATAAACGCCGTACGAGCAACGGGCCGCCGATCCCGTGCAGCACGACGCTGCCGAGGACGACCATGCAGGTGGCGGCGAGCACGAGGAAGCCGTCCTCGCCGGGGAGTGCGTTGGCCGCGATCAGACCGAACACGATGGATGCCGCACCGCGCGGGCCCATCGCGGCGATGAAGAACCGCTCTTTGGCGGTGGCGTTGCTGCCCCGAAGGGCCAGAGCCACCGGCACGAAGCGGCCGACGGTGAGCGCGACGAGCGCCAAGACGATCGCGGGCCACCAGTCGTAGGTCTCGCTGAGCAGGATGATCGCGGCGAAGCCGAACGCCAGCCAGAGAAGGAGGTTGGCGAGCCAGCTCAAGTCCTCGAGAAGCGCGAGCTCGGCGCGCGGGATGCCGCTGGCCCCTCGTGTGACACGAATCACGAACCCGGCAACGAACACCGCCACGAAGCCGTTGCCGTGGAGCATGACCGCCGCCGCGAACACGATGACGGGCGCGGCGACGAAGGCGATCCGCATGCTCTGCGCCTCGGTCCAGCCGTGCTCCTCGGCGAACCGCGTTGTCACACCGATAGCGAGGCCGAGCAGCCCGCCCACCACGATCGCGATGAGTCCGGCAGGGGCTGCGACGGCGAACGCTCGTCCGGCGTCGCCGGTGTCCCCCGCGCTGGCGAAAGCGAGGGCACCGAGCAGCAACGGCGACACGAGACCGTCGTTGTAACCGCTCTCGACACTGAGCCACCGACGCACCCGAGCGGGTACCCGACTGTCCCGGACGAGCGAGGTCTCGGGGGCGAAGTCGGCAGGAACCGCGATGCATGCGATCGCCAGGATCACGGCGATCGACAGCCCGAGCGGCAAGATCAGACCGACCGCGAGCACGAGCAGCAGCGAGAGCGGCAGCCCGATGCCGAGGAGCCGTGCCGGGACACCCGTGAACTGCGAGCGCAACGAGCCCCGGACATCGAGGGCGTCGACGAAGAGCAGATACGCGAGCACGACCTCGGCCAGCACCAGAGTGACCTTCGACTCCATGAAGAGAAGATTCTGGGTGGGCAGGAGTGCGCCCGCGACGAGGCCGATGGCCGTCATGACGATAGGCCCGTTGACGCTCGCCCGACGGAACAGACGACTCCACAGCGCCCAGATGAACAACGCGAGGCCGATCACGAGCAGAACAGTCGTGGGCATCGGCTCTCCCGGTTCGTCACCTACGGCGCCGCCGGTGGCGACCACGCGAACTTATCGGCGTGACATGAGCACCCAATAAGAGAAAAGATGACAGAACGCCGAAGGCCTCCGCCGGTTTCCCGGTCGGAGGCCTTCGTCTCACTGTGCGCGAGGGGGGACTTGAACCCCCACGCCCTTGCGGGCACTGGCACCTGAAGCCAGCGCGTCTACCTATTCCGCCACTCGCGCGAGACCGTGTTTCCACGAACTCAACTTCCCGAGGATATCACGCCACCGACGGCCCCCGAGCCGCTATCCGAGGCCCAATGCATGGTCCGTTCAGCCTCGCTGACTACGATGAAGCAACCATCCGCCTGCCTGAGGAGCCCCGTGGGACTACTTGACAGCTTCGAGAAGGGTCTCGAGCGTGCCGTCAACGGCGCGTTCGCCAAGACCTTCCGCAGCGGCGTCCAGCCGGTGGAGATCGCATCCGCCCTCCGCAGCGAACTCGACAAGAAGGCCGCCGTCGTCAGCCGCGACCGCATCCTCGTTCCGAACGCTTTCACGGTGCGCCTGTCCGACACCGACGCCGAGCGCATGAACGCCATCGGCCCCGCCCTCCTCGACGAGCTGCGCGGCCTGGTCGAGAAGCACGCGAAGGCCCAGGGCTACTCGTTCTCGGGTGCCGTGACCGTCGCCCTGCAGGACGACCCGCAGCTGTCGACGGGCACCGTCCGCGTCGATTCCAACTCGAACGCGGGCGCCCGCGTGTCGTGGCAGGCCGTGCTCGACATCGACGGCACGCGGCATCCGATCGTCGCCGCGCGCACCGTCATCGGGCGCGGCAGCGACGCCGACATCACCATCCCCGACGCCGGAACCAGTCGGAAGCACGTCGAGATCCTCTGGGACGGCGAGCGCGCCATGGTGCGCGACCTGGGTTCCACCAACGGCACGCAGCTCAACGGCGCGCGGGTCAGCGAGGCCGCCCTGCCGTCGGACGGCGTCGTGCACATCGGTCGCACCGACATCGTCTTCCGCGTCGTCCCGCAGACTCAGGCCCCCGCGCGTCCTCGGATGTCGGCTGCCGACGCGACCCGTATGTACGACACCCGAGGTGACGCCCGATGAGTCCGCTGACCCTCCTGCTGCTGCAGATCGGCTTCCTGGTGCTGCTGTGGTTCTTCGTCTTCGCCGTCGTCTATTCGCTCCGCGCCGACCTGTTCGGTGTGAAGGTGCGCAAGCTCCCCGAGCCGGCGGCCGCCAGTGCCGCCCCGGAGACGAGCCCGGCGGTCACCCGCCCGCCCACCTCGTCTCCGGATGCCGCCACGGCGGCGGTCGGCGCCGTCGGCACTCCCCCGCCGGCGGGAAAGGGCGGAAAGGCGACGACCGACGCCGTGTCGCGCATCGTCATCACCAGCGGCCCCAAGGCCGGCCTCGAACTTCCGCTCGGCTCCGAGCCGCTGACCATCGGCCGCTCGAGCGAATCGGGTCTCGTCATCCGTGACGACTACACCTCGAGCCACCACGCGCGTCTCGTGCTGTGGGGCAACCAGTGGATGATCCAGGACCTCGACTCGACCAACGGCACGTGGCACGACGGCGAGCGCGTCGCTTCTCCGGTTCCGGTCGTCGTGGGAGCGCCGATCAAGGTCGGCGCGACGACGTTCGAACTGCGGAAGTAGCCCTCACGCATGGTCTTCCAAGGCTCCAGCGCCGCCATCTCGCATACCGGGAAGGTGCGCTCGAACAACCAGGACTCGGGTTTCTGCGGCTCGAACCTGTTCGTCGTCGCCGACGGCATGGGCGGGCACGCCGGCGGTGACGTCGCGTCGAGCCTGGCGGTCCGGCGGCTCGAGAGCCTCGATCAGGCCTTCTCGTCGACCACCGAGGCCGAGGCCGCCCTGCGCGAGGCGCTGGCCGACACCGCCGCCGAGCTGATCAGCACCGTCAAGGTGCGCCCCGAGCTCGCCGGCATGGGCACCACCGTCAGCGCTCTCGTGATGGTCGACGAGTACGCCGTCATCGCCCACATCGGCGACTCGCGCCTGTACCTCTTCCGCGACGGAGCACTCACACAGATCACGACGGACCACACGTTCGTCCAGCGCCTGGTCGACTCGGGCCGGATCACCCCCGAGGAAGCCCGCTACCACCCGCGTCGCTCGGTTCTGATGCGTGTGCTCGGCGACATGGACCCCGATCCTGAGATCGACACGTTCGTCATGCCCACGCAGCCCGGCGATCGGTGGCTGTTGTGCTCCGACGGCCTCTCGGGCGTCGTCGACGACGCGCACACCGCGAAGGCCCTCGGGCAGGGCTGGGCCCCGGGCCGCACGGCCGACAGCCTCCTGAAGCAGGCGCTCGACGGCGGCGCGCCCGACAACGTCACGATCGTCATCGTCGACGTCGGTGGGCAACACCCGCTGTTCAGCGGACCGCCGACGGTCGTCGGTTCGGCTTCGCACCCGCTCGGCATCGAGGTGCCCGCGGCTCGCCCGCAGCGCAGCAGCTGGCTGCATCCTGCCCGCCAGGCCGCGAACGAGCCCACGCACTTCGAGCCCGCGGCTGAGTTCCTCGAAGAGCTCATCGAGGAGGACCGCCGCCGCGCGCGCCGGCGCCGACTCACCTGGTTCGCCGGCTTCATCGTCATCCTCGCGGCGATCGGGGTCGTGCTGTTCGGCGCCTACAGCTGGACGCAGACCCGCTACTTCGTGGGCGTCGACGAAGACACGGTCGTGATCTACCGCGGCATCCCGCCGAGCATCGGACCGATCTCGCTCTCCTCGCCCGAGGAGGACACCGGAATCCCCCTCGCGGACCTGCCTCCGTATCAGCTCGACCTGGTGAAGCAGGCGATCACGGCCGACTCGCTCGCCGAGGCGCAGGCCATCGTCGAGAACCTGCGTGTGGACGGAGGATCATCGTGACCGGCACCGCCGTCTCGGCCGACACCTCGGTCATCAAGGCACTGCGCAAACTGCGGATGCCGCAGACGCAGCGCAACCGCGAGCTCGGCTTGCTGCTCTTCGCGTTCGTGATCAACGCCGCCGCCCTCGCCCTCGTGCAGCTCGGGAAGAACGGGGCGATCGACTCGTCGTTCCTGGTCTACTGCGCCGTGCTCGACGCGCTCGCACTGGCGATCCACGTGGTGCTGCGCCTGCGAGCACGCGACGCCGATCCTTTCGTCGTTCCGATCGCCACCCTGCTGTCGGGCATCGGCATCGCCATGATCTACCGCATCGACCTCGAGGGCACGTCCGAAGGCTGGGACATGCTGGCCGTGCGTCAGATCGTCTGGTGCGCGATCGCCTTGGTGGCCGCGCTCATCGTGGTGATCGCCCTGCGCAACTACCGCGTGCTCTTCCGGTACACGTACGTCTTCGGCTTCGCGGGCATCGCGCTCTTGCTGCTGCCGTTCGTCCCGGGCCTGGGTGTCGAGGCCGGCGCCGACGTGTGGGTGTCGATCGGCGGCATCGTCTCGTTCCAGCCCGGCGAGCTGGCGAAGATCGCCCTGGCGATCTTCTTCGCGGGCTACCTGGTGCGCACGCGCGAGTCGCTCACGTCCGTGGGCACCCGGTTCCTCGGCGTGACGTGGCCCCGGGCACGCGAGCTCGGCCCGGTGCTGGTCATCTGGGCGATCTCGCTGGGCATCATCGTGCTCCAGCGCGACCTGGGCACCGGAACCCTGATCTTCGGCATGTTCATCGCGATGCTCTACGTCGCGACGGGAAAGACCAGCTGGGTCATGATCGGCCTCAGCCTGGTGCTGGCAGGGGTGATCCTCGCCTCGCAGGTGCTGCCGTACGTCAACGGTCGCTTCCAGAACTGGCTGAACCCCTTCGACCCGAACAACGTCGATGCCGCGGGCGGCAGCTTCCAGCTCATCAACGGCCTCTACGGACTCGCCAAGGGCGGGTTCATCGGCACCGGGCTCGGCCAGGGTCGCCCGTGGATGACACCGCTGTCGCAGAGCGACTACATCTTCCCGAGCCTCGGTGAAGAGCTCGGCCTCATCGGCGTCTTCGCTCTGCTGTGCCTCTACATGGTCTTCACGAGCCGCGGCGTGCGCATCGGCCTGGCGGGCCAGGACGACTTCGGCAAGCTGCTCGCGACCGGCCTGTCGTTCACGATCGCGCTGCAGGTGTTCATCATGGTCGGCGGCGTGACCCGGGTCATCCCCCTGACGGGCCTGACGACGCCATTCCTCGCAGCGGGCGGCTCGTCGCTCGTGGCCAACTGGATCATCGTGGCCCTCCTCCTCCGCATCTCGGATGCGGTTCGCTCTCGACCCCGGGTGGTGATCGGATGACCAAGGAACTGCGGCGCCTCAGCTTCGTGATGCTGGCGATGTTCCTCGCGCTGTTCGTCTCGACCAGCTGGATCCAGGTGATCCAGGCCCAGGCGCTGAACGAGAACCCGGGCAACCGGCGGACGCTGTACGACTCGTTCGAGGTTCAGCGCGGGTCGATCATCGCGGGCGGCTCGGTCGTTGCGGCATCCGTGCCGAGCGGCGACATCTACTCGTGGCAGCGCCAGTACACGGATGCCGCCCTGTGGGCGCCCATCACGGGCTGGATCAACCCGGTGCTGGGCTCGTCGACGGGCATCGAGCAGATCATGAACCAGTCGCTCTCGGGCACCGACGACACGCAGTTCCTCGCCCGCCTCGAGCAGATCATCTCGGGTGCACCCGCGCGCGGGTCGAACGTGCTGCTCACGGTCGACCCCAAGATCCAGCAGGCCGCCTTCGACGCCCTGCAGGGGTACGAGGGCGCCGTCGTCGCGAGCGACCCGTCGACCGGACGCATCCTGGCCATGGTGACGAGCCCGAGCTTCGACACCAACCTGCTCGCCTCGCATGATTCCGCCGAGGTCAACGCGGCATACGACCAGCTCGCGGCCGACCCCCTCAAGCCGCTGTTCAACCGCGCCATCGGCGGCGACCTCAACCCGCCCGGATCGACCTTCAAGCTCGTCGTGGCCTCGGCCGCACTGTCGTCAGGCAAGTACACGCCCGACTCGACGTTCCCCAACCCCGCGACCTGGACGATCCCCGGCACGAGCAACACGCTCCACAACTTCGACCTCGGCACCTGTGGCCCCGGCGACACGGTCACCCTGGCGACCGCGCTCCGACTCAGCTGCAACATCCCGATGGCCGAGCTCGCGGTCGAACTCGGCGACGACGCCATCCGCGAAGAGGCCGAGAAGTTCGGGTTCAACAGCGAGATGGAGATCCCGCTCCCGGCGGCCGCGTCCGAGTACCCCCGAGGACTGAACGACGCCCGCACGGCGCTCTCCGGCTTCGGTCAGGGGGACGTCGTCGCGACGCCGCTGCAGATCAACCAGGTCTCGGCCGGCATCGCGAACGGCGGCATGGTGATGAAGCCGCAGCTGCTCGACTCCGTCGTCGCACCAGACCTGACGGTGCAGGAGAAGTTCGAGCCGAGCGAGTTCGGACGTGCGCTCAGCACGGATGTCGCCGAGCAGATGCGAACCCTCATGGTCGCCAATGTCCGTGATGGTGCGGCGAGCGGTGCAAGAATAGACGGCGTCGATGTCGCCGGAAAAACGGGCACTGCGGAGCACGGTCCAGGCGATCCGTACACGTTGTGGTTCACCGGCTTCGCGCCGGCGGATGACCCCCAGGTGGCCGTCACAGTGATGGTCGAGAACGGGGGCGGCCAGGGGCAGGCCGGGACGAGCAGCGGGATCGCAGCCCCCATTGCGAAGAAGGTTATCGAGGCGGTGCTGAACAGATGAGACCCATGCAAGGCGTGAGCTTCGGCGGGCGTTACGAACTGGATTCGCGGATCGCGATCGGCGGTATGGGCGAGGTGTGGGAAGCCACTGACCACGTCATCGGCCGCACGGTGGCGATCAAGATCCTCAAAGACGAGTACATGGGTGATCCCGGGTTCCTCGAGCGCTTCCGCGCCGAGGCCCGTCACGCTGCACTCGTGAACCACGAGGGCATTGCGAGCGTCTTCGACTACGGCGAAGAGAACGGCAGCGCGTTCCTGGTCATGGAGCTCGTCCCCGGCGAGGCGCTGTCGACCATCCTCGAGCGCGAGGGCTCGCTGTCGTCGGACAAGACGCTCGACATCGTCGCCCAGACCGCATCGGCGCTGCAGGCTGCGCACGCGGCTGGCCTCGTACACCGCGACATCAAGCCGGGAAACCTTCTCATCACCCCCGACGGCCGCGTGAAGATCACCGACTTCGGCATCGCGCGCATCGCCGATCAGGTGCCGCTGACAGCGACCGGTCAGGTCATGGGCACGGTGCAGTACCTCTCCCCCGAGCAGGCCTCGGGGCACCCGGCATCCCCGGCGACCGACATCTACTCGCTCGGCATCGTCGCGTACGAGTCCGTCGCGGGCAAGCGTCCGTTCACGGGTGAGTCGCAGGTCGCGATCGCCATGGCGCAGATCAACGAGCAGCCTCCGCCGCTGCCTGCGACCGTTTCCGACCCGGTGCAGAGGCTCATCCTCGCGATGATCGCGAAGAAGCCCGATGACCGTCCGGCATCCGCGTCGGCCGTCGCACGGGCGGCATCCGCCCTCCGCCGCGGAGATCTGGCCGCGGCTCACGCTGCGGTCCCGGCGATCGCGGCCGGCGCCGGCACGAGCGACATGACGCAGCTGTTGCCCTCAGAGGGAGGCGACACCGCGACTCTGCTGCTGCCGGCAGGCGCTGCGGCGGCCGGTGCCGGGCTCGCCGCTGCGGGCGCTGCAGG
Organism: Microbacterium arborescens; assembly: GCF_030369635.1. Classification (NCBI taxonomy): domain Bacteria; kingdom Bacillati; phylum Actinomycetota; class Actinomycetes; order Micrococcales; family Microbacteriaceae; genus Microbacterium; species Microbacterium arborescens. The sequence continues at coordinate 21,954 of NZ_CP128474.1, read as the reverse complement.
CGCCGGGTCGGACGCCGCGGCTGCCGACGCCGATCTCAACGAGACGCCCAAGCGCAAGCGCAGCCGGTGGACCTGGCCTCTCGTCGCGCTCATCGCGCTGCTCGTGATCGTGCTCGGCGGCACGCTCTTCGCGCTGCTCTCCGGCGGCGGTGACCCCGAGCCCACTCCCTCGACCCCGAGCAACTCGGCACCGTCCGCCCCCGCCGATACGCCCTCGGCGCCGGCGACCCCGAGCACCCCGACGTCGATCAACGTCGACGGCCTCGGCCTCACCGGCCGTTCGTGCGAAGACGCTCTCGCCGTCGCCGAGCGCGCCGGCCTCGAGAACGTCACCTGCGCTCCCGGCAACCCCGCTCCGAGCGAGGATCAGGTCGGCCAGGTCTACGACGTCGTCCCGCTCGGCAACGTCAAGCCCACCGATTCGGTGACCCTGACGTCGTACGCCGAGCAGAGCCCGCTCGAGGCGCCGGCCGCACCGACCATCCAGTCGAACGGGCAGACCGTCACCAGCGTCACCGCGGGCTCGACCGTGCAGGTCATGTGGTCGAGCTACACGTGCCCCGCGGGTCTGACCCCGTCGGAGTACCGCTTCACGGTCTCGGGCGGCACGTTCGCCAACGGCCAGACCACGTCGAGCTTCAGCCTCAACCAGCGCCCGGCTCCGGTCACCGTCGGAGACTCCGGAGCCCTTTCGGTCACGTACACCGTGACGTGCGCGGGTGAGAGCGGCGACCGCACGTCGCCCGCCTCTTCCGAGGCGGCCGCCACGATTCAGACGGCGCCGTCGCCGACCCCCAGCCAGAACGGCAACGGCGGCAGCAACGGCGGCGGAAACGGCAACGGCGGAAGCAACAACTGACCGAGTTCGACCATGAGTCCAACATCCGAGTACGAGTCGAACGCAGGGAGTGACGTGTCGGCAGAGCAACGTGTGCTGTCAGGGCGCTACCGCATCGACGAGCCCATCGGGCGCGGCGGCATGGCGAGCGTGTATCGAGGGTACGACGTCACCCTCGGGCGAGACGTTGCCATCAAGGTGCTCAAGCGCGAGCTGGCCGACGACGCGGGCTTCCGCATGCGGTTCAGGCTCGAGGCACAGGCGGCGTCGCGCATGGCGCACCCGTCGATCGTGCGGGTGTTCGACGCGGGTGAGGACACCGAGACCGACCCGGACGGCAGCGAGCATTCGGTGCCGTACATCGTCATGGAGCTCGTGACCGGACGCCTGCTCAAAGACATGGTCGACGCCGGGCCCATCGCCGAGGCGGATGCGGTGCGCTACGTCGACGGCATCCTCGAGGCCCTCGAGTACTCGCACCGCGCCGGGGTCGTTCACCGCGACATCAAGCCCGGGAACGTCATGATCACCGACGCGGGGGCCGTGAAGGTGATGGATTTCGGCATCGCACGCGCAGTGTCCGACTCGTCGTCGACGGTCGCCGAGACGACCGCGATCATCGGCACGGCCGCCTACTTCTCTCCCGAGCAGGCCAAGGGCGAGCCGGTCGACGCGCGCGCCGACCTCTACTCGACCGGCGTCGTTCTCTACGAGCTGCTGACCGGGCGCGCGCCCTTCCGCGGCGAGACGCCCGTGGCCGTCGCCTACCAGCACGTCAGCGAGGCGCCGCTGCCGCCGTCGGAGATCTCCGACGAGGTGCCGCGCGCGCTGGATGCCGTCGTGCTGCGGGCCCTCGCGAAGAGCCCCTTCCAGCGGTTCCAAGACGCCACGGAGTTCCGGGCCGCCCTCGAGCAGGCCGTCGGCGGCAAACAGCCGACGAAGCGTCAGATGGGCGCGCTCGCTAGCGAGCTCTACGGACCCGACCCGCGACATGCAGCCGAGACGGCACGCTCGCTTCGTCAGCTCAGCACCGACAACACCATGCGGCGGACGCAGTCCGGTCCCCCGGTCAGCTGGATCTGGGCCGGCGTCGCGGTGCTCGCGGCGCTGCTCATCGCGGTGCTCATCTGGGTGCTGGCCTTCCGCGACGCGGGCACGACCGTCCCCAGCACGTCGCGCGTCGTGCCCGAAGTCGCCGGCAAGTCGTGGGACCTCGCGGAGAACCTCATCGCGGAAGCCGAGCTGAATCCCGTCCGCTCAGACCGCAGCGACGACACGGTACCGGCGGGCGACGTCATCGACACCGAGCCCGCCGCCGGCATCACCCTGTCTCCCGGACAGCGTGTGACGGTGTACGTGTCGACGGGTCAGGAGATGGCCACGGTCCCGCCCTTGCAGAACCTCTCTCGCACGGAGGCGACCGAAGCGCTGCAGCGTGCCGGTCTGCAACTGGGCACCGTACGCTCGCGCAACGACCCGACCCTGCCTGCCGGCACGGTCATCGAGGCCTCGGCGCCGGAGGGCTCTGCGCTCGCCATGGGGTCGTCGGTCAACCTCGTCGTCGCGAGCGGCACCGTGACTCTCGTCGATCTCACCGGATACACGGTCGAGGCCGCCGAGCGCGAGCTGCAGCAGGAGTCACGGCAACTGGTGCCCGAGGTGGTCGAAGACCCGGGCTGCGCCGCGGCCGCGGGAGGACGAACCGTCTCATCGCAGTCGCTCGCGCCGGGAGAAGTGCCGATCGGGTCGACCGTCACACTCCGGGTCTGCACCGGAAGCTGAGGACTCACCTCCGATGCGGATGCAACCGCGCGCCGCGTAGTGCCGCGCCCGCTAGCCCTGCCGACTCGAGCCAGTTGCCGAGCATCCGATAGCCGCCGTCGGTCAACACGGACTCGGGGTGGAACTGCACACCGACGATCGGCGCGTCACGATGTGCGATCGCCATGACCGTGCCGCCCGCAGTCCGAGCGGTCACCCGCAGCTCGTCGGGGACGGTCTCCGCATGCACCGCAAGCGAGTGATACCTGCCTGCCGTGAACGTCGTGGGCACCCCTTCGAAGAGGAATGACCCGTCATGCCGAACGTCAGAGGTCATGCCGTGCATGAGTTCCGGCGCTTCCGTCACGGTCGCACCGAACGCGACCGCGATGGCTTGATGCCCGAGACACACCCCGAGTAAGGGGATCGCGGATGCCGCCGCCGCGCGCACGACGTCGATCGAGGCGCCGGCGCCCTCGGGGGTCCCCGGGCCGGGTGAGACGAGGATGCCGTCGAAGCCCGCGATCGCGCGCGACAGATCGGCCACGGCATCCGATTCCACCATCTCGGTCTCGGCCCCGAGCTCGTGGAGATACCCGACGAGAGTGTGGATGAAGCTGTCGTGATTGTCGATCACGAGAACGGCGGTCACCCGACCGTCGACTCCTCGCCGGGGGCGAAGAACGGCGCGACGGCGGGGAACACCCAGAAGAACAGCGCGTAGACGACGGCGGCCGCGAGAATGAGGAGGAAGACGACCCGGAGCCACCAGGGACCGGGCAGAACTCGCCACAATGCTCCGTACATCAGGCGGGGGCTCCCTCTGTCAGCGATGCCGGCGGACCCGCCGACGTCGGGGTGAACTCTTCGAACACCGCGTACGAGATGATGCGTTCGAGCATGTTGAGCTTCGGCGCGCAGCTCGTCAGGGTGAGGTACTTGCCGTTGGCGCTGAGGTCGACCTGCTGCGGAACAGGGTTGAGCACTTCGATCGCGGTGTCCTGCACGTACTCGACGTTGCGGAAGCGGTAGGTGTACCAGCCGTCCTGGGTCTGGATGACGATCGCATCGCCGACCACGAGGCGGTCGACGGGGTCGAAGGGAGCACCGGAGGTCCATCGGTGTGCCGCGACGGCCATGTTGCCGTCCGCGCCCGGCATCGCCGATCCCTCGTAATGACCGATGTGTCCCTTGTCGAGGATCGCCTTCTTCCCCGTGCCGTTCGCGATCGTGAACTGCCAGTCGGGGCCGAAACGCGGGATGTACATGACGCCGAACTCGGCGCCCTGCTCGGGCTCGGCGAGAACCGGGATGGCGGCGGGGCCGGGAGTCTCGGGATCGCCTGCGGGAGTCTCGCTGGGCGTGGGCGACTCCTGTGCCTGTGCCTGTGCCTGCCACTGCTGCGAGAGCGCCTGCGCCTCGGCCTGTTTCTGCGAGCCGATGATCATGTCGCCGAACCACATCTGCCAGCTCACGAAGAGCAGCATCACGACGCCGGCCGTGAGAAGGAGCTCACCGAACACGCTGATGACGCTCACACGACGTCGCGGGCGCGACTGCGAGCGACGTGAGCGTCTGGTCGACGTACGGGTGCTCTCCACAATCGCCGAGTTTATCCTTCGGCCCTGGGGGTGGTCGCAGAGAAGACCTCCATTTCACCCGACCACCGACGGGCGGGTGAACCGGGTGAATCGTTGCCGACGCGTTTCGGATCGCTTCTGCGGTTCGGCGTGCTCGCTCGCCGTATCCCGGTTCGCGGTATCGGCATCGACGAGCCCGCGGACCGAACCCGGGGTCGGGAGATCTATCCAAAGCCGGATGCTACCGGTTCTGACGCCGGCGCCGTTCACCACGGCCGCGCCGCCGATGTGGTCGAGCAGAGGATGCATCTCGGCCGCGACCGGCTCGGGCAGATACCCGACGCCGCGACCGTTCGAGAAGACGGCGACGTTGCCGCGTCCGCGAGACGCGTCGACCTCGGTGCGCAGAACGTAGGTACGCGGGCGACGGGTCTGACGCTCCCGGTCGTTCACGAGATAGTGGGTGCGCTCCAGTCTCACCGCGCGAGACGGTAGCTGTCGCAGATCAGGAAGATCGTCGTGCCGCCTCACTCGACCGGTGAATGCGTGTACGACCTGTTCCCACCATGCGGGCATGTCGGCCCCTCTCGATTCGGCATGCCATCACCGGAGCGGAGCACGTTCCCACTCTCCCACGGCGGCCTGTGGGAGACCTGACCGGCGGAGCCGGGGAGACCCGGGGTCCGGCGGCTAGGATTCTCCCATGGCATCTTCGAGCGACCACGACGACCCGACCGTGGAGCGACGCCCCGCAGATGACGCACCTAACCCGGTCTGGTTCAAGCCGATCATGCTGGGGCTGATGCTCATCGGACTCGTGTGGGTGCTCGTCTTCTACCTCAGCAGCTCCACGCTGCCCGTGCCCGGCATCGGCGGGTGGAACCTGGTGATCGGTTTCGGCATCGCCTTCGTGGGATTCCTCATGACCACGCGGTGGCGCTGAGCGCCATCCACATGGGGTGAATCACACCGGTGTGATTCCATCCCCACCTGGGGATAGACCTGTGGATAACTTTCGTCAGTACAGCGCGAGCGGCACCGCGAGCAGGGCGATCAGCCCGACGGCTGTGGCGCCGAGCAGCCAGATCTGCAGGCGCTGACGGCGGATCGTGCGCGTGCGCGCATAGATGAGTCCGACCAGCGCGCCCACCGCGAGGCCGCCCACGTGCGCCTGCCATGAGATCTGGACACCGCCACCGCCACCGAGCCCGCTCGTGAGAAGCGGCAAGAAGGTGATGACGAGATTGATGCCGAGGACGACGGCGATACCGGTGATGTTCGCCCCGATATGGCGACCGATCACGAGCAAGGCGCCGAAGAGGCCGAAGATGGCACCCGAGGCTCCGACGACAGCCGACGTGAAGCCGAACAGCACGACGGCGACGGATCCCCCGAGGCCGCTGAGCAGATAGAGCCACACGAAGCGACCGCGTCCGAGCATCGGTTCAAGGCTGCGCCCCAGCATCCAGAGCGCGAGCATGTTGAGCCCGACGTGCCAGAATCCGCTGTGCACCAGCAGCACCGTGAACAGGCGCCACGGCTCGAATGATCCTGTGAACGACGGGTAGAGCAGAGGCGGGATGAGCGCGAGCGCCTGCTTCACCATCAGCCCCGCGCCCGGGATGAGCCCGACGACGAAGGCGAAGAACGTCACGCCGATGATCGCGTAGGTGGCCAGCGGGCGCGAGTCGTCGGAGCGCACCGCGCGGAGGATGCGCGGTGCGCGGCGGGGACGTGGCGCGCCCGAGCTCTTCTGCTGATCACGCAGACATTCGGGGCAGATCACACCGACGGGCATCTGCGTCTGGCATTCCGCGCAGATGGTGCGCAGGCACCGTTGGCAGAGCACGAAGCTCTGCCGGTCGGGATGCCGGTAACAGAAGTTGTCGGGATTGCTCCGCAGCTCGGACGCGCTCACGTAGCGCTCAGACCGCCGCGACGTCGATCGACGAGATGACGACGGCGTCGACCGGACGGTCCTGTGCGCCGGTCTTCACCGCGGCGATCGTGTCGACGACCTGACGCGACGCGTCATCCGCCACCTCACCGAAGATGGTGTGCTTGCCCTGGAGCCACGGGGTGGGGTCGGTCGTGATGAAGAACTGCGACCCGTTCGTGCCCTCGGCCTTGCCGGTGATCGCGTTGCGGCGCAGACCCGCGTTCGCCATGGCGAGGATGTAGGGCTTCTGGAAATCCAGCTCGGGGCTGATCTCGTCGTCGAAGTTGTAGCCGGGGCCGCCGATGCCCTGTCCGAGCGGGTCGCCGCCCTGGATCATGAAGTTCGGGATGATGCGGTGGAAGATGACGTTCGTGTAGAGGGGGCCCTCACCGGGCCGGCCCGTCGCGGGGTCGGTCCACTCCTGCGAACCGTCCGAGAGGCCGATGAAGTTCTTCACCGTGCGGGGGGCCTGGTCGCCGAAAAGGTTGACGACGATGTCGCCGTGGTTGGTGTGGATCGTCGCTACTGCAGTGTGCTGAGGCATGTGTGCCATTCTCGCACCTGTCAATGCCCTGCTGGCTGGAGCGCACTCTGGCAAGATGAGGGAAAACGTCCCACGATGCAGGGAGGGCCCACGTGAGCCTCAGCCGCAAGCGCAAGAAGCAACTCCGCAAGCTCCAGAAGCAGGCGAACACCCTGTGGGAGTCGCAGCAGGTCCTGATGGGAGAGGCCGCCAAAGTCGCACGCGACGCCGGCCACCAGCTGGGCCACTACAACCGCGAGCACGTCAAGCCCGCCGTCCAGAACACCTATGAGCAGTACGCCGCGCCGTACGTCGACAAGAGTGTTCGCGCGACCCGCAAGGTCTACAACGGTGCCCTCATTCCGGCCGCCGGTGCCGTCGTGGGCGGCGCCCTGTCGGTGTGGGATGCGGCGAACGACACCCGTGGTCGCCTCGCCCATGGCCGCGGCGTCGACCTCGATCTGTCGTCGGTGAAGAAGAAGGCCGCTAAGTACGGCAAGAAGGCGACCAAGAAGATCCAGTCGCGCGCCTCGCTCCCCGAGCCGAAGAAGAAGCGCGGCGCCGGTGGCGTCATCGCTCTGATCCTCGGTGTGGCCGCTGCAGCCGGCGTGCTGTACGCCGCATGGCAGACGCTGCGCGCCGACGACGAGCTGTGGGTTGCCGACGACCCGCTGCGCGCTCCCGACGCCTGAATCGGATGACCGAAGATCTCGAGCCCACGTCTCGTGTCCGCCTCGCAGCGGCCGAGCGTGGGCTCGATGTCGTCGTACGCCCGCGCCCCGACGCGCGCAGCCTCGACGAGGCTGCCGCGCTCCTCGGACTCGAGCCCGACGACATCGTGAAGACCCTCGTCGTCAAGCGCAGCGACGACACGTACCTGTTCGCGCTCGTCCCCGGCGATCGGGTGATCTCGTGGCCGAAGCTCCGCGCCCTCGTCGGCGTGAACAAGCTCCGGCTACCCGAGCCCGAGCTCGCCCTCGCGGCGACCGGCTACGAGCGCGGCACGATCGTGCCGATCGGCAGTACCCACGACTGGCCGGTCTTCGCCGATTCGTCGATCGTGGGTCGACGGATCGCGATGGGTGCCGGTGCGCACGGTTACAGCCTGTTCGTCGACGCCGATGCCCTGGTCGCCGCGTACGGCGCGACCGTCGCCGACATCACCGAGCAGCGATCGCGCTGACCCAGCCCCGTCACCGAGCGGCGGGCCGTAGCCGACCGGCGAGCACGATGGTGATGGCCGCGAGAGCGGCGGTCGCCGCGAACACGGTGGCGATCGCGGCCGGCAGGCGGTCGGCGGCTCCCGTCGCCGACGCGACGATCGCGCCGCCGATGCCCGCGACGAGGGCGGTGGCGAGGGTCTGCGCCAGCTGCAGCGCGCTGCTCACCTGTCCCTGCTGCCCTTCGGCCGCCTGCTCCATCGTGTCCGTCGTCGACGCATTGAAGGCGATACCCATCCCCAGTCCACCGACGGCCCAGCCGGCGATCGCGATCCAGGCGGGAACCGCGTCGACGAGGGCGGTGACGGCGATCGTCAGGGTGCCCAGCAGCAGGATGATCGCTCCCATCGCGACGGCCCTCGAGCGGCGGCGCCCCTGATGGCGACGGTCCCACCGGGCCTGGAGCAGAGAGCCCGCCACCCAGGTCAGCGCGCCCGCGGAGAGCGCCAGCCCCGCCGCCGCCGGCGTCTGCCCTCGCAGTTCCTGGAAAGCCAGCGGCAGGAACGCCTCGCTGCCGAAGTAGGCGCCGCTGAGCAGCAGGCGCACGATGACGCCCGCGCCGAGACCCGGGCGCGCCGACAGAGTTCCCTCGGGCGTGACTCGACGGAACGACGAAAGCGCGACCAGAAGGCCGACGATCACACCGGCCGCCGTCAGCGCGAGGTTCCCGAACAGGAGAGCCTGGAGCAGAAGCGCGGTTCCCAGCGTGAGCAGGAGCGAACTGGCCAGGGGCCCGCGCCACCACCGCACTCCCCCATCCGAAGCCGTTTCGGCGCGGCCCGGTCCGGCATCCGTCATCCGGCGCAGGCGCGGAAGCGTGAGCGCCATCGCGGCGACGATCAGCGGCACCATGGCAACGAACACCCAACGCCAGCCCACGAGGTCGGCGGCGAGCCCCGCCAGCAGTGGCCCGACGAGCGAGGGAATCGTCCACGCCGATGACAACAGCGCGAACATCTGGCCTCGCAGCACTTCCGGGTATGCGCGCCCGATGACGGTGTAGCTCGCGGCCATCACCGCACCGACGCCGATTCCCTGGACCACCCGACCCACCAGGAAGAGCGGCCATGATCCGACGGCACCCGCGATCACGCAGCCCGCGAGGAACACGAGCATGCCGATCATCAGGGGACGTGACACTCCTCGGCGATCCGCCATGTGGCCCGCGCCGACGGTGCCCATGATGTTCGCGAGCATGAGCGCCGAGAGCCCCCACCCGTAGGCAGCGAGTCCATCGAGATCGCGCGCGATCACCGGCAGCACGGTCGCGACGCCGAGCGACTCGAACGCGACCATGCCCACGGAGAGCAGGATGCCCGCTGTCAGCGCGCGGTGTCGGTCGTCGAGGACTCCGACTCGACTCCCCCGGTCTTCCGTCATGTCTCATCCCTTCGACGCCGTAATACATTCGATAGTAGAACATAATTTAAACCGGTACCGTTGCGTCATGGTCCCGACGACAGACGACGGCCACGGCAACCGCCCCGGTCGAGGCCGGCCCCGCGATCCGCGTATCGACGAGGCGATCCGCCGCGCGACGCTCGACGTCCTCTCCGAGCGCGGTTACAGCGGCTTGACGCTCGAAGACGTCGCCGCACGCGCGGGCACGAACACCCCGGCGCTGCGTCGGCGGTGGCGGTCGCGACAGCACCTCATCGTCAGCGCGCTCCTGGATCGACTGGGCGCGGCACCCACTCCCGACACCGGCTGCACCCGGTGCGATCTCATCGAGGGAATCGGCTCCCTCAGCCCGTCGTTCGGCGACGAGATCGGGCGGTCGGTTCTGCCGGCGCTCGTGGCGGACCTCGCTCTCGATCCCGAGCTCGAGAAGGAGTTCTTCGACAGGCTGTTCCACCCGCGCCGGGCCTCCAGCGAAGCTGCGCTGCGGCGAGGTATCGAGCGCGGCGACATCCGGGCCGACATCGACGTCCCGCTCATCCTCGATATGCTCGCAGCGCCGATCTACTACCGGATGCTGTTCGGACACCTGCCGGTGACGCCGACGCTGGCCGAGGATGTCGTGACTGTGGTGATGGATGGGATCACCACGGGGTCGGACACGGCACGCGCGACGAGAGCCGACCACACGCACGCCTGATTTTCTTCGATTGTTGCGAGGCTTGTTACATTCCGTCCAAGTTTCGCGACGGGGCCTTCGCAAATCGCCCTGGGGCTGCTTTGATGCCAGTGGGTACCCACCATTCATTCCCCCCGATGGAAGGACATCCCATGAGATCACCGACCCGTTCGGCCCTGGGCATCGCCGCCCTGAGCCTGGCATTCACGAGCATCATGACCGCTCCGGCATCTGCGCAGACGCCCAGCCCAGACGACGGGGCCGGGCAGGTTGATCCTGGCCTGCTCTCTGCGATGGCTGAAGAGCTCGGCACCGACACTGCCGGAGCCCTCGACGTCCTGGCGTTCCAGGACACCGCGAACGCCACGACCGCAACAGTCGCCGACGAGACCGGGGCAGCCTACGCGGGCTCCTGGCTCGACGAGTCGACGCGGACCGTCTACACCGCAGTGACGACCACCGACGCTCGGCACGCCGCCGAAAGCGCGGGGGCCGTTCCCGTCGAGGTCGCGTACTCGATCGATGACCTGGAAGCGATCTCCGCTCGTCTGGCCGAGATCGTCACCGATGCGGACGTCACCTCGTGGTGGATCGACGTGACCACGAATCAGGTCGTCGTCGAGGCCCTCGGCGACACGGCGGCATCCGAGGTCGCCGCGCAGATCGGCGCCCCGGCCGACGCAGTGCGCGTGGAGACCACCGCCGAGGCCCCCGAGACGTTCGCGACGATTCAGGGCGGGATCGCCTACACGATCAACGGAACGTCTCGCTGCTCCGTCGGGTTCGCGGTCGAGGGCGGGTTCGTGACCGCCGGTCACTGCGGGCGAGCGGGCGCGTCGACGAACTACGGCACGTTCCGTGGCTCGAGCTTCCCCGGCGATGACTACGCCTGGGTCGCGACGCCCTCGCACACCCCCGTCGGGACGGTCTCGGACTACGCCGGTGGCGCTGTCGCCGTCTCCGGCTCCACTCCTGCGGCGGTGGGTGCGACGGTCTGCCGCTCCGGTTCCACGACCGGCTGGCATTGCGGCCAAGTGCAGGCCTACAACAGCAGTGTGCGCTACTCGGAGGGCACGGTGTCGGGCCTCATCCGCACGTCCGTCTGCGCCGAGCGCGGCGACTCGGGCGGCTCGCTGCTCGCCGGAAACCAGGCGCAGGGCGTCACGTCCGGTGGCTCGGGCAACTGCAGCACCGGAGGAACGACCTATTTCCAGCCGGTCAACGAGATCCTGCAGGCGTACGGCTTGAGGCTGCTCACCCGCTGACACCAGCGCGAACACAGCGAAACCGGGTATCCGTTCTGAACGGATACCCGGCTTCTCGTCTGTGGAGCCTAGGAGATTCGAACTCCTGACATCCTGCTTGCAAAGCAGGCGCTCTACCAGCTGAGCTAAGGCCCCGAGGGATTCGGGGTGGGGCTACCAGGACTTGAACCTGGGACCTCTTCATTATCAGTGAAGCGCTCTAACCGCCTGAGCTATAGCCCCGTACCGACGCGCTTCACGCGCCGGCAGCCTCCAAGACTTTACCCGATGAATCGGGAATCTACTAATTGGAGGTGAAGCCGACGAGCAGCCCGCCGGTGACCTTGACCATCACGTTGTAGATGCCGGCGACGACCGCGCCGAGCACCGTGATGACGATGAGATTGAGGATGGCCACGACGGCCGCGAAGGCCATGACCTGCGGCAGGTTCAGGAACTGCTTGATCGAGAAGTCACCGTTCGAGAACGCCACGAACAGCTCGTCCACCCGGTCGATGAGACCGGTGGTGCTGAGCACCATGAAGACGAGGAAGGTGGCGACGACCGTGACGATCGCCAAGGCCACAGCTGCGAGGAACGACAGCTTCACGGCCGACCAGAAGTCGACGTAGACGAGGCGCAGGCGCACCTGCTTGGCGCTGGTCTTGCTCGTGGATTTCTTGGCGAGTTTGTCGGCGACCGTGCTCATGCGTCAGAACCACTCTCTTCGGTATCCGCGGACGGGGGTGCATCCGGGGCGGGGGCATCCTCGGATGCCGCGTCTTCGGTCAGTCCTCGCTCGCCGTTCCGGGCGATGGCGAGGATGCGGTCGTCGTCACCGAACCGAGCGAAAACGACGCCCATGGTGTCGCGACCCTTGGCCGGGACCTCGGCCACGGAGGAGCGTACCACCTTGCCGCTGGCAAGAACCACGAGGACCTCGTCGGTCTCCGACACGATGAGACCGCCCGCGAGGACCCCTCGATCGTCGTTCAGTTTGGCCACCTTGATGCCCAGACCCCCGCGGCTCTGAGTGCGGTACTGGTCGACCGAGGTGCGCTTGGCGTAGCCGCCGTCGGTGACGACGAACACGTAGCCCTCGTCCCGCACAACGGACGCCGAGAGCAGGCTGTCGTCCTCGCGGAACGACATGCCCTTCACGCCCTCGGTCGAACGACCCATCGGACGCAGTGCGTCGTCGGTGGCCGAGAAGCGGAGCGACATGCCCTTGCGTGTGATGAGCAGAAGGTCGTCGCCCTCATCGACGAGGAGAGCGCTGACCAGTTCGTCGCCGCCGGTCTCATCGTCCTGGCCACGGAGCCGGATCGCGATGACACCGCCCTGACGGTTCGTGTCGTACTCGGTGAGCGCCGTCTTCTTGACCTTGCCGTCGCGGGTCGCGAGCACGAGGTACTGGGCTGCGGAGTAGTCGCGGATGTCGAGGATCTGGGCGATCTCCTCGCCCGGCTGCAGAGCGAGGAGGTTCGCGACGTGCTGACCCTTCGCGTCGCGGCCGGCCTCGGGCAGCTCGTACGCCTTGGTGCGGTACACGCGGCCCTTCGTCGTGAAGAACAGCAGCCAGTGGTGCGTCGTCGTGACGAAGAAGTGCTCGACGACGTCATCCGCGCGCAGCTGCGCGCCCTTGACGCCCTTGCCGCCGCGGTGCTGCGAACGGTAGTTGTCGCTGCGCGTGCGCTTGATGTAGCCGTCACGGGTGACGGTGACCACCATCTCCTCTTCCGGAATGAGGTCTTCCATCGACATGTCGCCGTCGAACCCGTGGAGGATGTGGGTGCGCCGCTCGTCGCCGTACTTGTCGACGATCGCGGTGAGCTCCTCGGCGATGATCGACCGCTGGCGCGCCGGGGTCGCGAGGATGTCGTTGAGGTCGGCGATCTTCAGCTCGAGCTCGGTCGCCTCGTCGATGATCTTCTGACGCTCGAGCGCCGCCAGGCGGCGCAGCTGCATCGACAGGATCGCGTCGGCCTGCACCTCGTCGATGTCGAGCAGGCTCTTGAGGCCCTCGCGCGCTTCATCGACCGTGGGGGAGCGGCGGATGAGGGCGATGACCTCGTCGAGGGCGTCGAGCGCCTTGAGGTAGCCGCGCAGGATGTGCATGCGCTTCTCGGCCTCGTTCAGGCGGTAGCGCGTGCGGCGGACGATGACCTCGATCTGGTGGGTGATCCAGTGCGAGATGAAGCCATCGAGGGGGAGCGTGCGGGGCACACCGTCGACGATCGCCAGCATGTTGGCGCCGAAGTTCTCCTGCAGCTGCGTGTGCTTGTACAGATTGTTCAGCACGACCTTCGCGACGGCGTCGCGCTTGAGCACCACCACGAGGCGCTGGCCGGTGCGGTCGCTCGTCTCGTCGCGGATGTCGGCGATGCCGGTGATCTTGCCGTCACGCGCGAGGTCGCGGATCTTCAGCGCGACGTTGTCGGGGTTCACCTGATAGGGCAACTCGGTGATCACGAGGCAGTTGCGGCCCTGGATCTCCTCGACCTCGATGACGGCACGCATCGTGATCGAGCCACGCCCGGTGCGATAGGCCTCGCGGATGCCCTTCGTACCGAGGATCTGCGCGCCCGTGGGGAAGTCGGGGCCGTGGATGCGCGACATGAGCGCTTCGAGCAGCTCCTCGCGCGACGCCTCCGGGTTCTCGAGCGACCACAGCGCGCCTTCGGCGACCTCGCGCAGGTTGTGCGGGGGGATGTTCGTGGCCATGCCGACGGCGATGCCGACCGAACCGTTGACCAGCAGGTTCGGGAAGCGCGAGGGCAGGACGACCGGCTCCTGGGTCTTGCCGTCGTAGTTGTCCTCGAAATCGACGGTGTCCTCGTCGATGTCGCGGACCATCTCCATCGCGAGGGCCGCCATCTTGGTCTCGGTGTAGCGGGGGGCAGCAGCACCCTGGTTGCCGGGCGAGCCGAAGTTGCCCTGACCGTCGGCGAGCGGGTAGCGCAGCGACCACGGCTGCACGAGGCGCACGAGGGCGTCGTAGATCGCGCTGTCGCCGTGCGGGTGGTACTGACCCATGACCTCGCCCACGACGCGGGCGCACTTCGAGTAGCTCTTGTCGGGACGGTATCCACCGTCGTACATGCCGTAGATGACACGGCGGTGGACGGGCTTGAGGCCGTCCTCGACGCGAGGCAGCGCGCGCCCCACGATGACGCTCATCGCGTAGTCGAGGTAGCTCCGCTGCATCTCGACCTGGAGGTCGACCTGGTCGATGTTGCCGTGGTTGTGGGCAGGAGTGAGGTCGGGACGTTCTTCGTCAGACATGCGTTCTCAGTTTCTCGATGTCGCTCGGCTCGATCAGATGTCGAGGAAGCGGACGTCCTTGGCGTTGCGCTGGATGAAGGTGCGGCGAGACTCGACGTCTTCACCCATGAGCACCGAGAAGATCTCGTCGGCAGCGGCTGCGTCGTCGATCGTCACCTGGCGCAGGGTGCGGGTGCTGTGGTCCATCGTCGTCTCCCACAGCTCCTTCGGGTTCATCTCACCGAGACCCTTGTAGCGCTGGATACCCGACTCCTTCGGGATGCGCTTGCCGTTGGCGAGGCCGTCGGCGAGCAGCGCGTCGCGCTCCTTGTCGCTGAACACGTACTCGTGATCCGCGTTGGTCCACTTGAGGCGGTAAAGCGGCGGCATCGCGAGGTAGACGTAGCCGGCTTCGATGAGCCCGCGCATGTAGCGGAAGAGAAGCGTCAGCAGCAGCGTCGTGATGTGCTGACCGTCGACGTCGGCGTCGGCCATCAGGACGATCTTGTGGTACCGCGCCTTCTCGACGGCGAAGTCCTCGCCGATGCCGGTACCGAACGCCGAGATGATCGCCTGGATCTCGTTGTTGCCCAGAGCACGGTCGAGCCGCGCCTTCTCGACGTTGAGCACCTTGCCGCGCAGCGACAGGATCGCCTGCGTCTCGGGGTCGCGACCCCGCACGGCGGAACCACCGGCGGAGTCACCCTCGACGAGGAAGATCTCGGAGATCGACGGATCCTTGCTCGTGCAGTCCTTGAGCTTGTCGGGCATGGATGCCGATTCGAAGACGCTCTTCCGGCGGGCCGTCTCGCGCGCCTTGCGCGCGGCGAGACGCGCGGTAGCGGCATCCACGGCCTTCATGATGACGCGCTTGGCCTGAGCGGGGTTGCGGTCGAGCCAGTCGGTGAGCTGATCGCCGACGATCTTCTGGACGAACGCCTTCGCCTCGGTGTTGCCGAGCTTCGTCTTGGTCTGACCCTCGAACTGGGGCTCGGACAGCTTGACGGAGATGACCGCGGTGAGACCCTCGCGGATGTCGTCGCCCGTGAGGTTGTCGTCCTTCTCCTTGAGGAGGCCCTTGTCGCGCGCATATGCGTTGACACGCGTGGTCAGCGCGGCGCGGAAGCCCTCTTCGTGCGTGCCGCCCTCGTGGGTGTTGATCGTGTTCGCGAAGGTGAAGACGTTCTCGGTGTAGCTCGTCGTCCACTGCATCGCGAGCTCGAGCGAGATGTGGCGCACGGTGTCTTCGGACTCGATCTCGATGATCTCGTCGTTGACGACCTCGCTCTTGCGCAGCTTGTTCAGATACTCCACGTAGTCGACGAGCCCGCGCTCGTAGAGGAAGTCGTCGTGACGCTGCTGCGACTCGGATCCGCCCTCGTCGAGGTCGACGACCACGGACGCCTCGGGACGCTCGTCGGTGAGCGTGATGCGGAGGCCCTTGTTGAGGAACGCCGTCTGCTGGAACCGCGTGCGAAGCGTGTCGTAGTCGAACGAGGTCGTCTCGAAGATGTCACCGTCGGGCCAGAAGGTGACCGTCGTACCGGTGGCTTCGCTGTCCTCGCCCTTCGCCAGCGGGGCCTGGGGCTTGCCGCCATCGGCGAACGTCTGACGCCACACCGAGCCCTGTCGCTTGATCTCGACCTCGAAGCGCGTGGACAGAGCGTTGACGACCGACGATCCGACGCCGTGGAGTCCACCCGAAACCGCATAGCCGCCGCCGCCGAACTTTCCCCCGGCGTGCAGCACGGTGAGCACGACCTCGACGGTCGACTTCGTCGGGTCGGACGCGTGCGGATCGACCGGGATGCCGCGGCCGTTGTCGACGACGCGCAGGCCGCCATCTTCGAGGATCGTCACGTGGATCGTGTCGCAGTAGCCGGCCAGCGCCTCGTCGACCGCGTTGTCGACGATCTCGTAGACGAGGTGGTGCAGGCCGCGCTCACCGGTGGATCCGATGTACATTCCCGGACGCTTCCGAACCGCCTCGAGGCCTTCGAGCACCTGGATCGCGTCGGCGCCGTACTCGTTGGGGACCTTGGTGGAGGTCACTTCAGCCGTGTCGGGGGTTTCGGGGTCTTCGGGAACGCTGTCGGGATTCTGAGACGTCATAGGTTTCGAGCGCTCCACATCGGTTCGGTCAGTCCCGTCCAGTCTACCCTTTCGGGCGCTCTCACGCGGCGCTCAGCGCCCGTATGGCGAGCGAAAGTCGGATTCGACGACTGGGGACGTGGCTCAACCGTAGGTATCGCGAGGGCCACGGCCTGGAACGGCTCTGGGGCCCCATTTCCAGGAGGGGACGTCCGGGCCCACAAAACGCACCGACTGCACTCCCGACTGTGGGAACGCTTTCACGAGCTGCGTGGTGATGACCGTGCGCATGAGATGGAGGTTCTTCGCCCACGCCGTCGAGTCGCACTGCACGGTGAGCACGCCGTCGGACAGCGCCACCGGCGACGCATGACGCGCGGTCTCCTCGCCGGCGACCTCCGCCCACCGCAGCACGAGGTCTTCGCGCGAGAGCTGGGCGTCCCATCCGGCCTGGCGTGTGAGGTCGGCGATCACGTCGCCGAGTCCCTTCGGGTCACGCCCCGAGGTGAACGGCTGATTCTCATCGTCATCGGACCGCTGCCTGCGACGCTTCTTCCACCGACCCGACGGCTCGAGCCCGCGCAGGCGGAGGTACGTGGAGATCGTCTCGGGCGCCTCGTCAGGAGGAAGCATCGTCGTCCTCATGGAGTGTTCCCGCCTCGACTCGCACGGTACGGGCGCGCAGAGCGAGAGGGACGTCTTCGGCGACCGCGGCCGTCACGATCACCTGCTCGTAATCGGCGACGATCCCGGCCAGTCGGGCGCGACGGTCGGCGTCGAGCTCGGCGAACACGTCGTCGAGGATGACGATCGGGTCACCGAGGGCGGACTCGGCGCGCAGCAGCTCTGCCGACGCGAGCCGGAGCGACAACGCGACCGACCACGACTCTCCGTGCGAGGCGTAGCCCTTCACGGGCAGATCGCGGATGCGGAGGATCAGGTCGTCGCGGTGCGGCCCGACGAGAGTGATCCCGCGGTCGAGCTCTGCGCTGCGACGGTCGGCGAGGGCCGTGCGGAAGAGCTGCTCGATCGCGGCTGCGTCGGCTACGCCCGCGTCGGCGGGGGAGTCGTCCTCTTCGGGATCGGCGCCGCCGACGGAGAGCGCCCACTGGAGCTGGGGACGGTGATCGGCGCCGGCGATGGCGGCATAGGCGCGCGCGACCGGGCCTGCGAGCTCAGCGGCGAGTCGGAGACGCGCACGGATGACGTCGGTGCCCAGTGCGACGAGCTTGTCGTCCCAGACCTCGAGCGTCGAAAGACCCTCGCCTCGGATGCCGCGCGCCCGCGCCGATTTGAGCAGCGCGTTGCGCTGCTTGAGCACACGGTCGTAGTCGGCGAGGACACCGGCGAGACGCGGTGCGCGCTGGATGAGGAGCTGGTCGGCGAAGCGACGCCGGGCGGACGGGTCGCCGCGGACGATCTGCAGATCCTCGGGGGCGAAGAGCACCACCTGCGCATAACGGGGGAGCTCAGCGGTTCGCACCGGCGATCCGTTGACGCGCGCCTTGTTCGAGCCCGACCGATTGAGCTGGGCCTCGAGCTGAACTCGGCGCTGCCCGTGGGCCAGTCGGGCCCGGACGAAAGCGGCATCCGCACCGTCGCGCACCATCGGTGCATCCTGCGACACCCGGTGGGAGCCGAGAGTCGCGAAATATCCGATCGCCTCGGCGAGGTTGGTCTTGCCCTGGCCGTTGCGTCCGACGAATACGTTCGCTCCGGGAGCGAGGGAGAGCTCGGCGGCCGCATAGTTGCGGAAATCCACCAGGCTCAACTGCTCCACGATCATCAGATCACCCTAGTTCTCGTCTCCGACAGTCCCACCGCGGTGGTCGCGCTCGGGACGATCAGCGGAGGAGGAGGTTCGGCTGCAGGAGGTACTTGAACGATTCGACGCCACCCGAGGTCTGCGGGGTGATGAGGATCGGGCTGAGCTTGTTGGCGTTCTCACTCGACGTGAAGGTGACGCGCGTGAACTCGCTCTTGACCGCCGCGAGCGCTTCGAGCAGGTACTGCGGGTTCAGGCCGATGACGACCTCCTCACCCGTCAGCGTCGCATCGACCGATTCGGTCGCGCGTGCCTGCTCGGTGCCGGACGCGTCCATCGAGACACCGTCGGCGCCGAACGTGAAACGAAGCGGGGCCGAGCGGTCGAGCACGAGTGCGACACGGCGCACGGCCTCGATCAGCTCACCGGTGTTCACGACGGCGTGGTGATCGGTCGCCTCAGGGAAAAGCCGCCGGACCGGGGGGAAGTTGCCCTTGATCAGCAGCGACGTGACGGTCTTGTTGCCAGCGGTGAACGCGATGATCTCGCGGTCGCCCGAACCCGAGAACGACACCGTGATGTCACCGGAATGGGCGAACGTCTTGCCGACCTCGGTCAGCGTGCGTGCCGGTACCAGCGCGGTCGTCGTGTTCTCGTCGGCGACGATGCCGCTGTCGAACGGGATATCGCGGAGAGCGACGCGGTACCGGTCGGTGGCAACCAGGCTCAGCTGGGTGCCGCTCACCTCGAGCTGCACACCCGTCAGTACCGGGGTCACGTCATCGCGCGACGCCGCGAAGGCGACCTGCGAGATCGCGGTGGCGAAGTCTTCAGCCGGGACGACACCGGATTCGCCCGAGACCTCGGGGATCGCGGGATATTCCTGCACCGGCATCGATGCGAGCGTGAAGCGCGCAGACCCGCAGGTGAGCAGGATCCCTTCGTCATCGACGGCGATCTGGATCGGCGCGTTCGGCAGACGGCTGGCGATCTCCGACAGCAGACGTCCGTGTACGAGGATCGTGCCCGGCTCGTCGACGGTCGCCTCGATCGTCGTGCGAGCGGATGCCTCGTAGTCGAAGGCCGACAGCGAGAGACCCGCATCGGTGGCTTCGATCAGCACACCCGCGAGGATCGGCTGCGGGTTGCGCTGGGGGAGGAGCTTCACGACGAACGACACAGCCTCGCTGAAGACGTCGCGATTGACCTGGAACTTCACTGGCGCTCCCTTGTCGTGGATGAAAGCTCTCCCATGCTAGTGCCCAAGTCGAGCGGTTCCCGAAGCACCCCGTCGACGGACCCCGACGGGGTCGAGGTGATCGAATCGCAAATTCTCTAGATGTAACTGTCTTCTTCATCTCCGCTGTGGAAACTGTGGACAACTCCAGCGATGCCAGTCGGCAGAGGGGAACCACACGTTTGTAACTTGTGAGCCGGCTGCGGATGACCGTGGGAGGACGGCGAGGCGCGTCGATGCGACTCCGAGGCGCGATCCACAGGGGATGTGTGATTCGTTCACAACTGTTCGACGAGGAATCGAAGTTATCCACAGGTTTTCCACACTGTGCAGAACGGCATGATGGGCCGTCATCGGGGCGCTGTCAAGCTGAGCCCGTAGGACGGGCTCAGCGAGGGGCGCTCAGCGACGGCCGAGCTGCGATGTGATCTCGGAGACCTGGTTGTAGATCGAGCGGCGCTCCTTCATGAGCTCGCTGATCTTCTTGTACGCGTACATCACCGTCGTGTGGTCGCGGTTGCCGAAGAGCTGACCGATCTTGGGCAACGACAGGCTCGTGCGCTCGCGGCAGAGGTACATCGCGATCTGCCGTGCGGTGGCCACCGCCTGCGAACGGCTCGATCCGTACAGGTCGTCGACGGACAGGCGGAAGTACTGTGCGGTCGCGGTGATGATGTCGGTGGGGGAGATGACGTTGGCGTCATCCTGATCGACGATGTCGCGCAGCACGGTCTGCGCGAGTGAGATGTCGAGGTTCGAACGGTTGAGGCTCGCGAAGGCCGAGACGCGGATGAGGGCGCCCTCGAGCTCGCGGATGTTCGACGACACCTTGGTGGCGATGTACTCCAGGACGTCGTCGGGTACGAGGAGGCGCTCGGACTGGGCCTTCTTCCGCAGGATCGCGATGCGGGTCTCGAGGTCCGGCGCCTGGACGTCGGTGATCAGACCCCACTCGAAGCGGCTGCGCATGCGGTCCTCGAAACCGGTGAGGTGGCGAGGGGGGACGTCGCTTGTGATCACGACCTGCTTGTCGTGGTCGTGGAGGGTGTTGAAGGTGTGGAAGAACGCTTCCTGTGTCTCGGCGCGGCCCTGCAGGAACTGGATGTCGTCGATCAGGAGGATGTCGACCTCGCGGTAGCGCGCCTGGAACGCGGATCCGCGGTTGTTCGCGATCGAGTTGATGAAGTCGTTCGTGAACTCTTCACTCGAGACGTAGCGGACGCGGATGCCGGTGTAGAGGTTGAGGGCGTAGTCGCCGATCGCATGGAGCAGGTGCGTCTTGCCGAGTCCGGAGTCGCCGTAGATGAACAGCGGGTTGTAGGCCTTGGCCGGAGCCTCTGCCACGGCGACGGCCGCTGCGTGGGCGAAACGGTTCGACTGTCCGATGACGAAGTTGTCGAAGGTGTACTTCGGGTTCAGTCGCGTGTCGTGGCGGGACGTCGAGACGGGAGCCTCGACGTACTCCTCGCCGGCGGGACGCAGCGGAGCCGGCGCAGCCGCCGACTGCACCGGGATCGGCGCGGTCAGGTGAGCGTCGGCGAGCTCGGGGTTCACGACGATGCGGTAGCTCGAGGCCCCGGGCTCGACATGGACGTGAGCGAGGGCCTCCATGATGGGCTGACGCAGTCGCTTGTTGAGCTGAGCCGCGGTCAGGTCGTTCGGAACGTCGAGGTAGAGCGTTCCTCCCATGACCCCCTGGGCGACGGCGAGACTCAGGAAGCCCTGCATCTGCGGGGTGACCCGGTCATCGTCGGCGAGCAGGTCGAGGACCGCGTTCCACACCGGTACGTCCGGGAGATCGTGCTGAGCCAAGAGTTCCCCCGCGGATGATCGATGCTTGTCCACACAGCTACGCGCCAAACTGGGGATAGCTGTGGATAACTGCCCGTGACACGCTAGTCATGCGGTGTCGGGAGCGCCAAATCCACTGTAGTTCCGGCCCGCGTGTCGCCGCCAGGGCCTGTGTACAGCGGTGGATAATTGCGGGTTCCCATCGCTTCGGTTTGAGTTACAGGAAATCGCGACGTACCCTTAGTCGGTTGACTTATGCCCGCGAGGGCAGTCCTGTACCCCTGTGTCCCCGGTCTGAAGCGTTCCGGTGACCGCCGATCCGGAGTGATCCCTATGAGCAAGCGCACGTTCCAGCCCAACAACCGCCGCCGCGCCAAGAAGCACGGCTTCCGCGCCCGCATGCGTACCCGCGCGGGTCGCGCCATCCTGTCGGCTCGCCGCGGCAAGGGCCGCACCGAGCTGTCGGCCTGACACAGCCTCTTCTGTGCTGGCGCGCGGAAACCGGATCACGCGCGGGGCGGATTACAAGGCCGTCGTCCGCGGGGGTGCTCGCTGTGCCGGTGCGCACACCGTGACCTACGTGGTGTCCACCGGTGAGAGCCGTGCTCCCCGGTTCGGTTTCAT